>CAZLJK010000083.1:0-11882 GCA_964559825.1 uncultured Sulfuricella sp. | reverse complement strand
TGGCGGAAAAAATGGAAATGCCCGAGGAAAAGATCCGCAAAATCCTCAAGATTTCTAAGGAGCCGATCTCCATGGAAACCCCGATCGGCGACGACGAGGATTCCCACCTGGGCGACTTCATCGAGGACTCGACGACACTGGCCCCGGCCGACGCGGCGCTGTACGCCTCCTTGCGCGAAGCCACCAAGGAAGTGCTGGAATCGCTCACCCCGCGCGAAGCCAAAGTGCTGCGCATGCGCTTCGGCATCGAAATGAATACCGACCACACCCTGGAGGAAGTCGGCAAGCAGTTCGACGTCACCCGCGAGCGCATCCGCCAGATCGAAGCCAAGGCCCTGCGCAAGCTGCGTCATCCGTCTCGTTCCGAGCGGTTGCGCAGCTTCCTGGACAATGAAGTTTAAGCTTCATTGCACACCGCGTTACCGGGCCTGTAGCTCAGTTGGTTAGAGCAGAGGACTCATAATCCTTTGGTCCTCGGTTCAAGTCCGAGCGGGCCCACCATGTAAAAAAACAAGAGCCTAGGGTTAAACCCCTGGGCTTTTTGTTTTTGGAGGGAGGCAAAAATGAAGAGGCCGTCATTCGTCGGGACTCTGTTTGAAAGGGTTGCTGTCGTTCAGTTCATCCACGTACTGGCTCATGCCTATGGCCTCGCGCTGCAGAAAATTTTCCACTGCACGCGAGAATTCGGGATGTGCCAGCCAGTGCGTCGACCAAGTTGTTACGGGCAGAAAACCCCGTGCGATCTTGTGTTCGCCTTGAGCGCCGCCTTCGAAGGTGGCGATTTTCTGTTCGATGCAAAATTCTATGGCCTGGTAGTAGCAGGTTTCAAAGTGCAGTCCGGGATGATATTCCAGTGCCCCCCAGGAGCGTCCATACAGGGCGTCGTCGTTGAAGAAATTGAGTGCGCTGGCTATCGGCTCGCCATTGCGTGATGCGATGATGAGCAGGATATTTTCGGGCATGGCCGCTCCGATGCGCCGGAAAAAATCCAGATTCAAAGGCAGCGGCGAATTGTATTGCCGGAAGGTGTGGGTAAAGCAGCGAAAAAAGAACGTCCATTGTTCTGCTGTGATCCTTTCCCCGCGGATGCGCTCGAAGGCGATGCCTGCATCCCTCACCTTGCGCCGTTCCTGTTTGATCCTTTTGCGCTTGTCGTGGCTCATGCCGGACAGGAAGGCATCGAAATCTGCGTAACCTGGATTGCGCCAGTGAAACTGCACGCCTTGGCGCAACATCATGCCTTGCTGCTGCATCTCCAGCGCCTGATCATGGTGGGGAAATAAGCAATGCAGGGAAGAGACGCCCGAGCTCTGTGCCAGATGCAGGGCTGATTGAATCAGCTGTGCGCGGATCTCGGGCGATGCGGCCAGCAGGCGCAGTCCCGCTACCGGCGTGAAGGGTACGGCGCACAGCAGTTTGGGGTAGTAGTTCAGCCCCTTTTTCTGGTAAGCCTCCGCCCATGCCCAATCGAAAACGAACTCGCCATAGGAGTGGTTTTTGAGATACTGCGGCATGGCGCCCGTGAGAGTGTCGTCTTGCCAGAGGGTGAGGAACTGTGCCTGCCAGCCGGTGCGCGGCGTGGCACATCCGCTTTCCTGAAGTGCGCGCAGGAATGCGTGGGACAGAAACGGATTGCTGCCTGCCAGGGTGTTCCACTGCGCTTCGGGGATGTCCGCAATGGTTTCGATAATCCTGAGATCAGGGGAAAGGGGCAATTGGGCCGGTCGGGGTATGCTTGATCGCAATCGCGCTTCCCGCCAGGTCATCAATCATCGCATCCATAATAAACCGAGCAGCCTACGTTCCCATTCCAGCCTTCAGGGTGGGTTGCGTCTATGATGCTCTTGGCCTGGGCAATTTCTTCAGCTGTGCCATGTGCAACGAGAAGCAACCTGTCCGCTTTCAATTCGGCTTCGTAATCATGAACGTGTTCCTTGGAAATACAGGCATATTGTGCCTCGTCTAACGCCTCCAGCCTGTCTAGCACGGCTGCACCTTCCAGTTCCCAGGCAGCGTCGTTCCGGTCGTTGCTGACGATGGACAGCTTGCTTACGTCGAACCCGGCCATTTTCAATTTCCTGGCGGTGTTTTTGGCCAAACCGTGGTTAGCATAGGTGGCGACAAGTGAAATATTCTCGGACATGATGAATCTCCTTCGTGACAGCGGCAACGCCCGATGCCCGTTAGCGTGATCGATGCAAGCACAGAATGCATCGATCACGCTGGACGGGCCGGTAAACGAATGGGTTAAGCTTGATTTTCAGGTCAGCTTGCTGGTCCAGTCATCCAGTACCACACAGGCTTCCTCGCTCGGGTTGTGCGGGTCGCGTAGCGCATTGATCTGACAAACGTACTCGTTGCCGCGATTATCATGCAGGTTGATAAATGGGCTGGGGCCGTATGGCTCGAAAGCACTGGAGTCGGCGAAGATGAAGTCGTATTCGTCGTTGACATCGACTTCCAGTTTGCCGCCGTGGCTTTCTCCGTAGTCGCGCCAGCGTGTGTTGATATCGCCGCCTTCGATCACCGGTGACATCCGGGATGATTTCTTGTCATGCCAGGCCACCATGACTGGATCGACGAGGTCCGCATCGCTGTTGGCAAGGGCGGCAGCTAGCCCGCTAGCCCGCTTGTGGTCCAATTGAATGCCTGAATAATTGATGTGAGACTCTTTCATTTCTTTCTCCTTGTATGTAGTTCATAAACCCAGTCTGAAGGATTCAATGGATTGATTTTAATAGTGTTATCTTCCCGCAGGCGCATGACCCAATAATCGAACTTGAAGCTGCCCAATTCGGGTTAAATGTTACTCATACACAAAATATAGCCTATGGTTGACAAAAATACTATACTATTCGTGCGCTGTGAAATACAGCAGCGTGGAGTCCGGTGAAGAGGATTGCAGATCAGGCGCCTCCGCCAAATTTTGCCAAGCCGGTTACGCCGAGTTGGTCTCTCGCCAGCCTATAAATGTTTTCGCCATGAAAAAACTTGAGCACCTGAGTTTCGACAACACTTTTGCGCGTCTGCCGGATGCTTTTCACCGCCGCTTGCTCCCCACGCCTCTGCCCGAGCCTTATCTGGTCAGTTTCAACGCAAATGCGGCAGAATTGATCGACCTGGATGCGGACGAAGCGATGCGCGCCGACTTTGCCGAATATTTCATCGGCAACCGTTTGCTGCCCGGCTGCGACCCGCTGGCGATGCTCTATGCCGGGCACCAGTTTGGCCATTTCGTGCCGCAGCTGGGCGATGGCAGGGCGATATTGCTGGGCGAAGTCAAAAACCGCGCCGGGGAACAGTGGGAGCTTCAACTGAAAGGGGCGGGGGTCACGCCGTTTTCGCGTAGCGGCGATGGTCGTGCCGTGCTGCGTTCCAGCATCCGCGAATACTTGTGCTCGGAGGCCATGCATGGCTTGGGGATTCCCACCACGCGCGCCTTGTGCATCGTCGGCAGCGACGAAGAGGTTTGGCGCGAAAGCGTTGAAAGTGCCGCGGTGGTGACGCGCATCGCGCCATCTCACGTGCGCTTCGGCTCGTTCGAGGTGTTTTTCTACCGGGACCAGCCCGAGCCGATTTCCCTGCTTGCCGATTATGTGATCGCCCGGCATTTTCCCGAGCTGGCCGATGCGCCTGACAAATATCCGCGTTTTCTGAATGAAGTGGTTACGCGCACTGCCAGGCTGATGGCCAAATGGCAGGCGGTCGGCTTCGCGCATGGCGTGATGAACACCGACAACATGTCGATCCTCGGTTTGACTTTCGACTATGGCCCATTCGGTTTCATGGATGCTTACAATCCAGGTTACGTTTGCAACCATTCCGACCATGGCGGGCGCTACGCCTTTGATCGGCAGCCGCAAATCGGCCTGTGGAACCTGACCTGTCTGGCACAGGCCTTGACGCCGCTTATTCCGGTGGAGGAAGCCAGGGCGGTGCTGGGCAGCTATGGTCCGACTTTCGCCGAGCACTATGTGGACTTGATGAGCCAGAAGCTGGGCTTGACCCGCGCAGGCAAGGAAGATGTTGCCCTGATTGAGGCGCTGCTGGGGCTGATGCACGCCAACCAGGTGGACTATACCAACCTGTTCCGCAGTCTGGGGCATTTCAAGTCTGCAGCGGGGGAGCAGAGCAGCGTGGTGCGCGATCAATTCCTGGACCGTTCGGCCTTCGATGCCTGGGCCGAAATCTACCGTGCCAAATTGCAGAATGAGGCGTGTACGGACGCGGAGCGCAAGGAGCGCATGGACAGGGTCAACCCCAAATACATCCTGCGCAATTATCTGGCGCAAGTCGCGATCGGCAAGGCCGAGAAGGAGCGCGACTTCTCAGAAGTGGATCGCTTGCTGACACTGCTGGGCCGCCCCTTCGACGAGCAGCCGGAGATAGCGGATTATGCCGCGCCGCCGCCGGACTGGGCGCAGCAGATATCAGTGAGCTGCTCGTCGTGACGAGCTAGGAGCGACGCGAACGTTGCCATACCAGGATCCGGTTGTTGGCGGGCATGGCCACATCCTTCCGCAGCAATAGCGCATGTGATTCGGCGAGCCGATTCAGGGCTTCAAAATCCCGGATGCCGCTGCTCGGGTCGCGCGACTTGAGCCAGGCATCGAATCGCGCATTGCTTTCGGAGGTAAACTTCCCGCCGTAGTTGAATGGCCCATACAGGCAGAGCAGCCCGCCTTCGTCCAGAACGCGCGCAATACCTGCAAACATCGCTTCCACTTCTTGCCACGCAACGATGTGCACGGTGTTGGCATTGAACACGGCGTCCACGCTTTCGATCGGCCACTCGGGATCGTTGATGTCGATGGCAACAGGGGGTCGCACGTTCGGTAGCAGCGACTCATCCAGCCATGCCTGGATGCCTGCATGGTTTTGCGCCAACTCGCTGGTCTGCCAAGTCAACTGCGGCAGTGCCCGGCCAAAGTAAACGGCATGCTGGCCGGTCCCGCTAGCGATTTCCAGCACGCGTTGCCGGTCGGCAAAGATTTCCAGCAGAACTTCGAGTATGGGTTCCTGATTCTGCTCACAGGATTCAGCATAAGGCTTCATGTTTTGATGGTAATGGATTTGCACGGGAATGGCATAAATTTTACATGCGAATTTCGACGTAAAATAAACCATGGGAAATGAAGCGATGCGGCGGGAGATCGGCAAGGCAATCCGGGTTGCGACGGGGGATGATTTTGTCGTCCGGAAATGCCTTGCCATCGGAGGCGGGTGCATCAATTCGACGTATTCGGTCGGGGATGGCGCGCGCCGCTTCTTCGTCAAAGTTAACCGCATGTCTTGTCTGGCCATGTTTGAGGCGGAGGCAGACGGGCTGCGTGAAATCGCGCGGACCGGGGTTATCCGCGTTCCCAATCCGGTGTGCACCGGAGTCGCTGAAGGTTCAGCCTTTTTGGTGCTTGAATTTATTGATTTCAGTTCTGGCCGGACGGGGCGGGCCGAAGATATGGGGCGCAGACTGGCCGACATGCACCGGGTCAGCGCCTCACAATACGGCTGGCGGCGCGACAATACGATCGGTTCCACCCCTCAGATCAATACACCTGCCGACAACTGGCCCGAGTTCTGGAGGGACAGGCGGATCGGGCGCCAGTTGGCGCTGGCAGCAAGCAACGGTTACGGAGGCGCACTGCAACGCAAGGGGGAGCGCTTGCTGGCGAGGCTGGATGGATTTTTTGTTGGCTATGACCCGTTGCCGTCCTTGCTGCACGGGGATCTGTGGGGAGGCAACTATGCTTACTCCGCTACCGGTGAGTCGGTTATTTTCGATCCGGCGGTTTACTACGGCGACAGGGAAACGGATCTGGCCATGACCGAATTATTCGGAGGTTTTCCTGCGGCATTCCATGCCGCCTACCGTGAGGCGTTCCCTCCGGATTCCGGCTATTCCATGCGGAAGGCGTTATATAACCTGTACCACATACTCAATCATCTAAATATGTTTGGCGAAGGTTATCTTGAGCAAGCGGAAGCGGGGATCGAAAAGCTGCTGAGCGAGGCAGGGTAGCCCCGCTGTGCGCTGCGGGGTGAAGAACTGAACTCAGGCCGTCGTGTTGACGTTCTGTCCTAGGTGGGAGGGCATATTTGCGGAGGGGGCTTTCGTCGCGGGCTCTGCAGAATCGCTGCGTGCTGCCGCGCTTTGCTCCTGAACCTGTTGGGCTTTCCTCATAACTTCATTCTCGACTGAGTTGCCAATTGATTGGCCTGAGAATGTACTTACAGACGACGCGCTAGAGATGTCCATAGCAATTTTCCATTTTTAAATTACTTGTTGAAGCATAGCACAGGTCGGTTTTGCATACGATAAAAATGATTCCCTCTCGGTGGATGGGTAATTGGTCATATGCTAATTTAGCTGGTACATTTGTACTAACTATCGGAAATAAAACAAAAAATTGTAAAAAAGGCTTGCATTGCCCGAGGTAAATTCAGTATGCTTGTTTTACACAAACGGCAAAATTTCCCAAGGAAAATGGATGCCTTCGGAGAATGTTCGGAAAAACGGAGAAGGAGGAGTGATGCGAAAAAAATCGACGCTTATGTTTGCGCTTATCGCCGGCTTGGGTATCGCGAACCTGTCCATGGCAGCCGAGGTTGCCAAGGAACCCGCTGGACGGACAGTTTTGTTCAACAAGGCGAAAGGCAATTGCCTCGCCTGCCATGCGATTCCCAGTGATCCGAAGGCAGAGTCGCCCGGCAACGTTGGGCCACCCTTCATCATGATGAAAGAGCGCTTTCCCGACAAGAACAAGCTGCGTGCCCAGATTTGGGATTCCACTGTAGCCAACCCAAAAACATCGATGCCGCCTTTCGGTAAGCACCAGATACTGACTGAGCAGGAGATTGATCAGGTGGTTGAATATATATACAGTCTTTAATTTTTTATTTTTATTAGGAAGAGAGAATGATGAATCCATTGCGTAGAACTTTTTTGAAGAGCACCGGCGCTGCCGGTACGGTGGCGGTCGCCATTGCCGCGGGCTTGCTCCGGCCTGGTCAGGTATTGGCAGCGGAATGGAACAAGACTGCGTTTGGCGCCACGACCACGGCGGATGCGATGAAGGGCCTGAGCGTTGCGGGCGCCGCCGAGAGCAAGGACATCCTGATCAAGGCGCCGGACATTGCGGAAAATGGCGCGGTGGTTCCGGTGGAAGTAACCAGCAAAATCCCTGGCACCACTTCCATCATGATTTTTGTAGACAAGAATCAGAATCCCTTGATCGCTGATTTCGAGCTTGCCAATGGCGCTGAAGGTTACGTTTCCACGCGCATCAAGATGGCCAATACCTCCCACGTCAGGGTGGCGGTGAAGGCGGGCGGCAAGGCTTACACCGCCTCCAAGGAAGTCAAGGTGACGATCGGCGGTTGCGGCGGTTGATCGGCATAGTATGGATTTGAATATTCACTTTATTTGACAAGGATACGAACATGGCTGAAGGAATGAAAATCCGCGCGACGCTGCAAGGCGATGTCGCCGATGTAAAAGCACTGATGAACCACATCATGGAAACCGGTTTGCGCAAGGATGCTAAAACCGGGCAGATGATTCCTGAGCACTTCATCAATCACGTCGTGGCTACCCTGAACGGCAAGACCGTAATGGATGCGCAGTGGGGTGCGGCCATTGCCAAGAATCCCTTTCTGGGTTTCAAGGTCAAGGGCGCCAAGTCCGGCGACAAAATCGTGATTAATGCGGTGGATAACAAAGGTGAAAAAATGAGCGGCGAAGCGGTTATCGCCTGATCAAGCCTGGCCGGGCGGTTCTGTCCGGCCAAGTTCACCCAAAAAATATAACGATTTTTGCGAAAGGAATGATGATGAGACGGAGACTCACCGCTTTTCTGGCCTGTCTGTTTCTGGGTGCCAGCCTTGCTGCGATCGCCGGGCCTGCCGAGGATCGCAAGGCCTTGTCCGAGCATTACAAGCAGCGTCTTCCTGGCGTAAAGTTTGAGGATTATGTGCTGGGCGCCTTGGCGTTGAATAAAGACGCCCTGGATCAGTACGAAAGCATCATGATTTTCCCGCCCTTCGTTAACGATGTCGATGATGGCCGGAAAATATGGGAAAAACCGTTCAAGAACGGCAAGAAACTCTCCTCGTGCTTTCCCAACGGAGGAAAGAATGTGGCGGGCAATTATCCCCAATTCGATAACGCCATGGGCAAAGTGGTGACCTTCGAGAACGCCCTCAATGCCTGCCTGAAGGCGAACGGCGAGGCGGAGCTGAAATATGGTAGCAATGAACTCGGGCTGTTGTCGGCATATGTGAAGAGTTTGTCGGACGGCATGAAAGTGCAGGTCAAGGTCGAGGGGCCTGCGGCCTTGGCTGCGTATGAAAAAGGCAAGACGCATTACTATAGCCGCCGCGGCCAGCTGAATTTCTCTTGCGCATCTTGCCATATCGACAATGTCGGCAACTTCGTCCGCAGCGAACAGCTCTCCCCGATGATCGGGCAGGCTTCGCACTGGCCGGAATTCCGCGCCGGAACGGATCTTGTTACGCTGCAAGGGCGTTTTCGGCAATGCCAAAAGAATGTACGTGCAAGCCCGCTGGAATTCAACAGCGAGGAGTACAACAATCTTGAATACTTCCTCACCTATATGAGCAACGGCCTGCCGATGCAGACGCCGGTGTTTCGCAAGTAAGCTAACCACAGGCTGGGGGCGCGGGGCTAGAGGCCAGGGGCAGTTGTCGCTTCGCGGTTTTCCCCTATAGCCCCTCGCCTATAGCCCCTCGCCTGACTTTATGTTGGAGTCCCCATGTCCATGAACCGCCGCGAGTTCTTGCAGCTGCTGGCAGTGGCCGCCGCATCCGGCTTCGCACTGAACAGCCGGCAGGCCCTGTCTGCCGGCCACGCTGGAAGCTTCTACGATTTGCCTGCATTCGGCAATGTCTCTTTGCTGCACATTACCGATTGCCATGCCCAGTTGATGCCGATTTATTTCCGCGAACCCAACGTGAATATCGGTCTGGGCTCCAGCTTCAACAAGCCGCCGCACCTGGTGGGCGAGAAATTGCTCAAGTCATTCGGCATCCGGCCCGGCACGGTAGAGGCGCACGCTTTCACTTCCCTCGATTTCGAAAAGGCTGCTCGCACCTACGGCAAGGTCGGCGGCTTTGCCCACCTCGCCGGGCTGGTGAAAAAGGTTAAGGCCAGCCGTCCAGGAGCCTTGCTGCTGGATGGCGGCGATACTTGGCAGGGCTCCGCCACCGCGCTGTGGACCAATGGCCAGGACATGGTGGATGCCTGCAAACTGCTCGGCGTGGACATCATGACCGGCCACTGGGAATTCACCCTGGGTGCTGCGCGCGTCAAGCAGATCGTGGACAACGATTTCAAGGGCAAGGTGGATTTTATTGCGCAGAACATCAAGACCAACGATTTCGGCGACCAGGTGTTCCAGCCCTACGTCATCAAGCGCATGAACGGTATTCCGGTTGCGATCATCGGCCAGGCCTTCCCCTACACCCCGATTGCCAACCCGCGTTACATGACCCCGGACTGGAGCTTCGGCATCCAGGACGACAACATGCAGAAGATGGTGGATGAGGCTCGCGGCAAGGGCGCCCAGGTGGTGGTGGTGCTGTCCCACAACGGCATGGATGTGGATTTGAAAATGGCCAGCCGCGTCACCGGCATCGACGCCATTCTTGGCGGCCATACCCATGACGGCATACCCGCTCCTTCCATCATCAAGAATGCCGGCGGACAGACTCTGGTGACCAACGCCGGCTCGAATGGCAAGTTCCTCGGCGTGCTGGATTTCGACGTCAGGAATGGCAAGGTGGCCGGTTTCAAGTACAAGCTGCTGCCGGTGTTCGCCAACCTGATCGAGCCGGATGCGGATATGGCGGGGCTGATCAAGAAAGTTCGCGCGCCCTATGAAGCCAAACTGGCTGAGAAGCTGGCCGTGACGGAAGGGACGCTGTACCGCCGCGGCAACTTCAACGGCACCTTCGATCAACTGATCCTGGATGCCCTGATGGATGTGAAAGGCGCGGACGCTGCATTCTCTCCGGGCTTCCGCTGGGGTACTTCGTTGCTGCCGGGCGACACCATCACCATGGAGCACGTGATGGACCAGACCGCCATTACCTATCCGTATACCACGCTGACCCAGATGAGCGGCACGATGATCAAGGACATCATGGAAGATGTCTGCGACAACCTGTTCAACGCCGACCCCTACAAGCAGCAGGGCGGCGACATGGTGCGCGTCGGCGGCATCAGTTATACCTGCGATTTGCGCCAGGGTTTCGGCAAGCGCATCAACAACATGAGCCTGAAGGGCAAGCCGCTGGATCCCAACAAGAAATACAAGGTGGCGGGCTGGGCGCCGGTGGCGGAGGGTGCCAGCGGCGAGCCGGTGTGGGATGTGGTGGCAAGCTACTTGCGTGACAATAAAGTGATCACGCCGCGCAAGCTCAACCTGCCCCGGTTGATCGGGGTGGAGGGCAATGCCGGCATTGCCTGAATAGGGTAAGATAGGCGGGCAACTGCTATAATTTTTTCTTTGCAGAAGACGCCTATGCCCTCAACCCGTTCCATCCGCATCCCGCTGGTTATTCTCGCGCTCATCGTCGCTGCTGGCGGTGCCTATTATTGGAAGACCCAGAGCGCTAACCCCTCTCAGGAAAAGTACAAAACCCAGGCAGTTGATCGCGGCGATGTCGTCCAGAGCATCTCGGCCAATGGCACCCTGAGCCCGGTGGTGCTGGTGAATGTGGGTACCCAGGTGTCCGGCACGGTGAAGAAACTGAATGCGGATTTCAACAGCCGGGTGAAAGAAGGTCAGATCCTGGCCGAACTCGACCCCGCCCTGTTCGAAGCCCAGCTCAGGCAGGACCAGGCCAACGTCGCCAATGCGGAGGCCAACCTGACGCTGGCGCGCGCCAAGGAAGTGCGGGCGCGCGCATTGCAGCAGAAGGGCTTTATTTCCCAGGACGGCGTGGACCAGGCCCGGCAGCAACTGGCGTCGGGGTTGGCCCAGTTGAAACTCACACAAGCCCAGTTGGCGCGCTCCCGCACCAATCTGAACTACAGCGTGATCCGTTCGCCGATTTCCGGCGTGGTGGTGGCACGCAGCATCGATGTGGGGCAGACGGTCGCGGCCAGCTTCCAGACGCCGACGTTGTTTCAGATCGCCGGCGATCTCAAGCAGATGCAGATCGAAACCAGCGTGGCCGAGGCGGACATCGGCAATCTCAGGATCGGCCTGCCGGTGCGATTTACCGTCGACGCCTTTTCCGACCGGCAGTTTGAAGGTCGCGTCAAGCAGGTCAGGCTTAACCCCACCGTGCAGCAGAATGTGGTGACCTACAACGTGGTGGTGGCGGTGGACAACCCGGATGAAGTGCTGTTGCCGGGCATGACCGCCCATGTCCAGATTGTCGTTAGCCGGCATGAAAACGTGCTGCGCGTGCCGAATGCGGCGTTGCGTTTCAAGCCGCTGAAGGAAGAAAGCGGCGAGGCCGTCGGCAAGAACAACAACAGGAAAGAAAAAGGGCGCGGCGGCGCTACCGTTTACCGGCTCGATCAAGGTGAGCCGAAGCCGGTGAGGATCAAAGCCGGCATTTCCGATGGCACCTATACCGAGGTGCTGGGTAATGAACTCAAACCCGGGGAGTTGCTGGTAGTCAGAGAAGTCGATACCAAGAAAGGCAAAGGTTCCGGCTTTGGCCTCAGGATGATGTAATGGCCGATCCCCTGATCCGCGTCGAGGGCCTGCACAAGCAGTATGAAATCGCCGGTGGCCGCGTCGCTCCGGTGCTGCATGACGTCAACCTGAGCATCGCCCCCGGCGAATTCGTCGCCATCATGGGGCCGTCCGGCTCGGGCAAGTCCACCTTCATGAACATCCTCGGCTGCC
>CAZLJK010000082.1:0-12045 GCA_964559825.1 uncultured Sulfuricella sp. | reverse complement strand
CTTTGCTGCCGCTCTCGGCGGGGACACTCCTTGCGGGTGCAGGGAGAGGAGGCAAACGAGAAAGGCGCTTGTTTTAACCGGACGCGCCGGACTTTCTGCCGATACCCTGTTTAAGGGCAAAAGTAGCGACCTGCACACGATTTTCGAGCCCGAGCTTTTCCAGGATATTACCCAGATGGTTGCGCACGGTATTGTCCGAAAGTCCCAACTCATCGCCGATGGCCTTGTTGCTCATGCCGCGTGCAACCAACCCGACGATTTCCAGTTCGCGGGTTGACAGCTTGCTGCTGGCATCGGAGGCCAGCTTTCCCTGCATGGTTTCATCCATGACGGGGGTATGGAGCAGCCCGGATCCCCGCGCGACCGCCGATATGGCCTGCAGAATCTGAGCCGGTTCGCTGGTTTTGGATACGTAGCCGTCAACGCCGCGCTTTATGGCCTCCCGGATCTCGTGGGCCTCATCCGCAACGGTCAGCATGATCACCTTGATGCCGTTTCGCTTCAGTTCGGGAACCAGCGTCAGTCCGTCCTCGTCCCGCAAATTACGATCCAGCAAGGCCACCTCCGCGTGGCCGCCGTCTCGCAGCCAGTCAAGGACGCTGCCGATCTCGGCAAATTGCCCGGCAACCGCGATGCCCTCTTCACCGGCCTCGAGCAGGTGCGACAACCCTTTGCGAAACAGCGGGTGGTCGTCGATCAGAATGACGGAGATGCTCATGGCCGGCAGGCTAGACATTTTTCTACTTGCCGGCACGTTCCTGCCGCGCCTGCTTGATCAGCTGGTCGAGGGCAGACAGCAAGCCGGCATGGCTGCCGGTGTTCGATACGGAGGTGCGATATTTGCCATCTACGATAACCGCGGGAACGCCGCTGATGGCGTAGGCCCGGGTAAGCTGCTTGGCGCGCAAGGTCTTGCTCTGGATGGAGAAGGAAGTATAGATGTCGATGAAACCCTTCCTCGAAACACCCTGTTTTTCAACCCAGTCAAAAATGGCATTGTCGCTATCGAATCGAACGTGGTGTGCGTGAATGGCATTGAAAAATTCGCCATGCAGCCTCTCGGTCAGTCCCATGGCTTCGAAGGTATAGAAAACTTTGGCAAAAGGAGCCCAGGAATCGCGGAAGATTGCCGGCAAACGGCGGAACTCGACATCCTTGGGGAGCCGCTTCGCCCAACCGTTGATATCCGCCTCGAGGTCGAAACAATGCGGGCAGGTGTAGGCAAAAATTTCCAGCACCTCGATCTTCTTCCCGGTTTCAACGGCCTGTGGCGGGGAAAGCAATTCATATTCCTTGCCCGGGTGAATATCCGCCTTCGCAGCGAACCCGGCAAGGGATAAAGCAACAGCTAGAAAAATACGCAGGGAAAAGGTACGAAAGAAAGGGGTAAGGCGCATGTTGTCTACTCCAGAGATAAATAATCTATTCAGCACGTTAATGAGTCGATGGCTCTTTAATCTTGACCAGGCTGGATGGGATGTCGTTCTGTGCGAGCAGGGCGCGCGAGCGGGTCATGTCCTCGATGTTGCTAAAGGGGCCGATGCGCACCCGGTGCCAGACTCCCTTGTCGGGGATGTCCGCCGTCTGGATGAGCGCTTCCAAGCCGAGGAGGGCAAGGCGCGCCTTCATGTTGTCGGCTTCGGCGGCGGCCTGAAATGAGCCGACTTGAAGGAAATAACTCTCCCTCGCGGCACCTTCCTGTTTTGCGGCCTGCTTGATTTCCTGTTCCGACACCGGCTGCTCGCTACCCGGCAGGATGGTATAAAAATCAAAGCGGGGTTTGTCGGTGGGCCTGCCGCTCTTGCCGGCTTCTTCGACCGGCGCAGTTTTTTGCTCCGTGCCAGCATTTTTTGCCAAGGTTTGTTTTGCCTGTGCCTTGGTGGCTTCCTCCGGCTGCCTATCCCGGCTCACAAAGGGCTTGGGGCTGAAGTTGATGTACAGGGCAACGCCGATGGCTACGGCGAGACCGACGGCCAGTCCGATCAGAATGCCGGCAAATAACGGGCTGCCCTCTTTCCTGGAGGAAGAACGCTCGGGTTTTTTGTAATCGCGGCTCATTTTCATCAAATCTACATTTTTTCCGGGCTGCCGACGCCAAGCAGCGTCAACCCGTTGCGCAACGCTTGCCGGACCGCGGTAATCAGCGCCAGACGGGCCAGCCGCAGGGCATTGTCCGGAACCAGAAACTGTTCTGCATTATAGTAACTGTGAAATTCGCCGGCCAGATCCTTGAGGTAATAGGCGATCAGGTGCGGGGAAAGTTCCCTGGCCGCGCTTTCCACGATGCCCGAATAGTCGTTCAACAGGCTCATCAGGGCAAGCTCGTGCTTGCCGTTCAGGGTGCCGGTTTCCGCATCGGCCAGTTCTGCCGCGTCGCCCCCCCACTGCGCCAGCACGCTGCAGATTCTGGCATGGGCATACTGGATGTAATACACCGGGTTCTCGTTGCTCTGCGATTTGGCCAGTTCCAGGTCGAAGTCGAGGTGCTGGTCGCTTTTGCGCAGCACGTAAAAAAACCGCGCCGCATCGTTGCCGACTTCCTCGCGCAACTCGCGCAAGGTGACGAAATTGCCGCTACGCGTGGACATCGGCAGCTTTTCCGAGCCGCGCCAGAGTACGGCGAACTGGACCAAGGCGATGACCAACTGCTCGGCATCCAATCCCAGCGCGGTCAGTGCGCCCTTGACGCGGGAAATGTAGCCATGGTGGTCCGCACCCCAGACATTGACGACGCGGCCAAAGCCGCGCTCGTACTTGTTCAGGTGATAGGCGATGTCGGAGGCGAAATAGGTGTAAAGGCCGTTCTCGCGCTGGACCACGCGGTCCTTTTCGTCGCCGAAGCGGGTGGAGCGGAACCACTTGGCGCCATCCTGCAGGTAGATATGGCCATGCTGCTCCAAGGTGTCAATGGCGCGTTCAACCAGCCCGGTGTCGAAGAGTGATTTTTCCGAAAACCAGGTGTCGAAGGTGACGCCGAACTCGGTCAGGTCGTTGCGGCAATCCTCCAGCTGTTCGGTCAGCGCGAGGTTGTGGATGTAGGCGTAACCCTCGCCCAACAGCTTCTTGGCATTGGCGATCAGGGCATCGAGGTGGCCGTCGGCATCTTCCTCATGGATGGGGACGCTGTCCAGAATGGCGCCGGGTTGGTGCAGGTAACGATCACCGTGGGCTTCCAGGATCAGGCCCGCCATGTCGCGAACGTAGCCGCCCTGATAGGCGTTGGCGGGGAAGGTGACGTGCACGCCATTGAGTTCCAGGTAGCGCAGCCAGGTGGAGAGCGCCAGGATATCCATCTGCCGACCGGCATCGTTGACGTAATACTCGCGGGCGACTTTATAACCGGCGGCTTCCAGCACGCTGGCCAAGCTCATGCCAAACGCCGCACCGCGCCCGTGACCGACGTGCAGCGGGCCGGTGGGGTTGGCGGAAACGAACTCGACCTGGATTGTGAGCCCTTGTCCCAAGGTGCCAGTACCGAAATTCGACCCCTGCGCCAGGACGTGCTTGACGACCTGCTGTTTGGCATCCGGGGTCAAAAACAGGTTGATGAAGCCGGCGCCGGCAATCTCGGTTTTTTCCACAAAAGGCGAGGCGGGCAAGGCGTTCAGCAACCGCGTCGCGATTTCCCGCGGGTTGCCGCGCAACGGCCGCGCCAGCTGCATCGCCAGATTGCAGGCGAAATCGCCATGCTGCACCTGTTTGGAGCGGGTGATTTCAAAAGCGGTGCCGGCATGTTCCGGCGCGACTTCTTTCAGGGCCTGGGCAAAAAGTTCGGAAAGGTGATGTTTCAAGGCGGCAACTCGTGCGTAAAACCGACATTTTAACGGCTATTCGGTTGGGCTGCACTAAAACTCAAGCGGGTCGATATCCAGCGCCCAGCGGACATTCCCGCCCAAGCCAAACAGAGCCTTGTTCCAGGCGCCGAGAAAAGCCTGCAAGGCGCCCCTTGACGCGGCTTGGACCAGCAGGTGCGCGCGCTCCATGCCGGCCAGTCTAGCCATCTGGGCCGGCACCGGGTCGAACAGGCTGACGTCGAAATCGCGGGGAGCCACCGCCTGTGCCTTGCGCAGAAAGCTCAGGGCGGTTTCGATTTGCGGCGCTTCGGCGCGCAGCAGCGCCTGGTGGCAATAGGGCGGAAATTCTGCCTGTTTGCGCTCGGTCAGCAGGGTTGCAGCAAATCCCGGGTAGTCGTGCTTGATCAGCGCCTGGAACAGGGGATGGGTGGGAAACTGGGTCTGGATCAGCACGACGCCGGGGAGGGTGTCGCGCCCGGCACGGCCAGAAACCTGCATCAGTTGCGCGAAGAGACGCTCCGAGGCGCGGAAATCGGCGCTGTACAGCGCGCCGTCTGCGCTCACCACGCCGACCAGGGTGAGCTTCTTGAAGTCGTGGCCTTTCGCCAGCAACTGGGTGCCGATCACGATGTCCACTTCGGCGGCGTGGATGCGCTCCAGCATTTCGGGCAAGGCCTGCTTGCGCCGGGTGCTGTCGCGGTCGACGCGCAGGATGCGGGCGTTGGGGAACAGGCTGCCCAGGGTGTCCTCCAGGCGCTGCGTGCCTTGGCCGAGAGGGGCCAGGTCGGCGTTGCCGCAATCCGGGCAGGTGGGCGGGATGCGTGATTCGTGGCCGCAATGGTGGCAGCGCAGGCGCTTCTCGCGCAGGTGAACGACCAGCCGGCTGGAGCAGCGGTGGCAGGTGGAGACCCAGCCGCACTGGCCGCAGCGCATCACCGGGGCATAGCCGCGGCGGTTGATGAAAACCAGGCTTTGCTCGCCGCGCTCCAGGCGCAGGCGCAACGCCTCGATCAGGGGATCGGACAGGCCATTGGCGAGCTTGGCGCGGCTGATGTCGATGCAGTGGATGGCCGGCAACGCGGCTTCCGCGATGGCTCGCGCCGGCAGCTCCAGTTTGTGGTAGCGGCCGATACTGGCGTTGTACCAGGTTTCCAGCGCGGGCGTGGCCGAGCCGAGGATCACCGGCGTGCCGGCCTGCTTGCCTCGTGCCACCGCCATGTCGCGCGCGGAATAGCGCAGCCCGTCCTGCTGCTTGAACGAGCCGTCGTGTTCCTCGTCCACCACGATCAGCTTCAATTTCGGCAGCGGCGTGAACAGGGCCAGGCGGGTGCCGAGCACGATACGGGCTTGCCCTGACTGCGCCAGCGTCCAATTTCGCAGCCGCTCCCCGGCGGAGAGGCGGCTGTGCAGGCTGACCTGGCAGATGGTCGGGAAGCGGGCGCGGAAACGCGATTCCAGTTGCGGCGTGAGGTTGATTTCCGGCACCAGCACCAAGGTCTGCCCGCTACGCTGCAAAACCTGCTCTATGACCCGCAAATAGACTTCAGTTTTGCCGCTGCCGGTGATGCCGTACAGCAGCCAGACCTGGAACTGGTCCTGGCCGGCCAGAATGGCGGCGACAGCCTGTTCCTGCGGTGGCGTCAGCGGCGGCAATCCGTCTGACTTGACTGGCGCGGTGGCTGAGTCTGGAATTTCATCGCTTTCCTCAGCCCATCCCTGCGCCACGAATTCCCTGATCGCCTGCGGCGCGCTTGGGGAAAGGGCGGCTATGTCGCTGCGCAGCAGCGTGCCGGCCTCTTTCAAGCTTTTCAGCAGCTTGCGTTTGACGATGGCGCGGGCGGGCAGGGCTTCGGTTTCGAGCGCGAGTCCTGCCTCGGTCAGGCGGTAGCCGGCCGGTTTGGCGCGCGCAACCGGCTTGGTCTGGCGCAGGGGAACGGGCAGGGTGTTGAGAACGACTTCGCCCAAGGGGTGGTGGTAGTAGTCGGCGCAGAAGCGCAGCAGGCGGAGGATTTCTGCGGATAGGGGGGGCGCATCGCGAAAGACCTGAAGCACTGGCTTGATGCGCCCTGGCGCCAAGTCGGTATGGTCGGCAATTTCTGCGACCACGCCGACCATCTGGCGTCGGACGAACGAAACCAGAACCCGGTCGCCGATGGCGATCTCGCCCTGATCCGCCGCGGAGTAGTCAAACAGGGTGTCGAGCGGGACATCTAGTGCGACACGAAGAATCCTCATGCCAGACGCCGTATTTTTGACGCGCCTAGGCGTGGTACGGCTTGCTCAGTTCGTGTACCGCCGCAACCATGGCGGCGGCGTTATCCGGGTGGGTGAACTGCGAAATGCCATGTCCCAGGTTGAATACGTGGCCGCTGCCCTTGCCGTAGCTGTGCAGGACTTTGCCCACTTCGGCGCGGATGGCGTCGGGGTTGCTGAACAGCACCGCCGGGTCGAGGTTGCCTTGCAGCGCGACTTTGTCGCCGACGCGGGCGCGCGCCTGGCCGATGTCGATGGCCCAGTCCAGCCCGACGGCGTTGCAGCCAATGGCGGCGATGCTTTCCAGCCACAGTCCGCCGCCCTTGGTGAAGATGATGTTGGGGATGGTGGCGCCGTTATGCTCGCGGATCAGGCCGCTGACGATCTGCTCCATGTAGGGCAGGGAGAATTCGTGGTAGGCGGCATGGGACAGGGCTCCGCCCCAGGAGTCGAAAATCATCACCGCCTGCGCGCCGGCTTCGATCTGTGCATTCAGATAGCTGGTCACGGCGCGGGCATTGATGTCGAGGATGTGATGCAGCAGCTCCGGGCGCTGGTAGAGCATGGTCTTGACCAGGGAGAAATCCGAGCTGCTGCCGCCTTCGACCATGTAGCAGGCCAGCGTGAACGGGCTGCCGGCAAAGCCGATCAGCGGCACTTCGTTGTTGAGTGTCTTGCGGATCTGGCTGACGGCGTCCATCACGTAGCGCAGGTGCACGTTCGGGTCAGGTACGGCCAGGTCGCGGATTTCCCATTCGTCGCGCAGCGGACGCTCGAATTTCGGCCCCTCGCCGGTGCTGAAATACAGGCCCAGGCCCATCGCGTCCGGGATGGTGAGAATGTCCGAAAACAGGATCGCGGCATCGAGCGGGAAGCGCGCCAGCGGTTGCAGGGTGACCTCGGTGGCGAGGTCGGGGTTCTTGCACAGCGACATGAAATCGCCGGCCCGACTACGGGTCTGGTTGTATTCCGGCAGGTAGCGGCCGGCTTGACGCATCATCCATACTGGGGTGTATTCGGTCGGCTGGCGCAGCAGGGCGCGCAGGAAGGTGTCATTTTTTAGTTTTGTCATGGAATCAGCAAATACCCAGGTAAGTTAGAATTCCTTCAGCCGCTTGCCGGCCTTCGTACACGGCGGTCACCACCAGGTCGGAGCCGCGCACCATGTCGCCGCCGGCAAAGACTTTCGGGTTGGCGGTCTGGAACAGGCACGGGTTGCCCTTGGCGACCACCCTGCCTTGCGGGTCGGTGGTGATGTTGTGTTTGGCGAACCAGGGCTGTGGGTTGGGGCGGAAGCCGAAGGCGACGATGACGTGGTCGCAGGGAATGATTTCTTCGCTGCCGGGAATCACCCCCGGGGTGCGGCGGCCACGCGCATCGGGTGCGCCGAGTTGGGTGGTGACCAGCTTGACGCCCTCGACCTTGCTGTTGCCGACGATTTCGACCGGTTGGCGATTCCACAGGAAAACGACGCCTTCTTCCTTAGCGTTCGCCACTTCGCGCTTGGAACCGGGCATGTTGGCCTCGTCGCGACGGTAGGCGCAGGTGACGCTGGCCGCGCCCTGGCGGATCGAGGTGCGGTTGCAATCCATGGCGGTGTCGCCGCCGCCCAGCACGACAACGCGTTTGCCCTGCATGGAATGGAACGTTTCGTCCGCTTTGGTCAGGCCGAGGCAGTTGCGCGCGTTGGAAATCAGGAAGGGCAGGGCTTCCAGCACGCCGGGCAGGTCCTCGCCGGGGAAGCCGCCTTTCATGTAGCTGTAGGTTCCCATGCCGAGGAATACCGCGTCGAACTCGTCGAGCAGTTGCTGGAACGGGACGTCCTTGCCGATTTCGGTGGCGAGGCGGAATTCCACGCCCATTTCCTCAAGGACTTCGCGGCGGCGTTTGACGACGGTCTTTTCCAGCTTGAATTCGGGTATGCCGAAGGTGAGCAGGCCGCCGATTTCCTCGTAGCGGTCGAATACCACCGGTTTCACGCCGTGCCGGACCAGCACGTCGGCGCAGGCCAGGCCGGCCGGCCCGGCGCCGATGACGGCGACGCGCTTGCTGGATTGCACCACCTTGCTCATGTCCGGGCGCCAGCCTTGCTTGAAGGCCTCGTCGGAAATGTATTTTTCCACCTGGCCGATGGTCACCGCGCCGAAGCCGGTATTCAGGGTGCACGCGCCTTCGCATAACCGGTCCTGCGGGCAGACACGGCCACAGATTTCCGGCAGCGAGTTGGTCCTGTGCGACATTTCCGCGGCTTCGAACAGGTTGCCTTCCTTTACCAGCTTGAGCCAGTTGGGAATGTAGTTGTGCACCGGGCACTTCCATTCGCAGTAGGGGTTGCCGCAGGACAGGCAACGGCCCGCCTGCTCGGCGGCCTGCACGGCATCGAACGGGGCGTAGATTTCGCGGTACTCCGCTTTGCGGATTTCCGCCGGCTTTTTGTCGCCGTCGCGGCGAGCAATGTTTATGAATTGGAAGACATCGTCAGACATTTTAGTTCCCGTACTTAGAGCTGCAGCAGACTGTCCAGTTGCGCCGCCTTGGGCTTGACCAGCCAGAAGTGGTTGACCGTATCCTCGAAATCGTCGAGCAACTCTCGCCCGCGCGCGCTATTCGTGAGCTGGACGTGTTCCTCGATCTGGGCGCGCAGCCATTGGCGATACTGGCCGGTGGCTTCGTTGTTGACACGGTGTATGTCGATCAGTTCATGGTTGTAGCGGTGCACGAACTGGTCGTTTTCATCGTAAACCAGGGCGAAGCCCCCGGTCATGCCGGCGCCGAAGTTCAGGCCGGTATCCCCGAGCACGATGATGTGGCCGCCGGTCATGTATTCGCAGCCATGGTCGCCGAGTCCTTCCACCACCGCGAAGGCGCCGGAGTTGCGCACCGCGAAGCGCTCGCCGGCCATGCCCGCGGCGAACAGCTTGCCACCGGTGGCCCCATACAAGCAGGTGTTGCCGATGATGGTGGCCTGGTGCGACTTGTAGCTGGCGTTGCGCGGCGGATAGATCACCACCTGGCCGCCGGCCATGCCTTTGCCGACGTAATCGTTGGCATCGCCCTCCAGCACCAGTTGCAGGCCCTTGGCGTTCCACACGCCGAAACTCTGGCCGGCGCTGCCGTGCAGGCGGATGGTCAGGCTGTTGTCCGGCAATCCCTCGGCACCGTGCTGACGCGCGATTTCGCCCGACAGCCGCGCGCCGATCGAGCGGTGGATGTTGCCGATGGGGTAGGAGAGTTCCAGTGGTTGCTTTGCCTTGATCGATTCGACCGCGTCCGCCACCATTTGTTCGGCCAGCTCGCCCTTGTCGAAAGACGGGTTGGAGGGCTCGACGCAGAAACGCGGTTCGCTGTCGGGAATGCCGCCCTGGTTCAGCAGCGCGGCAAGGTTGAGCCGGTGCTGACGTGGAGTTTCGCCGGGCAGAACCTCGAGCAGGTCCATCCGGCCGATCAGCTCCTCCATCGAGGAAACGCCGAGCTTGGCCATCCATTCGCGGGTCTCGCGGGCGACGAAGGTGAAGTAGTTCATCACCATCTCGGGCAGGCCGATGAAGTGCTTGCTGCGCAGCCGGGCGTCCTGGGTGGCGATGCCGGTGGCGCAGTTGTTGAGATGGCAGATGCGCAGGAACTTGCAGCCCAAGGCGACCATCGGGCCGGTGCCGAAGCCGAAGCTCTCGGCGCCGAGGATGGCGGCTTTCACCACGTCCAGGCCGGTCTTCAGCCCACCGTCGGTCTGCACCCGCACCCGGCCGCGCAGGCCGTTGGCGCGCAGCACTTGCTGGGCCTCGCTCAAGCCCAGTTCCCACGGCGAGCCGGCGTATTTGACCGAGGTCAGCGGGCTGGCCCCGGTGCCGCCGTCGTAGCCGGAGATGGTGATCAGGTCGGCATAGGCCTTGGCCACGCCGGCGGCGATCGTTCCCACCCCCGGCTCGGCCACTAGCTTGACTGAAACCAGCGCCTGCGGGTTGACCTGCTTGAGGTCGAATATCAGCTGCGCCAGGTCCTCGATGGAGTAAATGTCGTGGTGCGGCGGCGGCGAAATCAGGGTGATGCCGGGCTTGGAGCAGCGCAGCTTGGCGATCATTTCGGACACTTTGTGGCCGGGCAATTGGCCGCCTTCGCCGGGTTTTGCGCCCTGGGCGATCTTGATCTGCAGCACTTCGGCGTTGACCAGGTAATGCGGGGTCACGCCGAAGCGGCCGGAGGCCACCTGCTTGATCTTGGACATCTTGACGGTGCCGTAGCGCTTCGGGTCTTCGCCGCCTTCGCCCGAGTTGGAGCGGCCGCCAAGGCGGTTCATGGCTTCCGCCAGCGCTTCGTGGGCTTCCGGGGAAAGGGCGCCGAGGCTCATGCCGGCGGAGTCGAAGCGCTTGAGGATCTTGTCCTCGGCCTCGACCTGGTCGAGCGGAATCGCCAAGGCATCGGTCTTGAGCCGCATCAGGTCGCGCAGCATCGCGGCGGGGCGCTCGTTGACCAGTTGGGCGTACTTGCGGTATTCCTCGTAATCGCCGCCCTGAACCGCCTTCTGCAGCTGCATCACCACGTCCGGGTTGTAGGCGTGGAATTCGCCGCCGTAGATGAATTTCAGCAGCCCGCCCTGGGCGATGGGCTTCATCGGATTGAAGGCATACCAGGAAAGCTCTTCCTGGTCCGCCTCGAAATCGTCGAAATTCGCGCCGCTGATCCGGCTCACCGTGCCGGGCAGGCACAGGTCGACGACTTCCTCGCCCAGGCCGACGGCTTCGAACAGCTGCGCGCCCCGGTAGCTGGCGATGGTGGAGATGCCCATCTTGGAAATGATCTTGAGCAGGCCCTTGTGGATGCCTTTGCGGTAATTCTGCGCCGCCTTGTCGAAGGGTTTGTCCAGTTCCTTGGCGTGAATCAGGTCATGGATCACCTGATAGGCCAGGTAGGGGTAGACCGCCGTGGCGCCGTAACCGATCAGGCAGGCGAAATGGTGCGGATCCCGCGCGGCGCCGGTTTCCACCACGATGTTGGCGTTGCAGCGCAGCCCCGCGCCGATCAGCGCATGGTGGACGCAGCCGGTGGCGAACAGGGAGTGGATCGGCAAGTGACTCTTGTCGATGGCGCGGTCGGACAGCACCAGGATGACGTTGCCGTTTTGTACCGCTGCGATCGCCTGTTTGGCGAGGTCGTCCAGCGCGCTGCGCAGGTTGGTGTGGGCCGGATCGTAGTTCAGGTTCAGCGTGATGCTGCGGTATTCCGCCTCGCTCAGGCTGGTGAGGCGCTTGAATTTCTCGTGCGACAGCACCGGCGAGCGCACTTCGAGACGCCGCGCATGCTCCGGCGTTTCCTCGAACAGGTTGCGCTCCGGGCCGAAGCAGGTATTGAGCGACATCACGATTGCCTCGCGGATCGGATCGATCGGCGGGTTGGTCACCTGGGCAAACTGCTGGCGCAGGAAGTCGAAAGGCGAGCGCACCATCTTCGACAGCACCGCCATCGGGGTGTCGTCGCCCATTGATCCGGTCGCCTCCTGGCCTTCCTCGGCCAGTACGCGGATGATCTGGTCGCGCTCCTCGAAGCTGACGTTGAACAGCTTCTGGTGTGTCAGCATCGCGTCGGAATCGAAGGCCGGCAAAGGTTCGCCTTCGCCGAGGCCGATTTCGAGGTAGCGCGAGTTTTCCTTCAGCCACTGGCGATAGGGGTGGGCGGACTTGAGCTCGGCATCGATGTCCTCGGACAGCAGCAGGCGGCCGGTTTCGAGGTCGACTGCGAGCATCTGGCCCGGCTTGACGCGGCCTTTCTGCGCCACGTCTTCAGGCTTGTAGTCCCACACGCCGACTTCGGACGCGATGGTCAGGTGTCTATCCTTGGTGACCACGTAGCGCGCCGGGCGCAGGCCATTGCGGTCAAGGATGCACACGCCGTAGCGGCCATCGGTGAGCACCACGCCTGCCGGGCCGTCCCACGGCTCCATGTGCATCGAGTTGTATTCGTAGAAGGCGCGCAGGTCGGGGTCCATGCTGTCGACGTTTTGCCA
>CAZLJK010000081.1:0-12385 GCA_964559825.1 uncultured Sulfuricella sp. | reverse complement strand
CAAAATGATTTTAGTATGCTTAAAGGAAGCGAATGAGTAGCAAGCGTCAAGAAACTCCGGTACTGGAAATATTAAGAAGCAAGCTGAAGTCACCGCCGATGTTCAACGTGGTGCTGCTTAACGACGACTTCACTCCGATGGAGTTTGTCGTCGAGGTTCTGCAGCAATATTTTTCCAAGACCCACGAACAAGCGACGGAAATCATGCTCAAAGTACATACTGAAGGCGCCGGCCTGTGTGGGGTGTACCCCAAGGACATCGCCGCAACCAAAGTGGAACAGGTCGTGGCATTCGCCCGGCAGCATCAACATCCGCTGCAATGCGTGATGGAGGAAAATTGAAATGATCGCACAGGAACTTGAAGTCTCTTTGCACATGGCCTTCATGGAGGCGCGCCAGAAGCGCCATGAATTCATTACCGTGGAGCATCTGCTGCTGGCCATGCTGGACAACCCCAGCGCGGCCAAAGTATTGCGCGCCTGTGCCGCCGACATCGACGAGTTGCGCAAAACCCTGGCCGACTTCGTCACCACCCAGACACCCACCATCGCCGGATCGGGCGAAGTGGACACGCAACCCACCCTGGGCTTTCAGCGCGTGATCCAGCGCGCCATCCTGCATGTGCAGTCCTCCGGCAAGAAGGAAGTCACCGGCGCCAACGTGCTGGTCGCGATTTTCGGCGAGAAGGAGTCCCATGCGGTGTATTTCCTCAGCCAGCAAGGCATTTCCCGTCTCGACGTAGTGAACTACATCTCGCACGGCATCAGCAAGGTACCGGAAGGCAATGTGCCGCGCCAGGATCCGGAGCAGGAAACCGATCAGGAAGCCACTCCCGCCGGAGCACTGGACAACTACACCCTGAACCTGAATGTCCAGGCCCTGGCCGGCAAGATCGACCCGCTCATCGGACGCGAACTTGAACTGGAGCGGACCATACAAACCCTGTGCCGCCGCCGCAAGAACAACCCGCTGCTGGTCGGCGAGGCCGGCGTCGGCAAGACCGCCATTGCGGAAGGGCTGGCGCGGCGCATCGTCGAGGGCGAGGTGCCCGAAGTGCTGGCCGACAGCACGGTCTACTCGCTCGACATGGGCGCGCTGCTGGCCGGCACCAAGTACCGCGGCGATTTCGAACAGCGCCTCAAGGCGGTACTGAAACAGCTCAACGAGGATCCGCACGCCATCCTGTTCATTGACGAGATACACACCCTGATCGGTGCCGGAGCGGCTTCCGGCGGCACGCTCGATGCTTCCAACCTGCTGAAACCCGCCCTGAGCTCCGGGCAGATGCGCTGCATCGGCGCCACCACTTACAACGAGTATCGCGGCATCTTCGAGAAGGATCACGCCTTGTCGCGGCGCTTCCAGAAGATCGACGTGCCCGAGCCCAGCGTGGAGGAAACCGTAGCCATCCTGCGCGGACTGAAATCGCGCTTCGAGGCCCACCACGGCGTCAAATACACGGCTGCTGCGCTGACCACGGCGGCGGAATTGTCGGCGCGCTACATCAACGACCGCCACCTTCCCGACAAGGCCATCGACGTGATCGACGAAGCCGGGGCTGCGCAGCGCATCCAGCCGAAATCCAAGCAGAAGAAGACCATCACCAACAAGGAGATCGAGGAAATCATCGCCAAGATCGCGCGCATTCCGCCGAAGAACATTTCCAGCGACGACCGCACCGCCCTCAAGACCCTCGACCGCGACCTCAAGTCCGTGGTGTTCGGCCAGGACAAGTCCATCGATGCGCTCGCCGCGGCGATCAAGATGGCACGCTCCGGCCTCGGCAATCCGCAAAAGCCGATCGGCGCCTTCCTGTTCTCCGGCCCGACCGGCGTCGGCAAGACCGAAGTGGCGCGGCAACTGGCCTACACCCTGGGCATCGAGTTGATCCGCTTCGACATGTCCGAATACATGGAGCGGCACGCGGTATCCCGCCTGATCGGCGCCCCGCCCGGCTATGTCGGCTTTGAACAGGGCGGCCTGCTGACCGAGCAGATCACCAAACACC
Source organism: uncultured Sulfuricella sp. (assembly GCA_964559825.1). Classification (GTDB taxonomy): domain Bacteria; phylum Pseudomonadota; class Gammaproteobacteria; order Burkholderiales; family Sulfuricellaceae; genus Sulfuricella. The sequence continues at coordinate 10,377 of CAZLJK010000081.1, read as the reverse complement.
CCTATGCGGTGCTACTGCTCGACGAAATCGAAAAAGCCCACCCCGACATCTTCAACATCCTGCTACAGGTGATGGATCACGGCACGCTTACCGACAACAATGGCCGCAAGGCGGATTTCCGCAACGTGATCATCGTCATGACCACCAACGCCGGCGCCGAATCGCTGACCAAGAGCAATATCGGCTTCACCACAGCGCGGCAGCAAGGCGATGAAATGGCGGAGATCAAGCGGCTGTTCAGTCCGGAATTCAGGAACCGCCTGGACGGCACCATTTCCTTCGCGCCGCTCAGCCGCGAGATCATCCTGCGCGTGGTGGACAAATTCCTGATGCAGCTGGAGGAGCAACTCCACGAGAAGAAAGTGGAGGCGGTGTTTACCGACGCCCTGAAGGATCATTTGGCCAAACATGGCTTCGATCCGGCAATGGGTGCGCGACCGATGGCGCGGCTGATTCAGGACACCATCCGCAAGGCGTTGGCGGACGAATTATTGTTCGGTCGGCTGGCCCATGGCGGCAAGGTCGTGGTGGATATCGACGAGCAGGAGGTTGTCCGTCTCGAATTCGAGAAAACCGAAAAGGCGGTCAGCGTTTAGCACCCGGCAAAAACAAAAAGGCGCTGAATTCGAAATTCAGCGCCTTTTTTTACGGCAAGGGAAATCTACTTCCTGTCCTGCATCGGGCAGCTGTTCAGACCGATCAGCGAGTAGGCCGGGCACCAGCCCAGCAGGCCGGTAGCCAGCGGCACGATGCCGATCAGGCCAACGAGGAGCGGCACCACGCCGGCAACACCCATACCCAACAGTGCCAAACCGGCCACAATGCGCAGCACTTTGTCGATTCCACCCACATTTGCTTTCATTTTCATACACTCCCTATCAAAAAATATTTACGGTGAGCCCATCCTAGACGCATCGGCGCCCGATGTCTGTGACTTTGGTTACACTCCCGATGAAGCTTGCGCAATACTGCGCAGCGAGGTCGCATCGAGAATTCTGATCTGCTCCCGACCCAGCACGACCAGACCCTGATCCTGAAAATTTTTCAACAGCCGGCTGATCATTTCACGCACGCTGCCGAGTTCGTCCGCCAGACCTTGGTGGGTGGCATTGACGACTTCGCCCTTTGCCAGCAGCAGCGCCGCCAAACGTTGATCGAGCTTGTGAAAGGCCACTTCTTCCACCAGCTGCATCAGGTCGGCGAGGCGTTCACCGAACAGGTTGAAAATAACCGCGCGAAAAGGCGGATGCTGCTCGACCAGCTGGGTAAACAACGCCCTCGGCACCACCACCGCCGTCAGGTCGTGCTCCGCCACGCCGCGCGCCGGATAAGCGACGTTGCCCAACAAGCAACTACTGGTGATGATGCAGCTTTCACCGGGCAGTACGCGGTAGAGCTGGAGTTCGCGCCCATTCGCCCCGGCCTTGGCCACGCGCACCGAACCCGACAGCAACATGGGGAAAGCCTGGCATGGACCGCGCGACTCGAACAGCACCGTTCCCGCCGGTGCTTCGATATAGGCCGCCTCCTGGTCGAGCCGTCGCCACAGATCGGCGGGAGCGTCGCGTAGCGACGGAAACAGGGTAAGAAGATTATCCTTGACGATGCCATCCATCTCATTGCTCCGAATGTAGCCCATAGCGGTTCAGCTTGCGGTACAAGGTGCGTTCGCTGATGCCAAGTATATCCGCCACCGTGCGCCGATGCCCCCTGTGCCTCACCAGCAGATCCTGGATATGGCGGATTTCCATTGCCTCGATGGAAAGCGCCGAAACACCGGCAGCGGCGACGGCCTCGGCACGGCCCTTCGCTTGCGTCGCCTTTTTGGGCTTCGAACCGCCCTCCCCCTCGAACTGAATGTGCCTGGCGTGAATGATCCCGTTGGCAGTCAGAGCAGCCGCCTTCTGCAACACGTTGCGCAGCTCGCGCACGTTGCCCGGATAATCGTAGCCCATCAGACGGGTAATGGCGTCGTCGCCAAGCCGCGGCGGACGCTTCCCCGTTCCGCTAATGCGGGCAAGCAGCGCATCGGCCAGTGCGGGAATGTCCTGGCGCCGCTCGCGCAAGGAGGGGAGCGTCACATCGATGCCGGCGATGCGGTAATAGAGATCCTCGCGGAACTGGCCCAGATCGACGCGCTCCAGCAGATTGCGGTTGGTGGCGGAAATGATGCGCACGTCCGCCTTCAGGGTTTCCGTCCCGCCGACCCGGCGGAATTCGCCTGTTTCCAGCACGCGCAGCAGCTTGGGTTGCATGGACAGCGGAATCTCGCCGATTTCGTCGAGAAACAGCGTGCCGCCGTGCGCCAGCTCGAACAGCCCCTGCTTGCGCCCGATGCAGCCGGTGAAGGCGCCTCGCTCATGACCGAAAAATTCGCTCTCGAACACCGATTCGGCAATCGCGGCGCAATTCACCGCCACATATGGCCGACCGCTCCGTTCCGACTGCTTGTGCACGAATTCCGCCGCCAGTTCCTTGCCGACGCCGCTTTCCCCATAAAGCAGAATCGGCGCCTCCGACTCGGCCACGCGCCCCAGTTTATCGGCGCATTCGAGGAAGGCGGGCGACTGTCCGATCATGCGCATTTCATCACAATCCAGCTCGTCCGAGGAACCCAGCGGCAAAATCGCTTCGCCCAGATACAGACTGCCGTCCTGCCCGCGAATCGGGTGGCCCTTGAGGCGCACCCGCTCGGCGTGGTTGTGATTATCGTAATGAATGTGGAGCACCTGGCAGGGTTCGCCGGTTGCGAACACCTTCTGGTGCGGACAGACCTCGCCGTTCTCGTGGCAGGGAACCGGCGAATGATGGGAAATCTCGTGGCACAAACGACCCACAATCTCTTCCGGACTCATGCCATATACCTGGCAATAAGCACGGTTTGCAGAAACCACACGGTAATCCTTGTCGATCAGGACGAACGGATTTTCCTGGACATTGATCAGGGATTGCAGGTCGATAGAAGGATTATTCATTTTAGCGTCACCTCATGACAGATTGTCATGACACAGTATAAATTAAAGCAATCCGCCATGTAAAACAGAATGTTGACATGTCCGGACTTTACCACGTCATACCGTATGGCCGCAAAAAACTGCCACATTGGCATGACAACATGTCACAAAAAAATCCCGCACCAATAAATATCTTGCATAAACAGCAAGATAAGATTCTGGCATGCCGATTGCTATTATGAATATCTTGCAAGCCATCAAACGATATCTCCGGGAGAAGAAAATGACCGCAAAGTGGACACTACAGGAAGGCATAAAAATGGACGACGCGACCGCCGGCGAAGTCGCCAAGATCGCCTGTGCGCTGAAATCGCTGTCTGCCTACACCAGTCTGGCGATGGAAAGCGAGGATGCGCCGGAAGACCTGCAGGCCATCGTGGACGAAGGGCTTGAAGCGATGACCCGGATTTTCGTCTGGTAATTCAGGGTTGCCCCAAAACACCCAGGAAAAACTCTTCACCTTATAAGGAACTTGTACATGGCACATATTGTAATTCTCGGCGCAGGCATCGGCGGTATGTCGTGCGCGTACGAAATGCGGGAGCAAGTCCGTCCCGAAGACAAGGTCACGGTGATATCGGATTCACCGGAATTCCAGTTCACCCCTTCCAACCCCTGGGTCGCCGTCAACTGGCGCACCAAGGAAGACATCACCATTCCCATCGCGCCCTATTTCGAGCGCAAGGGCATCAGCCTGATCGCGACAGCGGCGAAGCGTGTTCACCCAGAGAAAAATCAGGTCGAACTGACCGACGGCCAAATCATCGATTATGATTTCCTCGTCATCGCCACCGGCCCGAAACTCGCCTTCGACGAAGTGGAAGGCATGGGGCCAGGCAAGAACACTTATTCCATCTGCCACGTCGATCACGCAGTGGAAGCCGGCAAGGCATGGGACCAGTTCATCCGCGACCCTGGCCCGATCGTAGTGGGTGCCGCACAGATGGCCTCCTGCTACGGCCCCGCTTACGAATTCGCCATGATCATGGAAACCGACCTGCGCAGGCGCAAAATCCGCGACAAGGTACCGATGACCTTTGTCACCGCCGAACCCTACATCGGCCATCTCGGCTTGGGCGGCGTAGGCGACTCCAAGGGTCTGATGGAATCCGTCATGCGCGACCGCCACATCAAGTGGATCTGCAACGCCAAGGTCACCAAGGTCGAACCCGGCAAGATGTTCGTCACCGAAATGGACGACTTGGGCAACGTCAAAAAGGAACACGAACTGCCGTTCAAGCACTCGATGATGCTGCCGGCCTTCAAGGGCGTAGATGCCGTGTTCGGCATCGAAGGGCTGGCCAACCCACGCGGCTTCATCCTGATCGACCCGTTCCAGCGCAACCCGAAATACAACAACATTTACGCAATCGGCGTGTGCGTCGCCATCCCTCCGGTGGAAGCTACCCCGGTGCCGACCGGCGCTCCCAAGACCGGCTACATGATCGAAACCATGGTCACCGCCACGGTGCATAACATCCGTGCCGTGCTCGACGGCAAGGAGCCGGATTACAAGGCCACCTGGAACGCCATCTGCCTGGCAGACTTCGGCGATACCGGCGCGGCCTTCGTGGCGTTGCCGCAGATCCCGCCGCGCAACGTCAACTGGTTCAAGGAAGGAAAATGGGTGCATCTGGCCAAGATTGCCTTCGAGAAATACTTCATCCGCAAGATGAAAAAGGGCACCACCGAGCCGATTTACGAGAAATACGTGCTCGGCGTGCTCGGCATCAAGAAGAAAAAGTAGCGCGTCACGTTTTTTAAAGTTGTGTCTCCGTTTTGGGGCGGCCTCGGCCGCCCCCTTTTTTTGAGGTCGCCGCCAAGCCCACTTCTCAAGAAGGGTTAAGCGGCCTGTCAATAACGGATATAATGGATAATTGTCGAAACACCCTCTTTTTCGAGTGCCTATCATGCTGAAAGCCTATCGTGACCACGCCGCCGAGCGCACCGCGCTTGGTCTGCCGCCGCTACCTCTGAACGCCGAACAAACGACAGCCCTGACCGAGCTATTGAAGAGCCCGCCGGCAGGAGAGGGCGCCGTCCTCGTCGATCTGCTGGAAAACCGTATTCCTGCCGGCGTGGACGACGCGGCCAAGGTGAAGGCGGCGTTCCTCTCCGATATCGCGAGCGGCAGGACCGGTTCACCTCTGGTCAGCAAGCAGCACGCGGTGAAACTGCTCGGCACCATGCTCGGCGGTTACAATGTCACCGCCCTGGTTTCCCTGCTCGACACCGACCTCGCTGCCGACGCGGTTGAGGCGCTGAAGCGCACCATCCTGATTTTCGATGCTTTCCAGCAGGTTGCCGACCGGATGCAGGCGGGCAACGCCCACGCCAAAGCCCTGATCCAGTCCTGGGCCGAGGGGGAATGGTTTACCGCCAAACCCCCACTGGCGGAAACCATCAAAACCGTGGTATTCAAGGTGCCGGGCGAAACCAACACCGACGACCTTTCGCCGGCCCAGGCAGCCTGGTCGCGCCCCGACATTCCGCTCCACGCTAAGGAAATGCTGGTCGCCAAGATGCCGGATGCCCTCGGCACCGTCGCCCAGCTCAAGGAAAAGAACCTGCCCATCGCCTACGTCGGCGACGTGGTCGGCACCGGCTCCTCGCGCAAATCCGCGATCAATTCGCTGCAATGGCATATGGGCGCGGACATTCCCCATATCCCCAACAAGCGCACCGGCGGCATCGTGCTGGGCAGCAAGATCGCGCCGATCTTTTTCAACACCGCCGAGGACTCCGGCGCGCTACCGATCGAGTGCGACGTTTCCACCATGAACACCGGCGACGTCATCGTCATCCATCCCTACCAGGGCCAGGTTACCGACGAGGCCGGCAAGCTCGTCGCCAGTTTCACCCTGGCGCCGGTCACGCTGGCGGATGAAGTCCGCGCAGGCGGCCGCATCCCGCTGATCATCGGCCGCGGCCTCACCACCAAGGCACGCGCCGCGCTGGGCCTGCCGCCCTCGACCCTGTTTGCCCTGCCCACCCCGGTAAAGGACACCGGCAAAGGCTACACCCTGGCGCAGAAAATGGTCGGCCGCGCCTGCGGCGTGGCCGGGGTGCGTCCCGGCACTTACTGCGAACCGAAAATGGCCACTGTCGGCTCGCAGGACACCACCGGCGGCATGACCCGGGACGAACTGAAAGAGATGGCCTGCCTCGGCTTCTCCGCCGATCTGGTGATGCAGAGCTTCTGCCATACCGCAGCCTACCCCAGGCCGGTGGACATCAAACTCCAGCACGCCCTGCCCGAATTCATGTCCAGCCGCGGCGGGGTGAGCCTCAAAGCAGGCGACGGCGTGATCCACTCCTGGCTGAACCGCATGCTGCTGCCGGACACGGTCGGCACCGGCGGCGACTCCCACACCCGCTTCCCGATCGGCATTTCCTTCCCCGCCGGCTCCGGCCTGGTCGCCTTCGCCGCCGCCATGGGCATGATGCCGCTGGACATGCCGGAATCGGTGCTGGTGCGCTTCAAGGGCCAGATGCAGCCGGGCATCACCCTGCGCGACCTGGTCAACGCCATCCCCTACGCGGCGATTCAGGAAGGCACCATGACGGTCGACAAGCAGGGCAAGAAGAACGTGTTCTCCGGCCGCATTCTGGAAATCGAGGGTCTGCCGGACTTGAAGGTGGAGCAGGCCTTCGAGCTCTCCGATGCCTCGGCCGAACGTTCCGCCGCCGCCTGCACGGTGCGCCTCAACAAGGAACCGGTGATTGAGTACCTGAATTCCAACGTCGCCCTGCTCTCCAACATGATCGAGAACGGCTACCAGGATGCAGAGACCCTGCAACGCCGCATCGACGCCATGAAGGCGTGGCTGGTCAAGCCCGAGCTGCTGGCTCCGGATGTCGACGCGGAATACGCCCATGTCATCGAGATCGACCTGAACCAGATCAAGGAACCGCTGGTGGCCTGCCCCAACGATCCGGACGACATCAAGCCGCTATCCGCCGTGGCCGGCGACAAGATCGACGAGGTCTTCATCGGCAGCTGCATGACCAACATCGGCCATTACCGTGCCGCATCGAAGATGCTCGAGGATGCCGGACTGGTTACGCCGCGCCTGTGGGTCGTGCCGCCCACCCGGATGGACGAAGCCGAACTCAGGGAAGAAGGCGCCTACGGCACTTTCGGCCGCGCCGGGGCGCGCACCGAAATGCCCGGCTGCTCCCTGTGCATGGGCAACCAGGCGCGGGTGGCAGACAATGCCACGGTGTTCTCCACCAGCACGCGCAACTTCGACAACCGGATGGGCAAGGGCGCCCGCGTCTATCTCGGCTCGGCCGAACTGGCAGGAGCTTGCGCGCGCCTGGGGCGCATTCCGACGGTGCCGGAATACCTTGATCTGGTAAGCAGCAAGATCACTCCCGAAGCCGACAATATCTACCGCTACCTCAACTTCGACCGGATGGAGGAATACCGTCCGCGCAAGATTATTAAACTGACGCAGGTGTAGCAAGAAAATGAAACTGATCATGACTCCGACCAGCCCGTTTGCGCGCAAGGTGCGCATCGTCCTGGCGGAAAAACGCATCGAATGCGAACAAGTAATCGACAGCCCCTGGGAGGCGAACACCCGCGTACCCGACTACAATCCGCTCGGCATGGTGCCGGTCCTGGTGCTGGACGACGAGCACACTCTGTTCGATTCGCGCGTAATCGTCGAATATCTCGACACGGTCAGCCCGGTGTCGCAGCTGATACCCAAGGATGGTCGCCAGCGTCTGACCGTGCGCCGCTGGGAGGCGCTGGCGGACGGCATCTCCGATGCCGCCGCCGCGATCTATATCGAGAAGAAACGGCCGGAAGCGCAGCAAAGCGCGGATTGGATCGCACGCCAGGAACAGAAAGTGTTCCGCGGTCTCGATGCGATGGCGGAAGAGCTGGGGGACAAGAGCTGGTGCACCGGTGAATTCTTCAATCTTTCGGATATCGCCACGGGATGCGCCATGGGCTACCTCGACCTGCGCTTCCCGGAAATTGAATGGCGAAGAGCCCATCCGGTGCTCGCCCGGCTCGCCGACAAGCTGTCACAACGCACGTCTTTCAAGGACACCCTGCCGCCTTCGGCTTGACGTAGGGTGGGCACGTTTTTGTGCCCACCGGTCAGTTTCCGCGTGGGCACAAAAATGTGCCCACCCGACCTGTCTATTGAATCACTCCGCCCCCCAGGCACACTTCGCTTTCATACACCACCACCGACTGGCCCGGCGTCACCGCCCATTGCGGCTGGGCGAAATCTATCACACCGCCTTCCCTGTCCAGGCGACGGATACAGCAAGGCGCATCCGCCTGACGGTAGCGTATCTTGGCGGCATACACCCAATCCGTGTGGGGCGCATGGCCCGAAACCCAGGACAGGTCGGCGGCAACCAGCGACCCCCTGAACAAGGCGGGATGGTCATGCCCCTGTACCACGACCAGCACGTTGCGCGCCATATCCTTGCCGGCGACGAACCACGGCTCGCCCTGCCCGCCGATGCCTAGCCCCTGGCGCTGGCCGATGGTGTGATAGGCCAGCCCTTCGTGCCGCCCCACCACCTTGCCTTCCGGCGTTTCCATGTCGCCCGGCTGCTTCGGCAGGTAATGGGAAAGGAATTCGCGGAACGGACGCTCGCCGATGAAGCAGATGCCGGTGCTGTCCTTCTTGGCATGGATCGGCAGGCCGGCCTCGCGGGCGATCTCGCGCACCTCGCGCTTGTACATCTCACCCAGCGGGAACAGGGTTCGGGACAGCTGCGCCTGATTGAGGCGGTGCAGAAAATAACTCTGGTCCTTGCCGCCGTCCTCCGCCTTGAGCAGTTCGAACAGCCCGGCCCGCTCCCGCACCCGTGCATAATGGCCGGTGGCGATCTTGTCGGCGCCGAGCGCGATGGCATGATCGAGAAAGGCCTTGAACTTGATTTCCGAATTGCACAGCACGTCCGGGTTGGGGGTGCGGCCGGCCTGGTATTCGCGCAGGAACAGTGCAAACACCCGCTCGCGGTATTCCTTGGCAAAGTTCACCGCCTCGACCTCGATGCCGATCTTGTCGGCCACCGCCAGCACGTCCATGAAATCCTGCTTGGCCGGGCAATAGCCGTCTTCGGTGTCGTCGTCTTCCCAGTTCTTCATGAACAGGCCGACCACATCAAAACCCTGCCGCTTCAACAGCAACGCGGCGACAGCGGAATCCACCCCGCCCGACATGCCTACCACCACACGCTTGTTATTCATTGGGTTCCGCTCCATTACGCCATTCTTCCAGCGGCACCACGAATGCCGGTTGTCCATTGTCGAAAAACCAGGAGTCCACCGCGAACTCCTGGCCCGTCTTATTTTCCACGATACGCGCCGCCCAATGGTCGTCCAGCAGACGCGGCGCCCTCTTCAGCGGTTCCAGAACACGGTGGTACTTAAGCCAGCCTTTATTTTCAAGCAAACGCAGGTAGCTTGAAGCATTAGCGGATTCATCGATACAGTCCATCCGCCCCTCCACGCCATCATCGTCCACATTGCGGCCTTTATCGGCCCAGGTCGGGGTCTGCTGCCCGGCAAAAACCTCGAACAGTCCAATCGCCAGGGCAATCGCTTCGCGTTCCCTGGCTGCGTCACTGGAACGGAGCAATAGCCTTCCCACAACGTGCAGCACATTCTCATCCAGTTTGACCGTGGCGCCGACGGCGCAATCATAGTTGAAGCAGATGTGGACCTCGTCGGCCTGCGCCGTCAGGCCGACGCACATCATCAAAAGTGCCAGCCATGCCCGCATCAGGAAAAGTGGGTGACCAGTTCCAGAGGATAGCGTGTACCGGCCAGATAATCCTCAATGCATTTCAGCACCAACGGACTGCGGTGACGCTCCGCAGTGGCGCGGATCTCTTCCTGGCTCAGCCATACGGCGCGCAGAATACCGCTATCCAACTGCCGTTGCGTCTCGTGCCCAAGCACCCTCCCGGCAAAGGCAAAACGCAGATAGGTGATGTCCTTGCGGGGGTGGTGCCAGCGATAAACGCCCAGCAGCCATTCCGGACTGAAATGATAAGCGGTTTCTTCCAGCGCCTCGCGTACTGCGCCCTGCGCCAGGGTCTCATCCACTTCCCAGTGGCCGGCAGGCTGATTGAAGCGAATGCCCTCACCGGTCTCTTCCTCCACCATGAGGAATTTTCCGTCCTGCTCGATCACCGCCGCCACGGTGACATTAGGCTTCCAGATCATGAGGGTTTCCTGCAAAAAGAGGCGATTTTATCGCTTTTCGAGTTCGATTCAAAACCGGAGGCTCACCGTGTAGAATTGGAAGCCATTTAAGGAGAAGGCCATCTTGAACAAAGCCGTCGTGCTACTGTCGGGCGGACTGGATTCCGCCACCACGCT
>CAZLJK010000080.1:0-12400 GCA_964559825.1 uncultured Sulfuricella sp. | reverse complement strand
TACCATCCCGGCATGTCATTCATCATGCTGTGCTCCAATCAGACGCCGGATTTCCTGATCAACGCCATGCGCATCGGCGTGCGCGAAATCATACCCTCGCCGGCCAGCAAGGAGGCCATTCTTGCGGCCATTGCGCGGATCGAACGCAAGACGGGATTAAGCCATGTTCAACCGCAGAAAGGCAAGATCATCGCATTCACCCCGTGCAAGGGGGGAAGCGGAGCGACCTTCCTGGCCGCCAATGTCGGCTATGCCCTGGCCGCCCTGGAGAATAAAAAAGTGATTCTGATGGATCTCAACCTCGATTCCGGCGACGCCTCGCTGTTCATATCGGACACCAAGCCGACCACCAATCTGGCGGATATTGCGCTCAACATCCAGCGGCTGGATGCCTCTCTCCTAGCTTCCAGCCTGGTTCAGGTGCTGCCCAATTACGGCGTGCTGGCTTCCCCTGAAGACCCAGGCCAGGCAATGGAAGTCAGGCCGGAGCACATCGAGGAATTGCTCGAACTGGCAACCAGACAGTTCGACTATGTAATTCTGGACATCGGTCGCGCCTTCAACCCGGTCAGCATCAAGGCGCTAGATCGCTGCAACATTATTTTTCCGATCATGCAAATGACCCTGCCATTCATTCGCGATGCAAAGCGACTTAACGGTGTTTTCAAGTCCCTGGGATACCCCACGAAAAAAATCCGCCTGCTCATCAACCGCTATGAGAAGAACAGCGATATCAGCCTCGAAGATGTCGAGCAGACACTGGGGACAAAAGTTTACAAGACCGTGCCGAACAGCTTCAACGCGGTCGCCGCGTCAATAAATCAGGGCGTTCCTTTAATCAAGATGGCGAAGAACAATCCGGTCGCCAAATGCATCCAGGATCTGAGTCAAACCCTGGTACAGGAACAAATTGCCGTAGCCGAAGGATGGTGGTCGCGCTTGTTGCGCCGGGCCTAGTTGAAAGCCCCGAATCCCGAGCAGTTGGGCTCGTGACACGGGACTAAAAGGAGAGAATCATGTCATTAAGGGACAGGCTGGAAAACATCCACGGTAGATCGGACAACATTCAAGTGCTGCCGCAAAAAGCCTTGGCGACAGATAGTCACTCTTACCAGAACCTGAAAGCCGGCATCCATCGCGCCCTGCTGGACCGGGTCGATTTGGCCGTCATGGAAAGCCTGCCACCGGAGAGGCTAAGGGAAGAACTTAAAACGCTGGTGGAACGCTTGTTGATGGAAGAAAGCGTGGTCATCAACGAGATCGAGCGCAAGAACATCGTGCGCGATATCCAGCATGAAATGCTCGGGCTTGGCCCGCTGGAGATTCTGCTGGCCGACCCGACGATTTCGGACATACTGGTGAATACCTACCGCCAGGTCTATGTCGAGCGCGCCGGCAAACTCGAACTGACCGACGTCAGCTTCAACGACGACGCTCACTTGCTCAAGATCATCGACAAAATCGTATCGCGAGTCGGCCGCCACATCGACGAATCCAGCCCGATGGTGGACGCACGCCTGCCGGATGGCTCGCGGGTCAATGCGATCATCCCGCCCCTGGCAATTGATGGACCGATTTTGTCGATCCGGCGATTCGCCGTGATTCCCTTGAAAATGGATGACATCATCCAGCACAAGAGCCTGACGCCAGATATGGCGGAAATGCTCGGCGGGCTTGCCAAGGCCAAGGTGAACATGCTGATTTCCGGTGGCACCGGCGGCGGCAAGACGACGATGCTCAATATTCTTTCCAGCTACATCGCTTCTTCCGAACGGATCGTAACCATAGAAGATGCGGCAGAATTGCAGCTCCAGCAGCCCCACGTCGTCCGCCTGGAAACGCGCCCGCCCAACATCGAAAGTAAAGGCGAAGTCACCCAGCGGACCCTGGTACGAAACGCGCTGCGGATGCGCCCGGACCGCATCATCCTGGGCGAAGTGCGTGGCGCCGAAGCGGTCGACATGTTGCAGGCAATGAATACGGGCCACGAGGGATCGATGGCCACAATCCACGCAAACACGCCACGCGATGCTTTGACCCGGCTGGAAAACATGATCGGCATGGCCGGATTGAACCTGCCGCCGAAGGCGGCGCGTCAACAAGTCAGTTCCGCCATCAGCGTCATTATCCAGATCGCCAGGCTGTCCGACGGCAAGCGCAAGGTAGTGAGCATCCAGGAGGTGACCGGGATGGAGGGGGACGTTATCACCACTCAGGATATTTTTACTTTCAAGCAGACCGGGGTGGCGCCGGATGGCGAAGTCATCGGCCACTTCTCCGCCACCGGAGTGCGCCCGAAATTCACGGACCGGCTGCTTTCCTATGGAATAGTCCTTCCGGACAGGCTATTCGATCCATCCAAGCTTTACGCCTAGGAGACAGCCGTGGACTATCTCTACTACACCTTCGTGACACTTTCCTTTGTCGCCGCGGTATTGTTTGTGGAAGGTGCCTACCTCACCTGGAACAGCTACAAAGGGCCGGAATCGAAACGTATCGTGCGCCGTCTGCGCTCCATGTCGGCTGGATCAGGCGACAATGCGCAGGCTTCCATCCTGAAACAGCGCCTGCTCAGCGAAGTGCCGGCGATGGAGCGCCTGCTGCTGCAAATCCCGCGCATACACCAAATCGACCGCCTGTTGCAGCAATCCGGCTTGAGCTGGAGTGTTGCGTTCTTGCTGGGTGCTTCCGCCCTCACCGGAGTGGGGGTCTTCATGGCCGCCGCCATGTTCAACCAACTGCCGACGGTCTGTATCATCCTCGGCGCAGCAAGCTCCACGCTTCCTTCGATTTACGCCATGCGCGCACGGAGCGCTCGCTTGCTGAAAATGGAACAACAACTGCCGGAGGCCCTCGATCTGATCGGCCGTGCCCTGCGTGCCGGCCATGCGCTGCAGAACGGGTTGAAAATGGTCGGCGAGGAAATGGCCGAACCGATCTCCGGCGAATTCCGGATCACCTCGGACGAGGTGAATTTCGGCGTCTCAATGCAGGATGCCTTGGCCAACTTGACCACCCGCGTGCCCAGCACCGATCTGCGCTATTTCGTGATCGCCGTGCTGATCCAACGGGAAACCGGGGGCAACCTGACAGAACTGCTCGACAATATCAGCATCATCATCAGGGGCCGTCTCAAACTGCTTGGGGCCGTTCGGGTTCTTTCCGCGGAGGGGCGCATGTCGGCCTGGATCCTGAGTATCATGCCATTCGCTCTGGCTGGGGCCATCAACCTCCTCAACCCGGATTTTCTTACCCCCCTGTGGGGCGATCCCATGGGCCTGAAGATGATGGGAGGCGCGGCAATCATGATGGTTCTGGGAATTTTCTGGATGTGGCGAATTATCAAAATTCGCGTGTAACGGGATTAGCTTGTCATAAAGAGGAGCACGCACCATGACGACGATACAATTCATTTTTCTGGCAATCATTTTTGCCGCGGTGACCCTGGTTACGATGGCGGTACTCTCGCAATTGAGTCCTAGTCGGCTCAGAGGGCGGCTGGACATGCTGAAACAGGGCGAAGCCAGCGACAAGAAAACGCTCTCGAAATGGACGGAATCCATCGTCAAGCTGAGCGCTCCCATCGCCAAACTCTCTCTTCCGGGCGAGGGGTGGGAAAATTCGGCGTTGCGCATTCGTTTCATGAATGCCGGCTATCGCGGCGCATCGCCCATCCTGCTTTATTTCGCGGTCAAAACCATCCTGGCAGTCGCTCTGCCCCTAACGCTGTTTTTGTACAGCGCCATCGCGGGCTGGAATCTCGAAACAAAGACTCTGTTGGCGCTGCTGCTGGGATCGGCCACTGTCGGCTATTACCTCCCTAATTTTATTCTGGCGCGCCGCATCGCTCATCGCCAGCGGGAAATATTCGAGAATTTTCCGGACGCGACCGATTTGATGCTGGTCTGCGTAGAAGCCGGGTTGGGTCTGGATGCCGCCATTACCCGGGTAGCAGAGGAAATCCGCCTGAAAAGCCTGGCCCTGGCGGAGGAATTGCATTTGGTCACTCTGGAACTGCGTGCCGGCAGTTCGCGGGAAAGAGCCTTGCGCAATCTTGCGCTGCGGACGGGGGTGGCGGAAGTGGACACCCTGGTGGCGATGCTGATACAGGCAGACCGCTTCGGCACCAGCATGGGGGATTCGTTGCGTGTTTACGCGGACGATTTGCGCACCAAACGCAGGCTGAGAGCGGAAGAAACAGCCGCAAAAATACCGCTGAAACTGCTTTTCCCGTTGGTATTTTTTATCTTCCCTTCATTGCTTCTGGTTTTGCTTGGCCCGGCATTTATTCAGGTGTACCGAGTCTTGCTGCCGACGCTGTCGGGCCAATAGCCTAATTGATGGAGGCCACGATGAAAACAGCACAAATTGTTTTAAAAGCAGCCTGTCTGCTGCCTTTATTGAGCAGTTGCGCATCTTACCAGAGCGCCGGAAACGAAACATGGAGCATCAAGCCGTTCACCAGTGTCAGGGACTCCAACCTAAAGCCGGACGCCTTCTACCAGTTGGGCCGCTACTACCAGGGACAGAAGCGCTACGACCAAGCCATGCTGGCCTTCCGGAAAGCCTTGGCGGCCGATGAAAATTTCGCCGAGGCGCGAAATGGACTGGGCGTGGTCTACGCCATGCAGGGGAAATATGCGGAGGCCTTGGAGGAACTCCAGGCGGCGGTTCGACTGTCTCCCAATGCCGCCCATATCTACAATAACCTGGGCTACACCTATTATCTCCACGGCCTTTACGGCGAGTCGGTGGCTGCCCTTGAAAAGTCCACCGAGCTTCAGCCCGGCAACCAGAGCGCCTACAACAATCTTGGGCTGGCCTATGCCAAGGCCGGCAACAAGGACAAATCTCTGCAGGTTTTTAATCTAGCCGCGCAAAGTGTCACTCCGCAAAACAAGGGCGAAGCTGCGGTCGCAACACCGGATAGCGGCGCAAAGCCAATGACGGCTTCTTCCGGAGAACCGGAACAAACCCTTTCGTTGCCCAAGGACCGAGGCGTCATCACCAGGCCTTCCACCCGCGTCGAATTGGTGGAAAGCCGCAGCCGGATGGTGGCAATAACGCCGAACGTGTATGAGTTACGCACGAATGCCGCGCCGACGCAAGCCGCTGAGAAATCCAACCCCGAAACCAGAAAATTCCATCTAGAAGTTTCCAACGGTAACGGCGTGACCGGCATGGCAAAAAAAGTTGCTAACTTTCTCCACGTCGATGGTTTGCCGACGGCAAGGTTAACCAACCAAAAGCCTTACCAACTACCGACTTCACAAATCCAATACCGGGAAGGCTACCAAGCGGAAGCCTTACGCCTTAAATCAAGCCTGCCCAACCCGTCGGCGTTGATTCAGAGTGAAGGCCTGCGGGTGGATATCGACGTTCGCCTGGTGCTGGGCAAGGATGCCATCGCTAATTTAAGCCAATTTGAAAATGGCAAAGTCAAGGTTGCCGTCTATTGATCCATCCAGGGGATGTATCGAAGGATCGGCAAGAATAGATTCATTGTTTTTTTCCGCCGATGGATAGGTTAAAAAAACAAGAATATGGGGTCAATAAAAATGACAATTAAAGAGCCGAGCTTGGGATTGTCGATAAACCTGATTGCGGGAGGGGCAGCCATTTTGGCCGCCCTCGCCTTGCCGCTTGCTTATTTCGTTATCGGTTACTGGCATCAGGCGAATGATCTCAAGGCCGAGGCGGAATTATGCGCAGGCATTATCGCCAGGGAAATTGGCGCCAATCATGGATTAAGCCATGCCAGGCTGGCGACGATACAACAAACGATTGCCCACAGGCTAGCCACGGACAATCCGAAAACATTTCGCATCATTATTAATTCCGAAAACAGGGTGATCGATGAATTTGAGAAACCGCTGGATCTGCCTGGCATGACGCAGACCGTCGAGTTAAAGGAATCAGGCAAGGTTTTCGGTCGTTTTGAGATCAGCCGCTCTTTACGGCCCCTGTTATTTGACACCGGGCTATTCGGCCTGCTCGGCATGGTGATCGGGGCAACCGCGTTTTATTTATTACGTGCCATTCCGATACGCAGCTTGAGCACGGCACTTCAGGAAATCAAGGCACGCAAAGAGATGCAGGAACATTTGCAGCGTTCACTCTCGATGCTGGGAGCGACTTTAGAATCAACGGCAGACGGCATTCTCGTGTCGGACAGTTTGGGAGGAATCACACGCTTCAACCAAAAATACATTGAGATGTGGCGAATTCCAGAGATGGTTGTTACTTCGGAGGACCATAACCAGATGTTGGGGGTTGTGGTAGGCCAGTTGATCGACCCGCACAATTTTCTAAAAAAACTGATTGAATTGAGAGGAACCAATGTCAAATCCGGCACGGATAGTCATGGAATCCTGGAACTGAAGGATGGCCGGACATTCGAGTGGAACTCAAGCCCGCAGCAAGTTGACGGAGAAAGCATAGGTCGGGTATGGAGTTTTCACGATGTAACCGAGCGCAGACAGGCCGAAGTCCTGCTGGCCGGTGAGAAACGCATCCTGGAAGCGATCATAAATGGCACGCCGCTGGTCGATATGCTAGGCATGCTGGCACGCAATATCGAAGAACAGTCAGGCAAGATGTTCTGTTCGTTCCTGCTTCCCGACGAGCCGGGCCTGCATCTGTTTCATTCCGCAGCGGCCGGCCTGCCGGCAGGCTATGTTCAGGAGCTGGGCAAGCTGCCTATCCATGCCTTTAACGGTACTCCCCACGGGATATCCAGCGGCTTGCTGGATATTGCGAAAGAACCGGCCTGGGCGGAATGGCGCCATCTGGCGCAAAGCCATGGCTTGCGCGCAAACCTGGCCGCGCCGATCATCTCATCGAGCGGCAGCATGCTGGGCGCCATCGCAACCTATTACATCGAACCGAACAATCCGGATTCGCATGATATGGAACTGGTCAAACTGGCAGTTAATATTTCCAAAATCGCCATCGAGCGCCGACAGACGGAAGAGCGCCTGGCTTACCTGGCCCATTACGACACGCTCACCGGCCTGCCCGCCCGCGCCCTGTTCCGGGATCGGCTGAGGCATGCCATGGCAAAGGCTGAGCGCAACGGGAAAATGATGGCGCTAATGTTCCTCGATCTGGACCGTTTTAAAGTAATCAACGACACGCTGGGACATGGTATCGGGGATGCATTGCTGAAGAACGTGGCGCAAAGGCTGACAGAGTGCATTCGCGATGAAGACACGGTTGCTCGCCTGGGTGGAGACGAATTTACCGTGATTCTGGAGCAAATCGGCAATGTGTCCGACGCCAGCATCGTGGCGAAAAAAATCATCGATAGCATTGCGTTACCTATGTTCCTCAACAACCATGAAGTATTTGTGACGGCTAGCGTCGGTATTGCGGTTTACCCGCTGGATAACGTCGACATCGATGAACTGATCAAGAATGCCGATTCGGCGATGTATCGCGCCAAAGAGGACGGCAAAAACAGCTTTGAGTTCTATACCAAGGAGATGAACAGCCGAACGCTCGAACACATGACAATGGAAAATGAACTGCGCCACGCCATGGAGCGCAATGAATTCGTTTTGCACTACCAGCCCAAGGTTGACATGAAGACCGGGCATATTCTAAGCATGGAAGCGCTGTTGCGGTGGGAACACCCGTCAAGGGGAACCGTGCCGCCCGATGAATTTATCCCTTTCCTGGAAGAAACAGGAATGATCACACCAGTCGGAGAGTGGGTTTTGCGTACCGCTTGTGCGCAAAACAAGGAATGGCAGAATGACGGATTCGGCCTTCTGAGGGTGGCGGTCAATCTTTCCGCCCGCCAGTTCCAGCAAAACGATATCGTCAAGTGCGTGAGCGACGTGCTCCGTGAAACAGGACTCGACGCCAACTTCCTGGAACTGGAAGTTACCGAGAGCATGCTCATGAAGAACCCGGAAAGCGCCATCAAGGCGCTTCAGGAAATCAAGGCGATGGGCGTCGTGCGCATAAATATTGACGATTTCGGTACCGGCTATTCTTCCCTGAGCTACTTGAAGCGCTTCCCTATCAGCACGGTGAAAATAGACCGCTCTTTCGTGCACGGGATCCCTGACGACGACGAGGATATCGCCATTACCCGGGCCGTGATCGCCATGGCGCATAGCCTCAAGCTAAATGTCGTCGCCGAAGGCGTGGAAAACATCAAGCAACATGCCTTCCTGTTCAAGGAAAAATGCGACGAGATTCAAGGCTACTTTTTTAGCAAGCCGCTACCCGCCGCCGAATTTACACAGTTATTGCTGGACCATCAAATAGTTGAAAACCGCAAACTCTGGCAACATCGATGATCGGCCATAAGTAATGAGTTGCCGTTTACGGAAAGCCGTCTATTGCGGATCGACTTTCTGCGGCACGCCAGGTTCCTGGCGTACCGCCGGCTTCGACTCTTCCAGCACCTGGAAAAAAATCTCGTCGCGCTTGACCATGCCCAGTTCGCTACGAGCGCGCTCCTCGATGGCATCGTAACCCTGCTTGAGATCGCGCACTTCGGCATCGAGTGATGCGTTGCGCGCTCTCAATTTCTGGTTGATTTCCTTCTGCTGCGTAGCCGAGCGGTCGACATCCCATACCCTCAACCAACTGCCCTTCCCCAGCCACAAGGGATATTGAAGCGCAGCAATCAGCACGACAAAAATCAGAGTCAGCCAGCGCATCTTGCGAAGCTTCTTACTTTAGTTGGTAAAAAGCCTCTCGCCCCGCATAGCTCGCCGCGTCGCCCAACTCCTCCTCGATCCGCAGCAACTGATTGTATTTGGCGATGCGTTCGGAGCGGCTGATCGAGCCGGTTTTGATCTGCATGGCGTTGGTGGCCACGGCGATGTCGGCGATAGTGGTGTCTTCGGTTTCGCCTGAACGGTGTGAAATCACGGTGGTGTAACCTGCGTTTTTGGCCATTTCGATGGCGGCGAAGGTTTCGGTCAGCGTGCCGATCTGGTTCACCTTGATCAGGACGGAATTGGCTACGCCCTTCTGAATGCCCTCGCGCAGGATTTTTGTGTTGGTCACGAACAGGTCGTCTCCTACCAGCTGGATCGATTTGCCCATGCGCTCGGTCAGCATGGCCCACCCTTCCCAGTCGTTCTCGGCCATGCCGTCCTCAATGCTGAGGATCGGGTACTTGTCGGTCCAGGCGGCGAGGTAGTCGGTGAACTGGACAGCGGTCAACTCCAGATTATCCGCCTTGAGGATGTATTTGCCGTCCTGGTAGAACTCCGTACTGGCGCAATCCAGGCCGATCACCACGTCGGAGCCCGGCAGATAGCCCGCCGTTTCGATGGCTTCCATGATGAACTGCAGCGCTTCCTCGTTGGAGGAAAGGCGTGGCGCGAAGCCGCCTTCGTCGCCCACGGTCGTGGCCAGACCGCGCTTGGCCAGGATGTTTTTCAGAGTGTGGAAGACTTCGGCGCCGCAACGCAGCGCTTCGCGGAAACTGGGACTGCCCACCGGGATGATCATGAATTCCTGGATGTCCGAACTGTTGCTGGCGTGCGCGCCACCGTTGATGATGTTGATCATCGGCACGGGCAGCCTCTTCGGGCCAGCGCCACCCAGATAACGGTAAAGCGGCAAGCCGGATTCCTCGGCGGCGGCCTTCGCTACAGCCAGCGACACGGAGAGCAGCGCATTGGCTCCCAGACGGCTTTTGTTGTCAGTCCCGTCGAGTTCGATCAGGGTGCGGTCGATAAAAGTCTGCTCTTCGGCATCCAGGCCGATGATCGCTTCGCAAATTTCGGTGTTCACGTTCTCGACTGCTTTCAGTACGCCCTTGCCGAAGTAGCGCTGCTTGTCGCCATCGCGCAATTCGACGGCTTCCTTGCTCCCGGTGGAGGCGCCTGACGGTACGGCAGCCCGCCCGATGATGCCGGATTCGAGCAGTACGTCGGTTTCTATGGTCGGATTGCCGCGGGAATCCAGAATTTCTCTAGCGATTACATCTACGATTGCGCTCATTTCTTTTCCTTAATATTATTTATTAGCTCACAACTTAATTCAGTTACTCAAACCGACACGCCAGGTGTTTCAGCAATCCTGTTCGGCGAATCCTTGTTTCTTTACCAGCGCATCCAATTGCTTCAGGGTTTCCAGCAGGCCGCGCATTTTGTCCAGTGGCCAGGCATTGGGTCCGTCGGACAAGGCCTGGTCGGGATTGGGATGAGTTTCCATGAACAGGCCGGAAATTCCGCTGGCGACCGCAGCCCTGGCCAGTACAGGCACAAACTCGCGCTGCCCGCCGCTTTTGTCTCCCTGCCCGCCGGGGAGCTGCACCGAATGGGTGGCGTCGAACACCACCGGGCAACCGGTATCGCGCATGACCATCAATGAGCGCATGTCGGAAACCAGATTGTTGTAGCCGAACGATACGCCGCGTTCGCAAACCATGATGTTGTCCTGACCGCTAGCCTCCCGGGCCTTCTCAACGACGTTCTTCATGTCCCAGGGCGCCAGGAACTGCCCCTTCTTGATGTTGACCGGCTTACCCGCGCTTGCCGCCGCGTGGATGAAATCGGTCTGTCGGCAAAGGAAGGCGGGGGTTTGCAGCACGTCCACCACCGCTGCAACCGGCGCGATTTCCTCAATGGCATGCACGTCGGTCAGGACGGGCACTTTAATCCGGCGCTTAACTTCATCCAGAATATCAAGACCATCGTCCATCCCTTTGCCGCGAAAGGATTTTGATGAACTTCTGTTAGCCTTGTCATAGGAGGATTTATAGATGAAATTGATGCCCAGGTCTGCGCACATCTCCTTCAGCGCTCCGGCGGTATCCAGCGCCATCTGCCGGGATTCGATCACGCATGGACCGGCGATCAGGAACAGGGGCTGATTCAGACCGACTTCAAAACCACAAAGCTTCATTTTGCTTCCTTCTGTGTGCCGCTCAGGGCATTCAGGGCGTGCTGCTGTACCGCCGCTTCCACGTAGGACTTGAACAGGGGATGGCCATCGCGCGGCGTGGAAGTAAATTCGGGATGGAACTGGCAGGCGACGAACCAGGGGTGGTCTGGCAGTTCGATCATCTCGCACAGGTCTTCTCCGCCCACCGATCGCCCGCTGACCCGCATACCGGCCTGTTCCAGTTTGGGCAGCAAGCTGTTGTTAACCTCATAGCGATGGCGATGCCGCTCGGTGATCCGCTCGGCGCCATAAATTTTTCGCGCCAGCGAATTTGGCTGAAGCAGGCATTCCTGACCACCCAGACGCATGGTTCCGCCCAGATCGGAATTGACATCGCGCACTTCAATACTGCCGTCGCGAGCACGCCATTCGCTGATCAACGCAACTACCGGATAGGGGGTGTCCGGCTCGAACTCGGTGCTGTGCGCGCCCGCCATGCCGGCCTTGTCGCGAGCGTACTCGATCACTGCCAACTGCATGCCGAGGCAAATACCCAAGTAAGGCACACGCTTCTCTCTAGCATAGCGGATCGCCGCAATCTTGCCTTCCACGCCGCGCTTGCCGAAGCCACCTGGAACCAGAATCGCATCCATGCCTTCAAGGGCCCCGGTGCCGCTGGTTTCCAACGACTCGGAATCGATGTAATGAATCTTGATCTTGCTCAGGGTGTGTATGCCGGCGTGTATCAATGATTCCGACAGGGATTTGTAGGACTCTGTCAGATCCACGTACTTGCCAACCAGGGCGATGTTCACGCTGTGTTGCGGGTGCTCCAGGGCAAAGACCAGACTTTCCCACTTGCCCAGATTTGCCGGAGGCGGGGTCAATTCAAGCTTCTTGCAGACGATCTCGTCCAGTCCCTGCTGATGGAGCAGGCCGGGAATTTTATAGATGCTATCCGCATCCACGGCGGAAATAACTGCCTTTTCTTCCACATTGGTAAACAGGGCGATCTTGCGCCGTTCATCGTCCGGCAGTTGCCTGTCGGCACGGCACAGCAACACGTCGGGCTGGATACCGATTGAACGCAGTTCCTTCACCGAATGCTGGGTCGGCTTGGTCTTGATTTCCCCTGCCGAGGCGATGTACGGCACCAGCGTGAGGTGAACGTAGCAGGTGTTATTGCGCCCCAGCTGCACGCCCATCTGACGGATGGCCTCAAGAAAGGGCAGAGATTCAATATCGCCCACGGTGCCACCGATTTCGATAATCGCAACTTCCGCGTCCCCCGCACCGAGACGCACGAAATTCTTGATTTCGTCGGTGATATGCGGAATCACCTGCACCGTCCCACCCAGATAATCGCCGCGACGCTCTCTCTTGATCACGCTTTCATAGATCTGCCCGGTGGTGAAGTTGTTGCTCTTCTTCATCTTCGCCTGGGAGAAGCGCTCGTAGTGACCAAGATCGAGATCGGTTTCGGCGCCATCCTCGGTGACGAACACCTCGCCGTGCTGAAACGGGCTCATGGTGCCCGGATCGA
>CAZLJK010000079.1:0-12438 GCA_964559825.1 uncultured Sulfuricella sp. | reverse complement strand
CGATCAAGGGCAAGCAACTGACCAACGTGCGTTCCTCCGGCACCGATGAGGCTGTACGTCTGACCACGCCGATCAAGATGACGCTGGAGTCCGCGGTGGAATTCATCGACGACGACGAGCTGGTGGAAATTACGCCTAAGTCGATCCGTATCCGCAAGCGTTTTCTGACGGAGAACGAGCGCAAGAGGTCAGGTCGGTAACGGCATAACCTGTTAAAAATCCCCCGCTTCTCCGATCTGCAAATCGGGAAGCGGGGGATTTTTCATTTGGAGGTTCGGCTGTCCCGACTGGTCACGGCGCCAGCGGTGATGCGTTATACTCTCCCTTCCATTTATTTAGGGGAAATCATGCCTGAAATCCTGATCGGCATACTGCTGATGCTTATCCTGGCCGCCGCCGTGTGGCTGGGGTTCCGGTTTGCCGGGCTGGTTCGCCGCCAGGATGAACTGCCGGCCGTGGTGGCGCAGATCATGGAGGAGAAGCACCGCGCCATGCTGTCCGACCTGCACCAGGGATTGGCCAATCAGGGCGACCGCATGAATTCGGCCGCGGCGGAAAATGCCGAGCGCCTGCGCGGGTCGATCTCCCAGGAACTACAGTTGAGCCGCGATGCACTGGAAAAGCTGCAACTATCCCAGGGCGCCAGCCTTGCCCAGACCCGCGAGGCGTTGCTGGCGCAGTCGGCAGAGCAGGTGCGCGCCAACCAGGAACTGATTCAGTCCACCCTGCGCAATACTACCCAGCAGCTGACTACCGCCATCGAATCCCTGACCAAGTCGGTGGATGGCCGCCTCGAACAGATCAGCGGCAAAGTGACAGAGCGGCTGGACGAGGGATTCAAAAAAACCAACGAGACCTTCGCCAACGTCATGGCACGGCTCGCGACCATCGACGAGGCGCAGAAGAAGATCGACGGTCTGACCACCAACATGGTGAGCCTGCAGGAACTGCTTGGCGACAAGCGTTCGCGTGGAGCTTTTGGCGAGGTTCAGCTAGAGGCGCTGGTGCGCAACATTCTGCCGCCTTCATCCTATGCCTTCCAGCAAACCCTGAGCAATGGCAACCGCGTCGATTGCCTGTTGATGCTGCCTGAGCCGACCGGCAATGTCGCCGTCGATTCCAAGTTCCCGCTGGAAAACTACCACCGTATGTTCGCGGCCGAACTGTCCGAGGGCGACCGTGCCCAAGCGCTGAAGCAGTTCAAGTCGGACGTAAAAAAACACGTGGACGCGATTAGCGAGAAATACATTATTCCCGATGAAACCAGCGACGGCGCGGTGATGTTCGTGCCGGCCGAGGCGGTATTTGCCGAGATTCACGGACACCATCAGGACGACGTGGTGGATTATGCGATGCAGAAGCGCGTGTGGATTGTTTCGCCGACCACCATGATGGCAATTCTGAATACTGCGCGGGCCGTGATCAAGGATGTGGAAACCCGCAAGCAGGTGCACATCATCAAGGATGCGTTGAGCAAGCTAGGCAAGGAATTCGCCCGCTTCGACACCCGCATGAAAAAGCTGGCGGATCATATCCGCCTGGCTCATGAGGATGCCGAGGAAGTGCATGTGACCAGCCAGAAAATCAGCCGCCGTTTCGCCCAGATCGAACATGTGCAGTTGGATGAATCGGGTGTGCCAGTATTGGAAGCTTTGAGCGACGTTGCTATCGTCGGCGAGGATTCCTGAGTGTGTTGAAGAACTCGAAATCCCTCATCCTTGCCGGCTTTGGCCTGGTGCTGCTGCTCATGGCGGGGCTGACTGCCATTGGCCTGACGCGCGTCACCGCGCTGCATGAGCGGATGGAGATTTTAAGCGAGGAGCATGACGCCAAGATCGGACTGGTGTTCGAGATGGTGACCGCTGCCCGTGAACGCGCCATCAGCCTGCATCGGCTGGCATTGCTGACCGATCCATTCGAGTGGGACGAGGAGTTGCTGCATGGCAGCGAACTTCATTCAGGCGCGTGACACCCTGATTGCGCTGGGTCTTAACCCAGAGGAAAAACGCGTCTTGACTCAATCTCTCGAACTGGCGAAGCATGGGGAGCAGTTGCAGATCAAAGTGGCGGGATTATTCCAGCAGGGGCGTTTCGCCGAAGCCAAGCGTTTCCTGCTCAATGAGGTGATCCCTACGCAGAGTAGGGTGATCGGGCAACTTGCCGCGCTCACCGACCTGGAAAAAGAACAGGGGCGCAAGGTTTCGGCAGCGGCGGCTTCCTCTTATCGCAGCGCGCTTTTGTTGATGGGTTTGCTGGGGCTTGTCGCTGTCATTCTGGGCACCATGATTGCCTTGTACGTGATGCGGCGCACGATGTTGACAGAGCGGGCGCTCTTCCAGGAAAAGGAACGCGCCCAAGTCACGCTGGATTCGATTGGTGATGGCGTGATCACTACCGATGATGAAGGCAAAGTGGTTTATTTCAATCCGGTCGCCGAGCAGCTCACCGGCTGGAAGCTGGCAGAAGTGCAAGGGCTGGCCCTGCGTTGGGCGTTCAATGTCGTTGATGCTTTTACGCGCAAGCAAATCGACCATCCCGCTTTCGATGGTTCGGTCGAGGGCGCGACGGTCAATGTTTACGAGAACGTGCTGCTGGTTAACAATGACGGGCGCGATTTCGATATCGAAAGTTCGGTCGCGCCGATCCGCGACCAGACAGGGGAATCGATCGGTTCGGTACTGGTATTTCGCGATGTCACCCAAGCGCGAGAATTGGCCAAGCAACTGGCTTGGCAGGCAGCCCATGACCAGTTGACCAACTTGATCAACCGGCGAGAATTCGATCTTCGGCTCACCCGACTGCTCGACAGTACAAAATCGAGCGGCGACCAGCATGCCTTGCTGTACATGGATCTCGACCAGTTCAAGGTGGTGAATGACACCGCCGGTCATGCCGCCGGGGATGAACTGTTGCGCCAGTTGGCCGATAAGTTGCGGTCGCAAATCCATGGCGGCGATACCTTGGCCAGGCTGGGCGGAGATGAATTCGGCGTGTTGCTGGAGCATCGCAGCCTGGATGAGGCTCTGAAAGTAGCCAATACGCTGCGCAAGATCGTGCAGGATTTTCGTTTTATCTGCGAAGGCAAGACGTTTGAAGTGGGCGTCAGCATCGGCTTGGCGCCGATTACAGCACACAGCGGCAGCCCGGCGAACTTGATGAGTTGCGCCGATGCCGCGTGTTATGCAGCCAAAGACAAGGGCCGCAATCGCGTCAACGTGTACAGCCCGGAAAACATAGATTTGATGCAGCGCCAGAGCGAAATGCGCTGGGTTACGGATATTTCCAAGGCTTTTGAAGAGCAGCGTTTTTGCCTTTATTCCCAGCCTATCCTCCCGCTGGGCAAGGAGCAGGAAGACGGGCGCCACTGCGAGATTCTTCTGCGCTTAATCGATGTGAACGGCCAGATCATCTCGCCGGGAACCTTTCTTCCCGCTGCCGAACGTTATGGCCTGATGCCGGTGATTGACCGCTGGGTGATTCGTACTTTGTTCGCGGCCATAATGGAAAATCTGGATCATGGAGAATCGCATTCGTCGCGCATTTTCTCGGTTAACCTTTCCGGCGCAAGCCTGAACGACGAATTTTTCCCGGAATTCCTGCGCGACCAGATCAGCCACTACCGGATTCCTCCCGCGGTTCTGTGCTTCGAGATCACCGAAACCGTGGCGATTTCAAATCTTGAACGCGTGCGCCGATTCATGCAGGAATTAAAGCAGGCCGGCTGCCGGTTTTCCCTCGACGATTTCGGCAGCGGGATGTCGTCGTTCGCTTATCTAAAGGATTTGCCGGTGGACTACCTGAAGATTGACGGCATGTTCGTTAAGAATATGGTGCAAAACCCGATTGATCTGGCCATGGTCGAGGCGATCAACCGCATCGGCCATGTGATGGGAATTCAGACCATTGCCGAATTCGTGGAAGACGAGGCGATTCTGGAAAAATTGCGTGCCCTCGGGGTGAATTATGCGCAGGGATACTGGGTCGGCAGACCTGCCCCCTTGGAACTCCAGTAGCCAGGTTTATTTTTTCTTGGCCGGCTGCGGGTTTTTCAGCATCCACACCGTCAGAATTCCCTTGATGTCATGGCTCAGGGAATGATGGGCCTTGTCCCTCGGAGTTTCGTTATGGAAGTCCTTGGCGTAGGCATCGGCGCCCTTGCCAAGGAACAACTCCACCAATTCTTTCTTTCCGGTGTAGGCGGCGATATGCAGCGGGACTGCACCATTGTTGTCCTTGGCGTTGATATCGGCGCCTTTGGCCAGCAACAGTTTGGCGATTTCCGGATTGGAACGGGTGGCGGCGATGTGCAGCGGTGTGGAGCCGAGCTCGGTGCGCGCGTTGATCAGGTTCCTGTCGGCGGCCAGCATTTTTTCCACCTCTTGCGGAGTACCATCCCGGGCGGCTTCGAAAATCGTACTGGCTGCGAAAGCGTTCCCTGTCATGCTCAACAGGAAAATGGCAACACCGATAATTTTATGGCTTCTGTTCATTGCTGGATTCCTTTGGATTCGTTATCTGGATGGCGTTTGGTATGATGGGAGCGACGGCAAGTTTAATGTGATTCAATGGAGGAGTAAATTGATGCAAAAAGTTTTAAGGTATTGTGCCGGCGTTGCCGCTCTGGGTCTCGTCATCAATTTTCCGGTTCAGGCGGCGGAATGGGTGCAGGCATCCCAAATCAGCAATAATTTTCGCGAGGTGGACAAAAGCAGCATCCGGGGTGCCAAGCCGCAGCTGACATTTACCAGTCGATACGTGATCACTGATGAAAAAGAGCTTAAGATCGGACGCGAAGTTGTAAAGTATCTGGTGATGGAGCAGCGGGTCGATTGCGCCAAGCGCACTACTGTCATGCTTTCGAGCGAGGCGCAGCGTGCGGATATGAGCGTGATCACCCGGCAGAAGCTGGTCGGCCAAGCGGATGTCCCGGTGCTGGAAGGTAGTGTGGATGAAGATGTCCTGAAATTCGTGTGCGCAGCCGCTTCGGGCAGTTAGTATTCAGTCAACATGAAATCACCATCGTAGGTCGGGGCTGAAGCCCGACCTACTTCCCGGAAATTCAACGGCAAGCTCAGGCCCGTCATGGGCAGTGGCCAGCAACACTTTGCGGCCACAATGACGAATCTATGCTTTTGACTGCACCGGACGTAACGGATCGGCACCGATCGTGCCGCTCAGACTTTGCAGGTACGTCTTGCTCTTTACCCATTCCAGCTTGGTCTTGGCGCTTTCGAGGCGTTCCAGGATGTCCAGCCGCTCAGCCAGGTCCTGGTGGCTGATGCGGTGGGCAAAGGCGTCCAGGTAGGCGATATGGCGTTCCCAAAGTCGGATGTCCCTTAACTGCTTCGTATCTAGTCGTTCCTGGTACCAATCCGAAGCAAGCAATGCTTCACGGGTAAACAAGGCCCGGATGGCCGGGTCGTGCACGTCTTTGCCTTCATAATGGCCATTAGCCATGATGTGGAGCAGGGCCTTGAGCGGCGGGCAGGCATCTTCCACGCTGCCGTCCTCCAGATAGCAGAGGGACACCTTTTGCTGTGCTTCGACGATATTTTCCACGCCATCCACGAATACCGCCATATCCTGGGTTTCCGGCCGCAGGATTTGCTCGCCGAATACCGCACGGGGCGCATCGAACATTTTTCCCATGAAGCCGTGCACGAAGCGTTCCGTGATGCGATAGCCGAGGCGGCTTGCCTGAATCAGGCGGCCTTGATACTGAAAATCCTGAATCTCTTCCATATAACCGTTTTCTATCAGGAAGCGCGGATCCCTTGCCTGCGGTTTCAGGCGCGACCAGATTTCCGGCACGAGTAGGCTGATGTCATGGTCAACGCGGTGATTCGGGCCGATATAACCCGCTGCGGTGGAATAACCGGCGTAACCCGTCAGGATGAAGGACACCAGCGTATTGTTGAGATCCACAGTGGGCCGGAGTGCGTTGAACGGCCCTTTGGTAAGCGCGCCTTCGCTGCCGGCACCGGTCGTGGACGGCGATTTGCCGGTGAGGCTGCAGATGAAGTCCATGAACAGCTCAGGCAGTTCCTGGTAGTGAATCGGGTTATACACTGCCAGCGGGCGGATGCCGGGTTCCGGCGGGTTGTTGCGACGGCCCACCAGCACTGCGTTGACAGGTTCGATGACGGGGGTGCCCAAAGGAACCCGGCGACTGAATCTGGCGCCGATTTCCGCCACGTAGCGTCGTACCGGATTAGCGAAATCGGGACGTAGTTGCAGGTAGCGGGGATTCTTGCTCGGTTTGCCGTCCACCAGGCGCGGATGTGCGGAAGACACCACATATTCATTGGCTTCATGGGCCTCGCGAAGAACCTTGCGCATCGGATCGGTGTATTGGTCGAGACCCACCACGTCATCGATAATTTTCGTCAATGCTTCGCCTTGCAGCGGTTCGAAATTCGCCAGAAAATTGTCTCGAAGAGCCATGTCCTGTTCGGTCTGTCGATCGAACCCGCGATGAACCGCCTCGTCCGGACGCTGGAACAGGCGATACTCGCAGTTACGGACGAGCTTGACGGAAGGGTCATCGCTTTTCGGCGAGAGATTGGGCAGGGATGAAGCGGGAACGACCACCGATGCGCTGATGTCGTCCTCCATCTGCACCTTGTCGGCGGCGATGAAATCCTGGCGTAGCTTGAATACGCGCCAAGCGCCATTTTCCGCAAAACCTATCCGTAAATAGGAGCCGACCAGCTTTCTATCGCCGAGCTTGAGCTCATGGCCGGGATGGCCGTTTACGAAATCCGTCGAAAGCTGGTTACGCCAATTGTCGCCCCATTCCGGGCGATACATGCGCTTGATGATGAACACCAGCGCTAAAATGCGGTCGGGAATTTCTTCCAGCCAGGCGTTGTATTCCTCGGTATGGGAAGGGGAAGGGGTGAGCACTTTGATTACCGACCCCAGGCTGCGTTCGGTGCTGAGCAAGGCGCGGGCTGGATCCCGGTCCTCATGCTCGAATCCCGGTTTGAAGCGCCCGGAGTAGTCTTTCTGGATGATTTTTTCGACCTTGACAAGGTCCTTTTCCAGATCGGCCACGAACAGCGGTCCGTAGATCACCGCATCGTTCAGCGATTTGGAGATTTCCGATTTTCCGCCGCCGGATACTGTGCAGGGCTTGTGGCAGAAGGTGCCTTCCGGATCCGTACCCACCAGACGCCATGATGGCGCACCTGGATGCTTCTTCATCTCGATCTTGTAGCCGTTGGGCTGCACGTAGATATGGTCCGGACGCAGCTTGATGGTCTGAGGTGCGCCGTCCTTCACCCAGCTGATGGTTTGTGCGGGGAGATCCATGCGCAGATCCTGCGGCACGTAGACGACTTCTGGATGTTGCTTGTCGATGCCGTAACCTTCCGGCTGCACGGTCATCAATTCGCCATAGTGGGCGACGATCTCTTCGAAGCTGTAACCCGGTACGCGGGTGACGCTGTCCACGCCGAACTCTTCGCCGTGGTTGTGGCGAGGGAATGCCAGGGCGCCGCCCGCATGTTCCTCTTCAGCCAGCCCGAAAAGGTTGGTGGCATAGCTGATTTGGGTTTTAACCTCTTTCTTGCAGTATCCGAAGTAATTGTCGGCCAGAATAGTGACGATCACACCCCGCTCGTCGCGAGCGGTGATCTTGAACGCAGAGCCCTCGTTGTACCGCTCTTTTTCATCGACCCAGCACATGCCGTCAGCTTGTTGGCGCGGCGTCGCAGCATCCTGGTGGGGTAGCCCCAGCTCTTTCTTGGTGAACCGGGTCAGGTGGGGGGCCAGAATCACACAGCCGGTGTGCCCGGACCAGTGATCGACGTCCAGCCCAACATCGTTCGACGCCAGCACCGGGTTGCCGCCATTGCCGAAGATGCTTTCCACAAAATCCAGATTGCTCACCAGGCCGCCAGGCGCGAAGAAACGAATCTCCATGATCTTTTCCGGTTCGCGGCCCGGAATTTCGGGGCAGATTACCGGGCGCAGCAGCAGTGAGACGAACATCGCGGCTTCTTGAGGCTGCCCAGCGGTAAACGGCAGGTGCAGCAAATGCTCCGGCGGGGTGAATGCCTCGCGCAGCAGGCGTGCGAAAACGGCCTTGGGAACCGCTTTTTTATCGCCGGGGATAGGCAGACCGCCCTCGGCAACATGGAACAAGCCTTTGGTCGTGCGACGGTCGCTTACCGGGTTGTGCAGCACGCCGTTGCGGATGCGATAACTGCTGACATAATCGCCCTTGAACTCGTTCTTGTTCACAGGCAGGGAAAGCTCCCTCGCCACGCCATGGCGGTCAAGTATCAGCGTGTTTTCGGGCAGCCGGGGTACGGCGCCATCTGCGGCATCGGCAAGATAGTCGTCAAGGAAAGTCTGAATGCGCTGATCGGGCGGGCAGAGGTATCCGCTCAACAAGCGGGATTTTTCCCGGTAGCTTTTTAGAAGATCGTGCGCAACTGCCAGGAAATCGCCACTTCCGCCATCCAGGCAGGGAGGCTGCCCCGACGAGGACAACTTCAGGTTGATATATAGTTGAAGGCGTTTGCGGGTTTCTTGTGGGTCTTCAGAACCGTCGCCCAGCCCAAGAAATTGATTCAGGTCCATAATGCGCTTTACCTTGTACGTGCACCCGCACTTGAGAAAAAACGAGTATTTTACCCTGAAATGAATGAATTTGAGATGGCTGACTGGCGGAAACCTGCAAGTTGCAACGGTAGTGAACTCGTGCCTGAGGATAGAATCCATAGCCTAGAATCCAGGAGCATATCTACTGGACGGTGGATTTTGCCTGATATGAAAGGGTTTTCCGGTATAACATTGCACCGCACACCGGTGCCGCCCTTGATTCAGTCAAATCGTAAAAGGCTTATTCAACAGAACATAAAGGTTATTCATGCCGACAAATGCGCTATCGCAGCAGGAGCTATCGAGATTGGAGGAATGGCTCGCCTCACCCATTTTTAAAGGCAAGGCTACTAGCCTGGATAAATTACAGGGCTTTCTTTGCGCCGTCATCAGCGCACCGGATACCATCCCGCCGAGCCAATGGATGCCGGAAGTTTTTAAGCGAGAACCGGGATCGACGGAGCCGGCTCAGGAGTTCATTACACTGATGATGCGTTTCTATAATGGCGTGGCCGAGACGCTCGGCGGAAATCAGCCGATTGAATTTATCCTTAAACCTCGCTCAGTCACTGACCCGCGACCTGATTATCAAACCTGGTGCGAGGGATACATTCTGGGGTGGGGACTTTCTTCGGAAGAATGGCTGAGCCCGGGAAACGAGCCTCTGAAGAAGCTGACTTACCCTATTTTGCTTTTGTCCGACGCTTTTAAGGAAGAAGCGGAAAGGAGAGGGAGGAAATATCTGCCTGATGATGAATATGCAAAATTGCAGCAAGAATGTGCTGACACGCTACCTAAGGTTGTTGCGGGGATATACCACTATTGGCATTCCAAGCGGCCTGCAACCAAAGTCGGGCGTAATGAGGCTTGCACGTGTGGGAGTGGTCGGAAATTCAAGCAGTGCTGCGGCAATGGAAGAACTCTGCACTAGAGTGAGAGACCTCCGCATTTAGGGTTTTGCGGCAGGAGTCGCGCTAGGAATGGGAGGCGCAGCAGGAGTCGCTCCAGGAGGTACGATAGGGGCTGTGCCGGGCTTTGCATCAGGCGTTAAGCTGGGCGTTGCGTTTTTAAGACGGCTAATCTTGAACAGAAGATCAGGGTAATAATCACTTCCCTGAAGGACTTCAAATCGGGAGGTTCCTACGGATGAAAGTGTTAACTCCTGCTTCAACTTTCCGATAGGTTGCAGGGTGCTGCGCCGGATAAAGAGATTCCCGTCGGCACGGCATTCCACAGTGATAAAGGAGTTGGCCGATTCTTTTTCTAATGACTTGTTCCCATTCTGTTCGCAGTCCTTGTCGTTGAGAACTATTTGGCGGGTCGTCTTTTTTTCTCCTTTGATGTCAGGAAGAAAAATCACCTGGATTTCGTAGGTTTCGTCTTTAGCCAGAGCAGACCATGCCGGCATGGAAGGTTTCTTTTCCTCCGCTCCTGCCGCTAGAGAGAGCAGTGATGACAAAAGCAGGGTGAATGTCAGAAATGATTTTTGCAATGGCACGGTGGCTACTCCACAAATGTCTTTAGCTTGGATTCAAGCACAAAACAATATCAATATGTCATTAACCCGCCGAATCCCTGGATTTAATGCGAGTCGTTCCGGCATAGCGGCACTTGAATTAAAGTTCAATAATATAGCCATCGCAGTCATGAAGGAAGCCTACTTGTTTTTCGGTAAAGGTCGCCGCGCTCAGAAATAAAAAAAGCCCCGCATCGCTGCGAGGCTTTTATAATTTGGCTCCCCGACCTGGACTCGAACCAGGGACCTGCGGATTAACAGTCGGGGGTCTTACCGGGAGTCTGGTTCGCTCATCAGGTCGAAACCCTTTACGGTGGCTCCTCTTAGGTGGACTATATCCTACCTCCTCGGGGACCTCAAGGGGCACTTTAGGCACACTTTTGGGCACATTTTGGACACCCTCCAGTTGCTCCGCCATGCCTCTTAAATCCTCTACTGCCAAGTGGATGTAGCCCAAGGTGGTTTTAACATTCTTGTGCCTCATATACCGCTGCACCTTCGCAACATTTCCCCTCGTGGTTCGTGCTAACCGGGTTGCGGTAGTATGCCTAAGTGCATACATCACGAAGTCCTTATCATGGTCTAATCCCATCTCCTTCCTCACCCACTCCCAGCAGTCATCCGCTGAGTCCACTGTGAGCATCCCAAAGGGCCAGCCTAAGTCCCTCCTCTTGGTCAGTATGGCGTGAACCCGCTTAGTCATCGGCACGGCTGCTGGGTTGTCCGCCTTCGCGTCCCACACTATGATTGCTCGGTTCTCCAGGTCAACTTCAGTGAAGCCACGGGGCTTCTCGTTGTTCTTTCTGGTGGATAGCCATTCATCCCGTATCCCTAGCTTCTGGTCAGCCATACGAAGGGCCTCAGCGGGTCGAAGCCCTGAGTCAGCTAGGACCACAACTAGGTCCGCCATGTCCAAATGCTTAGGCTTTGTCCCCAAAGCGAACAGCTCAACCACCGTGGCCTCCTCTGACACTGATAGCTCCCGCTTGCGTCCCTGTCCCACCTTCATACGGGGCATCTTAGGGCGGGAGACCTTCACGGCTAGATCGTCCTGATCCTCAGCCCATTTGAATATGACGGAGAGAAGGGAGAGCCGCTGATTGATCGTGCTGGGCGACTTCCCCTCATCCAGTAGCTTGTCCACGTACTCCCTCACAGCCCTCTTTGTGGCTACCTCATGGAGCGGGGCGGTGAGGCCGAAGTGCTTGGCTACGGCGCTGAAGTTGTCCTCTATAGTGCGGGGACATTTAGATGTGCGCCATGACTCATGATGCTTCATAGTCTTGCGAAAGGCGTCCTTGAGGGTTATCCCTTGAACCATAGGAAGGGGCTCAGAAGGGGCCTTTAAGGGACCCGCCCTGAGCTCTGCTTCCATCTTCACCATAAGCTCTGACTCCTGACGCTGTGCCTCTACCTTCCCCTTGGCACTCAAGGAGCGTCTAACTCGCTTTCCATTAGACAGGTAAAAGTCAGCGTAGAAGATGCCGTTTCTAGGCTTCATGATTGAAGTCCTTTTAGTTTCTCCAAATCTGCCTTCAATGCTTGGCCGAGAGGCGTTAAAGTAACCAGCTTCCTGCGGCGGTAGTAGGGGTCCTCAGCGGCCTCTATGAGCCGGTATCCGGGCTCTTTAGGGTTCACTCCAGGACCCAGGAGGGCCACATTACGGGACACCGCTGATTGGGCTATTCCTGCGGCCTTCATCAGCTCGTCCATTGTGGCTTCTCCCCGGTTGATAACCTGTAGCAGCATGATGACCTGTTGAAGGGGCATCTTAGGGTTTTTCGTATACTCCGTCACCAGCTCCAGGACTTTCATGGACACATCTATTGCTTTCACTTTTCGCTCCTCTCTCTCTACTTCGCTTACTGACCACCAGCAGCCAAGGCCCGAACAGAACCTCCCAATCTTGTCCGCCTTCTTGTGCCTCTACCCTGAACAAAGGACGGGACCTGCGCATCACGAAGTCACGACAAAAAAACAGATCAAAAGTACCTAAAACCATGATTCTACTGCCTTCCATTAATATTGTACCACGGAACAGTTACTTAGGCACATACAATGCCATTCCGGGAGTTATCAACTTATGGAAATGATGGTCGAGAGCTGGGACCATCATCATCCCCTTTATCCTGCATTATCTTGGCAGGAGGCTCGATTATATGCGGGTTTCATCAGGTTATGCATTTGTGTTCTGAGCGTAAATTAGTGGAGCCCTAAAGCGGCCCCGATAATGAGCACTACAAAAGGGGCTAGAAACACAGCCGCCCCGGCTACAATCTCACCTACCATATCAACCTTCGACATATATTCCC
>CAZLJK010000078.1:0-12605 GCA_964559825.1 uncultured Sulfuricella sp. | reverse complement strand
TCGGCCATTGCTGCCATTTCAGGTTAATCTGAATCGCTTCCAGTTTTGGATTAAGAGCAGACGTTCAACGTAGAAGTAACCGGCCTGCGCGGCTTTTCGCGCAGATCCGGTTGACTGCCTGGTTGGCAACCTCCTGTATCGAAGCGCAGGCGATCAGCTTTGAAGTCGAGTGCCTCACAGAAGTCCTTGCTGTTGGAAATGCCCTTTAGTTCTTCGAGAGAAAACACAAGAACGTACACACCATCCACGGCCATGTTTGAATACATAGGCCGAAATATATAGGCATTTCGGCATATATATTGCCGACACCTACTCTGATAGCATCCCGACTCTATTTAGCATGGGTTAAGACATGACAAGGCGTCGGAGGAGGAAGGAAGAAGAGAGCATTGTCTTGGTATTTATCGGACTACCTTGGCCAATAAATCTTCTGTTGGCTATCTCTGCCTACATATTGCTTCGAAGCCTATTACCTAGCTTCCTTGGCAACGTGCCCGCGACGCTCTCGCATACATTTGCGCCTTATGTCGCGGTGTTTTTTCTTGTGATGGCACTGGGTTCATTTGTTCTGGGGCGCGATAGGAATTCCGATCCTCAGGATGAACCGGGCACGGAGCAAGGTAAGGATCAAAGAAATTCTTTTCCGGTTGCAAAATCTCCTAGCCCACCAATCAAATCTCCTACGACTGACTGGGGTGTATTTGGGCCGAGAGGCTCAGCAGCGCCACAGCATACCGAGTGGACAATCGTGCTATTAAGATCACTTGAATGGAAGAGGTTTGAGCTGCTTGCTGCGGAGTACTTTCGTCTTTTAGGTAAGCGAGTAGAGACAATCAGCCACGGCTCAGATGGTGGGATTGATGCTCGCATTTATGCGAAGAGTTCGTCAGTCCTCGAATATGCAATTCAGTGCAAGGCTTGGAGCAAGATGGTCGGAGTAAGTCCAATTCGTGAGCTATTTGGTGTTATGGCGCACGAGTCTGCGGGTAAAGGCATATTTATGACCACAAGCTCATTTTCCGCAGATGCTAAGCAGTTTGCAGAAGATCATCGCGACAAATTATTTCTGATTGATGGGGAAAAGTTTATTTCGATGATCCTGAAGTTGCCGGAGGAGAAGAAGGCGCAGCTATTAGCATTTGCGACGGATGGGGACTACACCACGCCAACCTGTGCCTCCTGTGGTGTCAAAATGATTTGGCGTACTAAGGGTAATTTCTGGGGATGTAAAAACTACCCAAAGTGTAAGTCAACCTTGAGAGTTGCTGGCGCATAAGTTAGGGCATGTTATTTACGTTGAAATAACTGCGGCCTAAGGTTTGATTTGATCGAAGTCCGGTCGTCGGCCAGAGCCGACATAGGCAACGTGACGTTTCAACGGCCGCTGTGATGTAGTAACCGCCCCCCCGTTCTGGGCTATCCTTACATCTTTGGTGTGTGGTCATTTAAGACTCACGACGCCGTCCGTAGGTTGTTGGGGCAAACTTACCAGCCATCGGTAAGCTCTCCGCGCATTGAGGCGGAATGCTGACCTTGGAGGCACTCGTTACCGAAGATTAGCTCTCTGATGTGACTCATCCTGCATCAGAAGGACCAGGATTTTTGAGCTCAGCGAACTTTGCGGCCATTGTGGGGTTACCCTTGGTCAGTTTCTTGACGGTCAAGTCGTCGGCCTTGTTGTTGGCAAGGCGGAGGTTGTTTTCTGAACCGAGCAGGGCGTCCTTGGTCTTCTGGAGGTGTTCGATGGTCTTGTCGATCTCCTCAATAGCCGTCTTAAATTTCTTGGACGCCAGTTCGTAGTTCCGGGCGAAGCCAGTCTTGAACGCATCGAGATCGTTTTCGAAGTTCGTGATATCAATGTTCTGTGCTTTCACCAGCGCGAGCTCGGTTTTGTACTTCAGTGAATTCTGGGCGGCGTTTCGCAGCAGCGTTATGATCGGGATGAAGAATTGCGGCCGGACGACATACATCTTCCGATAACGGTGAGACACATCGACAATGCCGGAGTTGTAAAGCTCGCTATCAGGCTCAAGAAGTGAAACGAGGATTGCGTATTCACAGCTCTTCTCAGTACGGTCCTTGTCGAGCTCTTTGAGAAAATCTTCGTTCTTCTTCCTGGCAGCTGTCTCATCGCTCTCGTTTTTCATCTCGAACATGATCGAGACAATCTCGGTGCCAGCCTCATCCGAGTCGCGAAAGACGTAGTCGCCCTTGCTGCCAGTCCGCGCGTCGTTGTCCTTCTCGAAATATGCCCTCGGAAATGCCGTCGCTCGAATGCGGTTGAACTCGGTCTCGCAGTGTTGCTCGAGTGTTTCGCCGACCATTTTAGTCGACAGGCGAACCTTCATATCCCGGAGGCGCTCGATTGCGTCATCGCGATCCTTGATCTGCGTCTCGTACTTGTCCTTGAGCGACTTTTCGGCAAGCTGCTTCTCAAGCTCCACTCGCTGGAGGCCATTCTTCAGATCATCGCGTTCCTTCTCGACCGCACTTACTGCCTCGGTGATCGCGAGCTTCTGTGCAACCTCAATGGCGTCGAGCTTTGCCTTCAGGCCCTGTATCTCCGCCTCCTTCGTTGCGGCAGCCTTCTGCAGTTCGTTAATGCGCTTCGCCTCGGCTAGCTCGGCGGCGGCATGCTTGTCATGCTTCGTCTGCGTAAGCTCGTTCGCGAGCGCATCACGCTCTTTTTCCACGGCGCTTAGCGCCTCGGTCACGGCGAGCTTCCGCGCGACCTCACCGGCATCGAGCCTGGCCTTCAGCTCCTGAATCTCGGCGTCCTTCGCTGCGGCAGCTTTCTGCAATTCGCTGGCGGCCTTAGTTTGGGCAAGTTCGACGGCATTCCGCTTGTCCTGCTCGGCCAGCTCAAGCCGCTCGTGCAACTGCTGCTCGAACTCGTTGTCGCGAACCTGCTTGAGGATGTCTGCGTACCCGGCCTCGTCAATTTTGAATGCTTTCCCGCAGTGCGGGCAAATGATCTCGTTCATGCCTACGCCCCTCCCGCCTT
The DNA here is from genome assembly GCA_964559825.1 of uncultured Sulfuricella sp. GTDB lineage: Bacteria > Pseudomonadota > Gammaproteobacteria > Burkholderiales > Sulfuricellaceae > Sulfuricella. The sequence continues at coordinate 9,601 of CAZLJK010000078.1, read as the reverse complement.
CTTCAAAATCTGCTTGAACATCTCTGGAACAGTTCCTTCCGCCTCAATCGTCACCCTCTCGTCTGCTTAAAGATCGGTTGCTATCCGGTCATTGACTCGATGGCGCAGCTTATTTCATGCCCCTTAAAAGCAACTCCAGTCCAAAGAAAAGGACACTCTCCCCATGTTATCTTTTTCGAAAAATATTTGAGCATTCCCATCGCCAAAGTTGAATTTTTCCACACCATCAAAACAAAACAAAGGAAACGCTCTTTCCCTTTGGGAATACTGAATAGTATCGAATGTTCCCATCAAATGGGTGCTAGGCCTCCAATTTTCGAGCGCATATTTTCTCAGCTCGACAAACTGCGCTATCAGCTGCAGACACTCTTCGCTCAAGTCAGGTTGCTGCGGAACTTGACCTGATAAGCGCGCAACTCGCCATCGGTAGTCAGATATGTGCCGTCCACGCCCATGTCGCGCCCGGTGTCGAGCGAAAGCGCCTTGCGCTGATCCAGCGGAACCGCCTCGAACGGCCACACTTCCTGTGCCAGCGCGATTTTCTGGGTGGCGAGATAGGCCTCGGCAAACACCTCGAAGGCATCACCGCGCTCCTTGTTGCCGGGCAGCGCGGAAATCCTGGCCTCAATGTCGGCAAAGGAATTCATACCTTCGAAAAAACCTGTATTCAACAGGCGATTGGTCGATGAATGTTTTGAAGTCATGTTCGGTTTAATGAAGGCCGGCAGATACTTTCTTGCAGGTGGCAAGGTAGATGAATTTCAAGATGCATCTCCGGCATCTGCCGCAACCAGTTTATCTTCGTGCCGCTTCAAACGACCAGCTTTCAACAACGACTTGATGCGCGCGTTCATCGTGCTGGCGATATTCGCCGAGGCGCGCCCGAACCCGAGCATATCGAGCGCGCCCGATACGGCAGCATCAGGGCTGATGGAAAACCCCATTCTGACCACGTCAAGAATTGCGGCATCCAGTTCTTCTTTGGCAATCAGCTCGATCTTGCGCTCGGATGGCTCAAATGCACTGCGGTTCCTTGCTTTGGCGGCACAAGCTTTATCGGTGTAAACAAACCCAGCGGCATAGTGAAATAATTTGTTGCGATGCCCGTGTTTTATCGCAGCATCAACGTTCTCCGATATCCGGCTACCTGCGCGCGATACGCCAAACGATTCCATCAGGCGTTTGGTTACTTCCGTCTCATGCACCGGGGCTTCGATATCTACGATGGCTTTTATAAGCTCAGCCAGATATTCGGCGGGAATTTCATGCAGGGCTTGCGTGGCATCTTTTGGCCTACGCAGCAATGCCTTGCAGTAAGCCATCTCGTCAGTAACAGACTCATCCTCATCAACCGCTTTGCGTTTGATGACGGGCTCTTTCACCGGCTTGATTGTTGCCTCTACCGGATGGTCCAATTTGATCGCTTGCCTTGCCGCCTCGATGGCGGCAACAGTCCGTTCCAGCTCTTGTGCAGAATCCCTGAACCAATCCGTGCTCCATATCCGGTGGAAGCGCCAACCCAGACTTTCCAGAACACCTTGGCGCAAACGGTCTCGGTCGCGGGCAGAACGTGAGCTGTGGTAGCTGGCGCCATCACATTCTATTGCGAGGATATACCGGCCAAGAAACTCAGGATCCTTGACGGCAATGTCGATGAAGTATCCAGCCGTGCCCACCTGCGGTTCGACCTGGTAGCCACGCTCCCGAAGGGCATGTATGACTTCCATCTCAAAAGGCGAGTCCGCCTGTTTGCCGGTCGGCTTGGGAATGTCCAGCACCCTGGTTTCTGCATACTTGAGGAAATGCTTGAGGGCGCGTGCTCCGTGGCTGGCATAAGGATCGAGCTCCAGTTCATCCGCACGGAAATTGCAAAATACCTCCATGCCCATTTTTGCGCGGCTGATCAATACGTTCAGCCTGCGCTCACCGCCTTCGCGATTGACCGGGCCGAATTCCCTGGCGATTCGCCCGGACTCGTTACGGCCATAGCCGATGCTGATGAAAATGACATCGCGCTCGTCGCCCTGAACATTCTCAAGGTTTTTGACGAAGAACGGCTCCGTGGGGTGCGCCCCATTGAAATATGCATCGACTGCCTGGTTCTCCCGCCGCAACAGTTCAACCTCTATCTGAATCAAGTCGCGCTGTGCCATGCTGAATGCGACGACACCCAGCGATAGCTCCGGGTTATTCTCCGCATGCGCCATCACCGCTTGTGCTACCGCTCTTGCTTCCTCACGATTGGTGCGAGTCCGGCCACGGTCATAAAGGGCTTCCGGCAAGTGCCTGAATTTAAGTCCGGTAGCGTGCTTGTTGGTTCCGGGAGAGGGGAAGATTACCAGCCTGCGGTCGTAGAATTCCACGTTGGAAACCGCAATCAGTGATTCATGGCGGCTGCGATAATGCCAGCTCAGATAGCGTTCCTGTGCGCCGCGTGCACGGAACATTGACAATACACTTTCGATATCGCTGGTGGTGTTGTCCTCTTCGTCTGTTTCAATTTCGCGGCTGAAAAAATCGGTCGGGGGCATTTGTCTGGTATCGCCCACCACAATCACCTGGCGTCCCCGCAGCATGGCTCCAAAGGCATCTACTGCCTTCACTTGGGAAGCCTCATCGAATATGACCACATCAAACTCCAGCTTTCCGGGAGGAAGGAAGTTGGCAATCGACATCGGACTCATCATGAACACGGGCTTGATGTGCTGGATTGCGCGCCCGGCCTGCTCAATGAGCTGGCGGATGGGCATCAGGCGGCGTTTTTTATTCAGCTCGTTGCGGATCACCGCCATCTCGCCCGGCTGGTTGATGCTTGGCATCCTGTCCCATATGGATTTGGCCAACTCTGTCTGGGCATGCCCGAGGGAAGATTGGTCCAGACGGCGAAACTTATCGAGCAGGTGCGCCTGTTTCACATGGTCGAATTTCAGCAATTGTGGCGAATTTGTATAACCTTGTTCCACCAATCCGGAATACCAAGTCAAATCAAATGCATTAACCAGGTCGGTTGATTTGTGTTGCCAATGCGCGGCTTTTTCCACAACCTCATTAAGGCCAAGTTCAACCATCTCATCATGCAACTGATTGAATCTTGCCAACTGGTACAGCTTGGGTAATTCCTTGAGCCATAATTGCAGCCGGTCATTCAACTCATTCAACGGCAACGCCAGCAGTGAATTGGCCGGAAATGTTTCTTCCAATGTCAGCCGTTTGACGAGCTCTTCCAACTGAAGGCGCAACGCCTTTGCGGCTTCCCTGATTGGGATGACGGCCTCGTTCAGGCGGCTGGCATCAGGATGGCCAGACAAAAAATCTACAATCCCCACAGGTAGCATGCCTTTGCCAAGGTCGTCGTAAAGCGCAATAACCCATTCACTCAATTGCCTGAGCACATCCCAATCTGACCGCTGCTTATTCCATTGCGCGCCGAAAAGCGCATCGCCCAGAGCAACATGCTGATCATATATCCGCTTGTGCTGCTGATACTCAAGAATGCCGTCAATTACGGACAAACATTCTGCATTATCTTTAGGTAAAGGGCTCTTGCACAACCCTTGGAGTCTGGCACGCGATTGCCGGAATTTGCCTGACAAAAGACGCCACCACTTACCTCCATAATTGACAAAGTGCAGGCGCTCGACCATCACGTCCTGCTCCCAGGCAAGCTCGATCAGTATTGCGCTATGCTGAGCTTGTATTTTTATCATCAGATTACCTGCCTCCAACAACTCCCTGATGGCATCCCGTCGAGTTTGCCAGTCATTGGTGGATAAGCGTAATCCTTGAAGGCGTGGTGCCTCAGCTGCGCGCTGTGCAGCGCGGCAAATAATATCGACCTCTGCCAAAGTGACTGGCCGCCCCAAGCCCAAATGTGTAGCCAATTGGCCTGCATAACTGGAAATGCTCTGAAGCATGGAAATGGCCTGGTTCAAAACTTCAGTGGTTTGGTTGTGCTCGACAGGAGAGAAAGTGTTTCTACGGCTTCCCCAGAACGGATTGTTTGATGGCTGCCCCATTTCTTGCAGTTGCATAGCCAGCTCGGAGACTTTCTCACGCAATCGCACTTGGTCTTTTTGCGACCAATTTCTCATTGGCTCAAACGACCAGACGGGTAAATAACCGTGCTCCCTTTTTAGCTGAAGATAATGCCCCAGCGCCTCGATAAAAGGTGTATTGCTCGCACCAATTGGAGCATTCACCGCTTCGCAGTAAGCGTTAAGTTCATCGCGTACTCTCTTCAAAGCCCCAATTTCGTCCGAGCCATCCTTCGCCAATGGCCGCCCTTGATCCAGGGTGCGCGCAAGCTCTTTAAGGACTGATTGCTTGGTGGCCTTATGACTGTGCAGTTCCAGCACTGCGTCACCTAAATGGTTTTCGTCGAGGCGCCGTTTTACCACCTCCAATGCAGCCATTTTTTCCGCTACGAACAAAATGGTTTTACCGCAGCCGAGAAACTCCGCAATGATGTTGGTGATGGTTTGGGATTTGCCGGTTCCGGGCGGTCCTTGGATCACCAGATTTCGCCCGGCCCTTGCTTCCAGAATTGCCAGGGTCTGACTGCTGTCTGCATCCCGGACGAAGCGAACCTCACCTGGTGCGATAACATCATCAAGGTGAATGCCTTCTGCAACGGCAGGAGTTTCATCAACGAAACCATCGCCGAGCAATCTTCCCAGTACAGGATGCTTGTCCGGTTGCTTGTCATCCGGCCAGACCGATGGGTCAAGATCATTGAACATCAAGAACTTGCCAAAAGAGAAGAAGCCTAGATGGATCTCGTCTGGCGCAACCTTCCAGCGCTTCTGCTTGCTGACGCAATCCGAAACAGCCTCGAAAAATTCCGTCAGAGATGGCATGTCATCAGCCTCTGCACTGGAATCCGTCACGTATTGCGGCAAATCCAGCGCAAAGTCAGTTTTCAGCTTTGCTGCGAGTGATAAATTCGGTATCAGGTCATCGCCGGCATATTCAAGCTGGAATGATTCCTTTGCGCCCCCTCTTTTGAGTTCGACGGGCACCAGCAACAAAGGCGCTTTACGAAGTTTGTCTGTGGCGTCAGCTTCATACCAGTGCAAAAAGCCCAGTGCCAAAAACAAGACATTGACACCTTGCTCCTGAATGTAGGTCTCGGCTTCAGTGTGAATCTTGAGCAGATTGAGAAATAATCGTTCTTCCGTGAGGGCGGTCTGTAGCCTGGTATCCGTATGGCGGCGAGCTATCCCTTCCTCGCCATCTGCGCCCATCAGGGCACCCCAATTGACTCCCTCAAGTTCGTGTAACAGCTCAAGGGTTGATTCATCCTGTACTTCTGCGGCCTGGTCTTCCGTGCCTTGGCTGTTAGCCAATTGCTTCAGGTGCTTTTTTGGCATAGGCAAAAATGTCATCGTTTTGCCCTGCCGATAAAGAATCTTCAGTGTTTCCTCTGACTGCTCGTCAACAATCATCAGGCTCTTTGAGTTTCGCCTGAAATTGATCATATTGTTGCGAAGGCCTATATCCAGCAGGTCTTTCCTGCTGCTCATCAGTTTCTTCTTGATGTCAATCTGGGACATGATCTAACGGTTAGCACATGAATTCAGTCGATGGAATACAGCAATCTAAGCGATTAGAGCCTGATAGCAACAATCTATCAAGGTAACGGCCCGTGATGCAGAGGGATTTCAGGGGGTATTTCTTCGAATGCAACCTAGACATTACTGATAACTCCGTTACACACGGCGCGCCATGTTTGCTATCTGGTTAACGAGATGAGATGCGCTGATTCAATCTATTCTGAACACCAAATAAATATCAACCTTATTTCTGTAAGGTACCTAGGATCAAGTGTCGAGTATGCCCGTTTGACCAGTGCATGTATATATGCCGTTCGGCCTAAAATGGTTACATTTTCCTGGTGTCGTTGAATGGCTGTTATTTGCAGAATTTTCAACATACCAATATCAGCTTCTGGCACATTGTACTTGGTCAACTTCTCGAATTGACTGCTCCGAAGCGGTCGCTCATAGTCGAGTAAGCTTAATCTGGCACGACCGTCTTCTATGGCCGAATAGCTGCCTGTTGCAGCTACATCATTGACCGTCGGCTTATGGCACTGAGTGATCAGTCAGCTCTTTAAACAGCTTGCCGCGAAGCTGACGCTGGAATAAAGAAATTCGTGCTGCATTGAAGCTGCCAGTGGCCAACCATCACTACCGACACAAACCAGACGGTCGATCTCCTCCGAAGCAGACATTCAACGATTGACATGAGTGAAAGCCAGTTTGGGGTGCAACTCAAACTAATCCGCTCACCGTCCAGGATAGTAGCGCAGCCAACGGGAGTGTAGCCAACCAGGACAGCATAATTTGGCGCAATGCCGTCCAATCCAATGTCTGTGCACGCATACCGACCCCGGCAATGGAGCCGACCGAGACATGTGTTGTGGAAACTGGCACCCCCAGTTTGCTGGCGAACAGTACCAGGATCGCAGTAATCAAATTGGCAGCCAGTCCTTGACTATGATCCATGCGCGTCACGCGATGGCTCATACGTTCCGCAACTTTCTTTGCAAAACCGATTCCGCCAAATGCCATTGCGACGGACAGCAACAGAATGGAGGTTTGTGCCTCAATCAGCCTGGATGCGATAAGCAGGGCTGCCATTTTCGGCGTGTCGTTCACTCCGCGTGCAAAACAGATTGCCATAGCGGACAGGATGTGCAGCTTGTCCAGCCAGTTGGTAATCGAGAAACGCGAAATGACCGGCAACGAGTCACAATCCTTTTCACGTCCCAATACAAGCCAGGGTGCCAATGCGTTTTGCAGTGCAGCACCGCCGGTTGCGGTTGCAGCAGACATTTCCGGCTGGATTGCGCACACACAATCCTCCTCTATCGGGCGTAAACGAAACGCTGAATATGCCAATGCGCCCAGAATAGCTGCCAGCAATGGGCTGGCCAGCAACGGCAGCAGAAAGGTTTGCATCAATTTGCCGAGTTGTACGCCGCTATCGAGTTGCGCCAGGCCTGCGCCGATCAGCCCCCCGATCAGTGCGTGAGTGGTGGAAACCGGATAGCCCAAGCGCGTTGCGAGGAAAATGGTAATCGCCGCGCCGCATGATACGCTCAGAATAAACAGGGGCGTATTGACTACAGCATCTGCAACCAACCCCTTGCCGGAAAAGTTTTGTACCAGCGTTTCGGCAAGAAACAGGGCAGCGAAACAACCAGCCACCGTAGCCAATGTTGCCAACGTGAGTGCCTGGCGGTAATTCAGCGTATCCGACCCCCAGATGGTCGCGAACCCTTTGAAGTTGTCGTTTGCTCCATTACTGAAGGCAAGGAACAGTGCAGCAATAACTATCAGCCATTCCATTATCTTTCTCCGGGCCAAATAAATTCCATGCTTTTTTAAACTTCCCGTTCGAGTCGATAATGAGGCAATCCTGTTTCGACAACCCGGAAAGACCGGCAAGGCCGCACCGGTTATTTCGCAACTGGCATACTGTTTCTGAGCCAACTGTTCATGTCACCCTCCAGATGCAGCAACTTGCTGAAACCCGCAGATTGCAGAATATTTGCGGCAATGTCCACGCGTACGCCGCTGCCGCAGTACAGCACCACATCCCTGTTGCTATGCGAAACAATTTCAATAAGACGGGAATCAAGTCGATCATGGGGGATGTTTATGGCGCCTGGGATGTGCCCCCTCTTGTATTCTCCAGGGTTGCGCACGTCCAGGATGAGATGTGCGTGGTCTGCTTCGATGCGTTGCATCAGTTCTGTCTGCGAAATAGTTGTGATCCCGGTAAAACAGGTATTGCTCCTCGACAGGGAAAACAATCTGGCGTTGGTAAAGCCGCGCCGTATGGTTTTGCCGAAGATGCGAATGGCATCACGCGACAGGCGTTTGACGCGAATGGGAACATCAGGTTTTTCGGGATAAATCATAGCCACCCTTGTCATCACAAAAGGGCGCGGCCAGAAGTCCTGGAAGGAAAGACAGACATGAAGAAATATCCACACAACTCCCGCAGGGAACTCGTGTGAATAGAAGGCTCCGGCACTCGCATGCTGGCGAGCTACCGCGAAACGGCTGGAGCTTCGCACCTCAATGATCTGCTGACCTGCACACTGGCAGCGCTTTGATACGGCACATTCCATCGCAGCAGAATCAGGTCAGCTACACGCGGGCCGTCAGACCCGGCCTGCTTTCCAAGAGAAAAACAAGACGGCGTTACGGCGAGCCAACCAGAAACCAATACGACAGCGGCGCAAATTCTAACAGAGCCGAAACGGGTTATGTGGAGAAATTTAAATTGATAAAAAACCAGCCGGGTATGCAGGCAGGTTTTCAAAGGCACTTCATTGCATACCCAATATCCCGGAAAATTTATGGATGCCTGTGGTACATGGCATCCATCAATGACGGCTGCTGGCATATTCCTGCCGCACGCCAGTGCCAGCGGCATTCCGGATGCGCAAAGAACAACGCTCCCCGACCGGTGCGTCGCAGTTCTATTCAGGCGAAAAACTATTTTGCACCGAACACCTCGCGCAGGAACACCGTGGTCTGTTGCCATGAATCCTGGTCGGCAGCAGCGTTGTAGGCGAGCGGCAGACCGAATTTCCTGCCCAGTTCATCCGCATCGGGATTGGTAAAGCTGTGCTTTACGCCGGGATAGGTCACTACGCGGAAATTCGCACCCGCATTTTCCATTTCCTGCCTGAAGGCGGCGACCGCATCGGCAGAAATCATCGGATCATCTTCGCCGGTGAAGGAAAGAATGCGCGCCTTGACTTTGCCGGGTTGCGCGGGACTGTCCGTGCCGAGCGAGCCGTGAAAGCTCGCCACGCTTTTCAGATTTTGACCGATGCGCGCCATGTGCAGCACCACGCCGCCGCCGAAGCAGTAACCGATTGCGGCGAGCTGTTTCGCATCCACCGTCTTGTGTTTGCGCAGCAATTGCATGCCCGCCTCAAAACGCGCTTTGGCCAGCGGCATATTCCTGCTCACCTCGGCAGCGAATTTGCCTGCCTCATCCGGATGATCGGCCTGCCTGCCGTCGCCATACATATACACCGCCAGCGCGGTATAGCCCAGCCCCGCCAGCATGTCGGCACGCTTGCGCGCATAGGCATTGTGCCCCCACCACTCATGCACCACCAGCACCGCCGGGCGCCTGCCCCTGACGGCAGCGTCCCAGGCGATATAGCCCTTGAGGGTCGTGCCATCCGCCTGATAACTCACTTCCCTGCCCTGCACTGCGGCCTGCGCCGCCGGGACTGCCAGATAAAACAGTGAAACCAGCAACATGATTTTTTCCATGATGTTCTCCCTGTCGCTCAAAAAATGAACTGCTGCCCCTGTTGCAGTTGCTGCGGCTGGAATGCGCCGCAGGCAGCGGTGACTTCCGCCATGGTGCGCTCTTCCTTGCCCGGTTCCATGTGCGTGATGAGCAGTTGCACCGGGCGTTGCAACCGGGCCAGGCCGCGCGCCAGCAGTTCGGCAGTGAGATGACCGGACCTGGCGGCGGCTTGGCTGGCGGCATTGAGGAAGGTCGTCTCGATCATCAGGTAGCGCAGGTTTTCGATGCGGTTCAGCGCTACCCAGAATTCCCCGCA
>CAZLJK010000077.1:0-12640 GCA_964559825.1 uncultured Sulfuricella sp. | reverse complement strand
GGGTTTTCCCAGTCGTCCTCGACGAAGCGGATGTCGTTGCTCTTGAGGTCGAAGCCGAGTTTTTCCAGCGACCCGAGGTACAGCTCCAGGATGTTTTCAGGGGCGGGTTTCAGCACCACCTGGAACTGGTAGTAATGCTGGAGGCGGTTGGGGTTCTCGCCGTAGCGGCCATCCTTGGGCCGGCGCGAGGGCTGGACATAGGCGGCACGCCACGGCTCGGGGCCGATGGCGCGCAGGAAGGTGGCGGTGTGGCTGGTGCCCGCGCCGACTTCCATGTCGTAGGGCTGCAGCAGGGCGCAGCCGCGTTCGGCCCAGTAATTCTGGAGCGTGAGAATAATTTCCTGGAAAGTCAGCATTATTTCGTCGGGCGATTTTTTGAAAGGGGTTGATTTTACTTCTTTTCCGACTCCGGCAAAACCCCGTTGCGGCCAACCAGCGCCAATTTGCTTGCACGCGGCAGACGCTTGATCTCGATCTCGCGCCGGCTCGCGGCGGCGCGGTTGGGTTGGTCCTCGGCAAACACCAGTTTCACCGGAAGCCGGCTGCGCGTGCATTTCGACGCCGTGCCGCTATTGTGCGCCGCCAGACGCTTTTCCAGGTCGTTGGTGATGCCGGTGTACAGCGTGCCATCGGCACATTCCAGCATATAGCAATGCCATCCGCTCATCGGGTCCGGCGGCCCGGTTTTTGCAATTCTCTGGCCGTCATTACCTTGCCCGCGATCCAGTTTGCCGCCAGCAGCAGCACCAGCAACCCGAGCACCGGGAAATTCCCGAACCGGACATACGGCGTCGCCCCGGCAAAACCCTGAGCCTCGCCCTCCAGCCGGGCGGCGGTGAATTCCCGCGCGCGCTTCAGCACTTCGCCGCGCTGGTTGATGATGGCGGTGATGCCGGTATTGGTGGCGCGCAGCATGTAGCGGCCGGCTTCCAGCGCGCGCATCTGGGAAATCTGGAGGTGCTGCCAGGGCGCGACGGTATCGCCGAACCAGGCGTCGTTGCTGACGTTCACCAGCAGCGATGCGGCCGGCAACTGGTTGATCAATTCCTCGCCGAACACGTCCTCGTAGCAGATTGCCATCGCCACCTTCTGGCCGGCCACCTGCAACGGCGGCTGGATGGTCTCGCCGCGCGCGAAGTCCGACAGCGGGATGTGCAGCACATTAACAATCCAGCCGAACAGCGGCTTGAACGGAATAAATTCGCCGAACGGAACCAGATGGACTTTGCGGTAAACCTGCGCCGGCGAACTGCCGAAACTCAGCACGCTATTGAAATACTCCCCGTTCTCGGTGTATTCGGGCACCCCCACCAGCACGTCGCCGCCCCGCTCACGCGCACGCGCGGACAGCATTTCCAGGTAGCTCAACGGCAGGTTGTGCAGCAGCATCGGCAGCGCCGTTTCCGGCAGCACGATCAGACGCCCGGAACTCGCCAGCGTCATCGCCATGTAGGTGTCGAGCGTGCTCCTGGCCTTATCCTCGCGCCACTTCATCTCCTGCGGAACATTGCCCTGCAGCAGGCTGACAGAAACCGGCGCGCCCAGCGGCTGGACCCAATCGACCTGTTTCAGGACAAACCCCGCCAGCACCAGCAGCAGAAGGATCATTCCCGGGAAAACCATGCCCGCCCTGCCGAGCCGGCGCAGCCGGACATCCGCCGCCAGCGCCAGCGCACCGGCGCACACGGCGGAGGCAAGCGACACCCCGTACACCCCGAATACCGGCGCAAAGCCCGCCAACGGGCTGGCTACCGCCTGCGAGTAACCCAGCGCCAGCCAGGGAAAACCGGTGAAAATCCAGCCCCTGATCCATTCCATCAACACCCACAGCGCCGGAATCAGCAACAGGGCACGCCGCCGCGTCAGGCCGCCGGGGTTGGCCTGGAGCAAACCCGCCACGGCAGGGAACAGGGACAGCACCAGGCAGAACAGAAAGGTCGCCACGACCGCCAGCGGCATCGGCATGCCGCCGAAATCGTGAATGCTCACATACACCCAGCTCACCCCGGCGCCGAAGAAGCCCATCCCGAACGCAAAGCCGGTGTAGGCTGCGGCCTTGCGCGACGAGGCGCGCGACCAGAGCAGGAACAGCACCGCCAGCGTGAACAGCGGCAGAAAGAACAGGGTGTCCGGGGCGAAGCCGGAAACGCCGATCGCCCCGACCATCAGGGCGACGGCCATCTGAACCGGCAGTAAGCTGAAGAATGCAGCGGCGGGTTTCGTCATCACGGCAGCGAGTTGGAAAATGCTGATTATACGGTGCAAAATAGACGTAGGGTGGGCACTGTTTTTGTGCCCACGCGTTCAGTGAGCAGTCAGGCGTTGTTTCCGCGTGGGCAAAAGAACATTACCCACCCTTGTATTAGACATTAATTCCGCAGTCACCGCAGGGGGAAAACAACGGCGGAACCACAGCGCCATTTGCAGCATAAAAACTACTTGTTAACAAAGCGCTGCGCCTTGTTTACCATAGTGTCCTGATTCATTTTCAAGCGAGACACCATGACTGCCGCATCCGACCGTTTCAAGGACGCCATTGCCCGTATCGACGCCGCCAATGGGACTGATCCCAACAAGGAAATGTTCGAGGGCAAGGAATACGCCAAGGAACTGCTGTATTCAGAGCGCATGACGGCTTGGTTGCACAAGTTCGAACCCAATGCCTCGGAGGCGTTGCAACTTGCCGCCCGCGCCCAGCACATTTGCCGCTGGAAAATACCGCGCAGCGAATACCCGATGAACCGCAAGGGCTACAACGACTGGCGCACCACCCTGGCGAAATTCCACGGCGACACCACCGCCGAGATCATGAAGCAGGCGGGCTACGACGATGCGATGTGCGAGAAGGTCAAGGCGCTGCTGCTGAAGGATCGCATCAAGCTGGACGACCCCGATGGCCAGACCCTTGAGGATGTGATCTGCCTGGTGTTCCTGGAATTCTATTTCGTCCCCTTCGCCCCGCACTACGCCGAGCCGAAGCTGATCGGCATCGTGCAGAGGACCTGGAAGAAGATGTCGGATCGCGGTCACGAGACCGCGCTGACGCTCGCCCCGCTCTGGCCCGCAGACTTGCTTGCCTCGGTACAAAAAGCGCTGGCAGGCGCGTAATCCGCAGGGTGCGTCCCACGCACCCTGCGACTACAGCGGATTTCTCAACGGCGGCGGGGCTTGGAGTGCCTGGAGAACTGATCGTCGAACAGCTTCTGTTGCTCGGGCGTCAAGACCGCATAAAATTCCTTGACTGCGGCCACCCGGTCGGCCATCCGGCTTTCATGTTCCTTCATCATAGAGAGCATCTTTTCCATACGTTCGGGCGCGGGCAGTGCCGAAAGCGCCGAGCGATCCGGCCGGTTGCGAGTCCCCGCAGGCTTCATCTTTTCACTGAACGACTTCCAGGCAGTTTCCTGTACCGGGGTTAGATTGAGCTTGTCGTGCAGCGCGGCCTGGCGCTTTTCGATCCGCTCGGCGTATTTGCCGGGTCCGGCACCCATCGGGCCGCATCCGGTATCGGCAAGCGCCAGCCCTGGAGCGGTGCTGAAGCCGATGGCGGCAAGGCCGAGGAGAAAGAGGGTTTTGCGGAATGGGGTCATGGTGGTATCTCCTGTTGGTTTAGTGCAACTCGCACGATGCCCATTACACCCGCCTCATGTATCCGGAATATGTGCGATTTGTATCATTCCTTGTCCGTTCCATCCTTCGATACCTGCCGCTACAATTCGACCCACCGGCAACCTCAAGGTTTCGGCATAATGACTGTCATGGACACCCTGCCCTGCATTCTCATTGTGGACGACGATCGCGAGATCCGCTCGCTGCTCGCCGAATACCTGGCCGCCAACGGCTTCCGCACGCTGACCGCCGCCGACGGAGCGGGCATGCGGCGGATACTGGACGGCACCCACATCGACCTGATCGTGCTCGATCTCACGCTGCCGGGCGAAGACGGGTTGACCCTCTGCCGCACGCTGCGAGCCCGCTCCAACCTGCCGGTGATCATGCTGACCGCCCGCGGCGAGCCGCTCGACCGCATCCTCGGGCTCGAAATGGGTGCCGACGACTACATGGCGAAACCCTTCGAGCCCCGCGAACTGGTGGCGCGCATCCGCAATGTGCTGCGCCGCACGCAAGCCTTGCCCCCGAATCTGGAGCCGCTCGATGCGAAACGCCTGCGCTTCGCCGGATGGGTTCTCGACCTGACGGCACGCCACCTGATCAGCCCGCAAGGCACGGCGGTGATGCTCTCTGGCGCGGAGTTCCGGCTGCTCAAGGTTTTTCTCGAACATCCCAACCGGGTATTGAACCGGGACCAGATGCTCAACCTCACCCACGGGCGCGACGCCGATCCCTTCGACCGCTCCATCGACCTGCAAGTCAGCCGGCTGCGGCAGAAACTGGGAGAGGATGCCAAGGCGCCGATACTGCTGAAAACCGTGCGCAGCGAGGGTTACGTGCTGGCAACGCCGGTCACGGTGGAGAATTGACGTGAAAGCATTTTTCGGTTCGATGGTGGGACGGGTTTTTCTGATCCTGGTGGGCGGCATTTTTGCCTCCGGCACACTCACCTTCTTCCTCGCCGACAATGCGCGCCGGACGGATATCTCGCAGATCCGCTCCCAGCACACCGCCGAGCGGGTGGAACAACTCGTTCTCATGCTCGACGCGACGCCCCGTGAAGCCAGAGGGCAGGTAGCCGCCGCCGCAAGCCGCAACGGCATCGTCGCCGAAATCTCCGGCGCCGGGATCGGCGCGGGAGTACCGGATACCGATCTCACCGCCGCCCTGCTTCAGCTCTTGGGCGAAGACCGCCATATCGTGGCGCGGAAAACCGCCTGCGAGGCGCCGGAGGGTCTACCTCAATCCCGGCGGCCAGCCGTTTGCCGAACGGTATCCCTCTCCCTGCACGACGGAACGTTTCTCCACCTGGCCCTGCAACCCCGCCGCCCCCTGTCGGCCGGACCTCACCAGTCTCGGTCGCGGCCGTGGCCATGGCTTTATGCATTCTTCTTTGCAACCTGCCTCGGCCTGCTTGCCTATGCAGTCGCGCGCATGTCGATCCAGCCGCTCAGGCAACTAGCGCAGGCGGCCGCCGAACTGGGCCGCAACATCGAGCGCCCGCCGCTGGCCGAACGCGGGCCGACCGAGGTGCGCCATGCCGCCTCCGCATTCAACACCATGCAGGCGCAAATCCGCCGCTACATCCAGGAGCGCACCCAGATACTCGCGGCCATCACGCACGACCTGCAAACCCCGCTGACGCGGATTCGGCTCCGCCTGGAGAAAGTCCAGGACCAGGAATTGCAGGCCCGGCTGGTCGAGGATCTTTCGGCCGTGCAAACCATGATCAAGGACGGGCTCGATCTCGCCCGGAGCATGAATTCCGAGGAACCGATGCAGCGCACGGATTTCGATTCGATCCTGGACAGCGTCTGCGCCGACGCAGCGGAAGCCGGGCAGGACGTGACGCTAAGCGGGCTCACCGGGGTTTCCATCGCAGCACAGCCGAACGCCATGCGGCGCTGCCTCACCAACCTAATCGACAACGCGGTGAAATACGGCGGATACGCGCGGGTTGCCGCCAGCCGGGACAAGAACAAAGTGATCGTGCAGGTGCGGGACGGTGGGCCGGGAATCCCGGAGGACATGCTGGAAGCGGTGTTCGATCCGTTTTTCCGGCTCGAAGTCTCGCGTTCGCGAGACACCGGCGGCACGGGAATCGGCATCACCATCGCGCGCAACATCGCCGAGAAGCACGGCGGCAGGCTTTATCTGCGCAATCATCCGGAGGGGGGGCTGGTGGCGACCCTGGAATTGCCGATAGGCTGACATGTAGACATGTAGGTCGGGCACGCTGTGCCCGACAAACCCAAAATCACCGTACCCCAAAATCATTTGTTGGGCACTACAATACAGGCATGGAATATCGCCGGCTTCGCCTTATGGGGGCAACTTATTTTTTCACCGTGGTCACGTTCGAGCGGCGGCCTTTATTCGCCCATGCCGATAACGTGACGCTGTTGCGCCAGGCGTTCAAGACGGTGAAAGCGCGACATCCTTTCGCCATCGACGCCCTGGTGTTGCTCCCAGATCACCTGCATTGCCTGTGGACTCTACCGGAAGGGGACGACGATTTTTCCAACCGGTGGATGTCGATCAAGCGCGAATTCACCCGTCATTGCGCGCCGCAGTATAAAGCGCCCATCTCCCCCGCCCGCCGCGCCAAGCGCGAGCAAGCGGTGTGGCAACGCCGCTTTTGGGAACATTGCATCCGAGACGAAGCCGATTTTCAACGGCATTGCGATTACATCCATTGGAACCCCGTCAAACACGGTTACGCCACTGCCCCGGAAGCATGGCCGTATTCGACATTCCAGCGCTTTGTAGAACGTGGCGTGTACCCGTCAGATTGGTGCGGCGCGCCGGACGATATGGAACTCGGGGGATGTAGATGTAGGTCGGGCACCCTGTGCCCGACAAAATGAAAACTCAAACCGTTGGGCACAGCGTGCCCAACCTACGTGGCTAATCCGGGGCGACGGCCTCTTCCTTTTCCTGCCTCTCCACTAGCAGGCTATAAAGGCGCCGGCTATCGGCGCGCAGCACGCTGAACTTGAGGCCGTCGAAAGCCACCTGTTCGCCGCGCTTGGGCATGTGGCCGAACTTGCTGACCACCAGGCCGCCCACGGTATCGTAATCCTCGTCGCTGAATTCCGTTCCCATCGCCGCGTTGAAATCCGCGATCTCGGCCTGCGCCTTGACGCGGAAGCGGCCGTCCGGCACGCGGATGATGTTGTCTTCCTGTTCGTCGTAGTCGTACTCGTCCTCGATCTCGCCGACGATCTGCTCCAGCACGTCCTCGATGGTGACGATGCCGGCCACGCCGCCGTATTCGTCCACCACGATAGCGATGTGGTTGCGGTTGCTGCGAAACTCCTTGAGCAGCACGTTGAGCCGCTTCGATTCGGGGATGAACACCACCGGGCGCAGCATGTCGCGGACGTTGAATTCCTGGCCGGCGTTGTAGCGCAGCAGGTCTTTCGCCAGCAGAATGCCGATTACGTTGTCCTTGTTCTTGTCGATCACCGGGAAGCGCGAGTGGGCGGTTTCGATCACGTAGGGGATGAAGGTTTCCGGCGCGTCGGCGATGTCCACCACGTCCATCTGGGCGCGCGGAATCATGACGTCGCGCACCTGCATCTCGGAAACCTGGAGCACGCCCTCGATCATGGCCAAAGCATCCGCGTCCAGCAGGTTGCGCTCGTAGGAGGAATGCAGCAACTCGACCAGCTGTTCGCGGTCCTCCGGTTCACGCAACAGGAGCGTGCTTAGTCGTTCATACCAGGAGGGCTTCGCGGGTTCATCGTTCATAGTTCAGTCATAGGAAATGGGTAATGGGTAATGGGTAATGGGTAATGGGTGATGAGTAGCATTATACCCATCACCGATTGCTCATCACTCATCGCCCCCATAAGGGTCAGCATAGCCCAGCCGGGTGACGATCTGGATTTCCAGGGCTTCCATCTGCCGCGCCTCTTCGTCGCTTTCGTGGTCGTAGCCCTGCAGGTGCAGGACGCCATGGACAACCAAATGCGCATAGTGCGCCTCAACGGGCTTCTCCTGCTGCGTTGCCTCGCGGGCAACCACCGGTGCGCACAGCACGATGTCGCCGGCCAGCGGCGACTCCGCACCGGAAAATTCGTCATCGTAACCAAAGGTTAGCACATTGGTCGCGTAGTCCTTGCCGCGGTAATCGCGGTTGAGCGCCCGGCCTTCCTCCTCGTCGACGATGCGCAGCGCGATCTCGGCATCCTGCCGCAGCGCCGCCTTCACCCAGCGGCGGAACTGGGCGCGGGTCGGCGCCTCATCCGGCTTCACCGCATATTGCACGGACAAACGTAGGGTGGGCACCTCGTGCCCACCGCCAGCCACCTTACCCATTTTACTTCTCGCGTTGTTCATAGGCGTTGACGATCTTCTGCACCAGCGGGTGGCGCACCACGTCCTCGGACTGGAAGAAAGTAAAGGCAATGCCGCTGACCTTTTCCAGCACCTGCTGGGCGTCCACCAGGCCGCTCTTCTGGCCGCGCGCCAGATCCACCTGGGTCACGTCGCCGGTAATCACGGCCTTGGCGCCGAAGCCGATGCGGGTGAGGAACATCATCATCTGCTCGGGCGTGGTGTTCTGCGCCTCGTCCAGGATGATGAAGGAATGGTTCAGGGTGCGTCCGCGCATGTAGGCCAGCGGGGCAATCTCGATCGCGCCGCGCTCGAACAGCTTGCCCACCTTGTCGAAGCCCATCAGGTCGTAGAGTGCGTCATACAGGGGGCGCAGATAGGGGTCCACCTTCTGGGCCAGATCGCCGGGCAGGAAGCCGAGCCGTTCGCCCGCTTCCACCGCCGGGCGCACCAGCACGATGCGTTTCACCAGATCGCGCTCGAGGGCGTCCACTGCGCTGGCCACCGCCAGATAGGTCTTGCCGGTGCCGGCCGGGCCGATGCCGAAGGTGATGTCGTGCTCCTGGATCTTGCACAGGTACACGTTCTGGCGCGGAGTGCGGCCGTGCAGGTCGCTCTTGCGAGTCATCAGCACCGGCATGACAACGCCGTCCCGCATATCCTGATTCGCGTTCGCCACCTCGATCAGGCCAAGCTGAACGTCCTCGACGGAAAGATGGGTGCGGGAACGCTCGTAGAAATTCTTCAGCGCTTCCACGGCCAGACGCGCCTGGTGCTGGTCTCCATGCACGGAAAAGTGCTCGCTGCGGCGGGAAATGGTCACGTCGAGCGCGGTGGCGATCTGCTTCAGATTTTCATCCAGCGCGCCGCACAGGTTGGCGAGGCGGGCATTGTCCGCGGGGGAAAAAGAAATATCGAGGGATTTTAAATTCAAGAAAACCTCTTTCAAAGCCCGTCATTCCGGCTTTCGCCGGAATGACGAATTGCTGGTTTTTGCGAGTTGGGCGAATAGATTCTAGCAGGGATGCGAAGCAACTCACACAAGTCGCCCATCCCTGCCTGCCCCGTTTCAGAATTTTGCAAAAAACTCAAAGAGAATGCCTTATTCAATTACGACGATTTCGCCCCGCAAAGTATGGGGGGAAACCGCAGTGATGGTGACGTTGACGAACTGCCCGATGAGGCGCGGGTTGGCCTTGAAATTGGTCACCCGGTTGTTGTCGGTGCGCCCCATCAGTTCGGCGCCGTCCTTTCTGGAAATCCCTTCCACCAGGATGCGCTGCACCGAGCCGACCATTTTCCGGTTGACGATCTGTTCCTGCTCATCGATTTTTTTCTGCAACTGCCGCAGCCGCTCCTGCTTCACTTCGAGCGGCGTGTCGTCGGCCAGTTCCGCCGCCGGCGTGCCGGGGCGCGAGCTGAAAATGAAGCTGTAGCCGGCATCGAAACCGACATCCTCGATCAGCTTCAGGGTCGCCTCGAAATCGGCGTCGGTTTCGCCGGGAAAGCCGACGATGAAATCCGAGGACAGCGAAATGTCCGGCCGCACTGCGCGCAGTTTGCGCACCAGGGACCGGTATTCGAGCGCGGTGTAGCCACGCCGCATCGCCGCCAGCACCCGGTCCGAGCCGCTCTGAACCGGCAGGTGCAGGCCGCTGGCCAGCTTGGGCACTTCGCCGTAGACATCGATCATGCGCTGGGAAAACTCGACCGGATGGGAGGTAGTGAAACGCAGGCGCTCGATGCCGGGCACCTCGGCCAAGCAATGCAGCAGGTCGGCCAGATCGGCGGTTTCCCCATCGTGCATGGTGCCGCGGTAGGCGTTGACGTTCTGCCCGAGCAGGGTGATTTCCGTCACCCCCTGCCCGGCCAGTTGCGCCACCTCGGCGATCACGTCGTCGAAGGGGCGGGAGACTTCGTCGCCCCGCGTATAGGGGACGATGCAATAGGTGCAGAACTTGCCGCACCCCTCCACCACCGAGACGAACGCGGTCGCGCCATCCACCTTGGCCGCCGGCATGTGGTCGAATTTTTCGATTTCCGGGAAGGATACGTCCACCTGGGGCAGCCCGCTCCTGCGCCGGGCATCGATCATCTGCGGCAGGCGGTGCAGGGTCTGCGGGCCGAACACCAGATCGACGTAGGGCGCGCGGCTGACGATGGCGCTGCCTTCCTGGCTCGCCACGCAGCCGCCGACGGCAATCAGCAAATCGGGGTTGCTCTGCTTCAGGGGGCGCCACCGGCCCAGCTGGTGAAACACCTTCTCCTGCGCCCCCGCTCGAATCGAGCAGGTATTCAGCAGGATCACGTCGGCCTCCTCGACGCGCAGCGTGATTTCCATGCCCTGGGCGGCATTCAGCACGTCCGCCATCTTCGCCGAGTCGTACTCGTTCATCTGGCAGCCGAAGGTTTTAATGAAAAGCTTTTTTGCCACGAGGATATAGCCTAACGCCCCATCCCCGCTTCTTCTTCGGGGGTAGGCAGCCACATCTGGATCAGCAAGCCGCCCGGATCGAGTTGGTAGAACACCTTGGCGCTTTGCGGCAGGGAGGAGGGAACCATGATGCGGTTGAAGGTATCGTAAATGCGCACGCCGGGCGCCAGCCGGTAGATTTCCCCACCGATCTTCACTTCCGGGTAGCTATGGCCGTTGATCTTTCCGACTTTCGCGTTTTGCGGCAAGAACCTGCCAGCATGAGCGGCCAGGGCGAACAACAAGAGGAAAAGAAATAAAAAATGCTTCAGCATAAACACACGATAGCACACAACCCAAACGGGGTCTCGGCGGATTGATCGTTGCCGTCAGGTCGCATGAGAGGAAAGTGGTGGTGATAGGTGGATTTGAACCACCGACCCCAGCGTTATGAGTGCTGTGCTCTAACCGACTGAGCTATATCACCGAGATAAATCGAAGGATGCGAATTCTGACTTTTTATCGCCCGTTTGTCAAGATTGATCCGCTATCGCTCATGCACGCCGAAAATCCAAACTCGCGCGCCGGAAATCGATCCTCAGCTAAAATCACCATTTCAGCACCCGCTTTCCCAGCCACCAGCCGGCAAGGGCAATGCCCAGCATGGGCAGGTAATGCCACTGGATGACATGGAGGACCGAATCGTTCAGCTCATGCAACCGCAACCACAGCGCGCCGACGCTGAAGGCGTAAAGCAGCGCGACACTGCCCGCCCAGCGGTGATGGGTGCTGGCGAATTTGCGCATGGCCAGGAACGTCCAGACGGCCGGCAAGAGCGAAAACAGGGTGATGCTGGCCGTGCATTCGAAGTCGTGCACGGGCAGGGGCGCAGGCGGCACATCGGCTTGCCAGGCAAAAAACAGGATGGCCGTGAAGAGGGCAAACAGGCCGGCAGGGGCCAGCGCCGCCTTGCGCATCTGGTGCAGATCGGGAAACGCCAGCACCGCAGCGCTCAGCGAGGTGGCGATGAAAATCAGCACAAGGGAAACCATCTCTGCGACGAACCACGGCTCATCGAGCTTTTGCATCAGGTCCGGGCGCAGGCCGGAAATCCACAGAGACGCCACCAGATAGGCCACTGCCACCGCCACCCATGTCAGGCTCAGCATGAGCGGATGAGGGGCCGGCTTCACCGCAGAGGCATTCTGGGCCAGGCTTTCAACCAGTTCGTCGAGGTTTGCCATTATCTTTCCAGTATCTTTCTCAATATCTTGTAGGCCCGGTGCGCGGCAACCTTCACCGCGGACTCTTTCATGCCGATCTTCTCGGCCACTTCTTTGGCGGTATAACCTTCCTGGTGCATCATCTGCAGGATGGTCGCCTGCTTCGGCGGAAGTTTTTCGATTTCCCCACTGATAGATTCGTAGCTGATGTCGGATTTGGTTACAGGCGCCTGCAAATCATTTTCCACCTCGGACAGCTCGACGGCGTGGCGCAGATGGTCGGCATAATGCGCGCGCAAATGATCCTGCAAACGGAACTTGGCGATCGCATAGGCCCAGGGCATGTAAGGCCGCTCGCCATCATAGGTGTGCCGCGCCTTGTGGATGGAAATCAGGATTTCCTGCAACAGGTCGTCCACCTCGCCGTCGGAATTGAGGCGCTTGGCCAGAAACGGCCTCAGGAAGCGCGCGGTTTCCTGCAGCAGAGCCGCATAGGCCCGCTGATCCCCGCCCAGGGACAGCTTCATCAGCGCTTCCAGATTTTCCGATTTATCCGCCATTCAAAGTCTCGATATCACCTTTTTTCGGATCTGCCCGAATAGGCTAGCACACGGGGCATGCAGCCCGAAGCGCCCCGTGACAGTTAACTTCGACATCAAACCGTTGCAATGATGCCACTTTTTAAAATAGGAGATTCAAATGAACAAATTTTCTTCCGCATTGATCGCGCTCTGCCTGATGGGCAGCGCCAGCCTCACGCTTGCGATGGAGCCGATGGACAAGAGCGGGTCCATGGAAAAAGACGCCATGAGCAAGGATGCCATGAAAATGGAGCCTGTAAAAAAGGAAGGCGCCATGATGAAAGAGCAGCCGAAAAAAATGAAAAAGCAGAATGACAAAATGGAGCAAGGCGGCAAAATGGAACAGCGCAGCATGACCATGGAACCCAAGAAATAGCCGGGCAACCCGTCACGTTGAATGTGCAGGACGTAGGAGAGAAGTGGCCCGGAAATCTGAACAAGCCGATAAGTGGAGAATCTGCTACCTTTGA
>CAZLJK010000076.1:0-13435 GCA_964559825.1 uncultured Sulfuricella sp. | reverse complement strand
CTTGCAACCGGACTTTCTGACAAATGATTGGTACGGCTACAGGGGGCAGGTCAGTGGAACACACCAAATGGCAAACTTTGGCGGCATTCAACTAGTTATTTGAATACCTGTGTGCCGGGCAAAGAAATCGAGTTTCACCCTTCCTACGGTAAAAATGCAGGTGTATGCTCAGAGTTTGGTTTTTACATGGAGTGGCTTTCGATTCCGGTATGGAATCGACTTGTAAAATTTGAACCATCATTATTTGAGAAATACGATGCCTCACGTATAGCGAATAAACGCGATACAGATGTCCCCTTTGAACAAAAAATGAAGGGTAAAGAGCAACAGGAACTGAGCGATGTTTTAGGGAAGGCTATAGTAAAGTATCTTGAGTCAATCAAAGGCGACCTTTCGATTTATGTGTATTTCATTAATTTCGGACTGTTGGGTTTCATCCTTTTAGGAATTTGGTTTAGGCAAGCCCTTGGCAATCTGCTTTGGCTACCCTTTTCAATGATTGGAAATATATTTGCCAAAAGTTTCAAGGCTGCAAAAGCCCTTCATAACAAAATATAAGGATGCAGCCTTAGAGACCACAAGGAATAATAGGGGGCGTAGCCCGAATTCCATCGCGCCGCATGTTTTGTGTGCGCTACGCGCAGATGCTTAGATGCCGGGGGCTGCCCGGCAGCAGGTTACTTTATTTTTCTTGTCCAAAATAACAGTAACCAAACAAAAAGACACCCTGCCACGCCGGCCCTACGGGCTTCCTTCGGTTTGACGATCAAATTGGGCGGCTGCGCAACTCGCCCTGACAGCTTGCACAAAACGCAAGCTGCTGCGGAGCTCAAACAGTGTTCGCCTTCATCCCAATTTGCCCGTCAAACCGAAGCGGCGCAGAAGGGGATTTGGGTTTTGTGGGCGAGGTCTCGCCGTTATCCCCCTCTCCCCATCCCTCTCTCCCCGCTGGGGAGAGGGGGTTTTAGTTCCTTCCCCTTCAAAGGGGAAGGTCAAGATGGGGATGGGGTGGTTTTGATGTTCGGATCCCCTTGAGCCACCGCCGAGTAGCGCAGCCAAGCCGGGGGATTTCTGCGAGGACTGTTTGAGCGCAAAGCGCGAGTTCCGCAGCAGCCCGGCTTGGCGAGCAACGCAGGGAACCCGTAGCGCAGCGAAGGGCGGCGGATAGGGGCGGATTTCTTTGGTTCCTTTCTTTGGCCGTTTGTATAGACCGGGCACATAGGTGACAGGTGTACGAGGACATGGGTGACACTTCTGCATAAACTTTTTATGCGGAGGAACCATGCCCTGGGATACCAAAGACATCATGAGCCTAAAAGAAGAGTTTATTTGCCTGGCTAAGCAGGAAGGCGCCAATCGTCGAGAACTGTGTCGCCGCTTCGGGATCAGCCCCCAAACGGCCTATAAATGGCTGGCCCGATTTTCAGAGGAAGGGGTGTCTGGACTGGCGGATCGATCCCGTCGTCCGAATCATAGCCCCACCCTTACGCCTGCCGACGTGCAGGCAACCGTAGTCGATCTGCGGACTCAGCATCCGGCTTGGGGTGGACGCAAGATCAGCCGTCGCTTGCAGGACCTGGGATTGGATTCCGTGGCGCCCAGCACGGTCAGTGCCATCCTGCACCGGCATGGAATGATTTCCCCTCCTACAGAGGGCAAGCGGGCTTGGCAGCGGTTTGAACACGAATCGCCAAACGCGCTCTGGCAAATCGATTTCAAGGGCTACTTTGACACCTTGCGCGGCCGATGTTGGCCCCTGACGGTGCTCGATGATCACTCGCGTTACAGCCTGTTGCTGCAAGCCTGTGGTAACACCCGATCGGACACTGTGCAGGCCCACCTGGAAGCTGCTTTTCGTCATTATGGGCTGCCTGCCCGCATGAACTTCGATAATGGTGCCCCCTGGGGATCGCCGGGCCAGCCGGGACAGGTCACTGGGTTGGGCTTGTGGTTGATTCGCCTGGGTATCCGCATCAGCTATAGTCGCCCCTACCACCCCCAAACTAACGGCAAGGACGAGCGGTTCCATCGCTCGCTCAAGGTCGAAGTCCTCAACGGCCGCAGCTTTGACGATCTTGAACATGCCCAGTCTGCTTTTGACCGCTGGCGCCATGTCTACAATCACGAGCGGCCTCATGAAGGCATCCAAATGCAGACCCCGATCAGCCGTTATCAGCCCAGTCCCCGTGCCTTTCCGGGCACTCTGCCAGCGCTCGAATATGGCCTTGACGACCAAATCGTAAGGGTAAAGTGGAATGGAGAACTTCGCTTCCAGGGCCAAAAATTCAAGGTATCAAGCGCCCTCCACGGGCACGATGTCGCGATCCGTCCGCGGCCTACGGAAGATGGGGTCTTCGACATATTCTTTGCCCATCATCGCTGTTTCACTATTGACCTTAACTCGATGCCTGCGGCAAGCTAACGTGTCCACCATGTCTTCGCACACCTGTCAGCTATCTCTCCGGTCTGTACAGCCGTTTAAAGAAAGGAACTAGCTCGTCGGGCTACCCCCGACACCCAAACATCCGCGAAGCGCACAAAACCCCAACACCTAACCAAAGGGCAGCTTGCTCTTTAGCAGATCGGCAAAGGCATCGGCCGGCAGAGGGTGGCTGAAATAGTAGCCCTGTACCTCGTCGCGATCGTGCTCGCGCAAAAAGCCGATCTGTTCCTGTGTTTCGACGCCTTCCGTCACCACCTTCATTTTCAGGCTGCGCGCCATAGTGGTGATCGCCGCCGCAATCGCGGCATCCTGCGAATCCAGCAGCACATCCTGAACGAATGAGCGATCGATCTTCAGCGTATCGATCGGAAAACGCTTCAAATAGCTGAGCGAGGAATGGCCGGTGCCGAAATCGTCCATGGAAATCGTCACGCCCATCGCTTTCAGCTCGTTCAGCCTGGCGATGGTTTCATCGGCATGTTCCATGGCGATGCTTTCGGTGATTTCGAGTTCGAGGTAGCGCGGCTCCAGCCCGCTGTCGGCCAATGCCTGGCTCACCATGTCGACCAGGTTGGGCTGCTTGAACTGGCGTGCGGACAGATTCACCGCCACATGCAAGCGCGGCATGCCGGCATCCTGCCAAGCCTTGTTCTGAAAGCAGGCGGTGCGAAGCACCCATTCTCCGATGGGAACGATCAGGCCGGTTTCTTCGGCAAGGGGGATGAAGCGGGCCGGCGCAACCAGCCCGAAATCCGGGTGCTGCCAACGCAGCAACGCCTCCATGCCGGTGATGCTGCGAGTTCTGAGATCCACCTGCGGCTGATAGTAGAGCATGAACTCGTTGAGCTCCAACGCATGGCGCAGGCTGTTCTCCATGGTCAGACGCTCAAGGGCGCGTTCATTCATGTCTGCCGTGTAAAATTGGCAGTTGTTGCGGCCCCTTTCCTTGGCGCGGTACATGGCCGTGTCGGCGTGCTTGATCAGGGTGTCGGCGCTGTCGCCATCGTCGGGATAAACGCTGATGCCGATGCTGGTGGTGGCAAACACTTCCTGGCGCTCCAGCATCACCGGCTGTTCCAGGGCGTGGATCAGCTTCTGCGCCACGCCGGCCGCATCCTGGATGCTGGACAGCTCCTCCAGAATGATCACGAACTCGTCGCCGCCCAGCCGCGCCACGGTATCGTCCTCGCGCACGCACTCGTAGAGACGTTCCGCCACGTTTTTCAGCAACTGGTCGCCGACCGTATGACCGAGGGTGTCGTTGATATTCTTGAAGCGGTCGAGGTCGAGAAATATCACTGCCACCCTCTGCCCATGTCGGTGGGCATGGACGAGAGCATGGCTGAGCCGCTCCATCAGCAGCATGCGGTTAGGCAGGTTGGTCAGCGCATCATGGTGGGCGAGGTGGCGAACATGGTCTTCCGAGGCTTTGCGCTCGGTAATGTCGGAGAAGATTGCGACATAGTTGGTGATCCGCCCCTCCTTGTTTTTTACCGTACTGATCGACAGCCATTCGGGGTAAATCTCGCCCTTTTTTCTGCGGTTCCAGATTTCGCCCTGCCAGCAGCCGTTCTCCGCCAGTTCCAGGCGCATTTTCCGGTAATAGTCCGAATCATGCCGGCCAGAACTCAGAATGCCCGGCGTCTTCCCCTGCACCTCATGCGCCTCGTAGCCGGTGATCTTGGTAAAGGCAGGGTTGATGGACTCGATCACCAAATGGGCATCGGTCACCATAATGCCTTCGAAGGTGGTTTCGAAGACCTTTTCCGCCAGGCGCAAGTGCCGGTTCGATAAATCCAGACGCTCCTCGCGCTCTTTCAGCATGCCCTGCAACTCGCGCACATAGGTGTGCTCGATACTCGCCAGGATGTCGGAATAGGCGATGACGCCGAAAAGTTCGCCATTCCTGCCGGTCACGCCGAGGTGGCGGATGCGGCTTTCGGTGAAAATATCGCGCGCATGGTACAAGCTGCTGTTTTCAGGCACCGTGATCAACGGCTTGCTCGCAACTTCCCATGCATCGGAGGCGGGCTGGCGAGCGCTGATGAAACGGAGCACGTCCCGCTCGGTGAGGATGCCCAGGGCGCCGTCTTTCCCTTCCACTACCAGTGCATCCAGCCGGAGTTCGTGCATCCTGCGCGCGGCATCGCTCAGGGACAGCGTACCGGGGATCATTGCGGGCGCCGATTTGACGATGGCTTTGACTTCGCGCATCAGGATAAAGTACTCGATGCCCTGATTCTGTATCACGTCAGTCTGGGTGATCACCCCAAGAGGGCAGCTCGAATCGTCCACCACCAGGAAGTGCCGCACCCCCTCCTCGCGGAAGCGCATCGCGGCCTCGCCCAGAGAGCACTGGTGATGCAGGGTCTTGACCGGCGCATTCATCACCTCTGCAATCGGCCTCTCGAACGCAGCCGGATCGGAAAAATTCATCGCCAGCGCGTCGCGCTCGGTCCAGATTCCGACCGCCTTCCCTCCATCCATCACCAGGATCGAGCTGCAGCGCGCCTCATTCATGCGCCGCGCCGCCTCGGAAACAGATATGTCCGGCGTGCAAGCCAGGATGGATGGATGGACGATACGCCCAATTGGCAGTTCGGAGGACATGGGCTGGGCTATTTCAAGCCGCGTGCGAGATCGGCCTGGATGTCGGATACGGCTTCCAGCCCGACCCCTACCCGCAGCAGGCCGTCGCCTATCCCCGCCGCAGCGCGCTGTTCCGGCGTGATGCGGCAGTGCGTGGTAGTGGCGGGATGGGTCAGGGTGGTTTTGGTGTCGCCCAGATTGGCGGTGATCGAGATCATGCGGGTAGCATCCACCACGCGCCAGGCGGCATCCTTGCCGCCCTTGACCTCGAAGGCGACGATGCCACCGCCGGTTTTTTGCTGCTGCTTGGCCAGCGCGTACTGCGGGTGCGAAGGCAGGCCGGGGTAAAAAACCCGCTCCACCTGCGGCTGCTGTTCCAGCCACAATGCCAGTTCGAGCGCACTGCGGGAATGGGCTTCCATCCGGAGCGACAGTGTTTCCAACCCCTTCAGGAAGATCCACGCATTGAAGGCGCTCATGGTCGGGCCGGCGGTGCGCAAGAAGGTGTACACCGGGTCGATGACTTCCTTCCTGCCCAGCACCGCACCGCCCAGCACCCTGCCCTGCCCGTCCAGATACTTGGTGGCGGAGTGAATGACGAGGTCCGCGCCCAGATCCAGAGGTCGCTGCAGGATCGGGGTGCAGAAGCAGTTGTCGACTGCCAGCAGCGCGCCGGCCTGCCTGGCAACCTGGCTCAGGGCGGCGATGTCGCAAATCTCGGTGAGCGGGTTGGAGGGCGTTTCGGCGAACAGCAGCTTGGTATTGGGCCGCACCGCCGCGCGCCAGGCCGCCACGTCGGTCTGGGAAACGAAGGTGGTTTCAATGCCGAAGCGCTTCATGATGTTGCCGAACAGCTGCACGGTGGCGCCAAACAGGCTCTGCGAGGCAACGATGTGGTCGCCGGCGGAGAGCAGCCCCATCACGGCGGCCAGGATCGCGGACATGCCTGAGGAGGTGGCGACGCAACTTTCCGCCCCTTCCAGCACGGCCAGGCGTTCCTGGAAAGCGGTCACGGTCGGATTGGTGAAGCGCGCGTAGATGTTGCCCGGCGTCTGGCCGGAAAAGCGTGCGGCGGCTTCGGCTGCACTGCCGAAGACGAAGCTGGAGGTCAGGTAGAGCGCCTCGGAATGCTCGTTGAACTGGCTGCGCTCGGTGCCGGCGCGCACTGCCAGGGTTTCCAGTTCGTAGTCTTGTTCGTTCATTCTTCCCTCGCCAGGTTCAGATCCAGTTGCTTGCTCGATGAAGAGTCGCTAGATGGGCGCGGACTGTTGCGTGCATGCTCGATCTTGGCCAGATACTCCGGAGTGATGTCGCCGGTGATGTAGCGGCCGTCGAAGCACGAGGTGTCGAAACTGGTGATCGCCGGGTTGACCATCCGCACGGCGCGCTCCAGGGCATCAAGATCCTGGTAGATCAGCGCATCGGCGCCGATCTCGCGGGCGATCTCTTCATCGTTGCGTCCGGTGGCAAGCAGCTCCTGCAGCGTCGGCATGTCAATCCCGTAGACGTTGGGGTAGCGCACCGGCGGCGCGGCCGAGGCGAAGAATACCTGGGTGGCGCCGGCTTCCCGCGCCATTTGTACGATTTGCTGGCTGGTCGTGCCGCGCACGATGGAATCGTCGACCAGCAGTACGTTCTTGCCCTGAAATTCGATGCCGATGGCGTTGAGCTTCTGGCGCACCGACTTCGTGCGCATCGCCTGGCCCGGCATGATGAAAGTGCGGCCGATATAGCGGTTCTTGATGAAGCCCTCGCGGTACGGCACACCCAGCGCGTTCGCCAGTTGCAGTGCGCTGGGGCGGCTGGTGTCGGGGATCGGAATGACCACGTCGATTTTCAGGTGGCCGAATTGGGTACGGATTTTCTCGGCCAAGCTCTCGCCCATGCGCAATCGGCTTTCGTACACCGAAACGCCGTCGATCACCGAATCCGGCCGCGCCAGGTAAACGTATTCGAAAATACACGGATTGAGCGAGGCATTGGCAGCGCACTGCTGGCTGTGGAACTGGCCATCCACGTCAACCAGGATCGCCTCGCCCGGCGCCACGTCTCGCAGCAGCTTGAAGCCCAGCACGTCGAGCGCGACGGATTCCGACGCCACCAGATATTCACGTCCCAGTTCGGTGTCGCAATAGCCGATCACCAGCGGACGGATGCCGAACGGGTCGCGGAAAGCGACCAGGCCGTAACCGGCAACCATCGCCACCACCGCGTAGGCGCCGCGGCAACGGCGATGCACCCCGGCCACCGCAGCGAAGATGGCGGCGGGATCAATCCGGTGATTGGAAACCTTTTCCTGCAGCTCGTGCGCCAGCACGTTGAGCAGCACCTCGGAATCGGAGCTGGTATTGACGTGGCGCAGGTCCTGGCGGAACAGGTCTTCCTGCAACTGCTCGGTGTTGGTGAGATTGCCGTTGTGACCGAGGACGATGCCGAACGGAGAATTGACGTAGAACGGCTGCGCTTCGGCGGAGGAAGAAGCGCTTCCCGCCGTGGGGTAGCGCACATGGGCGATCCCCATGTTGCCGAGCAGGTTGCGCATATCGCGGGTGCGGAACACGTCTCGCACCAGGCCGTTGGCCTTGTGCATGTGAAAGGTATTGCCCTCGCCGGTGACGATTCCCGCCGCATCCTGGCCGCGGTGCTGCAGGACTTGCAGGCCGTCGTAGAGCAGCTGGTTGACCGGGCTTTTCGCCACTATTCCTAAAATTCCGCACATGGTTGGATCACTCGTAACTGATTCGTTTAGACAAACCTTCAGGCAGCCACGGCTTCACATCCGCCGCAAACGCCTCCAACGGCGCACTGAACATGGCATTGCGCCAGCCCTCCTGGCGCGGCAGGCTGGTCATCCCCGCCAGCAGCACCAGCGTCAGGACGATCAGCGCCCCCCGCAACAAACCGAACAGCGCGCCCAGACCTTTGTCGTAGGCGCCCAGTTTCAGGGTTTTCACCAGCTCCGCCAGAGCAATCGTCACCAGGCTCATCAGCAACAATGCGCCGATAAACAGCAGAACAAAAGCGGCGAAAAAACGCACCGCCTCGGTCGGAATCGCCTCCGGCAGCAAAGGCGCGATTTCCACCGTATAGGCATTGGCTACCCAGAATGCCGCCACCCACGCCAGCAGGCTGAGCGCTTCGCGCAGCAGCCCACGCAACACGCCGAGGAGGATGGAGATGCCGACTATCGTCAGCACCGCGTAATCGAAAAGCATCATCTTGCAGTTCTGGGATGAGTAATGGGTGATGGGTAATGGGCAAAACTCATACCGCGCCGTTTTTGATTTTTCCCATTACCCATCACCCCAAACCCATCACTTTTTTTCCGCAACCACGCCATCCCGGATGCCCGCCGCCTTCAGCTTCGCCTGCACCCGCTCTGCCTCCTGGCGGGAGGCATAAGGACCGGCGCGCACGCGCAGCTTATCGCCGCTCGGCGTTTTCACCGTTTCAGTATAAAACTTGACCTTCAACGCCGCCAGCTTGGACTGGCGTTCTTTGGCATTAACCTGGTTGGCGAACGCGCCCAACTGAATCACGAATGGAACGCTTTCCTGCTTGTGGGTAGCGTCAGCGGATTTCTCTTCCTGGTGTTTCGGCTGGAAAGCGGGTCCCTTGACCGCCATGGCCGGCTCGGCGGAAGCGGCGGCGGCAGTCGCTTCGATGGGCTCTTCGGCTTTGGCGGGCGGGACAAGGGGGATAACTTGCGGGGCTGACGTTTCGGCTGGAGCCTGTGCCTGCACGGCCTTCTCTGCCTGCGCATCGGGCAAAGCGGGAGTTGGCCCCGGATGCACCGGGGCGGGTGCGGCCTTGGAAGCGAAGTTTCCGCTAGTACCCGGTGCGGGAATGTTGATGGCAATATCCTGGCCTGACTGTCTGGACTCGCCGTCCAGCACCATGGGCAGGGCAACCACCATCACCGTAACCAGGGTAACCGCCCCGATCAGGCGCCATCTTGCCCGCCGCCTGAGCTGGGCTTCCTCGTCGTTCATCGCATGCTGATTCGCCATAAACCCGTTATCCCCCAACTGCAGTAAATGTCATCGCTTCCGCGACAGTGTAGAAAGAACCAAAGACAACAATTTTATCATCTTCGGACGCCTTGGCACAGGCATGACGATAAGCGTCCGCCACCGACGGGAACGCCTCGGCACCTTTTTCCAAGCCCTCCTGTTCCAGTACGCGCAGCAATACCTCGGCGCTCGCGCCGCGCGGCTGGCCGATCCCGGCCACCAGCCACAGGTCTACTTGTTCCTTCATCGCCCGCACGACGCCGGCGATATCCTTGTCACGCAACATGGCAAAAACAGCAAAAATCTTCCCCGTCGGCGGCATGGCACGAAGATTTTCGGCCAGCGCCTTGGCCGCATGAGGATTATGCGCCACATCGAAAATCCGCTGCGGCCGACCCGGCAGCACCTGAAAGCGGCCAGGCACTACCGCCTCCAGCAAGCCGCGGCGGATGTCGTCGTGGGCCACCGGCAGCCGCGCCCTGAGTTGCTCCAGCGCGGCCAGGCAGGCCGAGGCATTGCTTAGCTGATAGGCGCCGCGCAAGGCAGGATAAGGCAGCGACAGACGCAGCCCGTCCCTGCTGGCAAAACGCCACTGGTTCGGTTCCAGGCCGTCATAGCCGAAATCGGGGCCGATCCGGCGCAGGTCCGCACCGATTTTCCCGGCGTGATCCAATACGCTGCGCGGCACGTCAAACTCGCCGCAAATAGCCGGCTTGCCGGCACGGAAAATCCCGGCTTTTTCAAAACCGATCGCCGAGCGGCTGTCGCCGAGATAATCCATGTGGTCGAAGTCCACGCTGGTCAGCACCGCGCAGTCGGTATCGAAGGCATTAACCGCGTCCAGCCTGCCTCCCAGACCCACCTCAAGGATCGCCGCATCCAGCCCGGCGCGGGCAAACAGCCATACTGCGGCCAGGGTGCCGAACTCGAAGTAGGTCAGCGAGACTTCCCCGCGCGCCTGCTCGACCGCGGCAAATGCCTCACACAAGGCTTCATCGCTCGCTTCCTCGCCATTAATCTGCACCCGCTCGTTATAGCGCAACAGGTGCGGCGAAGAGTACAGGCCGACGCGGTAGCCTGCGGCTAGCAGGACTGCCTCCAGCATGGCGCAGGTCGAGCCTTTGCCGTTGGTGCCGGCAACCGTGATGATGGGGAATGAGGGGTTGAGATCGAGGCGATGCCTGACCTCGGCCACCCGATCCAGGCTGAGATCGATGGTTTTGGGGTGCAGCTGTTCTAAATAGCCCAGCCACTCGGCTAGGTTGGGTAGGTCGGGCACGCCGTGCCCGACGTTATTTGAAGTCATGCAGATTGCCATCATGTTGGGCTCGGGGAGCCCAACCTACGAAATATCACGCCGTCGCCGACGGCAGCCGCATCATCATGGTGATCAGGTTGGCCAGCCGATCGCGCAGTTCGCGCCGGTCCACGATCATGTCGATAGCGCCATGATCGAGCAGGAATTCGGAACGCTGGAAACCTTCCGGCAAGGTTTCGCGCACCGTCTGCTCGATCACGCGTGGGCCGGCGAAACCGATCAGGGCATTGGGCTCGGCAATGATGGTATCGCCGAGCATGGCAAAGCTGGCGGAAACACCGCCCATGGTGGGATCGGTCAGCACCGAGATGAACGGCAGCCTGGCTTTGGCGAGTTGGGTCAGGGCAGCGCTGGTTTTGGCCATCTGCATCAGCGAAGTCAGGCCTTCCTGCATGCGCGCCCCGCCGCTGGCAGCAAAACACACGAACGGCAGGTTCTGCTCGACGCAGACCTGGACGCCGCGCACGAAGCGTTCGCCCACCACCGAGCCCATCGAGCCGCCCATGAACTTGAACTCGAACGCCGCCACCACCAGGGGCAGGGTTTTAACGCTGCCCTGCATCACCACCAGCGCATCGGATTCGCAGGTATCGCGTTGAGCTTCGGTCAGACGGTCGGTGTAACGCTTACTGTCCTTGAATTTGAGAAAATCCACCGGAAGCAGTTCCGCACCGATTTCGAAACGGCCTTCGGGGTCGAGCAGCGAATCGAGTCGCGCCCGCGCCGTCAGGCGGTTGTGGTAACTGCATTTGGGGCACACTTCCATGTTCTTTTCGAGATCCGCGCGGTACAACACAGCCTCGCAGGAAGG
Source organism: uncultured Sulfuricella sp. (assembly GCA_964559825.1). GTDB lineage: Bacteria > Pseudomonadota > Gammaproteobacteria > Burkholderiales > Sulfuricellaceae > Sulfuricella. The sequence goes on along the minus strand of CAZLJK010000076.1, from coordinate 2,261 downwards.
GCATTTGCTCCACAGGCCCTCAGGCATGCTTTTCTTCACGCCCTCCACCTTGCGCTTGATTTTGGGAGGCAACAGTTTCTGGAACCAGCTCATAATCTACTATTCCTTTCCATCCATGGCGGCCCGGAAGCCCTTCACCAGGTTGTAAACGTTATCCAGCAACGACTCAGCCGTCGAATTCTCGATTTCCTCCACGATGCGGCTGCCTATCACCACCGCATCGGCCAGTTGCGACATGGTTCTGGCCGCCTGACCATCCCGAATGCCGAAACCGATGCCCACAGGCAGGCTGGTGGCCGCCCGGATCTGCGGGATTTTCCTCGCCACTTCGGCGGTGTCGAGTGTGGCCGAGCCAGTCACTCCCTTGAGCGAAACGTAATAGATGAAGCCGCGCGCCAGCTTGCCAACCTGCGCCATGCGCGCTTCCGGCGTGGTAGGCGACAGCAGGTAGATCGGATCGATGCCATGACGTCCAAGGTGCTCCACGAACGCAGCACTCTCCTCCGGAGGGTAGTCCACCGTCAGGACTCCGTCCACGCCGGCCGCTGCCGCAGTCGCTGCGAACTGAGCATAGCCCATCGCCTCAATCGGATTTGCATAACCCATCAGCACCACCGGGGTAAGCATATCCTTCTTGCGAAACTCGATCACCATGCCGATTACATCGCGCAGGCTGACGCCATGCTTGAGCGCCCGCTCGGACGCGCGCTGGATGGTCGGGCCATCCGCCATCGGGTCGGAAAACGGCACCCCCAACTCGATGATGTTCGCCCCCGCCTCGACCAGCCGGTGCATCAGCGGCACCGTCCTGTCCGGACCGGGATCGCCGGCGGTGATGAAGGGGATCAGGGCTTTTTTGCCCTGGGTTTTAAGTGTGCTGAAAGTGGCTGCAATGCGTGACATGAATAGTATTTTGTCGAAAGAATTGATTTTACGCGAACATCAAGCGATGGCCCTTGGGCTGCGGCACTGGATCGCCAAATTCGCTGGCGGTATCAATCCACAACTGAATTGCCTGCTTCACGTTAGCCAGCGCAATCTCCTGACTCTCACCGTGTGCCATGCAACCCGGTAGTTCGGGTACTTCAGCGATAAAAGCATGGTCTTCATCGCTCCAATAAAGAATGATTTCGTATCTGTCCATTACAAACCTCCGCCAAGCCGATATTGGAGAATAATATTTCGTACCTGTCTCACTTGGTAAGGTTTGGCCTTGGCGCCATCCCTTTGCAAATTGATCAACTGAGGCACCCCAGCCTTCCGGAAAATGTGGTGGCTACCGCGTGTCCTCATCTCAAATCCGAGATCGCACAACAGGCCGCACAACTCGTCAAACCCAATATTGCTATCCGACAGGCCGCGCAATAACTGAAACAGCAGCTTATCGTAATTCCCCATTAAAACTTGATTCCCGACAACTCAGCCACCGTATTCATGTCCTTGTCGCCGCGACCGGACAGGTTGACCAGCAAAATCTTGTCGCGCGGCAGGGAGGGGGCGAGTTTGGCGGCGTAGGCCAGCGCATGGCTCGATTCCAGCGCCGGGATGATACCCTCGAAGCGGCACAGGTCGTGGAAGGCCTGTAGCGCCTCGGCATCGGTCACCGCGACGTATTCGGCACGACCACTGTCCTTGAGCCAGCAATGCTCGGGGCCGACGCCGGGGTAATCCAGTCCGGCCGAGATAGAGTGGGTTTCGGTGATCTGGCCGTTGGCATCCTGCATCAGGTAGACCCGGTTGCCGTGCAGCACGCCGGGCGTACCGGCATTCAGCGGTGCAGCGTGCTTGCCGGTTTCGAGGCCGAGACCGGCCGCTTCGACGCCGATCAGCTTGACGCTGTCGTCGGTGATATACGGGTAGAACAGGCCGATGGCGTTGGAGCCGCCGCCGACGCAGGCAATCACCGCATCCGGCTGGCGCCCGGTCATCTCCGGCATCTGTATCCTGGCTTCATTGCCGATGACCGACTGGAAATCGCGCACCATCATGGGATAGGGATGCGGCCCCGCTGCGGTACCGAAAATGTAGAAGGTGCTTTCGACGTTGGTGACCCAGTCACGGATCGCCTCGTTGCAGGCATCCTTGAGCGTCTTCGAGCCGGATTCGACCGGCACCACGGTGGCGCCCAGCAGCTTCATGCGGTAGACGTTGGGCGCCTGGCGCTTGATGTCCTCGCTGCCCATGTAGACCACGCATTCCAGGCCGTAGCGCGCCGCCACGGTGGCGGTCGCGACGCCGTGCATGCCGGCGCCGGTCTCGGC
>CAZLJK010000075.1:0-13514 GCA_964559825.1 uncultured Sulfuricella sp. | reverse complement strand
CACGGCCAGCACGAACAGGCCGAACAGGGTTTCGAGCAGGAATTGCAGGGCTTGGATAAACATGGGTTTCCTTCTGTTGATTGGGGAATTATTTCCCATTCAGACGCTGAAGTCCATTTAAGCCTGAAATCGCTGATCCATGGTAACTTGCGTATAATGTCCGGGTTGACAATAGCGGCCTATCGGCTAGAATTAAATAGGATATGAAGATCAATAAATCGCCACAAAATAATGAACAATAAAATTATTATATTGGGATTTAGGCTGTATTTCGCATTGCTATTGGGTATTGCGTGCCCCGCATTGGCAGCGCCACCTGCGCCACCAACTCCGGGCAGTGTTCAGGATACCCTGGAGTTGAAAAAACCCGCACTGCCGGCGGCGCAGCCGGAAGTCATCCTGCCTGCCCAGGAAAAGGCCGTGGCTGACCCGAATGAAAAAAAATTCCAAGTCAACGCCATCCAGTTCACCGGCAATTCGGTATTCAGCCAGGAGCAATTGCAGGAGCTGGTCAAGCAACACCTCGGCAAGCCACTCAATCTGTATGATCTGAACAAGATCGCCGAAAGGATCACCCAGTTCTATCGTGGCAAGGGATATGCCCTGGCCCGCGCCGTAGTGCCGGCGCAAAGGGTGGAAAGCGGCGTGGTACGGATCGAAATTATCGAGGGCAAGATCGGCAAGGTGTCGGTCGAGGGCAACCAGAAATATCCGTCCGCCCTGATTGCCGCACAGACTGTCCGATTACGTGATGGCAAGCCGGCCACTGCCGCCGGCATGGAGCGCAGCCTGCTGCTAATCAACGACCTGCCCGGTGTTTCGGCCAGGGCCGTGATTCAGCCCGGCGCCGAGTACGGCACTGCCGACATGCTGGTGCAGGTGGAAGAAAAACCGCTAGCCGGCAGCCTGGGCCTGAACAACCATGGCCGCAAGGAAGTAGGCGAGATTCGACTCGACGGCGAACTGGCGGTCAACAGCCCTTTCGGCATCGGCGACCAGCTCAACCTGCGTGCCCTGTATTCGCAGGACGGATTGCTCAAGTATGGCCGGGTCGGCTACAGCCTGCCGATCAACGATGACGGCACCCGTCTCGGCTTCAGCTATGCCGACGTCAGCTATGACGTGCGCGGCAATTTCACCGCCCTGGGCCTGGACGGAGAAGCACGCACCACCGAGATCAACCTGAGCCATCCCTATATTCGCAGCCGCACCGAAAACCTGGTGCTGGGGCTGGGCTTGCGCGAAAACGAAGCGTGGCAGCACGCCCTCGACACGGAAATTTCCCATACCCATATCAGCCTGATGAATGCCAGCCTGCTTTACAGCCGCATCCACGAAGACGTTTCGCTGACCAATGCCGGCTTGGCTTTCACCAGCAACTTCAAGAATAATTCCGACGGCGCTCGCCAGGACTCGGTCAAGGCCAAGCTGGAAGCGGACGTCAACCATCTGCGCGCACTGGCGGCGGATTGGGATCTCTACCTGCGCGGCGATCTGGCGCTGAGCGCCGATGCTCTGCCGGATACCGAAAAATTCAGCCTTGGCGGGCCGGGCAACGTGCGCGGCTATCCCTCAGCGGAAGTGCGCGGCGACCAGGGCTTGCAGGCAACCGTCGAGGTGCGCCGCCGCTTTGCGATCAGCGGCATGCCGGCGGCATTTTCGATCTTCGCCGATGCCGGCAGGGTCGACCGTAAAAATCCGGCGGCCGGAATCCCCAGCAGCGAATCACTCAGCAGCATCGGGCTGGGCCTATCTTTCTTTCCGCACAAGCAGCTCGGCGCCAAGGTGGAATACGCCCAGCCCACGGGCAGCCATGCCGTCAGCGACGACCGCACCAGCGGCCGCTGGTGGGTGGGCCTGAGCGGGAGCTTCTAGCCCCGGAGTTTCGTATTTTGCCCTCCGGCCCACCCATTGGGCCGGAGGGCTGGGAGAGCTACCATGTTTGCGCATTCATTCCTCAACGCCCGCTCTTTGGCGTTTTCATTGCAACAGATCGGCACTCGTGGCTTCTCGCTGACGGCGCTTGCGGCAATCCCCGGCTTGGCCCTGGCCGAGCTGCCCAGCGGTGGCACGGTGGTCGGCGGCGCGGCCAGCATCGCCAACCTCGACGCCAACCACCAGCGCATCACCCAGACCACCGACCGCGCCATCATCAACTGGCAAACCTTCTCCATCGGGGCCAGCGATTATGTCCAGTTCATCCAGCCCAGCACATCATCGGTAGCCCTGAACCGAGTGACCGGCGGCACGCCGTCTTCGATCCTCGGCAGCCTCAGCGCCAACGGGCAGGTGTTCCTGGTCAATCCCAACGGCGTGTATTTCGGTCCCGGTTCGCAGATCGATGTCGCCGGCCTGGTCGCCACCACTCTCGACATCGGCGATGGCGATTTCATGGCGGGCCGCTATGTCTTCAGCCGCGATCCGGCCTCGCCTACCGGTGCCGAAGTGATCAACCGGGGGGTTATCGCCGCGCGCGAAGGCGGCTATGTGGTGCTGGCGGGCGACTACGCCGCCAACAGCGGCACCATCCAGGCCCGCCTCGGCACGGTAGCCCTGGCCGCCGGCAGCAAGCTCACCCTCGACTTGGCGGGCGACCGCCTGATCAGCTACACCGTCGATGAAAAAACCCTGGCCCAACTGGCCGGCGTATCCAATACCGGCCAGCTGATGGCCGACGGCGGACGCATATTCATGACCGCCAAGGTGGCAGGCGACCTCGCCGCCACGGTGGTGAACAGCGAAGGTCTGGTGCAAGCGCAAAGCACCGTCGAAAGCAACGGCGAAATCTATCTCGCCGCCGAGGGCGGCGGCATCCGTGTCACCGGCACGCTCGACGCCAGCGCCCAGCCGGGTGCCAGCGGCGGCCATGTCAGCGTAGTTTCACGCGGCGGCGGCGATACCGTGATCGCCAGCGGCAGCCTGATCAAGGTCAGCGGCAACGACCTCGCGGTATCCGATGCCGGCACGGTTTACACCTGGGCCGACGGCGTTACCCGCTTTGAGAAAGGCGCCGCTATCGAGGCCAGGGGCGGCGCCAGGGGCGGCGATGGCGGGTTCGTAGAGGTCAGTGGCCAGAGTGTGATTTATCGCGGCATAGTTGACGCTCGGGCGCCTCATGGGCGCCGGGGCACCCTGCTGATTGATCCGAATGAAATCGTGATTGCCCAGGGAAGTGGCGCCGATACAAGCGCCACAATTTATGAGCAGAATCTTGAGACGACATTGCAAGGTGGTGGTGCCGACGTGGTTCTCGAAGCCACTGGCCTCAATGCAAGAATCACTGTGGCCGATCTTTCAGCAGGTGGTGGCGATGGCATTCTCGACGGCCGTAATGCCGGCAACTCCGGAGCGGGGCTGGAATTCAGGGTCAACGGCAGCGGTGCACCGGCCATCACCTTCGCCAACACAACGAATACCATCGCTGTGGATGGCAATCTCACCATGGGGCGGACATCCGGCTCCGCCGCCGCTCCTGCTATCGCCGTAGGCAATTTGATCGCCAGGAACATCACTATCGGCACCTCATCCCATCGCGTCGCCGAAGTCAGCGTTGGTGCGCTGACTGCCTCCCCGACGGGATCGGGTGATACCGCCACATCGAACATCAACATCTTCGCCGACGGGAACATCAACCTGAACGGTCCCATCAGCATTCGTTCCAACGGTTCCAACTCCTCCGGCGCCTATCTGAACGTACTGACCACGGCAGGCAACATCCTCCACGCCGGTGGGTTAGCCAACGCGATCACCGTGGGCCATGCCAGTGACAGCGCGGGTGCGGCAGCGCAGTTTGAGGCTCAAAGCGGCACGGTATCGCTCGGCCACGTGTCGGCGCTTTCCAATGGCCGGCCAGCCAGCATCACGATCAGCGGCGACCAGGGCGTGACCTTGGCGGGCCCGATCACGGTTCGGGGGCACGGCAGCAGCTGGTCCGGAACCGGCGCGAAGCTGGAAGTGCAGGCCAGCAATGGCAACATCGGCCATACTGCGGGCACGATCGAGGTCACCAACACCAATGGCAGCGGTGGCGCCGTCGCCTGCTTCATGGCGGGCAACGTGGGCAATTGCAGCGGCAGCGGCAGCCCCTCAGGCAATGCCCGAACGATTACGCTTCAAAACGTCATTGTGACGTCGGACACCAGCAGCGGCAGTGGCTGGGCACAGATCGGGATGAATGCCACCGGCGGCATCACGCTGCAGGATGACGTGACGGCCCAGGGTCGTTATATCGCTGCTGTCGGACTCTATACCCAGGACGGTTCGGCCAGCATCACTCTGGCCGCCGGCAAGACCATCAAGGCCAGCATGACGGATGCTTCTTCCGGCAGCGGTGCCCAAGTGGAAATACTTGCCTACAACAGCGGCACGGTCGATCTCGACGGCGCTGCGGTGGCCTACGCGAATGGTTCCGCCCAGGCCAGCGTCGATATCCAGGGCGGCACCATCACCGTCGGCGCAATTTCTGCCGGCAATGCAGATCCCTCGAACGTCATGCACCGCGCCCAAGTGAACATCCAGTCACAACTCGGCGACATCACCCTCAATGGGCCGATCACCGTGACAGGCAATTCGAACAGCGGCTCCGGGGCATACCTGTCCGTCCAATCCGCCCAGGACATAAACCATGCGGCCGGTGGAGCGACGGCCATCAGTGTCAGGAACTACAACCCAAGCAACGGTGGTGCCTACGCGGAATTCCGTGCCGCCGGGACGGCGACACTAGGCAAGACAAGCGTCAGTGGATTTGAAGGGGCGGAACTGGCCGTCCGTTCACTGGGCGGGATTTCCGTCGTTGACGACCTGACGGCCACCGCCGGTGGCGGTGGGGCTCAGGTCAATCTGTACCGGGATTCGGGGTCGCCGGGCTCGACCCCCATTTCCCTGGCGGCCGGCAAGTTCATCCGGGCGATCGCCACCGGTTCGCCCGGCGGCGGCGCCACTATCGACATCAACGGTAATCAAGGCGGCCCCGGCGACGCCATCACCCTCAACGGAACGCTCATTGCCCAAGGCGGCAGTGGCGTATCGTCGGGACAGGCTAGTATCCAGATCTCGGGCGGCAACGTCTCGCTCGGGACCATGACGGCTACGGCGGGCAATAGCGCCCAGATTTCCGTCACCGGCACGAATATCACCCTGGGTGCCGACCTGACGGCCGCGGGTTCCATCCAGTTGCGCCCGGATTACAATGGCGCCACCGGCGACATCGTCGGCAACGGCCACAATCTGGTTACGGATCGCGTTCATATCATCGGTGGCTCAGGCGGTGGCGTCTACGATATCACCACCAACGCCTCGAATATCGAGATATACGGCGGTAATTCGGTCACCGTGAATGCGGCGGGCCAGGCTGGTACGCTGTCGGCGATCCTGGGTTGCAGCGGATCGGCATGCGCAGGACCAGGTTCCCCCGTGGGCAATGTGACGATCACTACGGCGGGCATCCTCGACATCACCCAGTTCTACACCTCGGGCGCCACCCATTTCCTGCGCGCCGACACTCTCACCCTTCCCGGCGGCGGCATAACCGTGCCAGCCGCTGCTGCCGTCACGCTCAAGCCCTACACGCTGACCAACACCGTGGGCGTATACAGCGCGACCGACACGGATGCCACCATCGATACCCATTACTCGGATACGCTGCTCAATCTGTTTGTTGCGGGTACGTCTTTTACCATCGGCGGGGCTGTTGGCGGCCAGTTGAGCGGCAATATCCATATCGGTGCGGATGGCGCCTTCAACCTGGGCGACAAGAATATCGTGTTTGATACGTCGGGCAGCGTGGTTACCCACAATGCGCCGACCACTACCGGCACGGTAACGGTGATCGAGCCTGTGGTGCCTGTGGTGCCTGTGGTGCCGCCGGCAAGTGAGGTCGAGCCCGAGATAACGGAAACCTTCACCAGCGTGGTGGCAGACCTTGATCATGCGGCCGGCGGCAATGATCCGGCCGGCAACAACGAGGCGGGCAGAAGCCTGGCTGGCTTGTTTCTGGTGGGCGGGGCAGGATATAGCCCGCCACCGGTCCTGTTTGAAATTAAAGAGGACTGAGTCTACCCAGGCTACAGCTGACGAGGTTTTCCATGGAAGTGACGCCGCCTTTCGCCTATGAGGCCATCATCCCCCTGGAGCGGCGCCATCGGGTGAAGCTACCTGCGCCGGGGGAAACTCCGGCCTTCTGCCGCACGCTGAATGCTCTGCCGCTCAGCTTTGCCGAATTTCCCCGTGCGGCTTTTCATTACCCCATCGTTTTCATCGGCGGCGGTGCCGGCCGTTATTTGCCGGTGGCCGTGATCGGGCTGGAGCCCGGGCAGAACCTGTTCATCGACGAGGCCGGGGGCTGGGAGCCCGGCATCTATGTGCCGGCCTACGTGCGCCGCTACCCGTTCTGCATGGCGAAGACTTCAGGCAACGAGCGGGTAGTGTGTATCGAGAAAAAATACCTCGATGAGGCTGGCGGCGAGCCGTTGTTCAACGATCAGGGCGAGGCGTTGCCGCACTGGCGGGAAAGCGAGAGGCTGCTGCAGGAATATGAGTCGGACCTGATGCGCACCGAAGAGCTGTGTGACATCCTCGCCAAATTCCGGTTGCTGGCGCCGTTCACCCTGCAGGCCATGACCGCTGGCGGCGAGGCTCGCCATCTGGACGGCATGCATCGGGTCGACGAGAAAAAGCTTGAATTTCTCACCAGCGGCCAGTATAAAACGCTGATGAAAAAAGGTGCGATGGGGCGAATCTACACGCATCTGCTGTCACTCGACAACTTCGGCCGGCTGCTCGACCGCTACGCGCTGCGGCACAAGAAGCAATAAATCAACAGGGAGATCCCGTGGGCGTAGAAATCACTTTCACCGACAAGCAGTTTCCGGTTTCCCCGGTTTTCATCGATTTTCTCTATCGCCATCTGCGCGAGCAGGCTTTCGACACCACCTGGCACGACCAGCTGAGCGAACAGCTGACGTCAGTTGTCGAGGTGGTGCGCGATACAGCGGCGGCCCATGCCGGCGAGGTGATGCAGGACCCCGAAGGGGTGCGCATGATCTACCGCAGCTACGAGCTGCTGACCGCCTTCCTGACGGGAGTGCCGGACCAGCTGCGCAATTTTCACGAGCGCTACAAGTTCATCTGCATCGTCGGGGTGCCGCGCCACGGCGGCTCCTACCTCACCAAGCAGCTGTTCCGCGCGCTCGGCATGGATGCCGAGGCGGTGCCCAACGTGATCGCCCACGACGGTTTCCCCGATGCCTCGCCATTCGATTTCGCCCAGGGCTACAACGCCTACACCAACATGATGCAGAACATGGCGGAATACTTGGCGATGGTCGAGCTGTATTTTGCCAATTCACGCATCTTCAACAACCTGATCGTGGTGCCCAAGAAAGCCACCAAGGCGGCCTATCACGGCGCTTTTTTCGACCGCGCCCTGGGCCCGAACACCGAATACATCATTACCTTGCGCCATCCGGTTACCGCCGCGATTTCCACCTACGAAAAATCCGGCGGCCTGCCGGAAGATGGCAAGTTCAAGGTGCGCGGCAACATCGAGGAATGGGCGCGGCGCGATAACGTCTATACCGGCGCAACGGAAAATGGCGTGATGAGGGATGATTATTTCGATGTCTACCTGAACTACTGGGAACACTACCATTACAACCTGATTCTCACCGGCCTGCATCGCCGGCCGAACTGGAGCGTGGTGGCCTACGGCAAGGAACGCATGGAAGCGGCGGCGCAGGGCTTCTATACCCGCTTCAAGAGCAAGGCCACGGCCGAGGAGTTCAGAGTGTTCGACAAGCGCGACCGTCACCCGGACTGGTTTGCCAAGGCGGAGCCGGTCATCATGCGGGTGCGTGACGTGTGGCGCAGTTCGGGAGCAACATTCCCGCTGGATGAGGTGATGGAGGCCTGGTAGCGTCCAGGCCTGCCCGGATTTCAGCTTCCCATTTTAGCCAGCTCATCGCCCAGTTCGCGCGAGCGCTCGCAGGCGGCCTGCGCGGCTTGGGCGATGATCCGCTTTACCCCGGCAGCCTCCATCACAAGAAGGGCGCGCTCGGTGGTGCCGCCCTTGGAGGTGACGCGGGCGCGCAGGGTGGCGGCATCCTCGCTGCTCTGGCTGGCGAGCTTGGCGGCACCGAGGAAGGTTTCCTGGCTGAGGGTGCGCGCTTCCTCCAAGGTGAAGCCCAATTCTACGGCGGCTCCCTGCAATGCTTCGATCAAGAGGAACACGTAGGCCGGGCCGCTGCCGGAAATGGCGGTGATGGCGTCCATCTGTTCTTCCCGTTCCGTCCACAGGGTCGAGCCCACCGCCCCGAGTATGGTTTCGGCCTGTCGGCGCTGATGCTCGGGCACCCCGGGCAGGGCGTAGAGGCCGGCAACCCCCGCCAGTACCATCGCCGGCGTATTCGGCATGGCGCGAACGATTACGCCATGGCCGCCCAGCCAGCTAGAGAGGTCCGCGCTGCGCACCCCGGCGGCGATGGAAATGATCAGCTTGCCGTCGAGTCGCCCTTGCAGTTGCACGGCAACGCCGTGCAACTGCTGCGGCTTCACGGCCAGCACGATGATGTCGGCTGCAACAGCGGCTGCACTGATTTCTTCGTAGGTGGCGACGCCGAATTTTTCACTCAGCTGGGCGCGGCTTTCCGCGAAGATTTCCACCACGCCGATGGCTGATGGCTCGAAGCCCTGTTGCAGCAGGCCGGTAATGAGCGCGCCGGCCATGTTGCCGCCGCCGATGAAGGTGATGTTCATTTTTAATCCTAAGCCGGAACCAGAATAATAAAGGGATGTGTAATGGGAAATGGGTGATGGTCGAGGGTTCCCATCACCCATTCCTCATCACCCATTACCATAATACTATTGCCGTTCGCCGAAAATCGCGCTGCCTACCCGTACTATCGTCGCCCCCTCGGCTATCGCCGCTTCGAGGTCGTCCGACATGCCCATGGACAAGGTATCGAGCTGAAAACCCTCGGCGTTGAGCTGCTCCAGCAGCTGGCGCAGGCGGACGAAAGCCTCGCGCTGTTTCACGGGGTCGTCGGTCGGCTCGGGGATCGCCATCAGGCCGCGCAATTTCAGGCGCGGCAGGGCTCGCACGTAGCGCGCCAAGGCCGGCAAATCTTCCGGCGCCACGCCGCTTTTGCTGGCCTCATTGCTGACGTTGACTTGCAGGCACACCTGCAGGTCGGGCAGGTTGGCGGGCCGGCCTGCGGACAGCCGGTCGGCGATTCTGTCCCGATCCAGGCTGTGCACCCAGGCAAAACTTTCGGCTATCGGACGCGTTTTATTGCTCTGGATCGGGCCGATGAAGTGCCATTTCAACGGCAGGTCGTTGAGCGTCGCGACCTTCCCCGTGGCCTCTTGCACATAGCTTTCGCCGAAGGCGCGCTGTCCGGCCGTATAGGCCTGGCGCACCGCGGCGGCAGGAAAATTTTTGCTGACGGCCAACAGCTGGATGCCCGAGACCGGCCTGCCAGCCGCGATGGCGGCCTGTTCGATGCGCTGCCGCACTGCTTGCAATGCGTTTGAGATAGTTGTCATAATGTGGGGGCGCATTTGTGCATAAGGGAAATTATAATGGAAATCTCGGATCTGCTTGCCTTTTCGGTAAAAAACAAGGCTTCCGACCTGCACCTGTCGGCCGGCCTGCCGCCGATGATCCGGGTGCATGGCGACGTGCGCCGCATCAACGTCCCGGTACTTGAGCACAAGGACGTCCACAGCATGGTGTACGACATCATGAACGACGGCCAGCGCAAGTTCTACGAGGAAAATCTGGAAGTCGACTTCTCCTTCGAGATCCCCAACCTGGCGCGTTTCCGCGTCAATGCCTTCGTCCAGAACCGCGGCGCCGCTGCGGTGCTCCGGACCATTCCCTCCAAGGTGCTGACGCTGGAAGAGCTGAAATGCCCGGAGATTTTCAAGGAAATTTCCGAGCAGCCGCGCGGCATCGTGCTGGTGACCGGACCGACCGGATCGGGAAAATCCACCACCCTGGCGGCGATGGTCAATCACATCAATGAAAAGGATTACGGCCACATCCTGACGGTGGAAGACCCGATAGAATTCGTCCACGAAAGCAAAAAGTGCCTGATCAACCAGCGCGAGGTCGGGCCGCACACCCTGTCCTTCAACAACGCCCTGCGCTCAGCCTTGCGCGAGGATCCGGACGTGATCCTGGTGGGCGAGCTGCGCGATCTGGAAACCATCCGTCTGGCGCTGACCGCCGCCGAAACCGGCCACCTGGTGTTCGGCACCCTGCACACCAGTTCCGCCGCCAAGACCATCGACCGGATCGTGGACGTGTTTCCGGCCGCGGAAAAGGACATGGTGCGCTCGATGCTGTCGGAATCCCTGCGCGCGGTAATTTCCCAGACCCTGCTCAAGACCAAGGACGGCACCGGGCGGGTGGCGGCGCACGAGATCATGATCGGCACCCCCGCGATCCGCAACCTGATCCGCGAGGCCAAGATTGCGCAGATGTATTCGGCGATCCAGACCGGCGGGAATATCGGCATGCAGACGCTGGACCAGAACCTGACCGAACTGGTCAAGCGCAATGTCGTGTCCAGTGCCGAGGCGCGCCTCAAGGCCGCAAACAAAGACAACTTCGCCGCTTAACGGTCATGGCGAACCGCCGTCCCGGATAGGGTCTCGCTTCGCGAGTTTCACTTTTAGGAAACGCATTATGGAACGCGATCAAGCAGTCAAATTCATGCACGACCTGTTGCGGTTGATGCTGTCGAAAAAAGCTTCGGACCTGTTCATCACCGCCGACTTCCCCCCTGCCATCAAGGTGGACGGCAAGATGACGCCGGTTTCCAGCCAGAAGCTGACACCGCAGCATACCAAGGAACTCGCCCGCGCCGTCATGAACGACAAGCAGGCGTCCGAATTCGAGGCGAACAAGGAATGCAATTTCGCCATCAGCCCGCCGGACATCGGGCGCTTCCGCGTCAACACCTTTATCCAGCAAGGACGGATCGGCATGGTGTTGCGCACCATCACGACCACCATTCCCACTTTCGACGATCTGGGTTTGCCCGCCGTGCTCAAGGACGTCGCCATGACCAAGCGCGGCCTGGTGATCTTCGTCGGCGGCACCGGTTCCGGCAAATCCACCTCTCTGGCGGCGATGATCGGCTACCGCAATGAAAACAGCTACGGCCACATCATCACCATCGAGGATCCGGTCGAATACGTGCACCCACACATCAATTGCATCATGACCCAGCGCGAAGTGGGGGTCGACACCGAATCCTGGGAAGCGGCGCTGAAGAACACCCTGCGCCAGGCGCCGGACGTGATCCTGATCGGCGAGATCCGCGATCGTGAAGTGATGGAACATGCGATCGCCTTTGCCGAAACCGGCCACCTGGCGATGGGCACGCTGCATGCCAACAGCGCCAACCAGGCGCTCGACCGGATCATCAACTTCTTCCCAGAGGAGCGGCGTCAGCAGCTCTTGATGGATCTGTCCCTGAACCTCAAGGCGCTGATCTCGCAACGACTTATTCCCAAGGCGGGCGGCAAGGGACGCGCCGCAGCTATCGAGATCCTGCTCAACTCCCCGTTGATCTCGGACCTGATCTTCAAGGGCGATGTGCACGAGATCAAGGAGATCATGGCCAAGTCCAACGAGCTCGGCATGATCACTTTCGACCAGGCGCTGTTCAAGCTCTACGAGGCCGATTTGATCAGCTACGAGGATGCGCTCAGGAACGCCGATTCGGTCAACGACCTGCGCCTCAAGGTCAAGCTCCATGGCAAGGGCGCCAAGGATGCCAATCTGATGGATGGCCTGGAGCATCTGGATATCGTTTAGCCGACTCGCGGCGTTAACCATCGGGTGATTGGTCTATAATTCCAAGCATTTGAATTTCTCCGCGACCTCCGCGGCTCAATGGTTTTTTGGCGGAACCCATGGCCAATCTTGCAAGCTTGCTCAAGCAGCATAGCGCCACCCCGGAAAAAATCCTCTACCGTCAGCATATCGACAACGCCTGGCGCGACTTTTCCGCTGATGCTGTATTAGCCCTGGCGGCCCGCTGGCAGCAGGCTTTCCGTGGCGCCGGATATGCGCCGGGCGACCGCATCGCGCTGTGCCTGAAGAATGGCGTCAACTGGGTGGCGATCGACCAGGCGGCACTGGGCTTGGGCCTGGTGGTAGTGCCGCTGTATGCAGACGACAATCCGGAAAACCTGGCCTGGTGCCTGAACGACTCCGGCGCGCGCCTGCTGGTGCTGGAAAATACCCGCCTGCTCGATTCCCTGGCCCGGGCAATGCCCGTCCTTCCCGCCATCGTCTGCCTGCATGGAGACGCGCCCGCCCCCGCCATCCCCGTCGGCCGCTGGCTGCCCGAAGGCAGTGGTGCGTTCGAGGCGCTCGAGCTGGAAGAAAACATGCTCGCCACTCTCGTTTACACTTCCGGCACCACCGGACGTCCCAAGGGCGTGATGCTGTCCCATCGCAACATACTCAGCAACGTGGCGGCGGCGCTGGAAGTGGTCAGCCTGCATCCGGGCGACCTGCTGATTTCGGTGCTGCCGCTTTCCCACATGTTCGAACGCACCTGTGGCTATTACGTGCCGCTCCAGGCCGGGGTGCCAGTGGCCTATGCCCGCTCCATCAACCAGCTGGCCGAGGACCTGGCTTTCCTCCAGCCAACGGTGATGGTCGCCGTGCCGCGCGTGTTCCAGCGCTTTCTCGCGCGGATCGAGCAGGCGCTGGCCGCCTCCTTGCTCAAGCGTGCGCTGTTTTCCCTCACGGTGGCGCTGGGCTGGCGCAAATTCCAGCGCCGCGCCGGCAAGCTGGAGCAAACGCCGCTCCGGTTGCTGCAATCCCGGGTTGCCGGGCCGGTGCTGAACCGGCTCGGCGGGCGCATGCGCCTGACGGTGGTGGGCGGCGCGCCGCTGGAGTTGCGCGTGGCAAGATCGTTCATCGGCCTGGGACTAAACATGCTGCAGGGTTACGGCCTGACTGAAGCGTCGCCCATCGTGTCCGGCAACCGCGAGCACGACAACGATCCGGTTACGGTCGGCGCTCCCTTGCCGGGCGTGTCGGTCAAGGTCAACACGGCGGGCGAACTGCTGGTGCGTGGGCCCTCCGTGATGCGGGGCTACTGGCATAATCCGCAGGCGACCTCGGAAGTGCTGGATGCGGAGGGCTGGCTGAATACCGGCGATCTGGCGGAAATCCAGGCCGGCAAGATCGTCATCAAGGGCCGCACCAAGGATATTCTGGTACTGTCCAACGGCGAGAAAGTATCGCCCCAGGATGCGGAAATGGCATTACTCGACGACCCCCTGTTCGAGCAGGCGATGCTGGTGGGTGAAGGACGCGCCTACCTCGTGCTGCTGGCCGTGACCCGGGAAAGCGATGAAAGAACCCTGATCAAACACGCCAATGCCCGGCTCAAGCAATTTTCCCGCTGGACGCGGGTGCGCCGGGTGATCGCCGTGCCGGAACCGTGGACGCTGGCGGACGGGTTGCTGACACCGACCCTCAAGGTCAA
>CAZLJK010000074.1:0-13541 GCA_964559825.1 uncultured Sulfuricella sp. | reverse complement strand
TTTCCGGCGACAGCGATTTCGAGTGGGCGCAGTTCCTGATCGAGCGCGGCGTGCTTGACCGCGAGGTGTACGAGGCGCGTAATCAGACTTTTTACGATCAGTACAAGGCCGGCACGCTGGATATCCACGAGTTCCTCGACTTTCAGCTCAAGCCGCTGTCGCGCCACCCGCGAGCCCAGCTGGATATCTGGCACGGCCAGTTCATGCACGAAAAGATTTTGCCGATCATCAACCCGAAGGCGCGCGACCTGGTCGACCGGAGCTTGTGCGAGGCGGACCTGGTGGCGATCATTACCGCCACTAACAGCTTCGTCACGATGCCGATTGCCAAAGCATTCGGGGTCGAGCACTTGATCGCGACGGAGCCGGAACAGAACGGCGGCGAGTTCACCGGCAAGGTGGCCGGCACGCCCAGCTTCCGCGAGGGGAAAATCACCCGTCTCGATGCCTGGTTGAAACAGCGCGGGGTGGGCTGGGATGGTGTGCGGGAAAGCTGGTTCTACAGCGATTCTCTCAACGATCTGCCGCTGCTGGAGCGGGTCAGCAACCCGGTGGCGGTGGATCCCGACCCCACCCTGAGGGCGCATGCTGAAAAGCTTGGCTGGCCGGTGATTTCATTGCGAAATTAAGCGGCCTTGCCGTCGCGGAAGACCATGCGGTGCTGCCGGCGTCGCAGCGCAAGACTCGGCGCAGCGGCCGTTGTTGTGATCCCTTCCTGATGTTGTATGATGAGGGATGGGTGTCGGCCGCCAGAGCTGCCGATCTGACGGCGATGCAAAATCGGAGGGGCTCTGCCAGTGTGGATTCAAGGAAATCGAAACGGAAGTTGGCCGTTGTTTTCTGCCTGCATGAGGGGGGTCGTCTGCAGCCTGTTTGCGGCATCGTTCGCCGCACATGCCGACCGTTTGCCCGAGCAGGCGGTGGATACGGCGGAAATTCCTGAAATTGCCATCTCCGGCAGGGATTCCGACAGCAAGCCCCTGCCCTATTACCGCATCGCTCCGGACGTCTATTTTCTCTACGGCAATATCGCCGAGGTCGATGGCAAGAACCGCGGCTTCAACGGCAACGCCGGCTTTGTCGTGACCGACGAGGGGGTGGTGGTGATCGACAGCCTAGGAACGCCCAAGCTGGGGCGGAGGCTGATCGCCACGGTGCGCAAGGTGACGGACAAACCGATCAGATACCTGATCCTGACCCATAACCATCCCGACCATTCCTATGGCGCGGTGGCGTTCCGGCGGCTTCCCGGCGTCAAGATCGTCGGCCACGTGGGCACGCTGGAATATCTCGATTCCGACAACCTGCCGGCTTCGGTCGCCTTTCGTCGCCGCATCCTGACCCAGGACATGAAAGGATTCAAGGGCGTGGAGCCCGACATCCTGGTGGGCGGCGAGATTTATAGCCACTACGATTTCACTTTGGGCGGCAAAACCTTCGCCGTGTATAATGCCGACCATCACCATTCGTTCGGTGACCTCGTGGTGCATCAAGTGGAAGACCGGGTACTGTGGATTTCCGACCTTGCCTTCAATAACCGCTCCACTTTCATGGGCGATGGCCATTCAGGCGCCGCCCTGGAAGCGATAGACTGGATGCGGAAGACTTTCCCGGATACCCGGCTGATGATTCCGGGTCACGGCAGTGCCCAGACGCCGCCGTTCCCGATGGTGGAAAAGACTTACAGCTACATCAAGCGGCTGCGCGATGAAATGCGTGCCGCCGTGGAGGCGGGGCAGGACCTCGAAAGCGCGGTGCGGCAGTCCGATTTTGCGGATTGGCACGCAACCCCGCTCTACCATGAGAACCATAAGAAAAATGCCAATTTCATTTACCGCGAGATGGAGCAGGAAGTCTATTTCGGCAAGTAAGAAATAGCATCTGAAAACGGCAATTCACCGCAGAGGACGCGGAGGACGCAGAGGAAAAGCAAGAGATATGCATGTACAGCAAGATTCCGTTCGGGTAAACATGTAATGGCGCTACTATCCGTCGATTCACCCGCCTTTGAACTCCTCCGCGTCCTCTGCGTCCTCCGCGGTTCAAAAGTTTTTTTGTTGAATTTTTTTCCTTATTCCCACCAAACCATTATTCCGAAATTTCCTAAAGCATGATCCGTAAACTAATCCGCCGCGTTTTCCAGAAAAAAACACCAACAAATGGCGAGCCGCGCATCTTCAAACTGAAGGCGCATGGCATCACGGCCAATCAACTCACTCCGTGCGCGTTGAAGACGGTAAAGGCGCTGCAGCAGGCGGGCTTCAAGGCCTTTGTTGTCGGCGGCGCAGTGCGCGACCTGCTGCTGGGCCGGGAGCCCAAGGATTTCGACGTGGCGACCGACGCCGATCCGGACGAGGTGCGGCATCTGTTCCGGCGCTCCCGCATCATCGGGCGGCGTTTCCGTATCGTTCATGTGATGTGCGGCCCGGAAACCATCGAGGTTTCCACCTTCCGCACCGTCGCCGTCGCCACCAACAACGACAGCGATGACCGCCAGACCGACCAGGAAAGCGGACGCATCCTGCGCGACAACGTATTCGGCTCCCAGGTAGAGGATGCGATGCGCCGCGATTTCACGATCAATGCGATGTATTACGATCCCGTCAGCCAGGAGATCTGGGACTACCACAATGGCGTCGCCGACCTCAAGGCCGGGGTGCTGCGCATTATCGGCGACCCGGCCCAACGCTACCGCGAGGATCCGGTGCGGATGCTGCGCGCGGTGCGCTTTGCCGCCAAGCTCGGATTGAAGCTGGATCCGGCGGCGATCAAGCCGATCAGGGAACTGGCCGAGTTGCTGGAGGACGTTCCTGCAGCGCGGTTGTTCGACGAAATGCTCAAGCTGCTTTTTTCTGGCCATGCGGTGCAAAGCATCCTGCTGCTGCGCAAGAAGGGCCTGCACCACGGCTTGTTGCCGATGCTCGACGTGATCCTGGAGCAGCCGATGGGCGAGCGCTTCGTCATGCTGGCGCTGGCCAAGACCGATCAGCGCATCCTGGAAGAGAAGCCGGTTTCGCCTGCTTTCCTGTTCGCGGCCCTGCTCTGGCACGAAGTGCTGGCCGCCTGGGAGCAATTCCAGGCCGATGGGGAAAAGCCGGTTCCGGCTCTGCACCTGGCGATGGATGTGGTGTTGGCGGCGCAGAGCGAGAAGCTGGCGATTCCTCATCGCTACGATGCGGTGATGAAGGAAATCTGGACGATGCAGCCGCGCTTCCTGCAGCGTGCCGGCCAGCGCCCGTTCCGCCTGCTCGAGCACCCGCGCTTCCGCGCCGCTTTCGATTTCCTGATGATGCGCTGCGAAAGCGGCGAGGTGGATGCCGAAGTCGGCCGCTGGTGGGATGATTTTCAGGATGCCGGCGACCACAAGCGCGGCGAGATGCTGATCAAGGACGAAGCGCCCACCGCCAAGAAGCGGCGCCGGCGCAAGCCCAAGGCTGCCGTGGCGGCGGAAGAGGCTAAACCCATTCACCACGAATGACACGAATGAACACGAATCGACACGAATAAAAACAGGCAGATACAATCGCAATTTTCAAATTTGTTATTCGTGTCGCCTAGAGGCGCCTACTTTTGGTCATTCGT
Source organism: uncultured Sulfuricella sp. (assembly GCA_964559825.1). Lineage (GTDB taxonomy): Bacteria > Pseudomonadota > Gammaproteobacteria > Burkholderiales > Sulfuricellaceae > Sulfuricella. Next base: position 9,959 of record CAZLJK010000074.1, on the reverse strand, counting down.
GAAAATTCGTGTTATTCGTGGTTAATCTTTTAGTTAAACATGCCTTCAAAAAAAACCACTAAGCGCGCCTTCATCGGCCTCGGCAGCAACCTGGCCGAGCCCGGCGCGCAGATTCTCAAGGCTTATGCCGAGCTCGGCAATCTGCCGCAAACCCGGCTGCTGTCGTGCTCCTCGCTGTACCGCAGCGCGCCGGTGGGCTATGCCGACCAGCCCGACTTCATCAACGCCGTGGCCGAAATCGAAACCGGCCTGGCGCCGCATGCACTGCTGGCCGCCTTGCTCGACATGGAGCATCGCCACGGTCGCGTGCGCGAGTTTCGCAATGCGCCGCGCATCCTCGACCTGGACATCCTGCTCTACGACGATCTGATCTGTCACGAGCACGGCCTGACCCTGCCGCACCCGCGCATGCACGAACGCGCCTTCGTGCTCCAGCCTTTGCATGAAATCGCGCCGTCCTGCATCATCGCCGGGCACGGGAGCGTGGCGGCGTGCCTGGAGAAATGCATCGCTCAGCGGGTGGAGAAGATGGAGGGAAGTCGGCCATGATGCCAGACAAATACCGCTATATCGTGGTCGAGGGCCCGATCGGCGTTGGCAAGACCAGTCTGGCGCGGCGTTTGTCGGAGCGCTTTCAGGCCGGACTGATGCTGGAGGACGCCGACACCAACCCGTTCCTGCCCCGGTTTTACCAGGATGCGGCGCGCTACGCGCTGCAGACGCAACTTTTTTTCCTGTTCCAGCGCGCATCCCAGGTACGCGACCTGAAGCAGCTGGAATTGTTCGGCCAACTCACTGTGGCCGATTTTTTGCTCGACAAGGATGCGCTGTTCGCCAGGCTCAACCTGAACGACGAGGAATACCGCTTGTATCAGCAGATTTATGCCCATCTGCAGCCGCAGACGCCGCCGCCTGATCTGGTGATCTACCTGCAGGCTCCGGTGGAGTCGCTGATCGAGCGCGTCAGGCGGCGTGGCGTGGAGTATGAAGCGCCGATCACGGAAGATTACCTGGCGCGGTTGGCGGAAAGCTACAGCCGCTATTTTTACCAGTACGAGGCTTCGCCGCTGCTGATCGTCAACAGTGAAAACCTCAATTTTGCCGATCAGCCGCAGGATTTCGAGTTGCTGCTGGAGCGCATCGGCCAGATGCGTGGCGGGCGAGAATATTTCAACCGGGCGGGTTAACTATGCGAATCACCTTGAGCACATTGCAGAAAAAGGTCCGTGAGGGCGAGAAGCTCGCCGTGCTCACCTGTTACGACGCGAGCTTCGCCACCTTGCTGGAAAATGCGGGCGTGGAGGTGCTGCTGGTCGGCGACTCGCTCGGCATGGTGGTGCAGGGCGAGGAAACCACCCTGCCGGTGAGCATGGCCGACATGGTTTACCACACCCGCTGCGTCGTGCATGGCGCGAAGCAAGCCTTTGTCATTGCCGACATGCCCTTCGGCAGCTACCAGCAAGGCCCGGCGCGGGCCTTCGCCAATGCCGCGAAGCTGATGGCGGCGGGCGCGCAGATGGTCAAGCTGGAGGGCGGCGCAGCGATGGCGAAGACGGTGACCTTCCTGGTCGAGCGCGGGATCCCGGTGTGCGGCCATGTCGGCCTGACGCCCCAGTCCGTGCATCAGCTCGGCGGCTACAAGGTGCAGGGCAAAGGCGACGCGGCGGCGCAAAAGCTGTTCGAGGACGCGGTGGCATTACAACAGGCTGGCGCCGGCCTGCTGGTGCTGGAAGCGATTCCGGCGGCGCTGGCGCGGCAGGTGACGCAGCAGCTGACGATTCCCACCATCGGCATCGGCGCCGGACCGTATTGCTCGGGCCAGGTGTTGGTGCTGTATGATCTGCTCGGTATTTATCCCGGCAAGCCGCCGAAATTCGCCAGGAATTTTTTGACCGGCGCCGACGACGTTCAGGCCGCCGTCGAGCGATACGTCAAGGCGGTGAAAAGCGGCGAGTTCCCGGCGCCGGAACATTGTTTTTGATTCTTCACCGCAGAGGACGCGGAGGACGCAGAGGAAAGCCCCAAAGCCAACCACTCGAATAGCCGTCGCAGCTTATTTGATTTGGGCTGGATTCAAGAAACAGGCCCCATCTTGAAGGTTTTGATTTCCTCTGTGTCCTCCGCGCCCTCTGCGGCTAACGCTTTTTTGTGATCGACCATGCAGATTATCTCCACCATCCAGGAATTGCGCGGCCGGCTGAAGTCCGAACCGTCCATCGCTTTCGTGCCCACCATGGGCAACCTGCACCAAGGGCACCTGGCGCTGGTGCAGCAGGCGCGCGAGCATGGCCGCTGCGTGGTCGCGAGCATCTTCGTCAATCCCCTGCAGTTCGGGCCGAACGAGGATTTCGGCAAATACCCGCGCAGCTTCGAGCGGGACTGTGCCAGGCTGGAGGGGCTGGCCGATGTGGTGTTCGCACCGACGGTGGAAGATCTCTACCCCGAGCCGCAGCAGGTGTTCATCGAGCCGCCGCTGGTCGCCAATGAGCTGTGCGGCGCATTTCGCCCCGGCCATTTTCGCGGCGTGGCGACGGTGGTGCTGAAGCTGTTCAACATCGTCCAGCCGCAGGCGGCGGTGTTCGGCAAGAAGGATTACCAGCAGTTGCACGTAATTCGTGCCATGGTGCGGCAGCTTAATCTGCCGCTGGAGATCGTGGCGGGAGAAACCCTGCGCGCCGGGGATAATCTGGCCCTCAGCTCGCGCAACGGCTATCTCGGTGCGGAAGAGCGCGCTGAGGCGGTGCGGCTTTACCGGAACCTTGCGCAGATTCGCGAGTCTATGCTTGCGGGCGACCTCGATTTTTCGGAACTGGAGCGCGCAGCCATTGCCGATCTGGAAGCTAACGGCTGGCGCGTGGATTACGTTTCGGTGCGTGCCGCCTCATCCCTGGCGCCGGCGAAGACCGGCGAGACGGATCTGGTAGTGCTGGCGGCGGCATGGCTGGGCAGGACCCGATTGATCGATAACCTGGGAGTTTGTCTCAATGCGGACAAAGGCTTATAATACGCGTCCTTTTGTTCCCCACTCGTTGAGTGAGTCACAATGCAAAGATTGATGCTCAAATCCAAGCTGCACCGTGTCACCGTCACGCATTCCGAACTGCATTACGAAGGTTCGTGCGCGATTGACGAGAATTTGCTGGAAGCCGCCGACATCCGCGAATACCAGCAGATCGACATCTACAATGTGAGCAATGGCGAGCGTTTCACCACTTATGCCATCAAGGCGCAGCGCGGTTCGGGCATTATTTCCGTGAACGGCGCGGCGGCGCACAAGGCGAATCCCGGCGACCTCGTCATCATCGCCACCTATGCCATGTACAACGAGCTGGAACTGCAGAAATTCCAGCCCGAGCTGGTGTATGTGGATGCCGACAACCGCATTGTCGACAAGCGGCGCCAGATTCCGGTGCAGGCGGCATAATAACCAGTGCCGGGCAGAAATACGAAAGGGCAGCCGAGGCTGCCCTTTGTTTGTTTGGTGCCGGGAGCCGGAATCGAACCGGCACGCTATTGCTAGCGCGGGATTTTGAGTCCCGTGCGTCTACCAGTTCCGCCATCCCGGCTAGAAGTCCGGATGAAACATCCGGACTGTCTGGAAGTCGCGAATTATCAACCAAAAACATTTTCCCGGCAAGTTTCTTCGTATGAAAACCAGTGATTTCGATTTCGACCTGCCCCCCGAACTGATCGCCCAGTTTCCCACCCAGGAGCGCAGCCAGAGCCGTCTGCTCCGTCTCGACGGCGCGAGCGGCACGCTGGCGGACGGCCAGTTCGGCGACTTGCCGCAATTTCTCAAGCCCGGCGACTTGCTGGTGTTCAACGACACGCGCGTGATCAAGGCCCGGCTGTTCGGGGTGAAGGACAGCGGCGGCAAGCTCGAGGTGCTGATCGAGCGGGTGCTGGACGAGCGTCAAGCGCTCGCCCACCTCCGCGCCAGCCATGCGCCCAAGCCCGGCTCCGGCCTGCTGCTGGCAGGCAAGATCGCGGCGTCGGTGGAGGAGCGGCAGGGCGAGCTCTACCGCCTGCGCTTTGCCGGGGAAACGCCGCTCCTGGAGCTGCTGGAACAGTACGGCAGTCTGCCGCTGCCGCCTTATATTACCCATGCTCCGGAAGCGCTGGACGAAACCCGCTACCAGACCGTTTATGCACGGGAGCCCGGCGCAGTGGCCGCGCCGACGGCGGGGCTGCATTTCGATCCGGCGATGTTGGAAGCTCTTGAAAAAATGGGGGTAAAGACCGCCTACGTTACGCTCCACGTCGGCGCGGGCACTTTTCAGCCGGTGCGCGTGGAGGAGATCGCCGAGCACCACATGCACAGCGAGTGGTATACCGTGCCGCAGCGGACCGTGGATTCGATCCGGCTGACCAGGGCGGAAGGCGGGCGAGTCATGGCGGTGGGGACGACCAGCCTGCGGGCGCTGGAGTCCGCGGCGGCGGGCGGCGAACTGGAAGCGGGGAGCGGCGAGACCAATATCTTCATTTTCCCCGGCTATCGCTTCAAGGTAGTGGAGCGGCTACTGACCAATTTCCACCTGCCCAAATCAACCCTGCTGATGCTGGTGTCGGCTTTCGGCGGCATGGATAACATCCGCCGCGCCTATCGTCATGCGGTGGAAAATCGCTACCGCTTTTTTAGCTACGGCGATGCAATGCTCATAGAAAGGCAGCAATGAAATTCGATCTACTCGCCACCGACGGCCCCGCCCGTCGCGGCACCCTGACGCTGGCCCACGGTCAGGTCGAAACCCCGGCCTTCATGCCGGTGGGCACCTACGGCACGGTGAAGGCGATGTCGCCCGCCGAGCTGAAGGAAATCGGCGCCCACATCGTGCTCGGCAACACCTTCCACCTGTGGCTGCGCCCCGGTCTGGAGGTCATTGAGGCGCACGGCGGGCTGCACCGCTTCATGGGCTGGGACGGGCCGATTCTCACGGACAGCGGCGGTTTCCAGGTGTTCAGCCTGGGCGAGCTGCGCAAGATCACGGAAGAGGGCGTGAAGTTCCAGTCGCCGGTGAACGGCGACCGCTGCTTTTTGACACCAGAAGAGTCGATGCGGATACAGAAGGTGCTGAACTCCGATATCGTGATGATCTTCGACGAATGCACACCACACCCGGCCGATCTGCAGCAGGCCGGGGATTCGATGCGCCTTTCCCTGCGCTGGGCGGAGCGTTCGAAGCGCGCCCACGAGGGCAATCCGAATGCGTTGTTCGGCATTGTTCAGGGTGGCATGCACGAGAGCCTGCGCGACGAATCGCTGGCCGGGCTGGTAAATATTGGCTTCGACGGTTATGCCATCGGCGGGCTGTCGGTGGGTGAGCCGAAGGAGGACATGCTGCGTATCCTCGACCATGTCGCACCGCAGATGCCGGCGGACAAGCCGCGCTACCTGATGGGAGTGGGCACGCCGGAGGACCTGGTGGATGCGGTTTCGCGCGGGGTGGACATGTTCGACTGTGTGATGCCGACGCGCAATGCCCGCAACGGCTGGCTGTTCACCCGTTTCGGTACGGTCAGGATCAAGAACGCCCAGTACCGGCTGGATACGAGGCCGCTGGACGAGGCGTGCGGCTGCTATACCTGCCGCAACTTCACCCGCGCCTATCTGCACCACCTGCATCGCATCGGCGAGATCCTCGGCGCGCGCCTCAACACCATTCACAATCTGCACTACTACCAGGAACTGATGCAGGGCCTGCGCTGCGCCATCGAGGAAGGGCGTTTTGCCGATTTCGTGAGCGAGTTTAGGCAAGCGCGCGTGGCAGGGTCGTGATAAAATGCCCCGTTCAGTTTTTTAGCAATGGAGAATCAATATGTTGATTAATATGGCTTATGCAGCAGATGCCGCGCCGGCGGCAGACCCGATCATGCAGTTCCTGCCCCTGATCGTCATTTTCGCGTTGTTCTACTTCATGATGATCCGCCCGCAGATGAAGCGCGCCAAGGAGCAGAAGAACATGATCGAGTCGCTGCAAAAAGGCGATGAAGTGGTGACCGCCGGTGGCGAACTGGGCAAGGTGGCGAAAGTAGGCCCGGCCTACGTCGGTCTGGAAGTTGCCCCGAATGTGGTGATCCAGGTGCAAAAGTCGGCGATCACGACCCTGCTGCCGAAGGGTACGATCAAGGATATTTGATAATAAAAAGTAATGAACCGCCAAGACGCCAAGGTCGCCAAGGAAGAACCTAGTGAAAGACTGGATTCATTGGCTCACAGCGTTATTGGGGCCGCAATTGAAGTTCATTCCTGTCTCGGGCCTGGATATTTTGAGTCGGTTTATGAAGAAGCCATGGCCATCGAGCTTGAATTCAGAGGTATCCTTTTTGTAGAGACAAAAAACTGTTTCGGTTAATTACAAAGGGACCGAGGTTGGACAAGGACGGTTGGATTTCTTTGTAGGTGGTCAGTTAGTAGTTGAATTGAAAACCGTGGACACCTTATTGCCGCTTCACAAAGCTCAAGTAATTTCCTATTTGAAAGTGACCGGATGTCACTTGGGGTTGTTGATCAATTTCAATGTGCGGCTAGTTAAGGAAGGAATTCAGCGTGTGGTGTTTTCAGGACAATAACCTTGGCGTTCTTGGCGTCTTGGCGGTTAGAAAGGTTTTGAGGTAATCCATGAACCGTTATCCCCTGTGGAAATATCTTGTCATCGCCGCGGCGATGCTGTTTGGCCTGATTTACACCCTGCCCAATTTCTTCGGTGAGTCGCCCGCTGTCCAGGTTTCGCCGATGCGCGGCATCACCAAGGTGGACCAGGGGTTGATGAAGCAGGTCGAGGATCTGCTGAAGAAAAACGCACTCGCCTACCAAGGCATTGCGTTCGACGCTTCCGGCGTGAAGGTGCGCTTTGCCGATGCGGACGCCCAGATCAAGGCCAAGGATATTCTCCAGTCTCAGCTTGGGGGAAACTTCGTGGTGGCGCTGAATCTGCTGTCGAGTTCACCCAAGTGGCTTTCCAGCCTGGGCGCAGAGCCGATGTACCTCGGCCTGGACTTGCGCGGCGGGGTGCACTTCCTGTTGCAGGTGGACATGAAGGGCGCGATCACCAAGGCGCTCGACCGTTATAACGGCGATGTCCGCACCAGCCTGCGCGAGAAAAAAATCGCCTATACCGGCATTTCCCGGCAGGACCAGGCGGTGGAGATCAAGTTCCGCGATGCCGAATCGCGCCAGAAGGCGCTGGATGAATTACAGAAGACCTCGCCGGACCTGTTGCTGAAGGAAGTGGACGAAGGCGCCGAATTCAAATTGCTGGCGACCCTCAAGCTGGAGGCGCAGAAACGCATCCAGGAATTCGCCCTGCAGCAGAACATTACCACCCTGCGCAACCGTATCAACGAACTCGGCGTGGCCGAGCCGATCATCCAGCAGCAGGGCATAGACCGTGTCGTGGTGCAGCTGCCCGGCGTGCAGGATACCGCCAAGGCGAAAGACATTCTCGGCCGTACCGCTACCCTGGAAATCCGCATGGTGGACGAGGAGCATGACGTGATGGCTGCGGTGCAGAGCGGCCAGATTCCTTTCGGCAGCGAGCTTTACACCGAGCGCAAGGGTCTGCCGTTATTGGTGAAGAAGGGCGTGGTGCTGACCGGCGATTACATCAGCGACGCGCAACCCGGCTTCGAAGGGCAAAGCGGCGAACCCGCCGTGCATATCAATCTGGATGGCCGCGGTGCGCGCATCTTCAAGCAGCTGACGCGCGATAACGTGGGCAAGCGGATGGCGATCCTGCTGATCGAGAAGGGCAAGGGCGAAGTGATCACCGCGCCGGTGATCCGCGAGGAAATCGGCGGCGGCCGGGTCCAGATTTCCGGCCAAATGACCACCACGGAAGCCAGCGACGTTTCGCTGCTGCTGCGTGCCGGTGCGCTGGCGGCGCCGATGGATATCATCGAGGAACGTACCGTTGGCCCGAGCATGGGCGCGGAGAACATCGCCAAGGGCTTCAATTCCAATATTTATGGTTTCGTCGCCATTTCGATCTTCATGATTTTCTATTACCGCTTCTTCGGCCTGATTTCGACGGCGGCATTGGCCGTCAACGTGTTTCTGCTGGTGGCGATTCTTTCGCTGCTGCAGGCTACCCTGACTCTGCCCGGCATGGCGGGTATCGCCCTGACGGTGGGTATGGCGATCGACGCCAACGTGCTGATCAACGAGCGCATCCGCGAAGAACTCAGGAATGGCTCCTCGCCACAGGCGGCGATCCATTCCGGATACGAGCGGGCTTTTGCTACCATTCTCGATTCCAATATCACCACCTTGATTGCCGGTGTGGCGCTGTTCTGGCTGGGCTCCGGCCCGGTACGCGGCTTTGCGGTGGTGCTGTGCCTCGGCATCATGACTTCGATGTTCAGCGCCGTGCTGGTGTCGCGCGGCATGGTCAACCTGAGCTACGGCCGCAAGGCCAGGCTGGATAAGGTTTCCATTTAGAGCAAGCGCCTTTCACCATTGCCCCCTCTCCCACGGGTGGGAGAGGGTTGGGGTGAGGGAAGTCCGCAGCAATGAGTAGTCAGGATTTTAAGGAATAAACATGCTGGAATTTTTCAATATCAAGCGCGACATCCCGTTCATGAGCTATGCGCGGGTGACGACCTTCATCTCGCTGGTGACGTTCATCGCAGCAGTGGCGGCGCTGGGGCTGAAGGGCCTCAACCTGGGGGTGGATTTCACCGGCGGCACGGTGATGGAGGTGAGCTACAGCCAGCAGGCGAACGTTCCCAAGATTCGCGACACCCTGACCAAAATCGGCATGCACGATGCAGCGGTGCAGAATTTCGGCACGGCGCGCGACGTCATGATCCGCCTGCCGCTCAAGCCCGAACTGAGCACCGCCAAGCTTTCCGAGCAGGTGTTCCAGGCGTTGCAGGGCGCGGACAATACCGTCACGCTGAAGCGCGTCGAGTTCGTCGGCCCGCAGGTGGGCAAGGAACTGTACGAGAACGGTGCGCTCGCGCTGTTGGTGGTTTCCCTCGGCATCATGGCCTACCTCGCCGTGCGTTTCGAATGGCGCTTCTCGGTGGCGGCGATCATCGCCAACATGCATGACGTGGTGATCATTCTCGGCTTCTTCGCCTTTTTCCAGTGGGAATTCTCCCTTACCGTGCTGGCCGGCATCCTCGCGGTGCTCGGCTATTCGGTCAACGAATCCGTGGTGGTGTTCGACCGGGTGCGTGAAAACTTCCGCAAGATGCGCAAGGCCTCGGTGGCCGAGGTGATCGACAACGCCATCACCCGCACCATGTCGCGCACCATCATCACCCACACCATGACCGAGCTGATGGTGCTGTCGATGCTGTTCTTCGGCGGCGAGGCGCTGTACTACTTCGCTCTGGCGCTGACCATCGGCATCGTCTTCGGCATCTATTCCTCGGTGCTGGTGGCCAGCCCGATCGTGATGTGGCTGGGCGTATCGCGCGAGGACTTCCTCAAGCCCGAGAAGAAGGAAGGCGAAGAGGCGGAAGCGCTGCCCTGATGGAGCTTCTGACCGCTTTCATCGACCTGGTCCTGCACCTCGACAAGCACCTGCTGGCGCTGGTGCAGGAGCACGGTGCCTGGGTTTACCTGATCCTGTTCCTGATTATCTTCTGCGAAACCGGTCTGGTGGTGACGCCCTTCCTGCCGGGCGATTCCTTGCTGTTTGTCGCCGGCGCACTGACCGCGACCGGGGCGATGGAGCTGCAGTTGCTGGCTGGATTGCTGATCGCCGCTTCGTTTCTGGGGGACAACACCAATTACTGGATCGGCCGCTATGTCGGGCCAAAGGTGTTCAGCAGGGAGCGTTCGCGCCTGCTCAACCCCAAACACCTGGAGCAGACTCACCGCTTTTATGAAAAACACGGGGGAAAGGCCATCATCCTGGCGCGCTTCTTCCCCATCATCCGTACCTTCGCTCCATTTGTCGCCGGCATCGGCCGCATGGATTACCGCCGTTTCCTGCCTTACAGCCTGGCGG
>CAZLJK010000073.1:0-13579 GCA_964559825.1 uncultured Sulfuricella sp. | reverse complement strand
GTCGCCGGCATCGGCCGCATGGATTACCGCCGTTTCCTGCCTTACAGCCTGGCGGGTGGGGTGGTCTGGGTCGGCTCGCTGGTGCTGGCCGGCTACTTCTTCGGCAACATTCCGTTCATCAAGCAGAATCTGACGCTGGTGATCTTCGGCATTGTCTTGCTGTCGATCCTGCCGGGCATCGTCGGTTATCTGCGCCATCGTGCTGCGTAGACAATGGAACCCCTGCTCGACGACGTAACGGTAAGCAGTTTCCTGCCGCCGACCCGGCGCATCGTCCTGCATCTTGTCGTGATCGCTGTGGTTTCGTTGATCGCCGGTCCGCTGCTCGGGCTGACCGTGTTCAATGCGCCGCGCGGCGAGGCGCTCACGCTGTCGCTCGGCACCTGGCTGGGTTGGGGGCTGTCCTTCGCTTTCGCCGCCATCTTCTTCTACACCATCTGGCTGATCAGGACCATCTGGAAGGCCTATTACAAGCACATGGCGGCACGGAAGGCGGATGAATTCTATCGCGCTATTGAGGGCGAGCAGACGAAGGATTAAACCTTAAAACGATTAACCACGAATGGCACGAATGTTCACGAATAACCAAAAGTAGGCGCCTCCAGGCGACACGAATTGTAGGTGCAAATTATTCGTGAACATTCGAGTTTTACTCGTGTTATTCGTGGTTGAGTTTTTCCTGGATTAAACCCTCGCCGCCAGTTCCGCCGCCTTGCCGATGTAGTTGTGCGGGGTCATCTGCATCAGCCGCTGTTTCGCCTCTTCCGGGATGGCGAGCTTGGCGATGAAGGCGTGCAGCGTTTCCCGGGTGATGCCACCCTTGCCGCGGGTGAGTTCCTTGAGCTGCTCGTAGGGGTTTTCCACGCCGTAGCGGCGCATCACGGTCTGGATCGGTTCCGCCAGCACTTCCCAGTTGTGGTCCAGGGTGTCATTCAGGCGTTGCGGGTTGGCTTCCAGCTTGTTGAGGCCGCGCAGGCAGGAGTCGTAGCCGAGCAGGGTGTAGCCCAGACCCACGCCCATGTTGCGCAGCACGGTGGAGTCGGTGAGGTCGCGCTGCCAGCGGGAAACCGGCAGCTTTTCGGAGAGGTGGCGCAGCAGCGCATTAGCCAGCCCGAGGTTGCCTTCCGAGTTCTCGAAATCGATCGGGTTGACCTTGTGTGGCATGGTGGAGGAACCCACTTCGCCGGCCTTCACTTTCTGCTTGAAATAGCCCATCGAAATGTAGCCCCACACGTCGCGGTCGAGGTCGATCAGGATGGTGTTGGCGCGGGCGTAAGTATCGAACAGCTCGGCCATGCAGTCGTGCGGCTCGATCTGGATGGTGTAGGGGTTGAAGCTCAGTCCCAGTCCTTCGACGAAATGCTTGGCGAAGCGCTCCCAGTCAAAATCGGGATAGGCCGACAGGTGGGCGTTGTAGTTGCCCACCGCGCCGTTGGTCTTGCCCAGGATGGCGACTTCGGTGAGGCGCTTTTGCTGGCGCTGCAGGCGGTAGGCCACGTTGGCCATCTCCTTGCCGACCGTGGTGGGCGAGGCGGGCTGGCCGTGGGTGTGGGCCAGCATCGGCATGTCGGCGAGTTCGTGGGCGAGCTCGGTGAGCTTGGCAACGACCTTGGCAAGTCCTGGCAGCATCGCCGCTTCGCGCGCCTCCATCAGCATCAGGCCGTGGGACAGGTTGTTGATGTCTTCCGAGGTGCAGGCGAAATGGATGAACTCGCTCACCTTCATCACTTCCGCATTGCCGGCCAAACGGGCTTTCATCCAGTATTCGACCGCCTTGACGTCATGGTTGGTGACCTTTTCGATATCCTTGACCGCCTGGGCGTCGGCTTCCGAAAAATTGTTTGCCAGCGCGTCCAGTTGCGCGAAGGTTTCAGCGGAAAAGGTCGGGACTTCGGCGATGGCGGGCTCACGCGAGAGCGCCTTGAGCCATTCGATTTCTACCTTGACGCGATAGCGGATCAGCGCAAACTCGCTGAAATAGGCGCGCAGGTCGGCCACCTTGTTGTGGTAGCGCCCGTCCAGAGGGGATAGTGCGGTAAGCGTGGAGAGTTTCATATGGCCGGCCCGTGCTGTCGATATTTGGAAAACCCGTATTTTACCGCAAACACCATGAAAATAGTCCAAAGGCACCCTTGGGATATCAGCCCGACTGCGGCGATTGCGGTTCAGCAGCAGTTGCGCGGCGAGGTGGTGAGGGAAGACCGGCTCGGCCCGGTGCGCCATGTGGCGGGGGTGGACGTGGGGTTCGAGGAAGGGGGCAGGATCACTCGCGCGGCGGTGGCGGTGCTCGGCTATCCCTCGCTCGAACTGGTGGATCATGCCATTTTTCGCACTCCCACCCGTTTCCCCTATATACCGGGCCTGCTGTCTTTCCGCGAAGTGCCTGCGGTGATTGAAGCGCTGGAGAAGCTGAGTGTCATTCCGGACCTGCTGCTGTGCGACGGTCAGGGTCTCGCCCATCCGCGCCGTTTCGGCATCGCCAGCCACCTCGGCCTGCTGTGCGGCATTCCCTCTATCGGCGTGGCCAAGACCCGGCTGGTCGGGGAACACGGCCCTGTGCCGGAGGGCCGCGGGGAATGGGTGCCGCTGCTCGATCATGGAGAAACCCTCGGCGCGGTGCTGCGCAGCCGACCCGGGGTGAAGCCGCTGTACATCTCCATCGGTCACCGCATCAGCCTGGCAACGGCGCTCGACTATGTGATGGCCTGCGTCACCCGCTACCGCCTGCCTGAGACGACGCGCTGGGCGCATCGGCTGGCCTCGGGCTGAATTTCGCGCTTCAGTCGGCTGGTTGCGCCGCCATGTCCGGCACAAAGCTATCCCGGTCGTCTCCGATCCAGCGGTTCTTACCCAATTGCTTGGCGGCATACATGCGCTGGTCGGCTATTTCCACCAGTTCGCTCCAATCATTCGCCCTGTCGCCGAGGTATTCTGCGATGCCGAAGCTGGCGGTCATCGGCTTGCCGTCGGGGCGAATCCCCAGTCCGAAGGCTTGCAGGCGTTCAATGACGCCGATGGCGTCGTTTCGGTCGGTACTGGGCAGGATCAGGACGAATTCCTCGCCACCCCAGCGAACCAGAATATCGCTGGTGCGCAGGGTGCTCGACATGGTGTTCGACGCGTGAACCAACGCCCTGTCGCCGGCCTTATGGCCGTGAATGTCGTTAATCGCCTTGAAGTTGTCGAGATCGGCAAAGACCAGCGCAAGGGGGGACTGGTTGCGCTGGGCGATCTTGAACTGGATTTCCAGCAACTCTTCCCCGGTGTTCCTGGTAAAGCAGCAAGTCAGGCAGTCGCGGACCGCCAGCCGTACCAGGGCCATCATCAGGCCCAGTTGGCTCATGCCGGAAAGGGTCGCAACCACGGCGATCAGGAACAGAAGCCAGAGCGAGCCGAGATGGGTGCCCCAGTCGAGACCGTCGAGATGGAGCGCCGCAACGCCGATTTCGACAGCCAGAACGGGAACAGCGTACGCCAGCCCTTCCACTGCAGTGAGCGGGAATACGCTCAAACCCGCCACCATGGCGAAGGGTAAAAAGGCGTAGCCGGTGGCCACCGCGTCCGCCGCGCCGTGCAGCAGATGCTGGGAAAGCAGGTAATGGGACGAGATGAAAAACAGGATGGGAATGCCGAACATGATGGCAATCTCGCGATAGGCGCTGTTGATTTTTATGCTTTTGCCGCTGGAGAAGGCGAGCGCCGCGAAGGACAGGCTTGCCGCCAGCCGCAAGGCCGCCAGCTGGGGCCAAATCGGCCACGGGAATACGGCCAGGTCGATGATGATCCAGGCCGGCGTGAGGAAGGCGAACAGGGTGGACACGGCACGCACCCGCGAAGTGATGATGCCGACGCGGCGGCGGGTCAGGATAGGGTTGTGCGAATCGGGCAGGAACAGTCCGCGCAACTCGTTCGCGGACAGGTCGTTAAGCATCCGATCCAGAAAGCCTTTGAGGCGTCGCCTCGTGGTTTGCCGCATTGTGTCTGCTCCCGCTACGTCATGGTGTATGGCGCCGTTCAGTGCTTATGCTGCATGGCTGCAAAGCAGGTCGACATCGTTTTTTCCGCTGACGGCCATGCGCTCGAGCTCCGCCAGCACCTTGAAGCTGGCATCCTCCATGCGGTGGATTTGGGCTAGGCCCTGGCCGAGTTCCCCTGCGTGAAAATGGGTGACAGCGTTCACCCCGTGCAGGTGAACCGCCTTGTGGGGCGGTTCGATTTCAGCGTAACCGGAAAGTTGGGAGAAGCAATCCTTGCCGTCCCCCTCGTAATACCATTTGCCCAGCCGGCAGGTGGAATGGCTGGCAAAGTCGGCGGGGGTCTTGGCGGAGAGCCCCATGAACACCTTGTAGATTTCGAACTTGAAAATGAGGTGGTCCACCTTGGCGGTTTCCACGAAACTGCGCAAGGCGGAAGCGGCGATCGCGCCCTTCATCTGGCTCGACATCTCCAGTAGCCCGTGCATGCTGCGGGTGGCTTCTTCGCCGTCGCGGCTGAAATCGGCCGCCTGCTGGGGCGAGAGTTCCACCAGCGCTTTCACCTGGGAGGTTTCGGCCTGGATCGCGGAAACCAGGGTAGAGATTTCATTGGTGGAGTTGGCGGTGCGCTCGGCAAGCTTGCGCACCTCGTCCGCCACCACGGCAAAGCCACGGCCCTGCTCTCCGGCACGGGCGGCCTCGATGGCGGCGTTGAGCGCCAGCAGATTGGTCTGGTCGGCAATTTCCTTGATCATCTTGATGATGCCGCCGATCTGCGCGGCGCGTTCATTCAGGTGTTCCACCCCGGCCGCGGTTTCGTGGGTCTTTTCGGAGAGCTGGCGGAGATTGCCGGAAATTTTCTCGACGGCGAGCAAATTGGCGCCGAGGGAGGAGGAGGCTTTCACCGCATTGTCTTTTTCCGCCTTCATGGTGTGGGCGAGGCTCGCCAGCGAACTTTGCACTTCCAGGAACGAATCGCCGAACAGCTGGATGTGATTGAACAGCTCGCCGTGCACGGCGCACTTGTCCTCGGCTGCGGCATACCCTAGGCGCAGGTCTTCCGCTTCCGCTCGTAGCGCCTCGATATCGACTTCCAGCGCATTGCGTTCCTGGCGCAGCATCTCCAGTTCGGAATGCAATAAGTCCTTTTCTTTTCTTATTTTTCCACAAATCATTTTTCCCCCCTTTAGCCGTTTATTTCTTCAGCGAAAATTGCTTGAATTTCTGTTACCTTTTCGACATTGCCGACCAAGGCCTCGACGCACTCGCCATCGAGTTTGCTGCCCGCCATTTCCCGCAATGCCGAGAACGCCTTTTCGTTGTCCCAGGCGGATTTGTAGCAGCGCCGGCTGGTGAGGGCGTCGAAGATGTCCGCCACCGCGCAGATACGCGCCTCGATGGGGATTTCCATTCCTTTCAGTCCGCCGGGGTAGCCGCCGCCGTCCATTGCCTCGTGGTGCATTCCGACGATGTTGCGCAACATCTGGATATGTGGAAAACCATCAAAGGAAAACTCTTTCACCATGTTGTCGATGATGTCGCGGCCTACGCCGGGATGCTTCTTGACGATCTCGAACTCTTCCAGTGTAAGCTTGCCGGGTTTCAGTAAGATGACATCAGGAATGGCGACTTTCCCGATGTCGTGCATGGGCGCGAACAGCAGCATGTATTCGATGAATTCGTCATTGAGTTCATGGCGGGGCGCCAGACTGGCGGCGATGAGGTGCGAATAATGGGCCATCCGCTCCAGATGGGCACCGGTTTCCTCGTCCTTGTGGCGAGTGATGCTCTGCGCGGTGCGGATGGCGGCGGAGAGGGTGCGGACGCGGACGGTTTCCTTGATGATCAGGGAAGAGATGACCAGGTTGAACAGGTCGAGCCGGTGCATCAGGTCGCCGGTAAAAACATGACTACGATAGGAATTGATGAACAGGAAACCCAGCAGGTTGCCGTCATGGTAAAGCGGATAGGTCAGGCTGGACTGGTAGCCCTGATCGAGAACTTTTCGCGTATGCCGGCTGTACCCCCCCTCCAGCGCCGTCAAGTCATTGAGGATGCGCGGTGCGCCGCGGCTCGCGATTTCTTTCAGGGATTGAACTTCCGACAGCTTCACCGAGTAATTGAACAGGGGGTTGTCTTCCCCGCTGCTGTGGAGGAAGGTGGAAAGCATGTCGGTATTCAGGTCGTACAGCGCAACGGCAACCCGGTGGACTAGAACGGAATGGTTGCCGATGGCTTCGTGGACGAGGCGAAGCTTCTGTCCCAGCGGGATATTTCTGTCCAGTTCACGCTGAAGGTTGCGGACAAAGGGTTTATTCATTGGCGTCACGGTTAGTGGCGATACAGGAGATTTTCATGACTTTTAGCTGCTTTTATGGGATAGCCATAAAGACGGACAAATAAGGAAGTCGCCGGACTCTGAGCAACCCGCCGGTCGACTGCCATGCTCTGATCCACCTTGCGGCTCTTGTTATTGTTGTTATGAAGCCCAG
This sequence comes from uncultured Sulfuricella sp., assembly GCA_964559825.1. Taxonomy (GTDB): domain Bacteria; phylum Pseudomonadota; class Gammaproteobacteria; order Burkholderiales; family Sulfuricellaceae; genus Sulfuricella. Next base: position 7,113 of record CAZLJK010000073.1, on the reverse strand, counting down.
TGCTCGGCAGTACCTGGCCGGCCAGAATTTGGTGCGAGTTGCGAGTAAGGATAATACTGATTTAGGCGGGAGGATTGAATCGGGGGAAAGATGTAAGTCGGCAAGGGTTATGCTGATTCGCGGCTAGGGGTTTCCACTAGGACGGCCTGCCTGGCCGGAATGCACGGATGGTCCGTTCGGTTCGTGGACAGGATGGGCATCCCTGTTGGGTGGATTACCAATCCATGGCTACTTGAACTTCGGTTCCCCTACCGGCGGCTTTCTGGATGTGGAGCGAGGCGCCAAGCATGTCGGCGCGGTATTGCATGATATGGCATCCCATGCCTTCGTGGTTCGCGCGCAGCGCTGGGTCGAAGCCGATCCCGTCGTCGGTGACGGACAGGTGGATTTTGCCGTCCGCAGCGGCAAGCGCGATGTGGATGCTGTCCGCCTTGCTGTGTTTGGCGGCGTTGTTGGCGGCTTCCTGGGCAATGCGGTAAAGATTGATCGCGGCGATCCGGTCGTGCGTCAGGACGGGATTCTCGCAGGCGAAGGTGCAGGAAATGCCAAACAATTTGTTGATGTTGGTGGCAAGCTGCTCCAGCGCCGATATCAGGTCATTGTCTTCCAGTTCCACCGGAAAAAGGTTGCGTGCCAGGGCGCGGGTCTGGGATATTCCCTGATTGACGAATCTGACGATTTCGGCAGCATCCACGGCCTCCGGCAAGGACCGGAGGGCCAGTTTCTGTTCCAGCACCTTGCTCAGGAAAGCGATGCCGGTGAGATGCTGGCCGAGGCCGTCGTGCAATTCCTGTCCGATACGCTTTTGTTCATATTCGCTGACCTCGATAATTTGCTGTTCGAGGCGCTTGCATTCGTCTATGTCCATGGAGTAGCCGACCAGGCCGATGATTTTGCCGTCACGGTCTTTCAGCAGAGAGAGGATCAGGTGGATATGGAAGACTTTGCCTGAGGTTTCCCTGCGTGGAGCGTTGCATCAACCGACTCAACGACGTGGGCGCGGTCGTCCGGATGCACCGATTCCAGGGCGGCCTCGGAAGTGGCGCCGAGCTGTTCCGGGGTGAGCTCGAAGATGCGGTAGATTTCGTCCGACCAAGTCAGGCTTCCCGTGGCGACATCCCAGTCCCAGTTGCAGAGCTGGGCGATCCGCTGGGCTTTCAGTAGACGGGCCTGGCTCTCCTGCAGTCCCTCCTCGGCCTGTTTGCGGTAGGCGATTTCAACATTGAGCTCCTCATTGATCTGGGCCAACTCGCGGGTGCGCTCCCGCACGCGCACCTCCAGTTCGTCGTGCGCCCGGCGTAGCGCCTCCTCCATCTGCTTGCGCTCGGTGATGTCCAGCATGACGCCCACCAGCCCGCTCAAGCTGCCGCCAGCATCGGCAAAGGTCGCCTTGTTGAACATGATGTCCCGGACTGAACCGTCGGCAAATTTCACCTTGCTCTCATAAATCTGGTAGCCGGGCGCTTTGAATAGCCTGTCGTCCATTTCGTGGTACTCGTCCGCCAGCTCCCGCGGCGCCAGATCGTACACCGTCTTGCCGATGATTTGTTGCCGGGAAACGCCCAGCGCCGATCCGAAAGTCTTGTTGCATCCCAGGTAGGCGCCCCGGCTGTCCTTGAAAAACAGCGGGCTGGGAATGGCCTCGATCAGCGCCTGGGTGAGCAGCAACTGGCTGTGAAGGGCGTCGGCCATGTGTTTGCGTTTGGTGATGTCCTGCACAACCACGACGATGCGCGGGGTGTTGTCATTGTGAATGGTGGCAACCGCAATTTCAGCTTCGCGTCGCTGTCCGTCGCGGGTGATGATCCCTATCTCATAGCGGTTTTGGGATGGCTCCCCAGCCAGGCGTCGCCGGTGATTTTCAAGGATGCGCTCGCGGTCGTCGGGGTGGATCAGGTCGATGAAGGAGGGCAGTGCCTTGAGCTCCTCCAGCGTATAGCCGAATTGTAGGCACGAAGCATCGTTGGCGAAAATGAGCCGCCTGTTTTCGATGATGAGCACGCTTTCGCCGATGTCCGATTGGGCCTTGATCAGGGCGTAATAAAGGTCGTGTTGCGCGCGCAGGGTTTTTTTCGCATATTCCCGTTCGGAAATTTCTATTTTTAGCTGTTCGTTGGTCTTGCGCAGCTCGGCCATACGCTCCTCCACCTGGTTTTCCAACGCGTCGTAGGCGCGCTGCAGCAGCTCCTCCGCCTGCTTCTGGGCGGTGATGTCCAGGATGATGCCGTTGAAATGGGTGGTTGAGCCTTCGGCATCGGTCGCCGGAGTGACGAGCATGCTTAGCCACACCCAGGCTTGCCGCTGCGGATGGAACCAGCGCATCTGTGCCGAGAAATTTTCGCCATGGGCCAGAGACCAATCCTTGCGTGCAGTGATCCAGCCGATGTCGTCCGGATCAAAGCAGTCGAACCACGATGCCAGACTGTAAGGATTCGGCAGTCCCATGATGTCGTGGACAGAGGGGCTGATCAGCAGTTCCTCCGCGCCGACCGGCGTGCCGGGTTGGACCACCAACCGGAACATGACGAAATCCGAGGCGTTTTCCAGCAGCGAGCGGAAGTGGGCTTCGCTTTCCTTCAGGTCACGGGTGGCCTGGAGTACCCTCAGGCGGAGCGCCGCCGGATTTCGCGCCAGAAACCAGGCCAGCGTGCCGGCTAACAGAGCCAGCAGGACGCCGCCCTCTACCAGCCACGGGGAGCCGGGTGTTCCTCGTCCGCTCCGGGGCAGGGCGGCAAGTTGCCAGGAGCCGTTGGGCAGGGAAACATCCAGTCTTACCGAACCGGTTTCAAACATCATCGGGTCGCCCCAGAAAACGGTGCCATCGGGGCCGGTGCCATCCGTTCCGCGTAGCGCGAAATCGAACTTGGCCGATTCGCGGGTCAGGCCGGCTTCCTTGAAGAGGGTGTCCTTGTCCAGGATGATGGTTGCCAATCCCCAGTAAGTGCCGCTGCCGGGAGCGCCGCCGGAACGGGTGAGAAAAATGGGGGTGCGGCTGATGAAGGCGGTGCCGCCCTGAACCAGTTCAACCGGTCCGGCGACTACCGTGTTGCGGGATTCGATGGCTCTCGCTACCGCATCGCGTTGTTTCGGCTGCTGCAATAGCTTCAGTCCCAACGCAGCCTGGTTTCCCTCCATCGGATAGATATGGCTGACGATACTGTCTTTCGCGAGCTGGATGCTGCGGATGCCTTTTTGCTGCCGAATCAGGGCTTCGGCAAAGGCCTGGAATTCCGGGACGGTGATCCGGGGATGGGTGGAGACATAAGCCATCAAGCCGCGGTTAAGGAAAAGCCGGGCGTTGATGGCGCTTTCTATCCTGCTCCGGACGATGCTCAGCCGATCCAGTGTTTCGACACGATTCCGCTGCGTCAGGCGTTCCCGTTCCAAGCGGTCGAGCTCGAATACGCCGGCAAGCACCAAGGCGGACGTGAGGAGTGCGGCGAGTAGGGGCAGGAAGCGGGGAAAAGGCCGCATTATTGGGGTTCGTTTATTCAGGTGTGAGGGAGGGATGGAATATATTGTTAAGTAATTGGCTTGGGCAATAGGGGAAAGCCTGAATTTGCGCTTTTTTGCGGATTTATTTCTTGTGCCGCGGCCGGACCAGCAGGAAGGTGGCGAGAACGAGCAAGGCGAACAGCGCGTAAGTGACGGTAAACGCCCATTCGGGCAGGTTGTAGTAGAGCAGGCGGCCAACCCAGCGCTGCATGAAGCTGCCTTGGCCCGGCTCGGCTTGGCGCAGGAGGTCTTCCCATACGGTCAGCGGACAGGCTATCCCGACCAGGGACTCAGCGGTAACGAAGAGGATGGCGGCGAGATGCGCGACGCGGAAGCGGCGGTTGCGCACCCAAGTCTGGCCGAGCGCGGCGCCGATCCAGATGGCGGGCAAACCGCCCACCACGAACAGCACGAACAGGAAGTGGGCGATCAGAATTGCGTCGGCCAGCAGTGCCATGGCTCCTAGGGCGTGGAGACCCAATCGCTGGCCAGATTGTAGTCGTCGAACACCTGGGTTTCGGCGTGCGTGAACAGGCTGGTCAGCCAGGTGCTCCAGGCGATCCATTGGCTATCGGTGACCACGGCGATTTTCCACAGGTCGAAGCGGTGTTCGCGGGCAAACTTGATTTCTTCCCAGGCGACATCCACGGTGAGTCTGGCCATGTCGCGCAGGTCGAACAGCAGGTTGACCCGACCCTCGAACTTGATCTTGTACATGACGGCTTCTTCCAGCTCCTTGAAGTCGGCGAGGGTGAACTGACCCAGTACGGCGACGTTGACGAGATGGCTTCGGACTTCGATGGTAACCATGGCTTACCCTTAGAGGTGACGTTTTTGCACTATAGCAAACTAGCTATACCACCGGAAGACGGGGAACCACGCGGGAGGCGAGAATGCCGCTCAGGATGATCAACGCGACGCCGAGCCAGCTGACCGGGGATAGCACTTCTTGCCATAGCAGGATGCCCCACAGGCTGGCGACGATGACCGTGCTGTAGGCCAGGCTGCCGACCACCAGCGTGTCGCCCTCGCGGTAGGCGCGGGTCATGGCAAGCTGCGCCAGGGTGGCGGTGGTGCCGAGGCCGAGCAGGAGCAGAAAATTTCGCGGTGAAACGGGATGAAAGGCGTGAACGCCCATCCAAATGCCGCCGCCGAAGGTGCAGATCAGGGTGAAATAGAACACGATCCGCCATTCCGGTTCGCCGATCTGTCCCAGCTGCTTGACGTTGAGATAGGCGATGGCGGCGAAAAAACCGGAAGCCAGCCCCATCAGCCCCGCAACCAGCTGTTCCGGGTGCAGTGTAGGGCGCAACAGCAGCACCACGCCGGCGAAGCCGAGCAGAATGGCCAGCAGTAGCGGCAGGTGCGGGCGTTCTTTCAGGATCACTACGCTGAGAAAGGCGAGGAACAGCGGCGCGGTGTAGTTGAGCGTCACCGCAGTGGCCAGCGGTAGCCGGGTGATGGAATAGAAGAACAGCATCAGCGCAGCGAAGCCGGACAGCCCGCGCCACAGGTGCGCCTTCCAGTGCGGCGTGGCGATGCTCATGCCCTGGCTTTTGATGATCAGGACAATGATCAGCAGGCCGAACAGGGAGCGGTAGAACACCAGTTCGGCGCTGGAAAAAAACTCCGCCCCCAGCTTGACGAAGACCCCCATGCAGCCGAACAGGACGCCGGCCACGATCATCCATGCGGATTTTAGCTGCGGCAGTTTGGGCATGGCTTAAAGTGAGAATCGCGAAGCGATACCCCATCACTCAGATCAAAACAAGTGCCTTTCTCCGTTGCCCCTTCTCCCTCTGGGAGAAGGTTGGGATGAGGGCAGCCCTTTGGGGGAGAGGTAGGAGAGAGGGAACGGACACGGAGAGAGGCGATGCTCGCCATTCTGGGGGGCGCTTCTCTCCATGTCCGTTGGGTCGTGCAATTCATGGTGGAGTCGTTTATCCCGGATTTGCCGTCAGGCTGGAAGTTAAAGCTGCAGGCCGCTTCGCGTCCGTGCGTAGGGGCCGAAAGCCGCGCGGAGATTGACCGGAGACCGCAATATGCGGTATTTTAACTCTTTTTTAGAGTGCGGCAAGTCATGATCCTAGAAACCTCAGTTGACCGCTCTATTGGACATTTGGCGCCGTGACTTCAATAAATTTTTTCATGATTTACCCTTTCACCCGATGGGTAAGTCCGCTACGAGGCGGATTGCACGATTTTTGCGGCGCATGGCGGCGTTACAACTCCTTGGAATGGAACGACCATTCCGCGTTGCTGTGCCTTGCCCTGCACCGCAAAAACCGCACACTCCACCCCGTCCAACTAAGGTTTCTAGGATGAGCAAAGCTTCAAAATCACCGACCTTCGAAAGCGCACTCGCCGAGTTGGAAAATATCGTCGCCACCATGGAAGCGGGCCAGCTGCCGCTGGAGCAGCTTCTGTCGGCCTACAAGCGCGGTGCGGAGCTCCTTCAGTTCTGCCAGCAGGCGTTGCAGGACGCGCAGCAGCAGGTGCGCATCCTCGAAGCGGGCGGCTTGCAGAATTTCGTTGGCGATGCGTCCCTTGACTCCTAACCCTCTCCTAGGCGGCTTCCCTCACCCCCAACCCTCTCCCGCTTGCGGGAGAGGGGGCGAACGTGAATGGCGCCGGTTCCAACTATGATTGATTTTCAGGCATGGGCCGCAGCCCTGCAGCAGCGCATGGAAGGCGTGCTGTCCGACGTGGTGCCGCAGCCCTCGATTGCGCCGCAGCGCCTGCATCAGGCGATGCGCTATGCCGTGCTCGGCGGTGGCAAGCGCATCCGCCCTTTGTTGGCTTTCGCCGCCGGCGAAGTGGTTGGTGCCGATCCGCAGCGCGTCGATGCGGCGGCCGCTGCAGTCGAGTTGATCCACGCCTATTCCCTGGTGCACGACGACCTGCCGTGCATGGACGATGACAGTCTGCGGCGCGGCAAGCCCACCTGCCACCTCGAATATGACGAGGCCACTGCGCTGCTGGTGGGCGATAGCCTGCAAACCCTGGCGTTCCAGTTGCTGGCGGATCGCCCGTTGGCAGAAGCCCCCGCGGTGCAGCTGGAAATGCTGAAAATTCTGACCGTGGCTGCCGGTTCGCGCGGCATGGCCGGCGGTCAGGCGATTGACGGGGAAAGCGTCGGCAAGACGCTGTCCCTGCCGGAGCTGGAATTCATGCACATCCACAAGACCGGTGCGCTGATCCGGGCTTCGGTGCAGCTCGGTGCGCTGTGCGGCAAGGGGATTGATGACGGCGAAATGGAGAATTTGCTGCACTACGCGAAATGCATTGGGCTGGCCTTCCAGGTGGTGGACGACGTGCTCGACGCCGAATCCACTACGGCCACGCTGGGCAAGACCGCCGGCAAGGATGCCGAGGCCAACAAACCAACCTACGTCACCATACTCGGCGCGAATGCGGCGCGTGCCTTTGCCGCCGATTTGCACCGGGATGCGTTACAGTCGCTGGAAGGGTTCGGCGCGCGGGCGGAAAGATTGCGCCAGATCGCCGATTTCATCGTCAAGCGGCAATTTTAAGGATCATTAACCGCCGATAAACGCCGATTTCCTGCCGGGCATCTGCGTTCATCGGCGGCTAGGAAAAAAAGGAAAAAAATCCCAA
>CAZLJK010000072.1:0-13760 GCA_964559825.1 uncultured Sulfuricella sp. | reverse complement strand
ACAGCAGTGGCTGCGATAGCCAGCGGCAAGGGGAAGAACAACGCGAAAACCGGCATCAGAACTGTGCCAAGACCGAAGCCGGAAAAAAGTGTCAGGCCAGAGATGAGTAGCGCCGAGACGCCAATCGAGAAAAGTTCCATTTGTAAGTCTCCGTCAAATAATCGGATTTCAATATCGAAATTCGATTATTATGAACCGATCCCAATTGAAATCAAAAGAACCTATGGCCAACACTCACGCTGGCGATCGCAACCCGTGGTCTGTTTTTCTCATCTTTCTGCGCCTTGGGCTGACTTCTTTCGGCGGCCCAATCGCGCACTTGGGCTACTTTCGCGACGAGTTCGTCACACGACGGCGCTGGTTGTCCGAGCGCAGCTATGCAGATTTGGTGGCGCTGTGCCAATTCCTGCCGGGGCCTGCAAGCAGCCAGGTCGGCATCGCGTTGGGCCTGTCCCGCTCGGGCTACGCCGGGGCACTGGCAGCCTGGGCAGGCTTCACACTGCCTTCAGCAGTTGCCCTGATCCTGTTTGCGCTGGGCATTTCCAACTACGGCGATGCCATATCGCCAGGAGCGCTGCACGGTCTGAAAGTGGTGGCCGTCGCGGTCGTCGCCCAAGCGGTATGGGGCATGGCACGCAACCTCTGTACTGACGTGCCGCGTGTCACCATCATGGCGATTGCAACCTGTGTCGTTTTGCTGGTGCCGTCCGCATGGGGGCAGGTCGGCATGATTGCGGCCGCTGGCATCGCTGGACTGCTGCTGTTCAAGCCTACTCAGGACGGCGCGCACGATCCGCTGCCGATCACGGTCAGTCACCGTGCCGGCGTGATCTGGTTGACACTGTTTTTTGTTCTGCTGGTCGGTCTGCCGGTTTTGGCTCAACTGATGCCGAGTCAAACCATGGCCATGGTGGATGCCTTCTTCCGTGCGGGGTCACTGGTTTTCGGCGGTGGCCACGTCGTGCTGCCGCTGCTGCAAGCTGAGGTAGTGCCCGCCGGCTGGGTCAGCAATGAAGCATTCCTGGCCGGGTACGGTGCTGCGCAGGCGGTGCCAGGGCCCTTGTTCACATTCGCCTCGTTCCTCGGGGCATCCATGAGCACAACGCCTTCCGGCTGGGTCGGCGGCTTGATCTGTCTGCTGGCGATCTTTGCGCCGTCGTTTCTGCTGGTCGTAGGTGCTTTGCCGTTTTGGGAGCGGCTGCGCCACAGCATGCGCACTCAAGCGGCGTTAGCCGGGGTCAATGCTGCCGTGGTCGGCCTGCTGCTGGCTGCGCTCTATCAACCGGTGTGGACAAGTGCGATTCTTCAACCTCAGGACTTCGGGCTCGCGCTGGTGGCCTTCATTGCACTTATATTCTGGAAGCTCCCGCCGTGGCTTGTCGTCCTAGGATGCGGTGCGGCCGGATGGCTACTTAGTGCTGTTCTCTGATTGATGGCTAACCAATGACCGACAACGACCTCTATGGCGGATTGATCCGCCTGCACATCCTGCACCACGCAGCCGAGGAATCCGTCTTCGGCCTGGGCATCATCGAGGAACTGCGCCACCATGGCTATCAAATTAGTGCGGGCACACTATATCCGATGCTGCATGGCTTGGAGAAGAAAGGCTATCTGCAATCGCGCTCTGAGCGATCAGGACGAAGTAGGCGAAGAATCTATGAGATTACGCCGGTCGGTCGGGAGGCACTTGCCGTCGCAAAGGTTAAAGTCAAGGAGCTTTTCGGCGAATTGTTTGAGGAAAAATGATGACCTGTACTCAAAAATCGACGACGCAAGCTGCGGTTGCAAGTGCGCTACTGCTCACGTCGTGCTTGGCCGTGCAGGCCCGCCGTTTCTTACGGATAATTCCGAACTGGCTGAATCTTTACATTACTACCCAGCAGACACAAACGGCTAGGCGTGTGTGTCTGCTCCATTAACAGCTTGTGCTGTTGCGAACCCAGCTTAATTTGAAGTTAGTTAGATGATCCCTGAAAAATACATGCCGCTACACAGACGTCTCTTGTTTGTCGTCCTTACTTTCCTCGCCATCGCACTCGCGGGTCTGGGATTTGCGCTCACGTTCGGCGACGGAGAGAGCGTGCGCCTCGTCCATTACGCCACTTGGACACAGGAACACGATGCCTTCCTTCGTGCTTTTACCGATCTGGGCCTCTACCCCTTCTATTTCCTGTTTCTCGCTCTTTACGCTTGGGGGTATTACCGTGAAGAGGCCGGCCTTCGACTGCTTGCCGGGGGCTATCTACTGTCCCAAATCATTGCCAGCGTGCTGATCGTGCGTAGCATCAAAATATTGTTTGGGCGTGCCCGCCCGGATTTCACATCGTTGCCGGACTTCGGTAGCGAGTGGGTCGGTTTCAGTTGGGATGCGGCTCATCATTCCTTCCCTTCTGGTCATACCGGCGACATTGTGGTTAGCGCGTTGTTCGCAACTTTGCTTTTCCGCAGCCCTTGGATGGCCGGTATATCCATCCTCTGGGCGGTAGCGCTGGGCCTGAGCCGGCTCGCGCTTGCCGAGCACTACCCAAGTGACGCGCTCGCCAGTACCGTGATCGCGCTTTCAGTAAGCATTCTAGTGGTGCGTTACTGGCTTCTGCCACGTCTGTCGCGGGTCAAGCAATGGAGCGCGCCTTTGTGGTGGTGGCAGAGTGCCGAAAAGCACAATGGTTGATTCGCCATCGTGTATGCCGGATGCATTGGAATAAATCTTCGTGGTTGCCCTTGGGGTGTGCTGCGCCCCACCCCAATAGAGCTCGGCGATAAGGCAGGCCCTGTCCATACGCGCCCGGCTGGCCGTAGCCTATGCAGTTGCTACGAGCCTGGTGCTGCTTGCTTATGCGGTATTCGTCGCGGCATTCGTGCATGATCGCCTGAAAGCGGAAATCGTTCATCGGCTGGCCGTTGCGACCGCTGCCACCGTCTTAGCGTGCTTTATTTTCCGTTTTCCGAGGCGACCACCAAGTGGTGGAAGAGATGATGATGGCCTGGTCACCCGGCATTTTTTCAGCGGCACAAAGTGAAGGCGGCCAAGCCTGCGTCGCACGCAGGCATCTTGACCGCGTGCACCAGTCTTAAGCGGTAAACCGGCTGACTGCATTTTCCAGCGCGCCCGCCAAATCTTCCAGTTGTTGCGCCTCCCCGGCAATTTCGTTCGCCGCCACGCTGTTTTCCTCGGTCATGCGCGCGATTCTTTCCACATTCTGCGCCACTTGGTTGCTGGCGGCACTCTGCTCGCGCAAGGCAGAAGAAATGTCGCTGACGGCCGAAATTACCTGGCTGGCGCCTTCCCTGATCTGTCCCATCGATTCACCGGCCCGAGTTGCCATCGCCACTCCCTCGGTAACGCGCGCGCTGCCTTCCTGCATGCTCTCCACGGCATGCTGCGTGCCGCTCTGGATACTGCCGATCATCGCGGTGATTTCTTCGGTGGAGCGGGCAGTCCGTTCGGCAAGTTTTCTCACTTCGTCCGCCACCACGGCGAAACCGCGCCCCTGTTCGCCGGCTCGCGCCGCCTCGATGGCGGCATTGAGCGCCAGCAGGTTGGTCTGGTCGGCGATCTCCTTGATGACGTTGACAATTGCCGAGATCTGGTTGGAATGTTCGCCCAAACGCAGGATGAACTGCGAGGATTGATTCACCGAATCGGCGATCTTGCTCATTTCTTCCGCTGCGCCTTGTACAACCTCGCCGCCCTGAACGGACAACTCCCCCGACTTGCGGGCAATATTGTGGGTTTCCTGCGAACTGTCAGCGACGTGGTCGATGCTGGTCGTTACTTCTTCCACTGCCGCCGCCATCGCTGCCGTTGCATCGCTCTGGCTCTGAGAGCTGACGGCAACGCGATGCGAGGACTCGGAAAGCTTGCCCGCCGCCTGCATGACGCCGCGCGAGTTGGTAATTACCTGCTGGATGATCTCCTGGAAACTCTGGATCATCTGGTTGAAGGAATGGCCGATCTGGCCGATTTCATCCATGGTGGTGACGCTTACCCGCCGGGACAGATCGTTGCTGGTCTGGATCTGGTGCATGGCGCCCTCCAGCTCATTCAGCGATCGGGTTATGCGGCGGATAACCATCAGCATGACGCCCCCGATCAGGGTTGTTATCGCCATGATGATGCCGATTAGCCAGGCGGCATGGTTCCAGAAAATCCGGTCCACATCGTCGAGGTAGATGCCGGAGCCGATCAGCCAGTTCCAGCCCTCGAACTTCTTGACGAAGGACAGCTTGGTGTAAAGTTCGTCGGTGGTGCCGCCGCCGGCCTTGGGCTTGGGCCAGTTGTAGGTGACGAAGCCTTGTCCGGCCTTGCCCGCCACCTCGTTGAAGGCGACAAACAGATTCTTCTTGCCGTCGGTCTTCTCGATGGGACCGTCAAGCCCGCCTTGCAGGCTCGTGGCGCAGTTGAATTTTTCGGCGTCGAGCACTTTGCCGTCCAGCGCCGGCACCATCGGATGCATCAGCATTTTCGGGACCGGCGCGGTGAAATCGTTGAGCCAGAAGTATTCCTTCTGCTCGTAGCGCAACGCCTTGATTGCGTTGATCGCGGCATCTTTCGCCGCTTCCTCGGTGAGCGCGCCCTTTTGCTGCAGGTCGTAAAAATGATTGAGCAGGCTGTGTGCGCCCTCGACCAAGTGGCGGGTCTTGACCTTGCGATCCTCGAGCAAGGTGGCCTTCTCTGACTGTAAAGCAAAAACCGCGATCAGCACCATGCCCGTCAGGGCGGCGGCCATGATCAATAACAGACGGGTTTTGATGCTGATGCCTTTTGCGGTCATATTGTGGTTAGCCTTCATTTCTTTTGATTCCCTGAAATATATTCTGTTTTTGTTGTAGTCCAGCCATTACCGCCTGGGTTGCGTCGTTTTTGCCAGCGAGGGGTTCTGTAGCGGCCCGGCAAGATGCTACTTGTTGCCCGCGAAAATGTCCAAAAGAACCCCAAATAATTTCCCCGCGCAGTATTCGGAGTCGGTTTCGAATGGGGGTTTTTTTGTCGGACATGCTTCGTCGCATGCCCCCCTGAGCGTCACTTTTGGCAGCCGGGGCAGTAGAAGGTGGAACGTTGTCCCTGGCGCAGCTGGCGTATCGTTGCGCCGCAACGCAGGCAGGGCTGGCCGGTGCGGCCATAGACCCCATATTGCTGCTGGAAATAGCCGGGGTTGCCGGCGCTGTTGACGAAATCGCGCAGGGTGCTGCCGCCCGCGGCAATCGCCAGATTCAGGATGTCCTTCACCATAGCCGCCAGCCGGGTGCAGCGCTCCTTGCCCAGCTTTCCGGCCGCGGTTTTCGGGCTGATGCCGGCGGAAAACAGCGCTTCGTTGGCGTAGATGTTGCCGACGCCGACGATGATGTGGCCGTCCATCAGGAACTGCTTGATCGGGGTCCGGCGGCCGCGCGATACCCGGTAGAGAAAATCGCCGTCGAAAGCGGCCGTCAGCGGCTCGACGCCGAGGCTGGCGAGCAGCGGATGGTTCTCCGGCTGCGCCGTCGTCCACAGCACCGCCCCGAAGCGGCGCGGGTCGCGCAGTCGCATGCACTGGCCGCTTTCCAGCACCAGATCGAAGTGGTCGTGTTTCTCCGGTGACGTAGCGGCGGGCAGGATGCGCAGGCTGCCCGACATGCCGAGGTGCAGGATCAGCCAGCCCTCGGAGCAGTCCAGCAGCAGATACTTTCCGCGCCGTTGCAGGCTGCGGATGGTCAGGCCGGTGAGGATGCTCTTCAGGTCTTTGGGGATCGGATGGCGCAGGCCGTGGTGGCGGATCACGGCGGTTCGGATGCGTGCCCCGGCCAAGTGCGGCTCCAAGCCGCGGCGGGTGGTTTCGACTTCAGGCAGTTCGGGCATGGATTATTTAAAAACTCGTTGAACCGCCTCTGCGGTAAAAGAATTATTTCTAATTTATTCACCGGGTCGCAGCAAGCGTTTCCCGACTTCGGCGGGGAAATGGTATTGCAGTTTCTCGTCTTCGCGCAGCAGCACCAGCTCCGGTTCGCGCCGCAGGATTTTGCAGTTAACGAGCTTGCCGTTGCCGAGGCGCAGGGTGAGGGATTCCAGCGCGGGGGTGCCGTCGTGGGGCTGGGTAACCAGGCTGGAGGCGTGGCGCCATTCGTCCACCCAGCGGTTGATGTCATCCTGGCTCCAGTTCGGGCGGGCAGGGGAGGCCAGCCATTTGCCATCGTCGTTCTGGCTGAGCTTCAGATACGCAAACTCGAAGCCGGCCAGCTTTTCTTCCTCGGCCAATAAGGCGCGGGCGGCGAAATCGGCGGGCATCTTCATCGCGTAAACCAGATAGCTGGGCGCGACCGGGTGGACGCCGCCCTGGGTGGCGACGTAGACCTCGCCGGTCAGCGTGTTCTGCGTGCCGAAGCTGAACTCCTGCTCGTTGAGCGTGAGCCGCAACAGGGGCGGGTCGAGCTGGAAGCGGCCCAGGTCGGTGGCGGGGAAGCGCTGGAGGCTGGCGGCGGAGAGGATTTCCAGCAGGCGTCCGACCGTCGTTCCCTCCGCGCGGGCCTGGAATGGAGCGCTCAGGCGCCAGCCGGCCAGGTTTCTTTCCAGCACGATTGCCGGCTGGTCGGGTCTTTCGATGGCGATGCGGTTGATGCTGGCGCTGGCGAGGGTCGAGAGCTTGAATTCCGTCGGGGCCATGGGCTTGGGCTTGAGCCAGACCAGCAGGATCAGGACGGCGACCAGCCCGGCCAGCGCAAGATTCAGAAAGATTCTGGATTTCATGCCTTGCGCCGGCGCCACCAGGTACCGATGCCGATGGCGATAAATATCAGCGGCAGGGCGAGGAGAAAGCCGATGGCGATCACCGCTGCGGCGCTCTTGCTCAAGTCAAGGCGGGTGTCCTGGGCGGCCTTGGTCGGGATGGTGATGAGGCTGTCGTCCCCGGCCAGCCAGTTGAACAGGTTGAGGCCGAGGTCGAGGTTGCCGCCGTTGCCGAGATAGGTGTTGGAGAGAAAGCCGCCGTTGCCGACCACGATGACCCGCTGGTTCCGGTCTTCCACGCTGCGCTCCAGGGCGATGGCGATGGTTGCCGGACCCGGTGCGTCGTGGCTCTTGTCGTAGGCGACGGTATCGTCGAGCTTGCCGGTTTCCACCCAGCCCTGCGGCGCGACCTCGACCAGGGGGGTGGCCTGCCAGCCTTTCCCCTCGCTGGAGCCGATGGCGCGGGCGTACGGGAAGGCGGTGACCAGATTGAAGCCGAGCGTCGCCGGATGAAGTCCGTAAACGGCGCCCAAAGCCATGGTCGGAGCGGCGTTGAGCTGCTGCGCGGCGGGGTCCACTACCGTGCCGGGCGTCAGCACCAGCCCCAGTTTTTCCGCCAGCGGCTGCAAGCCGTGTAGCGGCTCCTGGTCGATTAGCCAGAGCAGGTTGCCGCCCTTTTCCAGGTATTTTTTCAGCTTTTCCACTTCCCCCGGCATCAGGTCCACTTGCGGGCTGGCGATCATCAGCAGGCTGGCGTTGTCGGGTACGTCCTGGGCCAGGGTGAGGTTGAGGCTGGCCGTCTTGAAGCCCTGGGCTACCAGCTTCCTGCCGAAATCGCCGAGATCGTGGTTGGCCATGCCGTCGAGCTTGCGTTCGCCGTGGCCGTCCAGGTAGAACGCCGTGCGCGTGCCGATGCGCGCCAGCCGGGTCAGGAGAGAGGTCAGCATCTGCTCGTTCAGATTGGTGAGGTGCTCGCTGCGGCCCTGGTATTCCACCACCATTTCGCCGTTGGCCTGGATGCCGGCCGCCCGCGTCAGCTGGGGCTGCTCCGCCGGATCGACGAACTTGAGCGTGAGATCGGGCTTGGCGTGGCGGTAGAGCTGGATGAATTCGTGAATGATTTTGCGCACATCGCCCAGCCGGGGGTCCTGCTGGGTGGCGTAGGCGGTGATGCTGACCGGGCCGGACAGGCTCTTGAGCACATCGAGGCTGGCCTGGCTCAGCGAGTTGCGGCTGTTGCGGGTGATGTCCCACTGCGCCGTGTATTCGCGGGAAAGGGTGACCAGCAGGCCGACGGCGAGGAGGAACAGGACCAGAAAGATGGCGCTTTGCAGGCGCAACTGGAAGCGGGATGGATTGCGGGTTTTCATTAGCCGTGCGTCCTGTCGTTGTCGAGTCTGCGCACCGCCAGCACCAGGAACAAGGCGATGAACAGCAGGAAGTAGGCGGCGTCGGCGCTGGCGATGATGCCGCGGTTGAACGATTCGAAATGTTTCAGCAGCGACAGGGTATGCAACCAGCTGTCGGCATTTCGCGCCGACATATTGATGATCCACAGGCCAAGCAGTGCGCCGAAGCTGCCCATCGCGGCGACGATCGGGTGTGCCGTGAGGCTGGAAATGAACAGGCCGAGCGCGGCAAAGCTGGCCGCCAGTAGCGCGAGGCCGACGATGTTGCTCGCCAGCAGCCCCAAGTCGAGCGTTGCGCCGGCATACAGCGACAGCGACATCAGCGCCGCCAGGCCGATAAACAGGGAGAGGAAAGCCATCAGGCCGAGGAATTTGCCGAGAATGATCTCGCTCACCGAAACCGGCGCGCTCAGCAGCAGATTAAGCGTCTGGTTGCGCCGCTCCTCGGCGATCAGGCGCATGGAGAGGAGCGGCACCGCCATCAGCAAAATGATCGCGGCGTTGCCGAACAGGGGCGTCACGACCAGCTCGGTAACGCCCGGCGGGTTGGCGAGCGCGGTCAGTTGCGGCTGGATCGCCAGAAAGGCATCCACCTGGCTCAGAAAGAAATAGGCGAGGATGATCTCCAGCACGGCCAGGATAATCCAGGCCATCGGCCCGCTGAACAGGATTTTCAGTTCCTTGGCGGCAATGGTGAAGATCATGCTTTTTCCTCCGCTTGTTGGGTCAGCTGGATGAAGACCTCTTCCAGGTTGGACTGCTCCGGATAGGCCTGCTTCAGTTCGCTCATGTCGCCGCCGAAAATCAGTTGGCCCCGGTTCATGATCTGGATGCGGTCGCACACGCTTTCCACCTCCGGCAAAATGTGGGTGGAAAGGATTACGCTGTGCTCGCCGCCCAACTCGCGGATCAGGCTGCGGATCTCGCGGATCTGGATCGGGTCGAGGCCGACGGTGGGTTCGTCCAGGATTACCACGCGCGGGTTGTGCACGATCGCCTGGGCGATGCCGACCCGCTGCTGGTAGCCTTTGGACAGATTGCCGACCAGGCGTTTGCCGACTTCGGACAGGCCGCAGCGCTGCTTGGCTTGGTTAACGGCAGCGGTGATTTCATGCTTGGGAACGCGGTGCAGTCGCGCCGCCAGGCGGAGATATTCATCCACGCTCAGTTCCCGGTACAGGGGTGGGGTTTCCGGCAGGTAGCCGAGCAGCGCCTTGGCTTGGCGCGGCTGCTCCAGCAGGTTGATGCCGCAGATTTCGACGGTGCCGGTGCTGGGGGCCAGGCAGCCGGCCAGCATTTGCAGGGTGGTGGTTTTTCCGGCGCCGTTCGGCCCCAGCAGGCCCAACACCTCGCCCTGGCGCAGTTCGAAGCCGATATTGCGTACGGCGCAGCGGGCGCCGTAGCTGCGGGAAAGGTCTTTGGCGGAAACAGTAATCTTGGTCATGCCCTGGTTGCTTTGAAAAAGAGCAAATATGTCCTAATATGGGGAACGCGTAAAGAGCGCATTTGCCAACTGCATTATTATATCCCTGTGATGAACTTTAAATATCTGTTACTGGCCCCCGCTGCGCTGGTTGCTGCCGGGTGCGCCCATCTGTCACCGAAAGAAGCCGACCTGCCCGTCGCAAAGCCGGAGCTTGTCGAGCCGGAGCGCGTAGAGCGGGTTCCGGTGCTGCCCAAGGTCGATTTGACCGGACCCCTTCTGTTTCAGTACCTGGTTTCGGAGATCGCCGTGCAGCGAGGCGACGCGGGGCTGGCCACCGGGGGGATGCTGGATCTGGCCAAAACCACTCGCGATCCGCGCTTGGCAAAGCGGGCCGCCGAGGTGGCCCTGCAGTCGCGGCGCGAAACCCAGGCGCTGGAGGCGGCCACGCTGTGGCAGCAGATCGACCCGGAAGAAACCCAGGCACAGCAGGCCGTGGCGGCAATTCTGCTGAGCAGCGGCCGCCTGCAGGAAGCCAAGCCCCATCTGGAGAAGTTGCTGGCAGGAGAAGGCGACAAGGTAGGCGGGGCGCTGCTGCATTTGAATCAGATGCTGGCGCGGCATCCGGATAAGTCGGCCATCCTGGCGCTGGTGCAGGAATTGGTTGCGCCCTATCTGAATCGTGCCGAGGCACATTTCGCGATTGCCTATGCGGCATGGGGTGCGGGCAAGGATGAACTGGCCCTGGTCGAGATACGTGAAGCAAGGCGGCTCCGACCGGATTGGGAAGCGGCGGCGCTGTTGCAGGGCCAGCTGCTGCAGCGTACCTCCGTTCCCGTGGCGCTGGACTTCTACCGTAGCCTGCTCGGCGATTATCCCAAAATGCAGGATCTGCGCCTGGCTTATGCCCGTTTGCTGGTCAGCGACCGCCAATACGTCGAGGCGCGTGCCCAGTTCGAAAAAATCCTCGTCGATCTGCCCGGAAACCCGGACGTGAGCGTGGCGGTCGGCCTGCTGGCGATGCAGATCAAGGATTACGATGCGGCGGAGATGCACCTGAAACAGGCGCTGGCCAGCCAATATCGCGACGAAGCCACGGTGCGCATGTATCTCGGCCAGCTGTTCGATGAGCGTGGGCGCTACGAGGAAGCGGCCGACTGGTACGGTTCGGTCGGACGGGGCGAGCAGTATGTTCCCGCGCAAATCCGTCGTGCAGCCATGCTAGCCAAGCAGGGCAAGCTCCCCGAGGCACGTCAGCACCTCAAGCAAATTTCGGTGCAGAACAACCAGCAACGGGTTCAGGTCATCGTGGCGGAGGCGCAGTTGTTGCGGGACGCCAAGGCTTACGGCGAGGCGTTCGAGTTATTGGGCAAGGCGCTGGAGAAGCTGCCGAATTATCCCGATTTGCTCTACGATCACGCGATGGCGGCGGAGAAGCTGGGCAAGATCGATGTTCTCGAACAGGACCTGCGCAAGCTGATCCAGATCAAACCCGATTACGCCCATGCCTATAACGCGCTGGGATATACCCTGGCGGATCGCTCCGAGCGTCTGGACGAGGCACGGCAGCTGGTCGAAAAGGCGCTTGAGCTGGCGCCGGACGACTTTTTCATCATGGACAGCCTGGGCTGGGTATATTACCGCATGGGGCAACTCGAAAAAGCCGAGGGCGTCCTGAGGCGTGCCTATGCCGGTCAGCGCGATGCGGAAATCGCGGCGCATCTGGGCGAAGTTCTGTGGGCTCGCGGCAAGCGCGAAGAAGCGGAAAAAATCTGGCGCGCCGCCCTGAAGGAAAGCCCCAGGCAAGAAACGCTGTTGAATGTCATCAAGAAATTTATTCCTGCGAAGTAGGCGGTATGGGCAATGGGTGATGGGTTATGGGAAACGTCAAAAACGGTGCGGTGGGGGTTTTGACTTTCCCCGTCGCCCATCGCTCATCCCCCATTACAGTTTGGCTCCTCGCCTGTTGCTTCCCCTTGTTGCTGTGGGGGTGCGCCGAACTGCCGGTGCCGCCGCCCGAGCTTGAGTCGACCGCCCGGCCGCAGGCCGATATCGGCGCTGAGGGCTTGTTCCGGCTGGCAGGCAGGATCGCCGTGTCGCACAACGGCGAGAGTTTTTCCGGTTCGCTGCGGTGGAGCCACGCTGCCGGGGAGGATGAGATTTTTATTCTTTCCCCGCTGGGGCAGGGTGTCGCCCGGATTGTGAGCAATTCTGCCGGCGCCTCACTGGAAACCGCGGAGGGACGGGGTTACCGTGCTGCGGATGTGGAAAGCCTGACCGAGGAAGTGCTGGGCTGGCGCTTGCCGGCGCGCGGTCTGCAATACTGGGTGATGGGCCGTCCCGCACCGGAGGGTGCGGCGGAAGGCGAGATGGACGAGAACATGCAGCTGCGTGCCCTGCGGCAGGATGGCTGGCGCGTCGAATATCTCGATTACCGGATGGTGCAGGGAACCTTGCTGCCGGCCAAGCTGGAAGTGTCGCTGGACGAGCGTCTGCGGGTCCGGCTGGTGATCGATGACTGGGTTCTGCCATGATGACTTCTTTCCCCGCCCCGGCCAAGCTGAACTTGTTCCTGCATGTGGTGGGCCGGCGCCCGGACGGCTATCATTTATTGCAGACGGTATTTCGTTTCGTCGATTACGGCGACAGTCTTTCTTTTGCCATTCGTGACGATGGCTTGATCCGGCGGGTGAACCCGCTGCCCGGCGTGGATCCGGAGCAGGATCTCACGGTGCGCGCTGCGCGTCTGCTGCAGCAGGAAACCGGATGCCGCCTCGGCGCGGATATCGTCCTGGAAAAGCGTTTGCCGATGGGCGGCGGCTTGGGCGGGGGTAGCTCCGACGCGGCGACTACGCTGCTCGCGCTGAACCGCTTGTGGAACCTGAATCTTGGCCGCCAGGCATTGCAGGAACTGGGCTTGCGCCTTGGCGCCGACGTGCCGGTATTCGTGTTCGGCGAGAGCGCTTTTGCCGAGGGAGTGGGCGAAGAACTCCAGCCGGTAGCGCTTCCACCGGCCTGGTATGTGGTGCTGGTACCGCCGGTGGCAGTTTCCACGGTAGAGATTTTTACCAGCAAGGAATTGACACGCGATACGAAACCTATCAAAATGCTGGACTTTTCAACGGGCTGCGGAAGAAATGATCTGGAGCCTGTGGTGTGCCGGAAGTACCCGCAGGTTGCCGAGTGTCTGGATTGGCTCAGGGCCTTCGGCGATGCCAGGATGACCGGATCGGGAGCGTGTGTTTTTGCCGCGTTTTCGAGCGAGGAAGAGGCGAATAAAGTGTTTTCCATGAAGCCGGCGCAGATGGTCGGTTTTATCGCAAAGGGCCTGGATAGGCATCCTTTGTACAGTTTTATCAGTTAATGGGGAGTCGCCAAGTGGTAA
Organism: uncultured Sulfuricella sp.; assembly: GCA_964559825.1. Taxonomy (GTDB): domain Bacteria; phylum Pseudomonadota; class Gammaproteobacteria; order Burkholderiales; family Sulfuricellaceae; genus Sulfuricella. The sequence continues at coordinate 837 of CAZLJK010000072.1, read as the reverse complement.
GGCACTGGATTTTGATTCCAGCATTCGTAGGTTCGATCCCTACCTCCCCAGCCAGTTGTAATCCAAACCGGTAGGGACGTCGCATGCGCCGTCCCTACGTTTGTTTTTAAGGGCGCGTCATGGCATATGGCAGCATGATGGTTTTCACCGGCAACGCAAATCCTCGGCTTGCCGGGGAGGTGGTGAAACATCTCAATCTTCGCCTCGGGCGAGCGACGGTCGGTCGTTTCAGCGACGGCGAGGTGATGATCGAGATCCTCGAAAACGTGCGCGGCAAGGATGTATTCGTGCTGCAGTCGACCTGCACCCCGACCAATGACACCCTGATGGAAGTCCTGGTGATGGTGGACGCGCTCAAGCGCTCCTCGGCCGGACGCATCACTGCGGCCATTCCCTACCTGGGCTATGCGCGCCAGGATCGCAGGCCGCGCTCGGCGCGGGTGGCGATCACCGCAAAGGTGGTGGCGAACATGCTGGTCAGCGCCGGCGTGGACCGCCTGCTGACCATGGACCTGCATGCCGACCAGATCCAGGGGTTTTTCGATATTCCGGTGGACAATGTCTACGCCGCGCCGATTCTGCTCGGCGACGTGTGGAAGCAGCATTATGAGAACCTGATCGTGGTTTCTCCCGACGTCGGCGGTGTGGTGCGTGCCCGTGCACTGGCCAAGCGCTTGGACGTGGATCTGGCGATTATCGACAAACGCCGTCCCAAGCCCAACGTGGCCAAGGTGATGCACATCATCGGCGACGTCCGGGGCCGCACCTGCGTGCTGATGGATGACCTGGTCGATACCGCCAACACCCTGTGCGAGGCCGCCAGGGCCTTGAAGGAGC
>CAZLJK010000071.1:0-13913 GCA_964559825.1 uncultured Sulfuricella sp. | reverse complement strand
ACCAACGGCGACACCTTCCTCGGCGGCGAAGACTTCGACCAGCGCCTGATGGACTACCTGGTGGACGAATTCAAGAAAGAAAGCGGCATCGATCTGAAGAAAGACATGCTCGCCCTGCAACGCCTGAAAGACGCCGCCGAGAAGGCCAAGATCGAGCTATCCTCTTCGCAGCAGACCGAAGTCAACCTGCCCTACATCACTGCCGACGCGTCCGGCCCGAAACACCTGGCCGTAAAAGTCACGCGCGCCAAGTTCGAGTCTCTCGTCGAGGAGCTGATCGAGCGCACCATGGCGCCCTGCCGCATGGCCATCAAGGACGCTGGCGTGAAGCTCGAAGACATCGCCGACGTGATCCTGGTCGGCGGCCAGAGCCGCATGCCCAAGGTGCAGGAGAAGGTGAAGGAGATTTTCGGCAAGGAAGCCCGCAAGGACGTTAACCCGGATGAAGCCGTCGCCATCGGCGCAGCGATCCAGGGCGGCGTGCTGCAAGGTGAAGTCAAGGACGTGCTGCTGCTCGACGTGACGCCTTTGTCTCTGGGCATCGAGACCATGGGCGGCGTGATGACCAAGCTGATCCAGAAGAACACCACCATCCCGACCAAGGCGAGCCAGGTCTTTTCCACCGCCGAGGATAACCAGAACGCGGTGACCATTCACGTTCTGCAGGGCGAGCGCGACGTGGCCTCCGGCAACAAGAGCCTAGGCCAGTTCAACCTCTCCGACATCCCGCCGGCATCGCGCGGCATGCCGCAAATCGAGGTCACCTTCGATATCGACGCCAACGGCATCCTGCACGTTTCCGCCAAGGACAAGGCTACCGGCAAGGAGAACAAGATCAAGATCCAGGCCAGCTCCGGCCTGTCCGAGGAGGAAATCCGCCGCATGGAGCAGGACGCGGCAGCCCATGCCGAGGATGACCGCAAAACGCTGGAACTGGTCAACGCCCGCAACCAGTGCGACGGCATGGTGCACTCGGTGAAGAAATCCCTGGTCGATTACGGCGACAAAATCAGCGCCGACGAAAAGGCTGCCATTGAGGTCGCGCTGAAAGACGCCGAGGAAGCGCTCAAGGGCAACGACAAGGACACCATCGAAGCCAAGACCAAGGCCTTGGGAGAGGCTTCCCACAAGCTGGCCGAGAAGATGTACGCCGAACAGCCGCAGCCGGATGCGGGCGGTCCTCAGGCCGGCAGCAAAGAGGCTGACGACAACGTGGTGGATGCCGAGTTCGAAGAAGTGAAGACCGAGAAGAAGTAAAACCCATTAACCGCAGAGGACGCGGAGGACGCTGAGGAAAAACCGGCTTCATGCCTGGGGTTCCTCCGCGTCCTCCGCGTCCTCTGCGGTAAAGATTGGTAATTATGTCAAAACGCGACTACTACGAAATTCTCGGCGTCAACAAGGACGCCAGCGACGACGAGATCAAGAAGGCCTACCGCAAGCTCGCGATGAAGTTCCATCCGGATCGCAACCCGGATAATCCGAAGGCGGAGGAGCATTTCAAGGAAGCCAAGGAGGCTTATGAGATGCTGTCCGATGCGAGCAAGCGCTCCGCCTACGACCAGTACGGTCATGCCGGCGTTGACCAACAGGCCGGCATGGGTGGCGCGGGAGGATTCGGCGGCGGTTTTGCCGATGCCTTCGGCGACATCTTCGGCGACATCTTCGGCGGTGCCGGCGGGCGCGGCGGGCGCTCCAACGTCTACCGCGGAGCCGACCTGCGCTACAACCTGGAAATCTCGCTGGAAGATGCGGCGCGCGGCAGCGAAACCAAAATTCGCATCCCCACCATGGCCGAGTGCGACACCTGCCACGGCAGCGGCGCCAAGGCCGGCTCCAAGCCGGAAACCTGCCCCACCTGCGCCGGCCACGGCCAGGTGCGGATGCAACAGGGATTCTTCTCGATCCAGCAGGCCTGCCCGAAATGCCACGGCAGCGGCAAGGTGATTGCCCACCCCTGCCCGACCTGCCAAGGCAGCGGACGCGTCAAGCAGTACAAGACCCTGGCGGTAAAAATCCCCTCGGGCGTCGACGAAGGCGACCGCATCCGGCTTTCGGGCGAAGGCGAAGCCGGCGTCAACGGCGGTCCGCCGGGCGACCTCTACGTGGTCATCCAGATCAAGCCTCACTCGGTTTTCCAGCGCGACCACAATGACCTGCACTGCGAGATGCCGATCAGCTTCACCACGGCGGCGCTGGGCGGTGAAATCGAGATCCCGACACTGGACGGCCACGCCAAAATCAAGATCCCGGCGGAAACACAGTCCGGCAAGGTGTTCCGCCTGCGCGGCAAAGGCATCAAAGGGGTACGCAGCAACGCTCACGGCGACCTGATGTGCCACATGGTGGTGGAAACACCGGTCAGCCTGACAGAGCGCCAGAAAGAACTGCTGCGCGAACTGGACGTACTCAACGAGCAGGACGGCGCCCGACACAACCCGCGCACCAAATCCTGGATGGACAAAATGAAGCAGTTCTTCGGGCAGTAAGCCCAGGGGCTAATCCAAAGCAGAAAACCAAGGGGCAGGAAGATGATTCCTGCCCCTTGGTTTTTAATTCACACCATAAGGTCTACACACGCCGCCACACCGTGCCCTGCGGCGTATCCTCCAGCACGACGCCTTCATCCAGCAGTTCCTTGCGGATGCGATCGGCGGCGGCATAATCCTTGGCTTTTTTCGCGGCATCCCGTTCGGCGATGCGCTGTTCGATCTGCTCCGGCGCAAAAGCCGACTCCCCCGCGCCGCCCTGCAAAAACTCGCTCGGATCACGGTGCAATAATCCCAGCACCCCGCCCAATACCCTGAGCAAGCCGGCAAGTTGCGCATCGTGGGTCTTGTTGACCTCATTGGCCAGGTCGAACAGCACCGCCACCGCCTCGGCCGTATTGAAATCGTCCTCCATCGCCGCCTTGAAGGCAGCAGCATAGGGGTCGCGCCAATCCAGGTGATGGGTAATGGGTGATGGGTGAGGGGAAACGTTTTTCAGTGCGGTGTAGAGCCGGGTCAGTGCGCCCTTGGCATCGTCCAGATGCTGGTCGGAATAGTTGAGCGGGCTGCGGTAATGGGCGCGCAGAATGAAGAAGCGCACCACCTCTGCATCGTAGCGCTCCAGCACCTCGCGGATGGTGAAGAAGTTGCCGAGCGATTTCGACATTTTCTCGTTGTCCACCCGCACGAAGCCGTTATGGATCCAGTAGTTGACGTGCTGGTGCCCGTGCGTGCCCTCGGACTGGGCGATCTCGTTTTCGTGATGGGGAAACTGCAAGTCCGCGCCGCCGCCGTGGATGTCGAAATGCTCGCCGAGCAGGGCATCGCTCATCACCGAGCACTCGATGTGCCAGCCGGGACGGCCCTGCCCCCAAGGCGAATCCCACTGCGGTTCGCCGGGCTTGGCCGACTTCCACAGCACGAAGTCGAGCGGGTCGTCCTTGCCCACGGCGACATCCACCCGCTCGCCGGCGCGCAGATCGTCCAGCGACTTGCCGGAAAGCTTGCCGTAACCGGGAAACTTGTGCACCGAATAGCACACGTCACCGCTCTTTGCCACATACGCCAGTCCGTTGTCCACCAGCGCCTGGATCATGGCGATCATGCCCGGCACGTACTGGGTGGCGCGCGGCTCGTAGGCGGGCTTCTCCACGCCGAGTTTCGCCGCATCCTCGTCCATCGCCGCGATGAAGCGGCCGGTCAGGGCATCGATGGTCTCGTGGTTCTCGGCCGCGCGCTTGATGATCTTGTCGTCGATATCGGTGATGTTGCGCACATAGGTGACGTCGAAACCATCGGCCTTGAGCCAGCGCTGGATCATGTCGAACACCACCATCACCCTTGCATGGCCGAGGTGGCAATAGTCGTAAACCGTCATGCCGCAGACGTACATGCGGACCTTGCCGGGTTCGATGGGAACGAAATCCTGCTTGGAGCGGGAAAGGGAATTGTAAATTTTCAGCATCGTAGTAAACCTAAAAAACTATTGAACCGCGGAGGACGCAGAGGACGCGGAGGAATTCAAATGCTCAGACAACACATACTCGTCTATCCCTTGCCTTTCCTCTGCGTCCTCCGCGTCCTCTGCGGTAAAAATCAGCCCTGTTCCCTGGTCCACGAATCCTTCAGCGTCACCGTGCGGTTGAACACCAGCTTGCCGCCGGGCTGGTGGTCGCGGCGGTCGGCGCAGAAGTAGCCGAGGCGCTCGAACTGGTAGTGGGTTTCGGGCGCCGCATCGCGCACGGCAGCCTCGACCCAGCCCTGCGCCACGGTCAGCGATTCGGGGTTGATGAATTCGCGGAAATCGCGCGCCTTGTCGCTGTCCGGTTCAGCCACGGTGAACAGGCGGTCGTACAGGCGGATTTCCGCCGCCAGGGCATGTTCGGCGGAAAGCCAGTGGATCACGCCCTTGACCTTGCGCCCCTGCGGGTTCTTGCCGAGGGTATCCGGATCGATCGAGCAGCGCAGTTCGACCACCTTGCCGGCGGCATCCTTGATCGCTTCGTCGCACTTGATCACATAGCTGTAGCGCAGCCGTACCTCGCCGCCCGGCACCAGACGCTGCCAGCCTGGCGGCGGAGTCTCGATGAAATCGTCGGCCTCGATCCAGATTTCTTTCGCAAACGGCACGACCCGGCTGCCGAATTCAGGATGGTTGGGATGGAAACCCGCTTCGCGCGACTGCGTTTCGCCTTCGACGAAGTTGGTGATCACCACCTTCAGCGGCTTGATCACCGCCATCACGCGCGGCACGCGCACTTCCATGTCCTCGCGGATGCAGCCTTCGAGCACGCTCATGTCGACCACGTTGTCGCTCTTGGAAATGCCGATGCGCCGCGCGAACTCGCGGATGCCCTCGGGCGTGTAGCCGCGCCGGCGCATGCCGGCGATGGTGGGCATGCGCGGGTCGTCCCAGCCTGAAACCCGCTTTTCCGTCACCAGCTGATTGAGCTTGCGCTTGCTGGTCAGGGTGTACTGCAGCTCCAGACGTGAGAACTCGATCTGCTGCGGATGGCACGGCACCGGCAGTTGGTCCAGCACCCAGTCGTAGAGCGGGCGATGGTCTTCGAACTCGAGCGTGCACAGGGAATGGGTGATGTTCTCCAGCGCATCGGAAATGCAGTGGGTGTAATCGTACATCGGGTAGATGCACCACTGGTCGCCGGTGCGGATGTGGTGGGCGCGGCGGATGCGGTAGATTGCCGGATCGCGAAGATTGATGTTGGGAGAGGCCATGTCGATTTTGGCGCGCAGCACCTTGCTGCCGTCGGGAAATTCGCCGGCGCGCATGCGGGCGAACAGGTCGAGATTCTCCGCCGCCGGGCGGTCGCGGTACGGGCTGTTTTTGCCCGGCGCCGTGAGCGTGCCGCGATATTCGCGCATTTCCTCGGGGCTGAGGTCATCCACGTAGGCCTTGCCCTGCCGGATCAGTTCGACCGCGTAAGCATAGAGCGCCTCGAAATAGTCCGACGCCCAGCGCACCTCGCCGTCCCACTGAAAGCCCAGCCAGCGCACGTCATCCTGGATGGAGCGGGCATATTCCTCGCTTTCCTTCTCCGGGTTGGTGTCATCGAAGCGCAGGTTGCACTGGCCTTGGTAGTCCAGCGCCAGGCCGAAATTCAGGCAGATCGACTTGGCGTGGCCGACGTGGAGGTAGCCGTTGGGCTCGGGCGGAAAGCGCGTGACGACGCTCTTGTGCTTGCCGCCGGCGAGATCGCTTTCGATGATGTTGCGGATAAAATGGGGAACGGGGACGTTATCGCTGCTGCTCATAAACTTGGGTCATTCTGAAAAGATTCGAAGCAAAGGGTTTGGTGATAAGGGCGGTTCTGTTAGAATTCAGACTGTTTGCATTATAGTGAAAAGTATACTACCAATGAGCCGTTTCCGCATTGCCACGATCTTAGCCTCCCTGCCCTGCATCCTGCTTTTCACCTTCGGCCAGCCTGCGCATGCCGATGAACTGCAAGACATCAGCAAGCTCTACAAACAGGGGCAGAATGACAAGGCCCTGGAACGCCTCGAAAGCTACCTCACCAGCCGACCCAAGGACGCCCAGGGGCCGAAGATCGCCCAGGGCCGCTTCCTCAAGGGGCTGATCCTGGCGGAGCAGGGCAAGAATGCGGAAGCGATCCAGATCTTCACCCGGCTTACCGAGGAATACCCCGAGCTTCCCGAGCCCTACAACAACCTGGCGGTGCTGTATGCCGCCCAGGGGCAGTACGACAAAGCCCGCCAGTCGCTTGAAATGGCGATCGGCACCCACCCCAGCTATGCCACCGCACACGAGAATCTGGGCGACATCTACGCCAAGATGGCGAGCCAGGCCTATGACAAGGCACTGAAACTGGACAAGGGCAATGTCACCGCACAGGCCAAACTTTCACTGGTAAAAGAGCTATTCTCCGCTTCCGGAAAAGTGAATCGCGCGCCCAAGGTTGCGCTCGCGCCCGCGGCTTCAGTCCCCGCAATCGCACCAGCGAAACCCGAGCCGGCCAAGCCCGCTCCGGCGCCTGTCGTCGCACCCGCTCCACCGCCCGTCAAGCCAGAGGCAACCAAGCCCGTCCCAGAGGTTAAGCCGACACCCGCCCCTGCGGAGAGCAAAGTTGATGCCGAAGCCGCCGTTCTGAAAACCCTCAACGACTGGGCCGACGCTTGGTCCGACAAGAACGTCTCCGGCTACCTCGGCTATTACGCTCGGGACTTCAAGGTTCCCGGCGGCGAGAACAGAGCTGCTTGGGAGAAGAGCCGCAAGGCGCGCATCGGCAAAGCCAAATCCATCCAGGTTGCCATCGAATCGCCGCGCGTTACCTTTAGCGATGCCAGTCATGCCAGCGTCACTTTCAGGCAGTCCTACAAGTCCGATGCCCTCTCGACCTCCACCCAGAAAACCATTGTCCTGGTCAAGAGTGGCGGCAAGTGGCTGATCCAGCAAGAACGGATTGGCCGGTAACCGTTCTTGGACACCTTAAAAAGTCAAAAAGGAATTTTCTATTTGTACGGCATGACCAGGCCAACTCCGGGCCAACTCTTCGCAGTCCTGTCCCTGCTGTGCGCCTTTCTGGCCTCGCTGCTGGCGCCATCGGCAATGGCGATGGGCAGCAAACCTGCCGCACAGAAACGCGAATCATCGCAGAGTCAGCTCCCCGGCGACCTCGAAGCCATGCTGGTCAAGAGCCTGCTCGAAGTCCGGCAGAACCGTCTGGATATCGCCATGAAGGATATCGAGGCCCTGCTCAAGATCTACCCCAATTTCAAGCTGGCCCACCTGATCCGCGGCGACCTGCTGATGGCGCGGGCGCATCCGCTCAGCACTATTGGCAGCGCCGCCAGCGCATCCCCGCAACAAATTTCCGATCTGCGCGAGGAAGCCCGCGCCCGCTTGCTGCATCACCTGGAGCAGATGCCGGCCGGGCGCGTGCCCAAATACCTGGTTCAACTCCAGCCGGAACAGCGCCACGCCGTGGTGGTGGATACGGACAAATCCCGGCTTTACCTGTTCCGGAATGAAAACGGTGCGCCTCGCTACGTGGCCGACTACTACGTCAGCAGCGGCAAGGCGGGCGCCGAAAAAAACAGGGAAGGCGACCAGAAAACTCCTCTGGGCGTCTACTTTGTCACCGCCAACCTGCCGAGAACCCAGATTTCCGATTTTTACGGCACCGGCGCCTTCCCTATCAACTATCCTAATGAATGGGACCGTCAACAGGGCAAGAACGGTCACGGCATCTGGCTGCACGGCGTGCCCAGCGACACTTACAGCCGCCCGCCGCGCGCCAGCAACGGCTGCGTGGTGCTGGCCAACCCCGACATGGATAAAATCGGGGTAAACCTGCAGGTGGGCCTGACCCCGGTGGTGATCAGCAACAAGATAGACTGGATCGACGCCAAGGAACTCGCCACCCAGCGCAACGAGCTCAGCCGGCAGGTGGAAAACTGGCGGCGCGACTGGGAAAGCGTCAATATGGACAAATATTTGCAGCACTATTCCAGAAGCTTCCGCGCCCCCGGGCAGGATTACCCTTCCTGGGAAATGCAGAAACGCCAGGTCAACACCAGCAAAACCTGGGTCAAAATCAAGCTGTCGAACATCAGCATCTTCAGCTACCCGGGCAACGAAAACCTGATGGTGATCACATTCGTCCAGGACTACAACAGCAACAACCTGAAAAACCAGATGAAGAAGAGGCAGTACTGGAAGTTCGATAGCAACGAGTGGAAAATTGTCTACGAGGGGGCCGCATGAAATTCCGCCTGACCATGATCATCATTGGCTTGCTCATCAGCACCGGCGCACTCGCCATCAACCCGCACGTCAAAATGCGCACCAATCTGGGCGAGATCGTGATCGAGCTGTATCCCGACAAGGCGCCGAAAACCGTCGCCAACTTCCTCCATTATGTCGGCAGCGGCCATTACAATGGCACCCTGTTCCACCGCGCCATACAGAAATTCGTCATCCAGGGCGGCGGCTTCACCCCGGATTTCCAGTACAAACCGACCCTGGCCCCGGTCATCAACGAAGCTACCAACGGTCTCAAGAACGAGCCCGGCACGCTCGCCATGGCGCGCGCCTATGACCCGGACTCGGCCACCGCGCAGTTCTTCATCAACCTCGATGACAACAAATTTCTCAACCACCACCGCCCCCACCCCGATTACTACGGCTATTGCGTCTTTGGCAAAGTGGTCAAGGGCATGGATGTCGCAAAAAAGATCGGTGCCCTGCCCACGGCGGCGGGTGGGCCGTTTGCCGCCGACGCTCCGGTTGAGCCGGTGGTTATCGAGGAAATGGTGCTGGCTGCAGAATCCGCAACGGATAACTCCGGGGCCGCGGAAAAGGCCAAGCCGGTAAAATCCCGCAAGAAAACCCCAAAGAGCAAAAAGGAAAAGACCCATGGTTAAGCTTCATACCAATTTCGGCGACATCACCCTCGAACTGGATGCCGAGAAGGCCCCCAAGACCGTTGCCAACTTTCTGAAATATGCGGAAAAAGGCTTCTACAACGGCACGATATTCCATCGCGTCATCGATGGCTTCATGGTTCAGGGCGGCGGCTTCATGCCGGACCTGATCCAGAAGGAAACCATGGCAGAGATCGAGAATGAAGCCGCCAACGGCCTGAAAAACGAAGCCTATACCATTGCCATGGCGCGCACCCCCAATCCCCATTCAGCCTCCAGCCAGTTTTTCATCAACACGGCGAACAACAGCTTCCTCAACTACACTGCTTCAACCCCGCAAGGCTTCGGCTATTGCGTGTTCGGCAAGGTCACCGCAGGCAAGGAAGTCGTGGACCGCATCGGCAAGGTCAAAACCGGCAACCAGTCCGGCTACCAGGATGTGCCTCTTGAGGATGTGGTTATCGAGAGCGTGGAGGTGTGCTAAGCACACCAGGCTAGAGGCGGGAGGCGATGGGCGATAGGAAAACCGTGGCGCATTTGCCTCTAGCCTCTAGCCTCTAGCCTGCCGTTATGTCCCATTGCCTGTTTATTGCCGACCTCCACCTTAGCCCGGAATACCCGCAGACCAAGCGAGTATTTGAAGATTTTGTGCGCCGCATCGCACCCCAAGCCGAGGCGCTGTACATCCTCGGCGACCTGTTCGAGTTCTGGGCAGGCGACGATGACTTGGCCGACCCGCATCAATCAGATGTCGCCAACACGCTGGCGGAATTGGGCCGGAGCGGCACGGCAGTTTTCATCATGCACGGCAACCGCGATTTGCTCATGGCCGAGGACTTCGCGCGCGCAGCCCATGCCCGTCTGATCCCCGACCCGACCCTGATCGACCTTTACGGCACCCCGACCCTGCTGATGCATGGCGACACCCTGTGTACGGACGACACGGCTTATCTCGCCTTCCGCGCCCAAGTCCGGCAACCGGCATGGCAAATGGCGTTTCTCGCCCGCCCTCTGGCGGAACGCAAGGCCGAAATCGAGGCACTGCGCCAGCGCAGCAAAACCGACAAGCAACTGAAATCCATCATGGAGATGGATGTCCATCCTGACACGGTTGCCGCCACCCTGCGCGAACATGGCTATCCCCGCTTGATCCACGGCCACACCCACCGCCCGGCCAGACACATCCATGAGATCGATGGCCATATTTGCGAACGTTGGGTGCTGTCGGACTGGGGAGAAGGCAATGGCAGCTTCCTCTACTGCGACTCCAAAGGGTGTGTTTCAAAACTTTTTCCTCCGGCCGGATAAAGGGTTGAACCGGTTTCCCACATAAATTATCCTAGTGCTCAAACACATTCGACCAAGAACAATATGACAATCGTTGCGGTATTCAACCAGAAAGGCGGAGTCGGCAAGACAACCACCAGCCTGAATCTGGCTGCGGGACTCGCGCGCAGGGGGCGGAAGGTCTTGGCTATCGACCTCGATCCGCAGGCTCAATTCTCCGAGATTTTCGGCATTCAGCCTAGCCGGGGTGATGAGACCATCTTCGGTTTCTTTCAGAAGGCCGTTCCATTGGCCGCACTGGCGCAACCCACTGAAAGCGGAATCAGCATCATTCCCGCCAATGCCGAACTGGCGAAGGTGGACACCCTTTTCGGCAAAAGCCACAACGTCGTCAACAAGCTCAACGTCGGCATCAAGAACGAAGGATTGGCCGGCAAAGACAGCATGCTGGTAATCGACTGCTGCCCGCTGATCGGCGTACTGTCGCTGAATGCCCTATTCGCCTGCGACTGCCTGATCGTGCCTCTCTCGGCGGATTATCTGTCGTTAAAGGGCGCGCTACGGGTTGAGAAAGCCTTGAAGGCGCTGGAACAAGTCTGGAAAAAACGGCTGCCGCGCCGCTACCTGCTGAACCGCTTCGATAGCCGTCGCAAGATGGCGCGGGACATCTTGCACCAGCTGGAGGAGAAATTTAGCGACGACGTCTGCCTGACCCGTATTGCGGAAAATGTGAGCTTGGCGGAAAGTCCGGCCCTGAATATGGATGTTTTCGCGTATGCCCCCAATAGTCGGGGGGCACAGGATTACGAAGCGTTGCTGGATGAAATGCTGGGAGACGGATTCATCGAGTAACAGCGCATTCTCTGGCGATCAAGGAAAGCAGATATTCCACCTCGGTCCCCTGATGGCCGTGCCGCGTTTCCATTGGAACTGTTGAACACCGAACCACTTGGCAATTCAAATACATCTGGCGCAATTTCCTCTCGGCGTCAGCTTGGTTCTGGCCCGCGATAAACAGGCTTTCCACCATTTGCCCATCCCGAGTCTTAATTGCAAATCCAAATTTCTGCATGATCAACTCCTGCACAACCAGCCTTAAACGACACCTCGAATACCGGGCCACCCCTTCCAGGATTTATTCTCCCAGCTTAGCCGCCTTGCTAGAGGCTCAGAAAATCAGCAAGTTAATGGCCACACTTATGGTTATTATTTCAAAAATACCATAATCCACTATTTTCTCAAACAATTTTTATTCAGTCTGAGCCCTATTTCTGCACTAGTTGTGGCATGAGTGTCCCACGCGCTACAATCTTCGGCCCCACCCTCGTTCCAGAAGCAGGTATGCCATGATCCTGATCCTCTCCCCCGACGCCCAGCCCGACAGCCCAGAATACAACCAGTTGCTCGACCATCTGGCGCAGTTGCCCAAGATCAAGACCCGCATCCACCAGGAAAAGGGTGCCCAGCTGACCTTGACGGAAATTTACCTGATCGGCGATACCGCCTCGCTCGCGCCGGAAAACATGGAAAGTCTGCCCGGCGTCGAGCGCGTGGTGCGCATTTCCGAGGAATACCGCATCCTGGGACGGCACAAGGACGACCATCGCCCCACCCACTTCGAATACAACGGCGTGCGCTTCGGCCAGGACAACCTCAACGTCTTCGCCGGCCTATGCGCGGTGGACACGCCCGAGCACGTCGAAATGATGATGAAAGCGCTTCAGGAACACGGCCAGGTCTGTACCCGGATGGGGGCCTACAAGCCGCGCACCAGCCCCTACGCCTTTCAGGGGCACGGCAAAGCCTGCCTGCCCTGGGTATTCGAGCTGGCAGGCAAGTACGGCATCAAGGTGATCGCCATGGAAGTCACCCACGAATCCCATGTCGACGAGATCCGCGAAGCGCTGAAGCAGACCGGCAACCCCACCGGTGTCATGCTGCAGATCGGCACCCGCAACACCCAGAACTTCGAGTTGCTGAAAATCGTCGGCCGCCAGCGCGAATTCCCGGTGCTGTTCAAGCGCGGCTTCGGCATCACCCTGGATGAATCGCTGAATGCTGCCGAATACCTGGCCTCGGAAGGCAACCGCAACGTGGTGTTCGGCCTCCGCGGAATGAAGACCAACATGGGCGACCCGCACCGCAACCTGGTCGATTTCGCCCATGTCCCCGTAGTCAGACGCCTGACCCGAATGCCGGTATGCGTCGACCCGTCGCACTCGGTCGGCACGCGCAACCGCGCCCCGGACGGCCTCCTCGAAATCTTCCACGCCACCCTGCAGGGCGTGATCGCCGGCGCCAACATGATCCTGGTGGACTTTCACCCGGCGCCCGCCAAGGCGCTGGTGGATGGGCCGCAGGCGCTGCTGATGGAGGAGTTGCCGCTGTTTCTGGAGTGCGTGAGGAATGCGCACGAGGCTTATGAGAAGAATGTCAGGTTGATGGGCGAAGCGAAACGCGGCTAATGCCAGTTAGCCGTAACCCTATGGATCTTCCTTTTGAAAAATGGCTGAGTTATGTACACGGTCTCCCATACTTTGAGAGGCGCCTTAAGATCGCACAAGTCCAACCGAGGTTGAATCGTTTTTTGTACAAGTACAAGGCGATCAACCCAAGTAGCAATAAATCAATTGATCATGTACGTGACATTCTGGTTAGGTCACGCTTATGGCTTAGCTCCCCGGTCGACTTCAACGACCCATTCGACATGTCCGCACGTATCGTTGCGAATGCTACAGGGCGCGAACGGCGTGAACGCTATAATTCTCTTCTAAAAGAACAGGGCATTAAGTATAAGAAAAGAGAGCAAATAGTTAGTAATCTTGCCATGAAGCCGATCGCAGAAATTGAAAAAGAATTAGAAGCTACTTATCGAAATAATCTGGAAGAAATTGGCGTATTTTCATTTGCCGGTACTCCCAGAAGTATTCTGATGTGGAGCCATTACGCTCGAGACCACACTGGGATATGTTTTCAGTTTGAAGCAGCACGCGATTTTTCAACTCTGAGTCGCGCGCTACAAGTGGAGTACTCCTCCGAATACCCAGAAATAAACTGGGTAAACAGATTTCCCGATTCTCTTGGCAAAGTAATGCTTCGAAAACACGAAGGATGGTCTTATGAGAGGGAACAGAGAATTGTTCGGGTCGGCGACGCGCACAAATACTTAGAATTCGATCCACGAGCGCTCGTAGGAATCATATTGGGGTGTCGAATAACGACTGACAGTCGCGGAGCAATTGCGGAACTTCTGGAAGAGAGACGTCGCGCCAATATGCCACCTATCCGACAATATTTCGCGCTGCAACATAAATCAAGATACAAATTATCGGTCATGGTGGATAGATAGCCACCCCACAGCTCGCCACGTAAGCACCGCAAAGCAGCGCTTGAATCCGCAGGAGAAAGCGGACATTACTACTTGGGACTAACAACTCAAATAATTATGGATTGTCCTTTACATTTCTAACGTACACTTAATGGTTTAGTATACGAGAAGTGAAAATGAACAAGTTCAAACGCTACTTGGCTATTGTATTTTGCCTTTTAATCTTTGTTGTCTTTGGTATCCTCCAAGTTCCTAACGGATTCGACGACAGGAGCTCCGTTTATGGGTCTAAATACCCGGAACGCCTTACACCTTTTGATAATTCTGTCATCACACAGCTAGTGCTGTGGTGACCTGCCCCCCATCAGCCATACCAATTTAAAGTAGAGAAGTCCGTCAAATTA
>CAZLJK010000070.1:0-14017 GCA_964559825.1 uncultured Sulfuricella sp. | reverse complement strand
GCTTCGACCTCAAGAGCAACGACATCCGCTTCGTCGAGGACGACTGGGAAAACCCCACCTTGGGTGCCTGGGGTCTCGGCTGGGAAGTCTGGCTGAACGGCATGGAAGTGACCCAGTTCACCTATTTCCAGCAGGTCGGCGGCATCGACTGCAAGCCGATTACCGGCGAGATTACCTACGGCCTGGAGCGGCTGGCGATGTATCTGCAAGGCGTCGAGAACGTGTTCGACCTGACTTGGACCAAGGGCCTCAGCTATCGCGACGTCTACCACCAGAACGAGGTGGAACAGTCCACCTACAACTTCGAGCACAGCGACGTGGAGTTCCTCCTCGCCGCCTTCAATGCTCACGAGAAACAGGCCAAGCACCTGATGGGAAGCCAGCTGGCATTGCCGGCCTACGAGCAGGTGCTGAAAACCGCGCACACCTTCAACCTGCTGGATGCCCGCGGCGCCATTTCGGTGACCGAGCGCGCCGCCTACATCGGCCGCATCCGCAACCTGGCGCGCAGTGTCGCACAGAGCTATCTGGATAGCCGCGCAAGGCTCGGCTTCCCGATGGCGCCCAGGGATTGGGCCGCTGAAGTGCTGGCGCAGATCGAAAAGAAGGTGGCGGCATGAGCACGAAGAATTTACTGGTCGAACTGTTTGTCGAAGAGCTGCCGCCCAAGGCGCTGAAGAAGCTGGGCGAGGCCTTTGCCGCCGCCGTTGCGGATTCCCTCAAGGCGCAGGGGCTGGCTGCGGCCGATGCCACCGTGACGCCTTTCGCCTCGCCTCGCCGTCTGGCGGTGCTGGTTGTGGGCGTGGCCGCTCAAGCAGCGGACAAGCCGGTTTCGCACAAGCTGATGCCGGTAAATGTGGGGCTAGATGCCGATGGCAAGGCCACGCCTGCGTTGCTGAAGCGGCTCGCCGCGCTGGGGCTGGATGAGTCTATCGTTCCCAATCTCAAGCGTGCCATCGACGGCAAGAGCGAAGCGCTGTTTTTCGATAGCGTCGCCAAGGGCGCGACCCTGACGGAAGGCTTGCAGAAGGCGCTGGACGAGGCGCTGGTCAAGCTGCCTATTCCCAAGCTGATGGCCTACCAGCTGCATGAAAACTGCGAGCAACCCGGCTGGAGCACCGTCAACTTCGTGCGTCCGGTGCATGGCCTGGTGGCCTTGCACGGCACCGAGGTGGTGCCGGTGAGCGCACTCGGCCTGACCGCCGGTCGTGCCACTCAGGGCCACCGTTTCGAAGCCGCCGTCAGCCCGGTCAGCCTCAAGGATGCCGACAGCTATGCGGCACAGATGGAAAATGAGGGCGCCGTGATCGCCAGCTTCGAGGCGCGCCGCGCCGACATCGCGCGCCAGCTCCATGCCGCAGCGGCGAAAGTCGGCGGCGGGGTGAAGCCGGTGGCGGACGATGCCCTGCTGGACGAGGTCACCGGCCTGGTGGAGCGCCCCAACGTGCTGGTTGGCCGCTTCGGCGAAGAATTCCTCGGCGTGCCGCAGGAATGCCTGATCCTGACCATGAAGGCGAACCAGAAATATTTCCCGCTGCTGGATCAAGCCGGCAAGCTGACCAACCAGTTCCTGATCGTGTCCAACATCCGCCCGGCCGACCCGAGTGCGGTGATCGGCGGCAACGAGCGGGTGGTGCGGCCGCGCCTGGCGGACGCCAAGTTCTTTTTCGACCAGGACCGCAAGAAGACCCTGGCTTCGCGCGTGGAAAAACTGGGCAGCGTGGTCTACCATAACAAGCTCGGCACCCAGCTCGAACGGACTCAGCGCGTCACCAAGCTGGCCGGCGAGATCGCCCGCCACCTCAACGTCAGCGCTGAGCTGGCCGAGCGCGCCGCGCATCTGGCCAAGGCCGACCTGCTCACCGACATGGTGGGCGAGTTTCCCGAACTGCAAGGGATCATGGGCCAATACTATGCCCTGCATGACGGCGAGCGCGAGGAAGTGGCGCGTGCCGTCGAACAGCATTACTGGCCGCGCTTCGCCGGCGATGCGCTGCCGCAGGACAACATTGGCGCGGCGGCGGCGCTGGCCGACAAGCTGGATACCCTGGTCGGCATCTACGGCATCGGCCTGGTGCCGACCGGCGACAAGGATCCTTTCGGACTGCGCCGTCACGCCCTGGGCGTGCTGCGCATCCTCGCCGAGATGGGCCTGCCGCTCGACCTGCTGCAGATGCTGCAGCAGACCCGCGCGCTGTTCCCGGCGGAAATGCTGGCCGACAGCGTGGCGCTGGATGTGCACGGTTTCATGTTGGAGCGGCTGAAGGGCTATCTGCGCGACAAGGGCTTCGCGCCGGACGAGATCGACGCGGTGGTGAGCCAGGCGCCGACCCGCATCGACCGGGTGGTTCCGCGCTTGGAGGCGGTGCGCGCGTTCAAGCAGTTGCCGGAGGCGGAAGCGCTGGCGGCGGCGAACAAGCGCATCCAGAACATCCTGAAAAAAGCCGGCGAATTGCCGGCGGGCGGGGCGGAACTGGCGTTGATGTCGGAGGCGGCGGAAAGGGCGCTGTTCGGGGCGATGAACGAACTGGCCCCCGGCGTGGTCTCATGGGTGCAGAATGGCGGTTATACCGAAGCACTAACGGCGCTGGCCGGTGTGCGCGCCGAGGTCGATACCTTCTTCGACCAGGTGATGGTGATGGCCGAGGAACCGCAGTTGCGCGCGAATCGCTTGGCCCTGCTGAAGAGCCTGGGTGAGCTGATGAACCAGGTGGCGGACATTTCGAAACTGGTGGCCTGACGGGATAGATTCAAGCTGGACAAGCCGGAAGCCAAATGGAGTGATGGGTGATGAGGAATGAGTGATGGTCGAGAGGTTTTCATCACCCATTCCTCATCACCCATTACCACATGGCTCATTTTAACCCCTAAAATTTTGGCACCATTTGGCGATCATAGAGACTTAACATGCCCATAACCAAACTGATTATTCTCGATCGCGACGGCGTGGTGAATTACGACAGCGATCAGTTCATCAAAAGCCCGGCGGAGTGGAAGCCCATCCCCGGCAGCCTGGAGGCGATTGCACGGCTGAACCAGGCCGGGTTCAAGGTGGTGCTGGCGACCAACCAGTCCGGCGTCGGCCGCGGCCTGTTCGACATGGCCATGCTCAACGCCATCCACGACAAGATGCACAAGTCGCTGGCACAGGTGGGCGCGCGCATCGACGCGTGCTTTTTCTGCCCCCACGCCGCCGATTCGGATTGCGGCTGCCGTAAGCCCAAGCCCGGCATGTTCCATGAAATCGGCGCGCGCTTCAGCATGAGCCTGGCCGGCGTGCCCTGCATCGGCGACAGCCTGCGCGATTTACAGGCCGCAGCGGAAGTGGGCGGGCAACCGATTCTGGTGTTGACCGGAAAAGGCGAGAAAACCCGCTCTGCGGGCGGCCTGCCGGAAAATACACTGATATTCGGCGACCTCAACGAAGCGGTCCGGCATGTGATCCAGAAGAGCGCATGATCTGGCTCCGCTCTTTCGTTTTCGCCCTGGGAATGTGGCTGTTCACCCCGCTGTTTTTTTTCGTCGCCTTCTTTTCCCTGCCTTTTGACCCCGTCACCCGCTATCGCCTGATCGCGCACTGGGCGAAGACCATGCTGCGCTGGCTGAAGCTGACTTGTGGCCTTTCCTACCGTATCGTCGGCCGGGAGAACATTCCCTCAACCCAGGTTATCGTGCTGTCCAAGCACCAGTCGGCATGGGAGACCCTGGCATTCCAGGATATCCTGCCGCCGCTGGTGTGGGTGCTGAAACGCGAGCTGCTGCGCATCCCGTTTTTCGGCTGGGCGCTGGCCATAGCCAGCCCGATTGCCATCGATCGGAGTGCCGGCCGGGCCGCGCTGAAGCAGATCCTGGATCAGGGCAAGGAGCGGTTGGCAAAAGGTTTCTGGGTGGTGGTTTTCCCCGAGGGCACTCGTGTCACGCCCGGCGAGAAAGGCAAATACAATATCGGCGGTGCCTGGCTTGCTACCTATACCGGAACCCCGGTTTTGCCGGTGGCACATAACGCCGGCGAGTACTGGGGCAAGAACGGTTTTCTCAAACGACCCGGCACCATCACCATCAGCTTCGGCCCGCCGATCGACTCCAAAGGCATCAAGGCCGACGAGCTGAACGCGCGGGCGGAAGCCTGGATCGAGGGCGAAATGGCACGCATCGCCGCTAGTAAGTATTAGCCTTGGGCCTCTTCGCCAAGCCCCGCGCCGCCAGCGAAAACCGCACCCTCCGGCTGGATGGCAGGGAAATCCCCTATCTGCTCAAGCGCAGCCCGAAACGCCGGACCATCGGCCTGCGCATCGATCACCGCGGCCTGACCGTGAATGCGCCGCAACGGGCCGCCGATGGCCGCCTGGAGCAGGTGTTGCGCGAGCGTTCCGGGTGGCTGATCGACAAGCTGCGGGAATGGCAGGAGCGCCAGCCGGCCGCCTTCCATTGTGCCGACGGGGAAACGCTGCTGTTCCTGGGCAGCGAGCTGGTGTTGCGCCTGTTGGAAGGCGGCCCGCGGGCTCTGCCGCGCCTGCTGGAGGACGATACCCTGGCGGTAACGGTGCCGGATACCGGGGATGCGGAATCGGTCAGGCGTAAGCTGGAGCAGTGGTATCGTTCAGAGGCGCGTCGCCATTTTGTGCAGCGGCTGGAACATTACGCCGATCGCATGGGGCTGGTGCTACGGAACGTGGCCTTGTCCAGTGCGCGCACCCGCTGGGGCAGCTGCAATTCGCTCGGCGATATCCGCCTGAGCTGGCGGCTGATTCAGGCGCCCATCAGCCAGATCGACTACGTCGTGGTGCACGAACTGGCCCATATCCGGGAGCTCAACCATTCTCCCCGCTTCTGGGCCATCGTCGAGGAAATCTTGCCCCATTACGCGGCGGCGCAGCGGGCGCTCAAGGCGGGCGGCGCGCGTTACCACCGCTTTTAACCTTTACCGCAGAGGACGCGGAGGACGCGGAGGAAAGCCAAACGTAGGAGCCTCTAGGCGACAAGGCATGGAGAAGTCGTGCCTTGTCGACTGACTGGTGAGTCAGTTTCTCGCCAAGTTTTGAATCCCTCTGCGTCCTCTGCGGTTCAAAGATTTTTGAAGAGAGGAATAGCCATGAGAATTCTGCACACCATGATCCGCGTCGGCGACCTGGACAAGTCCATCGCCTTCTACACCGAAGTGCTGGGCATGAAGCTGCTGCGGCGCAAGGAATACCCGGACGGAAAGTACACCCTGGCCTTTGTCGGCTACGGCGAGGAATCCGAGGGGGCGGTGATCGAGCTCACCTACAACTGGGGGGTGTCAGGCTATGAGCTGGGGACGGGCTATGGCCACATCGCCATCCAGGTGGACGGCATCCGCAAGACCTGTGAGGCAGTCGCGGCCAAGGGCGGCAAGGTGGTGTATGGACCGGCGCTGCACGGCGGGGCGACGTGGATTGCTTTTGTCGAAGACCCGGACGGATACAAGATCGAGTTTGTCGAGCGGTAGTTAACCCGCTCATCCCTGCGAAACTCATTTCATTCGGCGGTCTTGTGGGCGAAGCCCAGTGTTGCTTTTAAGAAGAGACGCGAAACATGCCGCCAAGCCTCGAATGGGCTGGCGGTATGCCTCAACAAGGGAAAAGCCGCGGTTTTACTCGGACTTGCTCTGTTTGATGTAGAAATAAAGCAACCATCCCGACACGACAATGATGGTGAGGACGATGGTAGCGACAGACATGATGCCGGTAGTTGAACCGAATAGAACGTTTAACATGACTTCCTCCTGTTGGAATGGAAATGGTGCCGCCCCTAATTAAGGACACGCGGGTCTCATTATAAGCGGCTAATCGGTCGTTTGAAAACACTATTTTGCATTCAATTTTAACTAATGCTTGAATCCGCTAGTGCATTAACATGATGCCTTTCAGTGGCGCTGATTGAGGCGGTTTCATGACAAGCGAGTCGCTATTGATCTTCACTCGGGTGGCTAAAGTGGTGACGGGTTTTGAGGGCGCAGCGTACAAAATCACAACCTGCTAGGCTAGAATCTGAACCTTGCAGTAATTGGCAATCGCCGCAAACTCCGCTACCCCCAGATTCTCCGCCCGCAAGCCGGGATCAATCCCCAGCGCCGCAAATCCGGCATTATCCAGATAGGCCTTCAAGGTATTGCGCAAGACCTTGCGCCGCTGGCCGAAAGCGGCGGTGACGATGGCGCCGAACAGGGCTCCATCCTTTGCCGGATGCGGCAATTCTGCGTAGGGGATCATGCGCACGATGGCGGATTCAACCTTGGGCGCCGGGTGGAATGCATCCGGCGGCACGATGAACATCAGCTCCATGGCGTAGCGGTATTGCAGCATCACCGACAGCCTGCCGTATTCCGGCGTGGAGGGCGCGGCCACCATGCGTTCCACCACTTCCTTCTGCAGCATGAAGTGCATGTCGACGATGTTGCCGACATATTCGCTGAGGTGAAACAAAATGGGCGTGGAGATGTTGTAGGGCAGATTGCCGACGACGCGGATGCGCTCGCCCAGTGTGGAAAAATCGAATTTCAGCGCATCGCCGGGATGGATCGACAGCTTTGCCTTCGGGTAGTTATTCTCCAGCCGGGCAATGATGTCGCGGTCGATTTCTACCACATGCAGGCGGGGCAGAATCTTGAGCAGCGGCTCGGTGAGCGCGCCCAGGCCCGGGCCGATTTCGACCATGATGTCGTCGGGCTGGGGGTGGATGGTGCGGACGATGGCCTGGATGACACCCTGGTCGGTGAGGAAATTCTGGCCGAAGCGTTTGCGTGGGATATGTTTCATTATTAACAGTGATGGGTAATGGGCAATGCGTAATGTGCGAGGTCAACAGCAACACCGTGGCCGGTTTTGCTCATTACCCCTGACCCATTACTCATCACTATTGTGGGCCATTTCCAGCGCCAGTTGAATCGCCGCCGTGAGGCTGCCGCTCTCGATCTTGCCGGTGCCGGCGAGCGTTAGCGCGGTGCCGTGGTCCACCGAGGTACGGATGATGGGGAGCCCCAGCGTGACGTTGACGCCGCCGCCGAAGCTGGCGTATTTCAGCACCGGCAGCCCCTGGTCGTGGTACATGGCGAGCTGGCAGTCGGAACCTTGCAGCTGATGGCGAGTGAACAGGGTATCGGCAGGCAACGGCCCGGCGAGGTCCATGCCCTCGGCGCGCAGCCTTTCCAATACCGGGGCGATGATGTCGATTTCCTCGCGCCCCATGTGGCCGGATTCGCCGGCATGGGGGTTGAGCCCGGCGACCAGGATGCGCGGGTTTGCCAATGCGAAACGCTGCTTCAGGTCACGGTGCAGGATACGGATGACTTGCTCCAGGCCTTGCCGGGTGACGGCGGCGGGAACTTCCTTGAGCGGCAGGTGGGTGGTGACCAGCGCCACGCGCAGGCCGCCGCCGACCAGCATCATCACGACCTGCGGGGTTGCGGTCAGTTCGGCCAGGAATTCGGTATGGCCGGTAAAAGGGATGCCGGCATCGTTGATCACGCCCTTGTGCACCGGGGCGGTGACCATGGCGTCGAAGGTGCCGGCGAGGCAGCCGTGCGCCGCCGTGGATAACGTGTCCAGCACATAGCGGCTGTTGGCCGGGTTCAGCTTGCCGGCTATGGCGGGCGTGCACAGGTCACGGTGCAGCACTTCCAGCACGCCGGGTTCGTCTGGTGCGGCAGCGGCGGGGGAGAAGTCCACCAGTTCGAGCGGCAATCCCAACTGCTGGGCGCGGTCGGCGAGCAGTCCGCGGTCGGCGATGGCGACGATGCGCGATCCGGCCGGTTTCTGCTGTGCCAGCAGCACGCACAAATCCGGGCCGATGCCAGCCGGATCGCCTGCGGTTAATGCAATTATGGGAGTGCTGAGTGCTGAGTTCAAAGAAAGTCCTGAATCCTGAGTGTCGAGTGTCAAGTCCTGAATCCCGGTGGCTTTACTCAGGACTCAGCACTCGGAACTCAGTACTTATCTTCCAGCCGGTATTCGACGAAGGCCTGGTCGCGCAGTTGACGCAGCCAGCTTTCGTAGGCTTCGTCAGCCTTGCGGGCGCGGATTTCCTGGCGTGCCATGAGGGTCTGCCGCTCCTTGCTGACATCTTCCGAGCGGCGCTCCTGCACTTGGATCAGGTGCCAGCCGAACGGCGACTTGACCGGTACGCTGGTTTCCCCCGGCTTGAGCGCATCCATGGCGCGTTCGAATTCGGGTACGGTTTCGCCGGGCGAGAGCCAGCCGAGGTCGCCGCCCTTCGATGCGGAGCCGTCTTCGGAGTGGAGCCGGGCCAGTTCGGCGAAATTGGCGCCGTTGTCGAGGCGCTCCTTGAGCTGGACCATGCGGTTTTTGGTGTCGGTTTCCGAGGCGATTTCGCTGGTCTTGATCAGGATGTGGCGTGCATGGGTCTTCTGCACGATCAGCGCCCCCCCCTTGCTGCGTTTGTCGAGCAGCTTGAGGATGTGGAAGCCGTTCGGGCTGCGCAGCACGGCGCTGGTGTCTCCCGGCTTCAGGCTGCTGACTGTTTCCTGGAACAGGGCCGGCAGGCGGCTGGCCGCCCGCCAGCCGAGCACGCCGCCCTGCAGGGCATCCGGCGCATCCGAATAGCTGGCCGCCACTTGGGCAAAGTCCATTTTTTTCAGTTCAGCCAAGGCCTTCTCGGCATGTGCGCGCTTGCCCTGAATCTGTTCCGGGCTGGCCTGTTCGGGCACGCGGACCAGGATGTGCGCCAGGTTGAATTCGTCTTCACCGCCGGCTTGAGCGGCACGGGTGCTGAGGAAGCCCTCCACTTCGCCTTCGCTGACGGTGATGCGGTTTTCGACTTCGCGCTCGCGCAGGCGACCGAGGATGATTTCGTCGCGGATTTCGTCGCGAAATTTGGCGAAGCTGATGCCGTCCTTTTCCAGTGCGCCGCGGAAGGCGTCCACGGTCATGTTGTTTTCCTGGGCAATGCGTTGCAGCGTTTTGTCGAGTTGCAGATCGTCGACGCGGATGCCGGTTTCCTTGGCAAATTGCAACTGCACCCGGTCGGTGATGATGCGTTCCAGCATCTGCTTTTCCAGCACTTCCTGAGGCGGCAGAGGCGTGCCCCGTTTTTGCAGCTGCTGCATGACGATACGCATCCGGTCATTGAGTTCGAACTGGGTGATGACCTCATTATTGACCACGGCGACGATGCGACCGACCAATTGAACCGGGGCCGGGCTTTGTGCGGGGCCGTTTTCGGCGGCGTGAGCAGAAGCCAGGAAAAAGGTGAGCAGGATTGCCAGAATACGGTTAACGGCCATGGCGAATCGCTGCCTCAGATGATGAAACAGCGGTTCGCCATGGCCGTTTCCCTCACTCCCAGCTCTCTCCCATAGGGAGAGAGGGACAAGGCCTCGCTTCGCGAGTTTTATATTAGCGGGGTTCTGAGAAAGTGTTTTCATTGGCGATTTGGGTGGTTTGTGTATAGCCGTAGATGTTGCGTTTGAGCACGTCCAGGGGATTTGAGCCGATAGTGCCGATTCCGTTCAGCTCCAGCTGGAAGAAGATGGATTTGCTGGTTTCTGAAGTGGCGGTGGCAAAGCTGTGCAAGACCGCCCGGAATGCCCAGCAACCGGCATTGTATTCCAGACCGGCCAGGGTTTCCAGATTCTTGCCGTCCAGTAGCGAGTGGTTCCATCGGGCCAGTCCGTTCCAGCGTCCGACCAAGGGCCACTGTGCAGAGGTGTCGATCTGCTTGATGCCGATCGGCGCGATCGGGGACGCCGGGGTGTAGCTGTATCTGACATTGAGGATATTGCCCGGTGCGGGCAGATAGCGGCCGCTAAGCGAAAAGTTGCCGGTTTGTTTCAACTCGGGATCGTACTGCCACAAGCTGTCCAGTGTCAGTGAATTCGTGATCCGGCCGCCCGCTGAGATCAGCAAGTCGGAATACTTTCTGACGGGAGGGGTTCCCCCGGGTAAAGTGACTTGGGGCAGGCTCAGGTAGTAGCGCTGGGCGAGCGTGCCGCGCAGGCGCTCGATGCCGGTTTCCTCGAAGAAGCGGGAAGTGACTCCCATCGTGACCTGGTTGGCATCGCTGATCCTGTCGACCCCGGCGAAGCGGTTTTCAGTGAATATCTGCGGAATGCCGAATCCGATATCGCCGGAATCGAATACCGGAATCTGGCTCTGGTCGCGGAAAGGGGTGCGAACATAATACAGCCGGGGTTCCAGCGTCTGCTGATAATTTGCGCCGAACAGGTTGATATCGCGCTCGAAATACAGGCCGCTGTTGACGCTGAAAATCGGCAGGGTGCGGTTGATGTCCGGCTGCGGGGTGGCGCTGTTGTTGTCGAAGCTGTAGCTGGTGCTGTGCAGGCCGATTTTCGGGATGACATAGCCGTAAATCGGGGTCAGCGGCAGGCTGACGCTAGGGTACAGGCTGAAGCGTCGAGCACCCAGCAGGCTGGGGTGGGAGAAATTGACCAGCTCGCTGTTCAGCGCCAGGGCCGCGCCCGGCCCCAGGTTGTTTCCGCTCCAGCTGACTGTGCGGGCCCCGTTCAACAGCATCTGGGTGCGGCGGTAAGGGGTGGCGATCGGCGCCAGCGGATCCTGCAGGGTCTGGTAGCTTTGCGAGCGCGCCGAGAAATTCCAGCTCGTGCCCTCATAGGCGCCAACATGGGAAAGCACGCCGTCACGCAACAGGTGGACTTGCGAGGTGGTGCCGATGTTGGTGCTCAGATCCCTGAAATAATTGTCGTCGGAGGCCCTCTCCAGAGTCAGCGCCCCCGCCCAGCCGCGCCCCAGGTTGTGCTGGTGCTTCAACGACATGAAGCTGCGATCCAGGTTGGCCAGTTGGTCGTTGGGCAGGACTTCCAGGTTTGCAATCCCGGCGTATTTCGGGTCCAGATAGCGCAGCTCGTTCTTCAGTTGCAAGCCACGCTTGGTCATGTATCGGGGCGTGATGGTGGCATCGCGGTTGGGCGCAATGTTCCAGTAATAGGGTAGCGAAAACTCCGCGCCGCTATTCACGGTGCTGCCGAAACTCGGGCTGAGAATGCCGGATTTGCGCTCGCTGTTGAGCGAGAAGCTCATCCACGGCGTATACAGGATGGGCACGCTCATGAAGTCGATGTAGGCGTGGCTTGCCGTTCCTGTCTGTGTGATGCGGTCGATCTCCAGGTTCTTGGCATGGAGATACCAGTCGTCGGATCCGGCCTGGCAGGTCGTGTAACGGGCGTCTTCCAGCCGATATTGGCTTTTCCCCTCGAACAACATGATTTTTGCGTCGGCGCGCCCCTCCGGCTTCTGCTGGGTCATCTGGAAAACCGGCTGCTGCAGGTAGCCTTCGTTTTTTTCCAGCTGGAGTTTGAGTTCGGGACCTTCGGTAATGTCGCCCTTCTGCTCGATGCGCACATTGCCCTGGGCGAAAACCTCATCTTCGGGCTTGTTGTAGCGCAGCAGATCGGCGCTGATGACTTGTCCCCATTGGCGTAGCTCCGCCTCGCCGATGACTTCCGTCTCGATATCGTGATGGCCCTGGATGCGCATCCCGCTGATGAAAATCGGCGTGGGTAGCGTTCCAGGGGGCGGGTTCAAGGTCAGGCTCCGGCTTTGCTTGAGCGGCAGGGGAGTGCCTACATTTTCCTGAATGCGTGCGGTCGGTGCGGCCTCTGCGGCTGCGGCAGGTTGCGCAATGGCAGCCGGATTCGGCGCAGCCGGGGCCTTTTGCCCGCTCTCCTGAAAGCCAGGACTTGTTTGGGTCGGTGTCGTTGCGGGAGGGGGCTGAATTTCAGCAGCAGGTGCCACAGGAGGCGGCGCGGCGACAAGTTCGCGCCTGGGTGCCGGCGCTGCCTTGGGCGCGGGCTGAAGCAGAATGGGGTCGATCTGGAGAGGAGGCAGGCCCACTGCAGCCTGCGATGTGGCAGGGAACAGCCAGAACAAGGCGAATGCGAGCGGGGTCAGGCTGAAGTTAGGGAATAGTCCGGCTCTATGCGGCAACGACTGTTCGCGGAAAGGTTTTTTCATGTTCTGCAATATGGCAACGGCCTCGACCTGCGTCTAGCAGACGCAGATCGAGGCCATGTTGTGCTCTCGTTATTATTTAGGCCGGTATCGGTGATAAAATCGCACAAATTCTGCTTTTACGCAATGCGAGAATAAATGGACCGCCTTGAACACCTTGAAAACTGGTTGAAGCCGCAAATTCCCGGCATCCCTTATACATTGGCTCCGGCGTCGGCCGATGCCAGCTTCCGCCGCTATTTTCGGGTGAGCCTGCCGGATCGCTCGCTGATCGTGATGGATGCGCCGCCGGAGCATGAGGATTGCCGACCTTTCGTCCATGTGGCGGCGTTGTTCCGGGATGCGGGTGTCCGCGTGCCGCACATCCTGGCGCAGGACTTGCAGCAAGGCTTTCTGCTGTTGACCGACCTGGGCGGCACTACTTATCTGGATGCGCTGAATCAGGACGAGGCAGCGGCGGATGCTCTATATGCCGCTGCCGCCGGAGCACTGGTTAATATCCAGCTTGCCAGTCGCCCGGCCACGCTGCCGGATTACGACGAAGCCCTGTTGCTGCGCGAAATGAGGCTGTTCCCGGATTGGTACGTGAGCAAGCACTTGCGGACAGAACTCTCCAGCACTCAGGCGGAAGCGCTGGACGGAGTTTTTACCCTGATCCTGCGCAATAACCTGGCGCAACCCAAGGTCTTCGTGCACCGTGA
Source organism: uncultured Sulfuricella sp. (assembly GCA_964559825.1). Taxonomy (GTDB): domain Bacteria; phylum Pseudomonadota; class Gammaproteobacteria; order Burkholderiales; family Sulfuricellaceae; genus Sulfuricella. Next base: position 1,350 of record CAZLJK010000070.1, on the reverse strand, counting down.
CTATCATTCCCGCAACCTGATGGCGACGGGTGGCGAGCCGGGTATCCTGGATTTTCAGGATGCGGTGTACGGACCCGTCACTTACGACCTGGTTTCCCTGTTCAAGGATGCCTATATCCACTGGGAGGAGGAACGGGTGCTGGACTGGACGATCCGCTACTGGGAAAAGGCAAAGAAAGCCGGCCTGCCGGCAGCGCTCGATTTTGCCGAGTTTTATCGCGATTTCGAATGGATGGGTGCGCAGCGCCACATCAAAGTGCTGGGCATCTTCGCCCGACTCTGTCATCGCGACGGCAAGGAGAACTATCTGAAAGACATGCCGTTGGTGATGGCTTACTTGCGCAAGGTGTGCGAGCGCTACCGCGAGCTGCATCCGCTGCTGAAGCTGCTGGATGAGCTGGAGAACAGGCAAGCGGCGGTGGGGGGGGCGCTTTGAAAATCTTTTTACCGCAGAGGCGCGGAGGCGCAGAGAAGAGCATAATTATTGTATTCAATGCTGTTGTTTTTGATTTTCTCTGCGCCTCCGCGCCTCTGCGGTTCAATCCAGAATGAAAGCCATGATCCTCGCCGCCGGGCGCGGCGAGCGCATGCGGCCGCTCACCGATGTCACGCCGAAACCTTTATTGGAAGCGGGCGGCAAGCCGCTGATCGTATGGCACATCGAAAAATTGGCGCGGGCCGGTTTCACGGAACTAGTCATCAACCATGCTCACCTCGGCAAGCAGATCGAGGCGGCCCTGGGTGACGGCAGCCGTTTCGGGGTGAGTATTCGCTATTCTCCCGAGATCGAAGCGCTGGAGACCGCCGGCGGCATCGCCAACGCCATGCCGCTGCTGGGGCCGGAACCCTTCCTGGTGGTCAACGGCGATATTTTCTGCGATTATGACTTCGCTGCCCTGCCGCGCGAATTGGGCGAGTTGTCCGCCTGGCTGGTGCTGGTGGACAACCCCGATCACCATCCCGATGGGGATTTTGCATTCAGGCAGGGCAAGGTGCTGGATGAGGGCGAGCGCAAACTCACATTCAGCGGGATAGGGCTCTACCGCCCCGAACTGTTCGCGGCGATTGCCCGCGGGACGAAAGCCAGGCTCGCCCCGTTGTTGCGCGAACAGATGGCTGCAGGACGGGTCGGCGGCGAGCATCACCGCGGCCTGTGGATGGATATCGGCACGCCGCAGCGGTTGCAGGAGTTGGATGGCTTGCTGAGGAACTCCGTGCAGGCAGCGCTCTCTGAATAGGACATGATGAACACCCCGATTTACACTCAGCGCCGCCGCCGGCTGGCCGAACAGATGCAGGCCGGCGTGGCGGTGATTCCCACCGCGCCGGAGCGCACTCGTAACCGCGACA
>CAZLJK010000069.1:0-14328 GCA_964559825.1 uncultured Sulfuricella sp. | reverse complement strand
TGCATTCGCTGATTGCATTGCGGCTCGATGCCGATTGCCGCTGCGAATTCCAGACCCACGCCGGGGCATGGCACGAAGCCGCCCTGCTCGGCAGCAGCTTCGTTGCCCCTTATTTGACCGTGCTGAATTTGAAACCGGCGGGTGGCCGCTTGGTGAAGCATCTGGTGATTCTTCCGGATGCCGTCAATGCGGAAGATTTCAGGCGGCTGCGGGTGTGGCTGAAATGGCGATGCTCGAAGATGGATTAATCGCAAAAAACATGATTATCCACGGATGAACACAGATTACACAGATAAAACAAACGGTTGAACCTAAGGAAGCGCTGATTAAATGAGAAATCGTCATTCCGGCGAAAGCCGGAATCTAGAAAATTCAAAGCACTGGACACCCGGCTTTCGCCGGTGCGACGAATAAATCAGTGGTTCCTAAGTCGCTGGCTACCCGAAAGGTGAACCACGCACTTTATGCAACCTATTGATAATCCGTGTACATCCGTGATCATCCGTGGATAGACTTTTTTGATTAATTACTATTTGCCGCCCGGTACCAGCACCGTGTTTTTTGCTTCGGCCAGCTGCTCCGGGTAATCCCGGCTGTAATGCAGGCCCCGGCTTTCGTGGCGCAGCATGGCGCACTGCACGATCAGGTCGGCGGTGAGCACCAGGTTGCGCAGTTCGATCAGGTCGTTGCTGACGCGGAAGTTGCGGTAGTACTCGTTGATTTCCTCGGTGAGCAGGCGGATGCGGTGCTGCGCCCGTTCCAGCCGCTTGTTGGTGCGCACGATGCCGACGTAATCCCACATGAAGCGGCGCAGTTCGTCCCAGTTGTGGGAAATGACGATTTCCTCGTCGGCGTCGGTGACGCGGCTCTCGTCCCATTCCGGTACGGCGGCGGGCGGCGTTTGCGGCTGCTGGAGGATATCCTTTGCGGCGGCCTGGGCGTACACCATGCACTCCAGCAGCGAGTTGCTGGCCAGACGGTTGGCGCCGTGCAGCCCGGTGCAGGCGACCTCGCCAATGGCATATAGATTGGGAATGTCGGTGCGCGCCGAGCGGTCGGTAACGATGCCGCCGCAGCTGTAGTGCGCCGCCGGTACCACGGGAATCGGCTGGCGCGTGATGTCGATGCCCAGTTCCAGGCAACGCTCGTAGATGTTGGGGAAATGCTCCCTGAGGAATGCCGCCGGCTTGTGGGAAATGTCGAGATAAACGCAGTCCAGGCCGCGTTTTTTCATTTCGAAGTCGATTGCGCGCGCCACCACGTCGCGCGGCGCCAGTTCGGCGCGCGGGTCGTGCTCCGGCATGAAGCGGGTGCCGTCGCGCAGCACCAGGATGCCTCCCTCGCCGCGCACCGCCTCGGTGATCAGGAAAGATTTGGCGTGGGGGTGATACAAACAGGTGGGATGGAACTGGACGAATTCCATGTTCGACACCCTGCATCCGGCGCGCCAGCCCATCGCGACGCCGTCGCCGGTGGCAACATCGGGATTGGTGGTGTAAAGATAGACCTTGCCGGCTCCGCCGCTGGCCAGGACGATGTGCCGGGCGGCAAAGGTTCTGACCTTGCCGTTGATCTTGTCGAGCACATACACGCCGTGACAGTCATTATCCTCAAGCCCGAGCTTGCCGCCGGTGATCAGGTCGATGGCAATGTGGTTTTCCAGCAGCGTGATGTTGGCATGGCTCCTGACCTTTTCCGCCAGGGTGGTCTGCACCGCATGGCCGGTGGCGTCGGCGGCGTGGATGATGCGGCGGCGGCTGTGGCCGCCTTCCCGAGTCAGGTGGTAGCCGGTGGCGTTGTCCGCATCCCGGGTAAAAGGTACACCTTGCTCGATCAGCCATTCGATCGAGGCCCGGCTGTTTTCCACCACGAAGCGGGTGGCTTGCTCGTCGCACAGCCCCGCACCGGCAATCAGGGTGTCGCTGATGTGCGCCTCGATCGAGTCATCGTCCGCCAACACGGCGGCGATGCCGCCCTGCGCCCAGTCGCTGGCGCCATCCAGCACCCCGCGCTTGGTGACGATCGCCACTCGCCGGCTCTCGGCGAGGTTCAGAGCCAGCGTCATGCCGGCCAACCCGCTGCCGATGATGATCACGTCAAAATGCGACATGTGCATTCTTCCTTTTTCTTTAAATATTCGGAGGAAATGATAGCACGCAACGTGGGTGCGGGGCAGGGCGACATTTTTGCGGAAATGAGCTGTCAATAACCCTGCCGGGATGTGAACTATTCCGCGACGAGGCGGTCTTTGTGAAGAGGGCTGCGTTCCCTGAAAGGGATGTGGGCGCTATACTGAGACCATTAGGTGGCATGGAAGATCCATGCCATCAATAGGGACAAGGATAATGGCGCTGAAATTCGGGGAAGACCTTCATGGGTGATCGTGAGATTGACCAGCAATTGGTCGAGCGAGCACAGCACGGCGACAAGCACGCTTTCGAGCTGCTTGTGGCGAAGTATCAGCGCAAGCTGGGCCGTTTGCTGTCGCGCTTCATCCGTAACCCGACCGAAGTTGAAGACGTGGTTCAGGAGGCTTTCATCAAGGCGTATCGCGCACTACCTTCGTTCCGGGGCGAAAGCGCTTTTTATACCTGGCTGTATCGGATCGGAATCAATGCCGCCAAGAATTATCTGGTGTCTGAAGGCAGGCGACCGCCGACGACGACGGAGTTCGACAGCGAAGAAGCCGAAGGTTTCGAAGATGCCGACCAGCTTCGCAATATCAATACGCCTGAAAATGAACTGATGAGCAAGCAGGTTGCCGAAACCGTGAACAAGGCAATGGATAGCCTGCCCGAGGAGCTTAAAATCGCGATCACGCTGCGTGAAATCGAAGGCCTGAGTTACGAAGAAATTGCGAACATGATGAATTGCCCGATTGGGACGGTGCGGTCGAGGATTTTTCGCGCTCGCGAAACGATTGCCGAGAAATTGCGACCGATGCTGGGAACTGATAAAGACACGAGGTGGTAAGCATGATGGAGAGTCGAATATCTGCGCTGGCAGATGGTGAGCTGGATCATGAAGAGGCGAACGCAATCCTGGTATCAGCCAGGGAGCAGACGGAATTGCAGCAGAAGTGGGATATGTATCACTTGATCGGCGATTCCTTGCGACAAACCGCGACACTTTCACCTGATTTCACCGCACGATTCGCCGGGCAACTGGCAAAAGAGCCGACAGTTCTGGCTCCCCGACGACGCCTTCCGAACCGCCGCCCCTTGATAGCGCTTTCTGCCGCGGCGTCGGTCGCAGCGATTTCCCTGGTGGCGTGGGTGGCGCTGCAATCCACTCCTGAGAGTGATAAGGGGGTAATGGCCCGTGCCGTTGTCGCCGAGACGAGCACGGCGAGTATGTCGTCCGAGATAAACGTCAATGGTTACCTGGCGGCACACCAGGAATATTCACCCGCCGTCCATCTGCCCCGGTACTTTCAGCACGCGTCTCTCGAACAATCACGGGATGGAGGACGATGAGAGCACTATTTCTTGCGGTGGCCGCGCTGGTGGGGTTGCATGGCGTGTCGCAGGCGGCGGATGGGGTGCAGCAGACGGATGCGCTGGGCTGGTTGAGAAAATCAGCCGCCGCGGCGCACCAGCTCAATTACAGCGGTACCTACGTCTATCAGTATGGCGACTATCTTGAAACCAGCAAAATCACCCATATCAAGGATGAAAGCGGCGAGCATGAAAAGATCGAGGCGCTGGATGGTTCTCCCCGTGAGGTGATTCGCCACAATGAAGAGGTGCTGTGCTTCAAACCGGACAACGGTGCTTCCGTCGTGGTGGAGAAAAGGAAGGTCGAAAAGTCCTTCCCTGCGCTGCTGCCCACGCAGCTTGACGGTATTGCCGAGAATTACCGGGCTCGGTTCGACGAGCCCGACCGCACGGCAGGCCAAGCTTGCAAGGTGATCGTCCTCGAACCCAGGGATCAATACCGTTACCGGCACAAACTCTGGATCGACCAGGCCACGGGATTGCTGCTGAAAGCCGGTATGCTCAACGATAAGAACGAGGTGATCGGCCAGTTTGCCTTCACTCAGGTCGAGATCGGCGGGCAGATTGACAAGGAATCCCTCAAGCCGAAAATTGCCGGCAAAAAGGTGCGGGTGTCCAGTGATCCGGCAACCGCGACGGAACTGCGGCAAAGCGATTTGAGCTGGGTAGTGGAGCGGCTTCCGCCCGGCTTTGCCAAGGTGACAGTAATGAAACGCATCATTCCGGGTAAAGGCGTGCCGGTGAATCATCTGGTGTTTTCCGATGGCCTGGCGACGGTTTCTGTTTTCATCGAGCCTGTCTCGTCTGCGATGAAACCCATGCAAGGCGCGGTTCGTCAGGGTGCTATCCATGTTTATTCGCGCACGGTGGCTGACCACCGGATCACTGTATTAGGCGAGGTGCCCGCCATTACCGTGATGCAGATCGCGAATGCCGTCAGCAAGAATTAGGTGCCTGTCATGATAGAAACTGAAGCGGTCGTCGTGAAAATTGAGCATGCCATTGCCTACGTTCAGGCAGAGCGGAAGTCGAGCTGCAGCGGTTGCAGCGAAAGCAACTGCGGCACTTCGGTATTGGCAAACTTTTTTGGCCAAAGGACGCCGCTTTATCGCGCCAGCAACGAAGTCGGCGCAAAGATCGGCGATCGGGTTGTGGTCGGCTTGGATGAGTCGGCCCTGTTCAAGGGAACGCTGCTGCTATACCTTTTTCCGCTGCTGTTATTGTTTGTCGGGGCGGTAGCGGGGGGCGCGCTGGCGGATAGCGCGGAGGTTAAGGACGGGTATTCCGTAGCAGGCGCCTTGATCGGATTGGCGGCGGGTTTTCTCGGCTTGAAATTCCTCTCGTCGAAGTCGGGGATGGGCAGAAAATTCCTGCCGGTCATCCTGAGTCGGATGGTCGATACGTCGGTACGGGTAGTCAGTTTCGAGGGTGGCTTGAAGAAGTGAGCTTTTTATTTCAGTGATTCACTTTGTTGAGGTGGCTAGAAAATGAAGAAGTTGCTGTGCTCTTTTTTCCTGATTTATTTTTCGACTTTTTCCTATGCCAAGGATCTGCCGGATTTCACCGAACTGGTTGAAAAGCAGGGTCCGGCGGTGGTCAATGTCAGTACCATCCAGACCATCAGCCAGGAGGAAATGCTTCCTCAAATCCCCAATCTTCCAGAGAATGACCCGTTCTTCGATTTCTTTCGCCGGTACATGCCGCCCCATGGCGGCATGCCGCGTGAGTTCGAGGCGAAAGCCCAGGCTTCGGGTTTTATCATCAGTGCGGACGGTTACATTCTGACCAATGCGCATGTGGTGGATGGGGCCGACGAGGTCACCGTCCGCCTGACCGACAAGCGCGATTTCAAGGCCAAGGTGATCGGCACGGATCGCCGCACCGATATGGCGCTGATCAAGATCAATGCCACCGGGCTTCCCAAGGTGGCGATCGGGAATCCTGCCCTGCTCAAGGTGGGGGAATGGGTAGCGGCGATCGGCTCGCCTTTCGGCTTCGAGAACAGCGTGACGGCGGGCATCGTCAGTGCCAAGGGACGTTCCCTGCCGCAAGAAAATTACGTGCCCTTCATTCAGACCGACGCCGCGATCAATCCGGGCAATTCGGGCGGGCCGCTGTTCAATCTCAGAGGCGAGGTGGTCGGCATCAACTCGCAGATTTACAGCCGCACGGGCGGCTACATGGGGGTTTCCTTTGCGATCCCGATAGACGTCGCAATGAGTGTCGCCGACCAGTTGCGCATTCACGGCAAGATCAGCCGCGGCTGGCTGGGCGTGATGATCCAGGATCTCACGAAAGAGCTGGCCGAGTCATTTGGCATGAAGATGGCGGAAGGCGCACTGATCGCCGGGGTGGAGAAGGGCGGTCCGGCGGACAAGGCCGGCATGGAGCCTAGCGACGTGGTCCTGAAATTTGATGGCAAGCCGGTGAATAGTGCCAGCGAACTGCCGCTCCTGGTGGGCGAAACCAAGCCCGGCAAGATCGTTGCGGTGCAGGTTTGGCGCAAGGGGGTTGCCAAGGACTTGAGCATGACCGTAGCCGAGGCGCCCAGTGAGAAAATGGCGCGGCGCCCAGGTAAGGAGGCGGGTGCGGCTGGTAGGCTGGGCCTGAGTCTGCGCGATCTTACCGAAAGCCAGAAGAAAGAGTTGCAGATTCCGCACGGGGTCCTGGTGGAGAATGCGCAGGGTCTGGCGGCCCGCGCCGGCATTCGCCGCGGCGATGTAATCATGTCCGTCCTCAACAAGGACGTGAAAAGCGCCGAGCACTTCGAGCAGATACTGTCCGGCTACAAGGCGGGCCAGTCTTTTGCGCTGCTGGTGCGCCGCGGAGAGCGCTCGCTGTTCATTCCGTTCAAGATGCGATGAGCGGCGAAATCGTGTTGACGGTGTATGGGCGCGAAGACTGCCATCTGTGCCATGACATGCTTGCGGCGCTGGCGGCGTTTCAGCCGGAATACCGGTTTGCGCTGGAGGTTGTCGATGTCGACGAAGATGAAACCCTGGAGCGGCAATACGGCCATTTAGTGCCGGTGCTGGCCGGCAACGGCGAGGAAATCTGCCATTACCACCTCGATCCGGTCGCGCTTGCTGCTTATTTCGGCAAAATCCGGTAAAATCCGTCTTTCCCAAAAAAGAAAGGGCACCGCAAAGTGCCCTTTTTTACTGACATAAATTATGAAGCACATCCGCAACTTCTCCATTATCGCTCACATCGACCACGGTAAATCCACTCTGGCAGACCGGATCATCCATCTCTGCGGCGGGCTTTCCGATCGCGAGATGGAGGCGCAAGTGCTGGATTCAATGGACATTGAGCGCGAGCGCGGCATCACTATCAAGGCGCAGACCGCAGCGCTAACCTACAAGGCCCTCGATGGGCAGGTTTACCAGCTCAACCTGATCGATACCCCGGGCCACGTCGATTTCTCCTACGAAGTCAGCCGTTCGCTCTCCGCCTGCGAGGGGGCGCTGCTGGTGGTGGACGCATCGCAGGGCGTGGAGGCGCAGAGCGTGGCGAATTGCTATACCGCCATCGAGCAGGGGGTCGAGGTGGTCGCGGTGCTCAACAAGATCGATCTGCCCAGCGCCGAGCCCGAGCGGGTGATCAAGGAAATCGAGGAGATCATCGGCATTGATGCCAGCCACGCGGTCCTCTGCTCGGCCAAGACCGGCCTGGGGGTGCAGGACGTGCTGGAGGCGGTCATCGCCCGCATTCCGGCACCCAAGGGCAACCCGGACGGCCCCTTGAAGGCGCTGATCATCGATTCCTGGTTCGATAATTATGTCGGCGTGGTGATGCTGGTGCGCGTCGTGGACGGCGTGCTGAAACCCAAGGACAAAATCCTGTTGATGGCCAGCGGTACGGAACATCTGTGCGAGCAGGTCGGCGTGTTCACGCCCAAATCTTTGGCCCGGACGCAACTGGCGGCGGGCGAGGTCGGCTTCGTCATCGCCGGCATCAAGGAACTCAAGGCGGCCAAGGTCGGCGATACCGTGACCCTGGCCGGAAGGCGCGCCAGCGAGGCGCTGCCGGGCTTCAAGGAAATCCAGCCGCAGGTTTTTGCCGGTCTGTATCCGGTGGAATCGCATGAATATGAAGCGCTGCGGGATGCGCTGGAGAAGCTCAAGCTCAACGACGCTTCGCTCCACTATGAGCCTGAGGTTTCCCAGGCGCTGGGCTTCGGATTCCGTTGCGGCTTCCTCGGCCTGCTGCATATGGAGATCGTGCAGGAGCGGCTGGAGCGCGAATACGATATGGACCTCATCACCACCGCGCCGACGGTGGTGTACGAGGTAGTGATGCGCGGCGGCGAGGTGCTGGAAATCGAGAATCCCGCCAAGTTGCCCGAACTGTCCAAGATCGAGGAAATCCGCGAGCCGATCATCACCACTACTGTCCTGGCGCCTCAGGAATATGTGGGTGCCGTGATGACGCTGTGCAACCAGAAGCGCGGCGTGCAGAAGAATATCCAGTACTTGGGGCGGCAGGTGATGCTGACCTACGAGATGCCGATGAATGAGGTGGTGATGGACTTTTTCGACAAGCTGAAATCGGTATCGCGCGGTTATGCCTCGATGGATTACGAGTTCCTGGAATTCCGTACTTCCGATCTGGTGAAAGTGGACATCCTGATCAACGGTGAAAAAGTGGATGCCCTGTCAGTGATCGTTCACCGCGCCAACAGCCAGTACCGGGGCCGCGAAGTGGCGGCCAAGATGCGCGAGCTGATTCCGCGCCAGATGTTCGACGTGGCGATCCAGGCGGCCATCGGCGCCCAAATCATCGCGCGCGAAAACGTCAAGGCGCTGCGCAAGAACGTGCTGGCGAAGTGCTACGGCGGCGACATCAGCCGCAAGCGCAAGCTGCTGGAAAAGCAGAAGGCGGGCAAAAAGCGCATGAAACAGGTCGGCAATGTGGAAATTCCGCAGGAAGCCTTCTTGGCGATTCTGCAAGTGGACAACAAATAGAAGTGTAGGGTGGGCACGCTTTTGTGCCCACGCGGTCGGCTGTGGTTCACCGTGGGCACAAAAGCGTGCCCACCCTACCAAGCCCATCACCAATTAAGGGTATCGAATGAATTTTCCTCTGATAATGCTGATCGCGCTGGTCGTTACCGGCGTCATCTGGCTGATCGAAATTTACGCTCTTAAGCCGAGTCGCGAGACGGGGGCCAAGGAGCCGCTGCTGGTCGAATACGCCAAAAGCTTCTTTCCGGTCATTCTGGTGGTTTTCCTGCTGCGCTCTTTCCTGGTCGAACCGTTCAAGATTCCTTCCGGTTCGATGATGCCGACGCTGCTGGTGGGCGACTTCATCCTGGTGAACAAATATACTTACGGCATCCGTTTGCCGGTGGTCAACCAGCAGGTCATCGGGGTCAACCAGCCGAAGAACGGCGACGTGATGGTCTTTCGCTATCCTGAAGATACCTCGCTGGATTACATCAAGCGCGTGGTTGGCGTGCCTGGGGATAAAATCAGCTATCGCAACAAGCAACTCTCCATCAACGGCAATCCCCTGAAAATTGAAAGTCTGGGTGACTACAGCTACGTCAAAAGCGGGCTGAACTTCGTTAACGCCAACCTGTATCGTGAACATCTGGGGGTGCACCAGCACCAGACGCTACTTCAGCCGGATGCGCCGGCCGTCCGCCTGGGCGACGTGCGGCAGTTTTCCAGCCGCGAAAATTGCGCTTACAATGACGAGGGCTTTACCTGTACGGTGCCGCAAGGCTACTACTTCATGATGGGTGACAACCGCGACGACAGCAATGACAGCCGTTATTGGGGCTTCGTGCCGGACCGCAACATCGTCGGCAAGGCTTTCATGATCTGGTGGAACTTCGACGATCTCAAGCGTATCGGGAAATCAATTGATTAAGGAGGGGACATGAAAAAGCAACGGGGCGCCACGGTGGTGGGTATGCTGTTGATTGCGGGTCTGGTGGGGTCGGGGTTAATCCTGGCGGCAAAGCTGGTGCCGGCCTATATTGAATTCATGTCGGTGAAAAAAATCCTCAATAGCATGGGGACCAGCGGCGATCTCAAGACCATGTCTCCCAAGGAGATACAGGATTCCTTCTTCAAGCGCGCTGACGTCGATGACATCAAGAACGTCAAGCCGGAAGACCTGATCGTTAGCCGCGAAGGGAATCAATCGGTAGTGACCGTGGATTATTCCGTCAAGGTGCCGGTCGTGGCCAACATCAGCGCCTACATGGACTTCACGGCCTCATCCTCCGCGCAGCAGTAACTCATCTGCATGGGTACTGAAGCACTGGTTCGACGGATTGGCTATGAGTTCAAGGACCCGGCGCTGCTACGTCGGGCACTGACCCACCGCAGTTTCGGCATGCCGCACAACGAGCGTCTGGAATTTCTCGGCGACAGCGTGCTGAGCTGCGCCATCGCCACGCATCTTTATCATCTCCATACACGCGTGCAGGAAGGCGATTTGAGCCGGATGCGCGCCCATCTGGTCAAGGAACTGACGCTCTCTGAAATCGCCGCCTCCCTGAATTTGGGCGATTACCTGAAGCTGGGAGAAGGGGAGCTGAAAAGCGGCGGTTTTCGCCGCCCTTCCATCCTCGCGGACACGCTGGAGGCGATTATCGGCGCGGTCTACCTCGATGGCGGTTTTGCCAGCGCGGAACAAATGATCGTGCGGCTATTCGAGCCGCTGATGAAGGGCCTTGACCCCAAGACCTTGGGCAAGGACCCGAAAACGCTGCTGCAGGAGTATTTGCAGGGCCGCAAGCTGCCTTTGCCCAGTTACACCGTGCTTTCGATCAGCGGCGAAGCCCACGAGCAGCACTTCGAAGTCGAGTGCGCCATTCCCGATCTGGGCGTGCGCGCCTGCGGCGGAGGGGTTAGCCGCCGTAGCGCAGAGCAACAGGCTGCCGGCAGTGTCATGCAAATATTGAGTCAGGGATAATATGGAATTTCGTACCGGTTACATCGCCATCGTCGGTCGCCCGAACGTGGGCAAGTCCACGCTGCTCAATCACCTGATCGGGCAGAAAATCAGCATCACCTCGCGCAAGGCACAGACCACTCGGCACCGCATCGTCGGAATTCGCACCGATGCCGATGCGCAGTATGTTTTCGTGGATACGCCGGGCTTCCAGATGCAGCACCAGAACGTGCTGAATCGCGTGATGAACCGCACCGTGACGCAATCCCTGTCGGATGTGGATGTGGCGCTGTTCGTGATCGAAGCGATGCGCTTCGATGCCCGCGACGAAAAGGTGCTGGCCCTGCTGCCGCGCAATCAACCCGTGGTGCTGGTGATCAACAAGACCGACAAGGTGAGCGACAAGGCCACGCTGCTGCCGTTTATCGAGAAAGTGTCCGCCGCATTTCCCTTCGCCGCGATTATTCCCGTCAGCGCCAAGCGCGACGCGCAGTTGCCCGAACTGGTGCAGGAGATCCGCCGTCATTTGCAGGAAGGCGAGCCGATCTATGGTGAGGACGAAATTACCGACCGCAGCGAGCGCTTTCTCGCCGCCGAAATCGTGCGCGAAAAAGTTTTCCGTCTTCTCGGCGACGAGATACCCTATTCCATCAGCGTCGAGATCGAGAAGTTCGAAACCGAAGGCGAGTTGCGCCGTGTTTACGCTGCCATCATCGTCGACAGGGACAGCCAGAAGCCGATCCTGATCGGAAAAAAAGGCGAAAAACTCAAGGAAATCGGCACCCAGGCCCGCAAGGACATGGAAGAGCTGTTCGGCCTCAAGGTTTACCTCGAAGTGTGGGTCAAGGTGAAAAGCGGCTGGGCCGATGACGAACGGGCAGTGAAAAGCCTGGGCTACGAGTAGCCTCCTCCTGATTCCTTATGGTTAAACGGCGCTATGGCCTCCACTCTGCTATAATTCGCGCCTGCGGCGTTCGCATCCAGTCATCGCGCCGCTGCCCATCCGGGCTTAACCCGGATGTTTCATGAATTGACGCGCGCCCTCGCTGGTCTTTTGCTTGATATGAAAGATTTTACTCGGTCGGGTGTATGAATAACTACACCGCTCCTTCGCAAAACTTCCTTATCAATCAAAATCCGGCGCGATCATCACGCGAATTTATGAAATATCCGGGTTTAAAAACCCCCTCATCTGTCTAAGACTGGCGCCGATAAACGGCGACAGGCCGATGTAATTCCTGGAGTCACCATGTCCTTTGCTTCCCTCGGCTTGTCCGATGAAATCGTCCGGGCCGTCACTGAACGCGGCTATACCGTTCCCACCCCGATCCAGATGCAGGCGATTCCCGCCGTGATGTCGGGCGGCGACCTGCTTGCCGGCGCGCAGACCGGCACCGGCAAGACCGCCGGTTTCGTTCTTCCCATCCTGCACCGCCTTTCCGACATCAACGTCAAAGGCCCATCCGCCAGCCGGCCGCCGATTCGGGCGCTGATCCTGATCCCTACCCGCGAACTCGCGGCACAGGTGGAGGAGAGTGTGCGTGAGTACGGCAAGCACCTGAAACTGAATTCCATGACCATGATCGGCGGGGTCAACATCAACCCGCAAATCGCCAAACTCAGGAGCCGCGTGGATATCCTGGTGGCCACGCCGGGACGGTTGCTCGACCATGTGCAGCAGAAAACCGTCGATTTGTCTCACGTCGAAATTCTGGTGCTGGACGAAGCCGACCGCATGCTGGACATGGGCTTCATCCGCGACATCAAGAAGATCCTCGCCCTATTGCCCAGGCAGCGGCAGAACCTGCTGTTTTCCGCCACCTTTTCCGACGAGATCAAGGCGCTGGCCGACGGCCTGCTGAATAAGCCCGCGATGATCGAGGTGGCGCGCCGCAATGCCACCGCCGACAATGTGTCGCACAAGGTTTACCCGGTGGACCGCGACAAGAAACGCGCCTTGCTCACCCAACTCATCAAGCAGCACGACTGGTCGCAGGTGCTGGTGTTCACCCGCACCAAGCATGGCGCCAACCAACTGGCCGAACATCTGGTCAAGGGCGGCATCCCGGCGTTGGCGATTCACGGCAACAAGAGCCAGTCGGCGCGGACTCGCGCATTGGGCGAGTTCAAGGACGGCAGTCTGCGGGTGCTGGTGGCGACCGACATCGCCGCCCGCGGCATCGATGTCGTTGACCTGCCGCATGTGGTCAACTTCGAACTGCCTAACGTGCCGGAAGATTACGTTCACCGCATCGGCCGCACCGGCCGCGCGGGCGCGTCGGGCGAAGCCGTGTCGCTAGTGTGCGTCGACGAATACAAGTTGCTGGCGGATATCGAAAGACTGCTGAAGCGGGAACTGCCCGAGGAAGTGGTGCCGGGATTCGAGCCGGACCGGAATGCCAAACCCGAGCCGATTCAGAACGGACGCGGGTCAGCGCCGGGCGGCCGTAGCGGACAGCCGAGAGGCCGTTCTTCCGCGCCCAGGACACCCTCGCAGGGTCGCGGGGCGGCGCCGGCCAGGGAGGCGAACGGGAATGTGGCTACGCCACGGACGCCGCCGCTGCACCGTTCCGGCGGACGCCATCGCTGATTAAAAGCGGTAGGGCCAAGTTCTGCATGATGAATATGCAGGACTTGGCCCCTTTGTCTTTAATGAAAGCGTCGGATTGACTATCTTTGCACGTTAAATCCGCTCAGCCTTCCAAGCCTTTTTGCAGCAACTCCGCCACCATTTCGTTCAGTCCTACCTGACGTTCTTGCGCCAGTGACTGGATCTGCTTTACCAAATCGCTGTTCAATTTGACCGCGAACGGCACCAGGCCGAGCGCCTGATCGAGTTTGCGCTGTTCGCGCCGGTCCACGGCAACGGCAGTCTCTTGGCCGATGCGTCCGGCAGTGCCGGGTCGGTTGATTTTGCTGTTTATTTTCAAGCCGACGTTCTTTGCCAGATCCGTTCTTTTCACGGTTTTTCCTTCGATTTAATCCGGCAATGCGATCTTCTGATCGACGCTGAACTGGTAATCGCGGAACACATGTTCCGCGCTGAGTATCTGGTAGCTGCCGTCCGGCAGGCGCCGTGTGGTGTCCTTGAGACGATAGGTGTAATGGCCGCAGGTCCAGCAATTGAAGTTGCGCATGTGGGTACACAGGCAGGTCTTCTCCATCACCGAGATTTTCTTTGCCTTCGGGTGGAGGGCCACCTCGTGATTGTAGGCTTCGATATAGGAGCAATTCCCGGAACCGTCGAGCAGGTAGCCGTAAGACTCGCAGCCCGGACGGATGCCCGAGCCGATCGCCGGGCTGTTCTTGAGCATCCGCATCGGATAACCCGTCGGTGAAACGGTGTTGACCTCGATGTCGTTCTCGGTGGCCTTGATGTACTCCTGCATTACCTTTTCCGGCAGGCCGCACTCGTGCACTGCGGTAAAGCGCGTTGCCACCTGCACCGCCGCGGCGCCGTTTTCGAGGAAGGACACTGCATCGCTGCCAGTGAAAATTCCGCCGGCCGCTATCAGCGGAATATTCAATTTCTCGGTCTGCAGATACTGCAGGATTTCGGCCATGATCGTGTGCAGATCGTATTTCGCCCAATCCATGTCGAATCCGAGATGCCCACCGGCCAAGGGTCCTTCGACCACGATGAAATCCGGCAGCCGGTTGAGTTTGGCGGTTTTGCGCAGGAATATCTGCAGCGCCCGCAGCGAGGAGACAATGATGCCGAGCCGGGCATCGCGAAAGCGGGGGTGGTCCTCCATCAGCGCGAATGAACCGAGGTGCAGCCCTGCGCTTAGCGTGATGCCGTCAATACCGGCATCCAGCGCCGTGCGCAGACGAACGCGCAGCGTTTCGCGCGGCGCGTTCATGGTGAGCTTTTCCATGCAGTTGATGAAGATCATGCCTTCGCCGCGCTTGGCTTCCATGG
>CAZLJK010000068.1:0-14372 GCA_964559825.1 uncultured Sulfuricella sp. | reverse complement strand
ATGAACTCGATCAGCCCCTCGAACATCTGCGCCTTGCTGGCGAAATGGCGGTACAACGCCGCCTCGGATACGCCGATCTTGGCGGCGAGGGAGGCGGTGGTTATTTTCTCGCCCTGCGGCTTCTGCAACATTTCCGCCAGATTCTGCAGGATCTGGAGTTTTCTTTCTCCGGGTTTGGCTGCCATGTTTTCCTCTTGGGTATTTTATCGCTGTTGATTATAACCCGAAGGCCGGCGGTTTTACTTGGGGTGATGGGCGAAGATGCCGGGACGGAAAACTTCCTTGCCGGACTTGGAGAATGCCGAGGTATAGGGGTCGATGGCGGTTTCCAGCTCTTCGCACCAGGAGGGGTGGCTGTAGCTCATGTCGGTAAAGAACCATAGCCCGCGCTCGGACTGGCAGGCCGCCGACATCATGTGGATCTGCTCGCCCGCTTCCGGCCCGACGATGCAGCCGCCCAGCAGCTGGCCCGTCTCGGCATCGTGCACCACCTCGATGAAGCCCTCGGTGTCGTGATGCGCGCGCGCCTTACCGGAGCCGCCGAGGTTGGTGCGCGCCACATCGGCATCGAACCCGGCGCGCTCGGCGATATCCTCGGTCAACCCCACCGTCGCGATTTCCAGGGCGGAATGGATAACGGTCGGCACCTTGTGGTAATTGCTGCGCAGGACGTTGCCGTTGATGGCGTTGGCTGCCGCCACCTTGGCGTCGTGCAGGGCGGCATTGGCGGTCATCGGGCCAGGCTTGACGTCGCCGATGGCGTAAATTCCGGGAACGCTGGTTTCCAGGTGCTCCGTCACCGCGATGAATCCCTCGGCATTCAACGCCACCCCGGCTTCTTCCAGACCCAGGCCTGCCGTCATCGGCTGCCGGCCTACGGCAACCAGCACATGCTCGAAGGTGTCGGAGTAGCCATCCGTGCAGGTTACTTCCACCTTACCGTCGCTGATCCGGCTGTGCGCAACGGTCGCATTCTTGCGCACCTCGATGCCGATGCGGGAGAACTTGCGCTCCAGCACGGCGCTGGCGCGCTCGGGAATATTCGGCTGATCCAGCAGCCGGCCTCCCTGTTCGACGATGCACACGCGGGAACCGAACTGATGCAGCAAAAATCCGAGCTCGACGCCGATCGAGCCGCCGCCGACGCACAATATGGATTTCGGCAGGTGATCGAGCCGGTACATGAAATCGGGCGAGTGCATGATCTCCCGGCCGTTGCTCGGGCATGCATCGAGTTCGCGCGGCGACGAACCGGTGGCAATGATGATGCGTTTGGCCTTGAGCTCGAGCGGCGCGGTGACGGTGAGCTTGCTCTTGTCGGTGAAGGGCGCATCGCATTCCGGCGAATCAGGGCAGTGCGACGGACGGACGCTGATCCGGCCCTCGCCCAGCAGTTTCCCCTCGCCGATAAATACGCGCACACCCAGCCGCTTGAGCCACACCGTAAAATTATTGCGGATGCCGGTGACCACCTCGTCCTTGTGCGCCATTGCCGCCACGAAATCGCCGCGCACCGGGCCGATCAGGCCGCGGCCCTGCAGGCCATTCACATCCTCGATCAGCGAGGCCAGGTGTATCAGGGTTTTTTTCGGGATGCAGCCCTGGTTCAGGCAAGTGCCGCCCGGCAAGCCTTTCTCGATCAGCGCCACCTTGGCCCCGAGGTGGGCGGCGGTGATCGCGGCTTTGTACCCCCCGGGGCCGCTGCCGATGATGACGAGATCGAATTGCATAAATTCAGGCGCTGGGCTTGAGGCAATGGGCCAGAGGGAAAGCCGCGATGCGGCCTTTACCTATCGCCTCTCGCCCCGAGCCCGCATCATTAGTGGCAGCCGCCGCCGCAGCCGCCGCAGCCGCCACCGCCGCCTGACGAAGTGCCGCAGGAAGAGCCGCCGTCATCGTTGGGGTTAATGAAAATAAAGCGGAAGTCGCCGGGTTCGAGCTCGACGAAATCCAGCACGGCCCCGTTCAGCAGTTCGCTATTTTCCGGCGACACGATAACGGTGACTCCCTCGGAATTCACCAAAACGTCTTCCTCGCTCTGCTCGTCGAAACCCATTCCGTACTGGATCGTTCCGTCCATCCCGCGACGGGCGGCAATCCGCAGAAACATCCCTTCGGCTTCACTTTGGGTGGCGGCCTGGTGAATCTGCTCGGCGGCTTTGGCGGTAACTGTAATCATCGACTTTCTCCTTTAGGGTATTAGCAATTCAAATCAGGCGGCGCGGTCGTGGCGCTGCGCGCTGGCGGACGCTGGCTGCTCGGCACCTCGCGCCTTGCTGCGCACAAAGGCAACGAAACGGGCTGCCCAGTTGTAGTCTCCGAGACTGCGCAGGTGTGCATAGGAAGCCAGCAGGTTTTTGTAGACGACACCGTCGCGGTGCCCGTCTATGCCGTGGCCGCGCTTGACCTCGTAGGCAAATTTCAGCCTGCTGGTGTCCAGGTTGTCCAGGCTGGAATAATGGAATTCGTGGCCGCGAACTTCGGGCACCGGCGCTGGCCCGGTCGGCATCGGCCATGGATTTTCCCCCGTTTCGTTCAAGCGAATGTAACCCCGTCCGACCGGTTTCTCGTGCATCACCACGTCGCCCGGAATGACGCCGACCATATTGCGCTTTTCGCCATGCCAGGTCAGCGAGCGCGCCAGGTACATGAGTCCGCCGCATTCCGCGTAGACCGGCATGCCGTTCTCGATGGCGCGGCCGATGTCGTCGCGCAGCGTAACGTTGGCTTCCAGTTCGCTCATGAACAGCTCGGGAAAGCCGCCGCCGATAAACAGGCCATCCACTTCCGGAAGATGCGGGTCGTGCAGGGTATCCAGCGGGACCAGCTCTGCGCCGGCGGCGCGCAAGGCATCGAGGTCATCGGCATAGTAAAAACCGAAGGCCTTATCCTTGGCCCAGCCGATGCGAACCGAGGCCTTGGCGTCGCGCTGCGACACGTTCGCCCCCTCGCCCGCAGGCGGGAGAGGGTTGGGGTGAGGGAGTTCCAGCGGCGGCGCAGAGGCGGCAATCTCCAGCAGCCTGTCGAGATCGACTTGCGCCCCGACCACCTCGCCGATTTCGTCCACGCGCCGGGTCGCCGCCTCTGCTTCGTTGCTCGGCATCAGGCCAAGGTGCCGCTCCACGATTTCCAGCCGCTTGTCGTGATGCACGGCGCCGATCACCGGCACGTCCGTATAGTGCTCGATCACGGCGCGCAGCTTGCCCTCATGGCGGGTGCCGCCGAGATTGTTGAGGATCACTCCGGCGATGTTGATGTTCCGGTCGAAGGCCTGGTAGCCCAGGATCAGCGGTGCGATTCCGCGCGTCATGCCGCGAGCGTCGATGACCAGCACCACCGGCGCCTGCAGCAGGCGGGCCAGCGCGGCATTGCTGTTGCTGCCGTCGAGGTTGAGTCCGTCGTACAGGCCCTTGTTGCCTTCGATCAGGCTGACGTCGGCACCGGCGGAGTGGCGCTGGAATTCGGCGACGATCTCGTCCTCGCCCATCAAGAAGAAATCAAGGTTGCGGCAGCAGCGCCCGCTGGCAACGGAAAGCCACATCGGGTCGATGTAATCGGGTCCCTTCTTGAAGGGCTGAACCTGGGTTCCGCGCGCCCTGAGTGCAGCGCACAGGCCAATGGAGACGGTGGTTTTTCCGGAGGATTTATGTGCAGCTGAGATCAGCAGACGGGACATGATTCGGAATCCGTATTACGCGTAAATACTGTCGATGGATTAGACAGAAAAGGTTCCGCAAATTTCCCGCCCCAGGCACGATAAGTTCGGGCATGAGAGCGGGAAGCTCGCATGCCCGACGCTTTCAATGGGCTAGTCGGCCAGTGCCTGCCTCTCAACTTGACTGAGTTCATCTTCAGGCAAGAAGGGCAGCACCCTGATTGCGACGGCGGTGATCAAGGCCGCGATGGCAATGCCGCCGAATCCAAGCAGGAACTCCGGCAGGCTCGGGCTGTAGGGATTGATCCTGCCATCGAAGAAACTGCTGCTCACTTCCATGCCGGGGAACAGGCTTAGCGGGAATGCCTGGCCACCGATAAGCAGCACGTAAAGTTGCGCGAAGCCGCCGAGTATGACCAGAAATGCTGCCGTAACTACCCAGCTGCACTTCTTGCTCAATTCGGAATGGAACAGGATGGCCAGCGGCGCGAGGGTGCCCAGCAGAATCTGACCGAACCAGAACAGGTTGGTGTAAATTCCGCCTTCAACCAGGATAAAGCGCTCGAAATCGTACTGCTTGGCAAAATACAGGTTGGTCAGATGATAGGCCAACGTGAAATAAAGTACCGCGGCAACGAACACCCCCAGCAGGTTCTTCAAGCGCCGCTGGATGGCCGGGTCCAGCTTGCGGTTGTTCCAGCGGAACATCACGTGCTGTACGATGATAAACACTGCCAGTCCGAACGAAAACGACATGATGATGAACATTGGCATCAACACCGCGCTGCCATAGGCTTGACGCGCCACCAGGAATGCGAAGATGGCGCCGGTACCGGTCGTCAGGGCCAGGCGCCAGATGAAGGCGGCGAAACCGACGTATTTCGTATAACCATGCATCTTGCGGTCCAGCATGGTCCAGATATAGACGCCCACGATGGTGAAGAAGCCGGTGTACAGGAACACATTCAAGGCAAAAACAGATTTGAAATTGAGGTGCGTCATTGCAATGATGACGCGGTCATTGCGGCCCAGGTCCAGCATCAGCACGGTCAGACCGCCTGCCAGCATGGCGATGGCCAGCAAGCCGGACAGCAGGGCGCGTACCTTGTACACCTTGATTCCAAATACCGATCCGAGCGATGCCAGATTCAGTACGCCGGAGGCGGCCACGATCAGGAAGATCGCGAACACGTGCGGCATACCCCAGACAACCTGGTTGGTCATGCCGGTCACCACATGGCCGTGAACTTCCATGTAGTAGGCAGCGCCCATACCGATGGCAGCGACCAAGCCGAACAAGCCAAGCAGTGCGTAGAAAATATTAGGTTCGATTTTGCGGAAGGTTTCAAAATTCATGGCGTTCAAATCCCCTCGTAACGCACACCAGTATTCAGCGCCAGATCGGCGCGAACCTGCGTAGTTGCGTAAGTGGCAATGCGTTTGGCAATTTCGCTGTTGGCATCGTTCAGGTCGCCGAACAACATCGCGCCATGATTCCCCGCCGAGCAGGCTTCAACACAGGCGGGTTGCAGATCCTTGTCTATCCGGTGCACGCACAGCGTGCAGGACTCGACGCAACCTTTGCCGCGCGGCACATCGGGATTCTGGTCGTCGTGCTCTTCATGCACGAAGGAACGGGCCTTGTATGGGCAGGCCATCATGCAGTAACGGCAGCCGATGCAGATATGGCGATCCACCAGGACAATGCCGTCGGCGCGCTTGAACGACGCGCCGGTCGGGCACACATCCACGCACGGCGGCTCAGCGCAGTGCTGACACATCATCGGCAGGGAATGGCTCTTGCCGCTTTTGACTTCCTTCAGCTCGATCTTGCGGATCCACTGCGCATCGGTTTCCGGATGCCCCGTTGAGCCAAAGCCGTTCTCCTTGCCGCAGGCGGAAACGCAGTCGGTGCAACCGGTCGCGCATTTGGTGCTGTCGATCAGCATGCCCCAGCGTTTGGCGCTGGAAGCCGGCTCGCCGGCAGGACGCGCATTGGCCATATCCAGCAGCGTCACGCCTGGCGCAAGCACCAATCCGGCAGTACCTGCCACCCCTGCTGCGATGAATTTCCTGCGGCTGTTATCTACGTCTTTGCTCATTTAACGCCCTCGCCCATGTTCAAGCTCGCTAGTAATGCCTGCATTTTCATGCGCATCTTTCCGGACAGACTGGACTGCTTGTCCATGCCTTCATGCTGCTGCATGGGCGTTACGGTCGGCTGCGTTCCCGCTACGGGAGCCTTCGGCTTGCTTGAATGACACTCGAAGCAATCCAGCTTGACGGCAGCGTAGGTGTGACAGCCCATGCAGAAGTCTTCCTTGCTGCTCGCCACGCTGTTGGTCTTGGGATTGACGTGACACTCAATGCAGTTTTTCAAGCTGTCCTGAGTGGTGCGTATCCCTTTGTGCATGGTCTCGTCGCGCTGATGCTTGAGGAGTTTCATGTGGTTACGACGCATATACTCCACGTCGCGCACACACTGGTCGCCCTTCGCAATCACCTTGTGACCACTGTGCGCACCGTGCTCGTCATCTGCCGTGGCGGGCATGACCCCAGCCAGAAGCAGGGCAAACACGGCGGCGGACAGCCATCCGAGTGCGCTTCGCCGTTTCGCTGGATTGATCATATTTAGTCGCCCATCCCCATTTTGATGTAGCCGGTGGGGCACACGTCCGCACAGATATGGCAACCGATGCAACGGGAGTAGTCGGTGTCCACGTAGCGGCCGGTAGTGGCTTGCGCCTTCTTCACTTTGAACACGGCTGTCTGCGGGCAGTAGACCACGCAGTTGTCGCACTCGAAGCACAGGCCGCAACTCATGCAGCGTTTGGCTTCCGAGACCACCGTCTTATCGTCCAGCGCTTCCAGACGCTCCTCGAAGTGACCCAGCACCTGTTCTGCGGTCAGGGTCACGAAGCTGCGCTTGTTACGCGGCGTAAACGGGAAATGACCGAGGAACAGTTCGTTGGACGGAATGACGTATTTATCGGAGCGGTTCTCGAAGTTGTGCACGGCGAACTTGGCCTTGTCCGTACCCCAGGTACCCAGATCGATCTCCTTGGCGAAGCCCTCCGCCTT
This sequence comes from uncultured Sulfuricella sp., assembly GCA_964559825.1. Taxonomy (GTDB): domain Bacteria; phylum Pseudomonadota; class Gammaproteobacteria; order Burkholderiales; family Sulfuricellaceae; genus Sulfuricella. The sequence continues at coordinate 7,636 of CAZLJK010000068.1, read as the reverse complement.
TTTGACCTCTTCCTTGCTACGGGTATGGTATTCCTCCGGAGCCAGACCGACTTCAATTTCCTTGCGCAACACATCGAAATAGGCGACGTCCACTTTTGGCCGCTTGCCCAGATCCTCGCCACTCAGGTAATGATCGATGCTTTCTGCGGCAATACGGCCATGACCAATGGCGGTGGTCAGCAGGTGCGGACGAAGCACGTCGCCGCCGACGAAGATGCCTTTTTGGCCGGGAACCTGATAGTGCTTGTCGGCGCTGATCAGGCCCTTGCCGTTGTCGAAGCCTTCCAGGCCGGTGAAGTCCACAGCCTGGCCGATTGCGGAAACGATCAGGTCGGCCGGGATGTCGTATTCGGTGCCTTCCTTGACGACCTGCTTGCCGCCCACGGTCTCCAGTTCTGCCACGCGCAGGGCCGTTGCACGGCCGTCCGCGCCGACCACGATCGACACTGGGGTAATATTGCCCTTGATTACAATGCCTTCGGCCAGCGCTTCTTCGACCTCATGCTTGTTGGCGTTCATCTTCTCGACCGCGGCGCGCGAACACAGCACGACTTCGGCGCCTTCCTTGGCGGAAACCGCAGCCACATCGTGTGCGACCTGACCGGAAATCACGTGCTCGGAACGATCAGCCGGGTTCGTTGCCTTGATGTGACCCAGGCGGCGCGCAACCGTTGCCACGTCGATGGAAGTATCGCCACCGCCGATCACCACGACGCGTTTACCGACGTGCTGCAGGCGGCCATCGTTAAAGGCACGCAGGAAAGCCATAGCGGTCACGACGTTGGGGGCTTCCGCGCCGGGAACAGGCAGGGGGCGGCCAGCTTGGGCGCCCATGCCCATGAATATCGCGTCATAGTCTTTCTTGATCTGGTCGAGCGTGATGTCCTTGCCGATGTGCACATTCAGCTTGACCTCGACACCGAGGTCGATGATGCGCTGAATTTCGGTGTCGAGCACGTCGCGCGGCGTGCGGAAGCCGGGAATGCCGTAACGCATCATGCCGCCAAGCAACGCGTGCTCGTCGAATATCGTGCAGGAATGGCCCTTCAGCGTCAGATGGTAGGCTGCCGACAAACCGGCAGGGCCGCCGCCGATGATCGCCACTTTTTTGCCGGACTTCTGGACGCCTTCCGGCATGGAGAATTTCAGATTGTTCTTGATCGCGTACTCGCCGAGATAGTGTTCGACGGAGTTGATGCCGACAAAATCGTCAACTTCATTACGGTTGCAGCCGGATTCGCAAGGAGCCGGGCAAACGCGGCCCATCACCGAAGGGAACGGATTGGCCGAGGTCAGGCGGCGCCATGCGTATTCCTGCATCGGCACGCCGCCGACTGGCTTTTCTACTCCGCGCACGATATTCAGGTAGCCGCGAATATCCTCGCCTGCCGGACAGCTCCCCTGGCAAGGCGGCGTGCTCAGTACGTATTCCGGGCACTTGTGGGATTTGTCGGCCTCAAAAATCTTGTCCTGCCAGCTGCGCCACTCGTTTTTTCCATCCTTGTAGCGGCGGAAGGTACGGGCGGAATTCTTGTTCATCTCTTCAGGTGAAACTGACATAGCTTAATCTCCTAAAAATCAACTTGTAGGGTGCGCTGCGCGCGCACCGTGCCGACTGTATTGGTGCGTGATACGCACCCTACAAAACTACTCTTCTTCTTTTTCCAATAGGATGGCCGTACTCACCAATTGGTGAACGCCACCCACCATGCTCATATCGAAACCGTAAAAAGGAACCACCTTGTTGAACTGCGCCTTGCAGATCGCGCAAATCAAAGCCAGGAAATTGACCTGGTGTTCCTGAACCACGTTGTTTAACGCCTCCATGCGAGGCAGCGCACCCTTGACGCGGATCTCGAGCAGGTCGTCGGTCAGCAGACCGCCGCCACCGCCGCAGCAGAAGGTGCTTTCGCCGATGGTTTCTTCGGCCATGTCGTAATAATTGTTCACGACGGCCTTGATGACTTCGCGGGGGATGATGAATTGTCCGCCCGGAATATCGCCCATACGCGAGCCGCGAGCCACGTTGCATGAATCGTGGAAGGTGACGACACGGTGGTCGTTCAGGCTCTTGTCGAACTTGAGCTTGCCCTGCTTGATCAGATCGTTGGTGAACTCACAAATATGCTGCGGAGCCGGGTAACGCGGATCGAGCTGTTTCTGCAGTTCGATCGAGAATGGATCTTCGCCGCCCGCGCCGACACCGATCAGGGTGTTCCAGAAGGCATAAGCAACACGCCAGGCGTGTCCGCATTCACCCACGACAATACGCTTCACCCCCAGCTCCAGGGCAGCTTCGCGGATGCGCATCGCGGCGCGGCGGGTATTCTCGTAGCTGCCGATGAACATGCCGAAGTTGCCGGCCTCGGACGCCTTGGAACTCAGCGTCCAGCTGATGCCTGCGGCGTGGAACACCTTGCCGTAACCCATCAGACTTTCCACATGGGGTTCGGCGAAGAAGTCGGCGGATGGCGTAACCAGCAACACCTCGACGCCTTTGACATCGAGCGGCAGCTTGACCGCCACACCGGTGGCGTCGAGCATGTCCTCTTCCAGGCCTTCCAGGGTATCTATCAGGGCCGGGCCGGGCAAGCCGAGGTTATTCCCGATCTTGTGCAACTTGCCCATGATCTCGTTGGTGTATTTCTGACCATATCCGACGGTATCCAGGATTTCGCGTCCGGCCATGGTCACTTCGGCGGTATCGATGCCGTACGGGCAGAATACCGAGCAGCGACGGCACTCGGAGCACTGGTAGTAATAGGTGTACCAGTCGTCGAGAACCTCCTTGGTCAAGTCCTTGGCGCCCACCAGGGAGGGGAAGTACTTGCCGGCGAAAGTGAAATGGCGACGGTAAACGCTGCGCATCAGATCCTGGCGAGCGACCGGCATGTTCTTCGGATCCGCTGTGCCAAGGAAGTAGTGGCACTTGTCCGTGCATGCGCCACAGTGGACGCAGGCATCCATGAAGACCTGCAACGAGCGATACCTACCCAGCAGATCGCCCATCTTGGCGATCGCTTTGTCATGCCAGCCTTCAATCAGTTCGCCGGGCTCCGACCCCGCAGGAAACCCGATTATTTCCTGAATCGCCGCATTGGCAGGAAATGACCTGACGTGCGCCGTCGCGCCTTCCTTCACCGCTGGGACTTCAATATAGCCCGTGAGCTTGGGTACCTCAAATTGTGGAGCAGCCACTGTCCCTCCTACTTCTGTTAATTAGCGCGTGCCGTATTTTGCCGCTTGCCTTGTTTTTTACGCTATTCCGACTTCGACCCAGGAGCCGCATCGAACTTGGTTGCCCATGGGGCGATATGGCGCCGCTCGCGTGAATCATCGGTTTGATTACGGGTAGGGCTAAAGAATATTCCCGGCGCATGCAGCAGCTTACTGATCGGGAAAATCACCATGAGCAAAGCCACCAGACTCAAATGCACCAGCAGCACGGGGTCTGCCGGGAGCGGCCGCAGATCGAAAACCATCAGGCCGAGGAAGAAATCCTTCACCGCGACAATATCGGTATGCGCGACAAAACTCATCCCCAGGCCCGTCAGGCCGATACCGATCAGAAGTATCAACATCAGGTGATCGGAAGGCGTCGAGATATAACGCACGCGATCCACCAGGAATCGGCGCGCCCACAGACCGCCAAGACCCGCCACCATGGCGAAGCCGGCGTATTTTCCGAAGGGCTGAGCCCAACCCACCCAGAACCAGACTGGATCGATGAAATAGCGCAAATGGCGCACCACGACAAGCAGCAGTGAAACATGGAAGAGCCAGCCGAAGAGCCAGATCCATTTGTTAGACTTGAACAGGCTCTCAAAAAGCGCCACTTCGCGCGCCATCCGGAACACTACCCCGCCCATCGTCGTCGGTGCAGGCGTAGTCGGAATTTTGAGGGGCGCAGGCGTACGAGCGTAGCGGTTAACTTTAACCACCAGCCCGCCTACCAGCATGGCAGTGGCTGCGTAGAAAATGCACGCATACAGCACGGTCAGAAACGACATTAACATCCCCCGGTCTCGCTTAAGCCTCCGCCACGGTTAAACCACTGGCGTCGACATCATTTAATCTGGCTGGCGCCAGTCGGAACGGACCGCCCTTGAGCGACCCGCTGATCCCGACTGCGTCCAGTTTTCTTGTCTTGCTTAGTACAGCCTGACGGCTTTGGCTTAGATACAGCCAGTCGGCTTCGGCAAACCGGCGATCTTGCATGCCTGCTTGGCCGGGCCATACGGGAACAGCTCATACAGGTACTTGCTGTTGCCCTTCTCAGGTCCCAATTTCTTGCCAATGGCCTTGGTCAGAACGCGAACGGCAGGAGCGATCTGGTAGTCGTTGTAGTACTCGCGCAGGAAGTTGATGACTTCCCAGTGTTGATCGGTGAGGTCAACCTTCTCTTCCACCGCCAGGTACTTGGCAGCTTCCTCATCCCACTCGCTCAGATTTACCAGGTAACCTTCTTCGTCTGTTTCGTAGGTCTTGCCGTTGATTTCAAAGCCCATGTTTCATCTCCTTAAAATTAAATATCAAAATTACAGCCAGGACTGGACGTTTTTATTATCCGCCACCAAATCCACGAAACCCGCATAATCAACCTGCTTGACGCCGTCGATCACGGTGTCCTGCATGCCGCGCGCCTCCAGATCGGGCCACAGGGCATAAACACGGATGTCTTTAGCCATTGCCGCCTTCATCTTACTCTCGGCTGCACTGCCCTTGGTCACGGCATACACGCCATCTTCAATCAACAAAACGGTGGAACCCTTCTTGGCCATACGCAGGCAAGCATCCAGCGTATTTCTCTCAGAAGGTGATTTATTTACGATATGTAACATTTTCGCCCCCTAATCAGAAACTCATGACGACGTCTTGCTCGTCCATGAGTGTCGCCATTTCTTCGGAAGTCAGCACTTCCACATCGACTATCAGGTCTTCCACAGCCAGACCGCGAGATTCCAGCGATTCCTTCTCGACGTAGAGCTTCTCGATGTCGTAACCTTCCAGCGCACGGTAGGTGGGCGAGAAGTTCTTCATGCCCACCGCCTTGGTGCCTTGACCTTTTTTAAGCTGGTACACGCCATCGTCCACAAACACCAGACTGACATCCTGATCGAAAGCGGCGCTGATCAGCACGACCTCGAGGGATTCCAGCGCGTAGATAGTGCCGTATGGTGCTTTACGGTTGATGAATGCGAATTTTTTTACGGTACCCGAGGACTCATCATCCATATCGATACCCCCTGTGCTTTCATTCATGACTTCTCCCAATCAATCGCCGAAGGTAACCAGTCGATCCGCCTGGATGCCGGACTCAACCAGCTGACCCAGACCGGAAATCCGGAACCCCAACGCCAAATTTTCGTCCACGATGCCGCGACGCAAGCCCGCAGCCACGCACACCACCAGATCCACACCATGATCTTCCGCCAGTTTGCTCCAGCGGTTGACGATGTTGCGGTCGTCCTGAGGCGGCTCGGTCAGCTTGCTCGCATTGTTTACGCCGTCGTGATAGAAAAACACACGATGGATTTCGTGGCCCTTGTCAATCGCCGCCTTGGCAAACTGATACGCAGTATCTGCCGCCTGGTGGTTGTACGGGCCTTCGTTCACCAATATTCCGAATTTCATCCCTGAATATCCTGTTATCAGAAAGTTAGAGGATCGCCAATTCCAGGCCGGGTGTTCCGGCAGGGAATTGACACTGCGGTATTAGAACCGGATGTGTGTAGATGCATTCAGCGTCGCACGAGCACCGCGCCAATCATCAATATGGTACTTGGTGAAAGGCAGGCCGGTTTTCTCGAAGAACTGTGGCCAGCCGATACGTTCCACCCAGTCGGACAGACGCTCCCAAGGCTTGGCATCCGCCTTGTATACGCGCAGGATGTTCTTCACCACCGCACCCACTTCAGGCCAGCGCGGGGCATTGTTGGGCAGGCCGGAAGCAACAAGTTTGTGGAAGGTCGGACGGATACGGGCGTTGGAGTTCTTGCCGCCAACCCAGATTGCGATCTTGGAATACTCCGGATCGTTGATCTGCATTGGTGGGCAGGGAGGGAAGCAAGCGCCGCAGCAGATGCACTTGGCTTCGTCGATTTCCAGAGAAGGCTTGCCGTTCACCAGGGCGGGGCGAATTGCCGCAACCGGGCAACGTGCAACCACGGTCGGACGTTCGCAAACGTTGGCCACCAGATCATGATTGATCTTCGGCGGCTTGGTATGCTGCATCACGATCGCGATGTCGGCCTGGCCGCCGCAGTTGATTTCGCAGCAGGAGGTGGACAGCTTGACGCGGTTAGGCATCTCTTCGTGGATGAACTCTTCGTAGAGTTCGTCCATCAGGGACTTCACCACGCCGGAAGCATCGGTACCCGGAATGTCGCAGTGCAGCCAGCCCTGGGTGTGGGAAATCATCGATACCGAGTTACCCGTACCGCCGATCGGGAAGCCGTGCTTGCCCAGTTCGGCAATCAGCGGCGCCACTTTCGATTCGTCGGCAACCATGTACTCGATGTTGCTGCGCGTGGTAAAACGCACATAACCGTCGGCGAACTGGTCGGCGATGTCGCACAGCGTGCGGATGGTGTAAACGTCCATCTGACGCTGAGTACCGGCACGCACCGTCCAGATTTGGTCGCCGTTGTGGGATACATGGTGCAGCACACCTGGACGGGGACGATCATGGTACTTCCAGTTGCCGTAGTTTTTCTTCATCAGCGGGTGCAGGTACTGCACATGATCGGGTACGCCGCTCTCAATCGGTTCACGCATTTCAGTCATTATTCTCTCCAAACACTTTTATCTAAAGTTTCTGAGGCTAAATGCCAAGCATCAAGCCGCGTTCGCTTTGCGCTGGTTGGCCTTCTCGACTTCCTCTTCCCAGCCGTCCATACGTGCATAGGGATTGGACCGCGGATGCAGCACCATGCTCGCATCGACATCGAGGCCGATGCCTTCGAGATAGTTGACCAGACCGATACGGTCGATCATCTCGCCGCTACGCTCGTGTTCCAGCGCATTTTCGGCGAAGAAGTCGATGTGGTCCTGAGCAAGCTGATTCAAAGCATCAAAGTCCTCATCGGATTCCAGCTTCATGAACGGAACCACCACGGTACCCATTTGGGCGCCGATCTTCAGCACGCTCTTGCCGCCGACCAGGACGGTCACGCCCTTGTCCTTGCCCGGAGCCAGGGCGCCGGTCATGACGTTGATGCAGTGCATGCAGCGTACGCAGCTGTGGTTTTCGATTTGCATCGACTGGGTGTCATTGATCGCAACGCTGGAAATACCTTCGGCCTTGGAAACATCCTGGGTGCTCTTCAGGGTCAGCGCCTTGGTCGGGCAGCGGCTGATCACGTCGTTAACCAGTTCGTCCATGCCGTGTTTGGCAAACCACTTCTTGCCCAGCACATCGTCGGTCCGGATGCTATCGCGCCAGGTGCCGATCACGGCCATGTCGGAACGCTGAATCGAGTTGACGCAGTCGTTCGGGCAGCCGGAGAACTTGAATTTCATCTTGTACGGCAGGGCCGGGCGGTGCATGTCGTCAAGGAAGTTGTTGACCACGGAGCGCATCGCCTTGGCTTCGTCGTAGCAGGACTGCTCGCAGCGTGCAGCGCCGACGCAGGAC
>CAZLJK010000067.1:0-14491 GCA_964559825.1 uncultured Sulfuricella sp. | reverse complement strand
CACTGAACTGATTTTTAACCCGACCTTTCACACACAGAATTTCTGACACTACCCGAAACCGGCGATGTCCTCGGGCTTGCCGTCCGCACCGGCCTGCTCGCGGGCGATGAGGATCAGGTCGGGTTCGAGGAGCTTGGGAGCGTCTGCGAGGTTGAGGGTTTCGGGGGCTTGGGAACCGGTACGGAAGTAGAGGAGATGCTGGCCGTCGGTTTTGACGATGAGGATAGGGGTGAGGATTTCCGGTACGGGTTCGGATGCCTCGTCCGGTTCGGTCTGGGATGGCGGCGGTTTTTCCGGGTGCGCAGGGAACGGGATGACCTGGTGATCGCCGGGGAGTGCTTCGATGCGGCTGGCTTCGTTCTGAGCCTGAGGCTTCAGGAAGGCGATGCAGGGGAAGGGGTATTTTGCCCATCCGTCACTGGGTAGCGGTCGGACCCCGGTCTTGAAGCCGAGTGCCCGTGCCGCTTCATGGAAGGTGGCAAGCGTATACGGCGGCGGGAACTGGCTGGCTACCAATGCGGCATCGAAGGGGATGCGGTACAGGTTGCACAGGCTTCCCAATAACCAAAAGCAGTCCTCGGTGTTGGTGCGTCTCCCCGGCATTTTTTGTATTCTCTGTTTTTTTATTAGTCATGTTCGGTGTTCGGCAGTTAACTCCCCCTACTGCCTGTCGCTTGCAATCCCGATAACAGGATATGAAGGCACAGGAATCGGAAATGTTGTAAATAGGGGAAACCCTAATTTTGAGTTATGGATTTATGGGAAGTTGGCCGGTCTCAACTGCAAGCCATGGCGATCGCCTCAGCCGAATTGAAATCCCATAGGGGCCAGAGTTGCAGCGAGCACTTGCTGTAAGGCAGCAATACGGGCAGTCGGCAGGGGAAGCTGGAAACGGCCTTCGACAATGCCACGCACAGTGATATCCTCGTCGATGCTTTCCCAGCGCAGAGCCGCGCCGGAGGCGCGCAAGCTCAGAGCGGCGAGTTGCTCGTCGCTCGCGTCAATGTAGCCGCCGGAAACGATCGGCAGGAAAGCCGATCTGGCGGCCGTCGGTCAGTTCCACAAAAACCATCCGGTCGATCACCCAGGCGCGTGCAGTGCGATAGTCGAGTTCATCGGGGGAAGTATTCATACCATTTCTCCAGAAAAAAATTCGCGTTCAGCAATCACCGCTTCGATGCGTCGCACATCGACCGCTTAACGTCTTCGCTGTCAGGCTAAAGCCTGACCCACAAAGACTGCGAAATTCTGCCAATTCATGGCTAGTGGACATTCCCGTGTTATTTCGAAGCAGCCCTTTGCCGCCGCGTCTCATACAGGCAAATGCCGCTGGCGACGGAAACATTCAAGCTTTCCACGCTGCCGAACATCGGGATCCGCACCAGCTGATCGCAGGTTTCGCGGGTAAGGCGGCGCATGCCCTCGCCCTCGGCGCCCATGACCCAAGCGGTCGGACCGTCGAGTTTGGCGGTAAACAGGTCGCTTTGTGCCTCCCCTGCCGTTCCTACCACCCAGACGCCCGCTTCCTTGATCTCGCGCAAGCTGCGCGCGAGGTTGGTGACGGTAACCAGGGGCACTGTTTCCGCCGCGCCGCTGGCGACCTTGCGCACCGTGGCGTTGAGCCCGGCGGCGCGGTCTTTCGGCACGACTATGGCATGAGCGCCCATTGCGTCCGCCACGCGCAGACAGGCACCCAGGTTGTGGGGGTCCTGCACGCCGTCCAGCACCAGCAATAACGCCGGCTCGCTCAAACCCTCCAGAATGTCGAACACGTCATGGTACTGCTGCACCGCCTCGACTTTCGCCACCACGCCCTGGTGCTTGTCGTTGCCGATCATGCCGTCGAGGCGGTGGCGCTCCATGAAAATGACGCGTACACCCTGCTCTTCGGCCAGTTGCAGCAGCTCGCGCGAACGCGGGTCTTGCCGCTCCCGGTGCAGATAGATTTCGACGACACCCTTCGGGCTTTGCCGAATGCGGCTGACCACGGCATGAAAGCCGTAAATAAAACTATCTGCCATCAGTCCCTGGCTTTCCGTGTTCTCCCTTTAGAAGCTGGCTTTTTGCCGCTGCTCGCCTCCTTGGTACCAGAACGTTTGGCGCCTGATTTTCCCTTATTGGCAGGCCGCTCATCTGACCAGGAAGGTTTTATTCCTTTGGGTTCAGCCATGACGAAGTCGATCTTGATGGTTTCGAGATCGACCCGCGCCACCTTGACCTTCAGCCTGTCGCCCAGGCGGAAGCGCTGACCGGTACGCTCGCCCAGCAACTGGTGCTTGGCGGCATCGAAATGGAAATAATCGCTACCCAGCTCGGTCACATGCACCAGGCCTTCCACATAGATGTTGTCGAGCGCGACGAACACGCCGAAGCCGGTGACGCTGGCGACGGTGCCATCGAAGGTTTCGCCTACCTTGTCCTGCATGTAGAAGCACTTGAGCCAGTCGTTGACATCGCGCGTCGCCTCGTCGGCACGGCGTTCGGTCTGGGAACAATGGATGCCCAGCTCCGCCCATTTTCCAGGCTGGTATTTCTCGCCCTTGAGCACGGCCTTGATGGCACGATGCACCAGCAAGTCCGGGTAGCGGCGGATCGGAGAGGGGAAATGGGTGTAAGACTCATAGGCAAGGCCGAAATGCCCGACGTTGTCGGGGCTATACACTGCCTGGCGTAGCGAGCGCAGCATGACCGTTTGCAGCAACTGCTCGTCCGGACGCCCTTTAACCTTGGACAACAGCTTGGCGTAGTCCTTGGCGTGAGGGTCGTCGCCGCCACCCAAAGGCAAGCCGAACTCCTTGAGGAATTCGCGCAACCCTTCCAGCTTCTCCGGCGTCGGCCCCTCATGGATACGGTACAGGGTGGGATGCTCGTTCTTCTTCAGGAAATCAGAAGCGCATACGTTGGCGGCCAGCATGCACTCCTCGATCACACGGTGAGCATCGTTGCGGTGCACCGGCACGATGCGCTCGATCTTGCCCTGATCGTTGAATAGCATTTGCGTCTCGATGGTCTCGAAATCGATGGCGCCGCGCTTCTCGCGCGCCTTGCCCAGCACCTTGAACAGCTTGTACAGTTCCTGGACATGGGGCAGTTGATCCTTGTGCTCATTCGCCTCCTTGCCCTTGGGGTCGGCCAACATCGCCGCCACCGTGGTGTAGGTAAAGCGCATTTTGGAATTCATCACGGCAGGATAGAAGCGGTACTTCTTTACCTCGCCATTGCCACTGATATCCATCTCGCACACCATGCACAGCCGCTCCACATGCGGGTTCAGCGAGCACAGACCATTGGACAACTCTTCCGGCAGCATCGGGATGACACGGCGCGGGAAGTACACCGAATTGCCGCGGTCGAAAGCCTCCCTATCCAGCGCATCCTTGGGCTGCACGTAGTGGCTGACGTCGGCAATCGCCACGTACAGCTTCCAGCCGCCCTTGCTGAGTATCTTCCAGCCCTTATCCAACGGCCTGCAAAACACAGCATCGTCGAAATCCCGTGCAGTCTCGCCGTCTATAGTCACCAGCGGCAATTCGCGCAGATCCTCGCGCCCTGCCATGTCCTTTTTCAACACCTTCGGCGAGAACTTCTTCGCCAGGCTTTCCACCTCAGGCGAAAACACATGCGGCAAATCATGCTTGCGCAATGCGATTTCAATTTCCATGCCGGGGTCGGTGTAATTACCGAGGATCTCTACCACCGTCCCGACCGGCTTGGCATTCTTACTCGGCTGCTCGATGATTTCTATCATCACCACCTGACCGGGCTGAGCGCCCATATCGCCACCGGGCGGAATCAGGAAATCCTGGCTGATACGCTTGTTTTCAGCCACCGCGAACAGAATGCCATGCTCATTGAAAAGGCGGCCCACGATGCGCGTATTGACGCGCTCCAGCACCTCGACGATGCTGCCTTCAGGACGTCCGCGCCGGTCCTCGCCGATCATCCGTGCCATCACACGGTCGCCGTGCAGCACTTTCTGCATCTGGCTCGGGCCCAGGAACAAATCCTCGCCGCCATCGTCAGGCACCAGGAAGCCGAAACCATCCTTGTGCCCCTGCACCTTGCCCTTGATCAGGTCCAGCTTGTCCACCACGCAAACTTCATGTTTGCGGTTGCGCATGATCTGGCCATCGCGCTCCATCGCCCTGAGGCGACGACTGAACACCTCCCCCTCGTCTTCCAGGATTTCCAGTATCTTGGCCAATTTATTCTCGGCCACAGGAGCACCCTGCTCGGTGAGGAGTTGCAGAATATATTCCCGGCTCGGCAACGGATGCTCGTACTGAGCACGCTCACGTTCGAGGAAGGGGTCTCTGGATCTTATTTTCTTCGTTGACAAAATATCGCTTTCCTATTAAAGTTCGGGCTTGTTGATTTGCCCAGATGGCGGAATTGGTAGACGCGCACGGTTCAGGTCCGTGTGCCGCAAGGTGTGGAGGTTCGAGTCCTCTTCTGGGCACCAAATATGAAGTAAAAACCGCGTCGTTGCGAACTTTGCACGACGCGGTTTTTATTTATATGTCCAAATGCGCATAGCTTGAAAATCATCGGATGCATTTGGACATTCATCAACTCGAAACCCCTCCCAAGCTTTAAAACTGCTCACACTCTTCTCGACTCAGCCTATCATAGACCGGCCAGCCCCCACCTGCTCCAACCGAAAAACAAAACGCAACCATATGTATGGTCAGGATTATTCACTCGTTTCGCTTGGGATACAGGCTCGACCAACAGCCAAGGGAGCGTCCATTATGCCGGATTTCTTGATTAACGTGAAACTGGCTAAGCGAGCCCCGTCGCCCTTTCCCTTTAGTAGAGAGTCAGGGTTGATGCAGGCCAAGTTATCTCGCATTGGTTACGCGCCAGTTCCGAAAAATACAACCAGCTCACTCGTATCCGCCTGGGATAAGCTTCGCGCACCGCTACTCGGCAACCGGCGCATTATCGGGGAACAACTCCTCGACAAACCCAAACTGCCTTATATCCCTGATCCGTACCGGGTACAGGATGCCCTGCAAATGGTCGGACTCGTGCTGCGCCACCCGCGCATGAAAGCCGCTCACAGTACGGTCTATCGGGTTGCCGAACGGATCGAAGCCTTGGTAGCGCAACCTTCTGTAGCGCAGCACCAAGCCGCGCAGGCCAGGAATACTCAGGCAGCCTTCCCAACCTTCATCCATTTCGTCGTCGAGTAGGGTTAGCATCGGATTAATCAATACCGTGTCCGGTACCCGTTCGGCATCCGGATAACGCGGGTTGGCTTCCACGCCGAAAATCATCACTTGCAAGCCGACCCCGATCTGGGGAGCGGCCAATCCAGCACCGCTGAGGGCGGCCATGGTGTCGCGCATATCCTGTACCAGCGCATGCAATTCGGGGGTGTCGAACTCCTCAACCGGCGCCGCTTTTTCCAGCAGGCGCGGATCGCCCATGCGCAATACGGTTCTAATCGCCATTCAGTCCCACCATGTGCTCCAGGATGCCCCGTACCCGCTGCATGGCCTGCTTCAGGACGGCGTCGATTTCCTCGAAGCTGATGGCGTGCTTGCTGGAATTTCGTCCTGCGGCGTGATTGGCGACCACGGCAATGGCGGCATAACAAAGTCCCAACTCGCGGGCGAGCACCGTTTCCGGCATTCCGGTCATGCCCACCATGGTCGCGCCGTCACGGTCGAGTCGGTTTATTTCGGCAGCCGTTTCCAGCCGCGGCCCCTGCACTGCGGCATAGACCCCACCATCGACAAACTTCTCTCCTGCCTCCGATGCAGCCTGCATGCACTGCTGGCGCATTTTTTCACAGTAGGGCTTGGTGAAATCGACGTGTGTGACCGGCTTGCCGTTACCTTCATAGTAAGTGGCCTTGCGCCCGTGGGTGTAGTCGATGATCTGGTCGGGAATGACGATGGCGCCCGGCTCATAATCCGGGTTGATTCCGCCGACGGTGGCGATCGACACGACGTTCGTCACCCCCTGGGAGTGCAACGCCCACATGTTAGCCTGGTAGTTGACCTCGTGCGGCGGAATAGAGTGCCCATAGCCGTGTCGCGCCATGAACACAATTTCATGGTCCTTGATCTTGCCGAAGGTCAGCGCGCCGGATGGCTCTCCGTAAGGAGTGCGGATCACCTGCCGATGGGTGATTTCGAGATTTGTCAGCTGGGTCAGTCCGGTGCCGCCGATAATTCCTAACATTTTTACTTTTCCTTTAATGCGTAAATCGCGGGCAAATTGCGCCATGCTCCGCGTACATCCATGCCGTAACCGAAGACATAGCGGTTGGGCAATGTGACCCCGGCAAAATCCGCCTGGATCGGCTTGGGCCGCCCCAGGTCCTTGTCCGCGAACACTGCGCTATAAAACGCTGCAGCCCCCATGCCGAGCACCTTGTCGCGGATTGCCGCCAGGGTGTGGCCTTCATCCAGAATATCGTCGAGCACCAGAACTACCCGGCCGGTGACGTTTTCCTTGGGCATCACCTTCCATTCCAGAGTAGTACCCTGAGTGGCATTGCCGTAGCGGGTTGCGTGGATATAGTCGAAGTCCAGCGGAAAATCGAGCAAGGGGAGGAGCTGTCCGGAAAATACCACCGCTCCGCCCATCACGCTCAGCACCAACGGGTGCATATCGCCCAGCGATGCCTTGATTTCGCCGGCCAAGCCTTTTAGTGCCGCAGCAACCTCCTCTGCGGAACAGATCAGATCGGCGGTTGCCAATATTTCTTTTGCTTCCTTTGCCGTAATCATGGCAACTCCAGAGTCCGTAAATAGCTGATCTTGCCGCGCCCGGTGATGCCGGCCGCCACCCAAAAGATCGCTTGAATTATTTTTATCATGGTTTCTCCTCCAGCAACTCCATCAATCCCGTCTCGTCCAATATCGTGACCCCCAACTCCTGAGCCTTGACCAGCTTGCTGCCCGCCTCCGCGCCGGCGACCACATAATCCGTCTTTTTCGACACGCTGCCGCTCACCTTGCCGCCCAAAGCCTCGATTCTTTCCTTGGCCTCATCCCGCGTCAAGCTCGGCAAGGTTCCGGTCAGGACGAAGATTTTCCCGCTGATCGCACTGGTGCTGATTGGCGACCCCGCGCCCTCTTCCCAGTGCACACCGGCTTCGACCAGCTTAGAGATCACTTCACGGTTGTGCGGTTCAGCAAAAAACTGGGCAATGCTCTGCGCCACCACCGGCCCCACGTCCGGCACCTGTTGCAACGCACCCTCGTCAGCCGCCATCAGTGCGTCGAGGCCGCCGAAATGACGCGCCAGATCCTTGGCGGTAGTCTCGCCCACGTTGCGGATACCCAGGGCAAAAATAAACCGCGCCAAGGTGGTTTTCTTGCTGGCCTCGATCGCCGCCAGCGTATTGCTTGCAGATTTTTCCGCCATGCGATCAAGATTGGTCAGCGTGTTCATGCCCAGTTTATACAGGTCAGCCGGGGTATGGATCAGTTCCCTGTCCACCAGCTGATCCACCAGTTTATCGCCCATGCCTTCGATATCCATGGCACGGCGACTGGCGAAATGAAGGATAGACCGTTTGCGTTGCGCCGGGCAGAACAGTCCGCCGCTGCAACGTGCCGCCGCTTCGTCCGGCAGGCGGATGACATGGGAGCCGCATACCGGGCACACCGGGTATTGTTCCAGCAGGCTGTATTCCTGCGCCCCGGGATGACGCATTCCCAGCACGACGCCCACCACCTCCGGAATGACATCGCCGGCGCGGCGCACGATCACGGTGTCGCCAATGCGCACATCCTTGCGACGGATTTCATCCTCATTGTGCAGCGTGGCGTTGGACACCGTCGCACCGCCGACGAAAACCGGCTTCAAGCGCGCCACCGGGGTCAGCGCTCCGGTTCGCCCGACCTGCACGTCGATCCCCAGCAGCTCGGTCATCGCTTCCTGCGCCGGGAATTTGTGGGCGATGGCAAAGCGCGGCGCGCGCGCGACGTAACCCAGCCGCTCCTGGCTATCCAGGTCGTTGACCTTGTACACCACGCCGTCGATATCGTAGGGCAAGCCACCACGCCGGACGCCGATCATGCGGTAGTAGTCCAGCAGCCCTGCTATACCTTGCACCACCCTGCGCTCGCGGCATACTGCGACTCTCAGGCTTTCCAGGTAATCCATGATGGCGCTCAGCTTGCGTGGCAAAATCACCCCCTCGACACTGCCCAGGCCGTAGGCAAAAAAGGTCAGCGGGCGCGTAGCCGTTATGCGCGGGTCGAGTTGGCGCAGCGAACCGGCGGCGGCATTGCGCGGGTTGGCAAATTCCTTGTCGCCCTTTTCCCGCTGCTGGCGGTTGAGCTTTTCGAAGTCCGCCTTGAGGATCAGGACTTCACCCCGCACTTCAAGCAGCTTTGGCGGATTCACCGTATGGAGCCGCAGCGGAATGGCCTTGATCGTCCGCAGATTGGTGGTCACATCCTCGCCGGTGTAGCCGTCGCCACGCGTCGCACCTTGAACCAGGATACCGTTTTCATAGATCAGGCTGATCGCCAGGCCGTCAAATTTGGGGTCCACCGCATATTCCACCTTTTCGACGCCGAGCCCCTCCCGCACGCGCCGGTCGAATGCCGCCACCTCTTCATCCTCGAACGCATTGTTGAGGGAAAGCATGGGCACACGGTGGGTCAGTTGGGAAAATTCGGCGAGGGGCGCGGCGCCAACGCGCCGGGTGGGGGAATCGGGCGTGGCAAGCTGCGGGTGTTCCGCCTCCAGTCGCTCCAGTTCGCGAAACAGCTTGTCATACTCGGCATCCGGAATTTCCGGCTGATCCAGAACGTAATACTGGTAGTTGTGCCGCTCGATTTCCCCGCGCAGAAAACGGGCGCGAGCGGCGACATCTTGCGGAACAACCATTCAGGAAAACAGCCTTAGCGCGCGAGCGCTGCCGCTCTTGATCTGCTGTGCTTCCATCCTGGCGTAAATTTCGGCTAGCTGCTGCTTGATCCTGGCGATCCCGGCATCGCTCAGCGGCCGGCGGTTATCGTCCACCACCTGTCCACCCAGCGAGGAAGCCATCTGCCTGGCCACCATCAGCATCTGGTTGAATATGCGCACGCCGTCGGCGACCTTGGGCACATCGAACAGAAAAGTGATGCCATGGGTGCTGAGCTGGCGGATGTTTTCAACAGAAAACGGCGGTGGGTCCAGGTTGGCCAGCGAGAATAAATCCGCACCCTCGTCGTTGAAAAAGTGAAATGCGCCGTCCGCCTGCAGTTTCATTCCCGCCGCTTCAGCCATGGCTCTTACCTTGGTGGCGGCAAAAGCCACCCCGTTCTGCGTGATGATATTGGCGCCGATCAGCACATCGACATCGGCGCAGAACTGGTCAAGCGCAGCGGCGAGTGCCAAGGCGGGCTGACGGTCGGGGAATTCGGCGATCGCCACCAATTCGTCGGCCACAGCCTGAACCTGCCCCCAAAAGGCCAGCATGCCCGGCTCGGAAACAGGTCCTGAACGATCCGCCAACTGCAATGTCACGGCGATATTGAGATATTCATCGGCACTCCCCTGCCCGACCTCCTCCCATCTGCCCGTCCGTGAGTTCATGCCGAGCCAATGCACGCGTTTGCCGAAATCTCCCTGGCGCTGTATCGCCTCGATGAGCGTCGCAACGCCTACCGGTTCGCCCGGATGAAGCTGAACCCGGTAATTGATGGTTTCATCCTGCGAGACCGATCTGTCTTCATGCTGAATCGCGAGAGACGGCTTCACGTCCTCTTCCGGCGCTGATTCAACCGCATAAACAGGCTCGATTTCCTCGATGATTGCTCCCGATGCCGCCAGTTCCTCCGCCGGCTCCACCCGCATCTCTTCACGCATCTCCTCCGGCAGCGCCGAAATGACCGGCTCGATCCGCGATTCTTCGCGAAAATCGGAAATTTCGTACTCATCCGGATCAACTCCCTCTCCCTTCGTGGGAGAGAGGGGAGGAACGTTAGACTTGCTCACTCGACCTTCCTTGGCGCCGCTATCAAGCAACACATCCTCCTGCCTGACGGGGAAGGCCTTCTCGGCAATGCGCCGATATCTTCTTTCCTGGAGACGGTTAAAACCGTACACGCCAGCGACGATCAGGATTCCGATTGCCAGCAAACTGATTTGCAATTCGCTCATAAAATATCCGTTATTCTATAAAACCTATAAAAAGCCGTTTAGCCACGGATTACCCAAAGTAGGCGCCTCCAGGCGACATCAGCATTGAGTCCTCTTACCGTGAGCGACATCAAGGAAACGCGCAAACCACCACAATGCATTGTTTTATCTGCGTTAATCCGTATCCATCCGTATATGGAAATATTTTTCAGGATTATAACTCACGCCGGCACTTCATCCTTCATCCGCATCGCCTCTTCGATATCCACTGCCACCACGCGCGACACGCCCATTTCCTGCATGGTAACGCCGACCAGCTGCTCGGCCATTTCCATGGTGATCTTGTTATGGCTGATGTAGACGAACTGGGTTTGCAGCGACATTTTTTTCACCAGTTCGCAGAAGCGTTCGGTATTGGAATCGTCGAGCGGTGCGTCCACCTCGTCGAGCAGGCAGAACGGCGCGGGATTGAGCTGGAACAGGGAAAAGGTCAGCGCCAGCGCGGTCAGGGCCTTCTCCCCGCCCGACAGCAGGTGGATCGAGCTGTTTTTCTTGCCTGGCGGCTGGGCGATGATCTGGATACCGGCATCGAGAAGTTCCTCGCCGGTCAGCATCAGCCTGGCTTGGCCGCCACCGAATAATGACGGAAAAAGCTCGCCGAAATTGCGGTTGACTTCGTCATAAGTGCTTTGCAGGCGCTCCCGCGTTTCCCGGTCGATGCGGCGGATCGCCTGTTCCAGCGTGGCGATGGCCTCGTTCAGGTCGTTGGCCTGGGATTCAAGATAACCGCTCCGCTCCCGGCTGCTTTGCAGTTCTTCCAGTGCAGCCAGGTTGACTGCGCCGAGCGCTTCGATTTCAGCCGTGAACCTGGATATCTCGCCCTGCAAGGCATTGGGCCTGAGGTTTTTTTCCATCCGCTGCGCCAGTTCCGCCTCGTCGGCACCGGCCTCCCTGAGCTGGCCCTCGTACTGTTCCTGGCCAAGGCGCGCCTCCTGTTCCTTGAGGCGCAGCTCGCCGATCTGGTCGCGCAACGGCTGCAATTTCTGCTCGCTGCTCATACGCTGCTGCTCCAGCTCGCGCAGGCTGTTTGCCGCCTCGGCCAAGGCGTCGCGCGCCAGCGACAAAGCCTTCTCTTTCTCCTGCTGCTGGACCAAAGCCTGCTGCAGCGCCTGACTCAACGGCTCATCGCTGAACCCCTGCTGCTCGGCGAGCAAATTTTCAAGCTGGGCGACCGCTTCCTGGGCCTGTTCGGCGAACTGGACACTTGAAACCTCCAGCTCGCCGATCTTGTTCAGGCAGTTCTTCTCGACGAATACCGCCTCCTGCGCGGCATGCTCCGCCTGCCGCAGCATCTCGCGTTGCCGGTTGAGATTTTGCTCGACACCTGAACGCTCCTGGCGGGCTAGCTCCAGCTGCTCGCGTAGCGCCTCGATCTGGATCTGGCCCTGCTCCAGAGTGGTTTCCGCGCCAACAAGTTGCTCGCTTTCCTGCTCCATTTGTTCGACGATTTCCGTCTGCTCCGCTGCAATCCCTTTTTGACGCTGCTCGGCCTGCTGCCTGACCTGCGCCAATTGCTGCACCTCGAGTTGAAGACGATGCTGCTTCTGCTGCACTTCGCCCGAAATGCCGCGCAGCCGCACAATCTCTTTCTGCTGCTGCGCCAGCACAGACTCGGCCTGGACCAGCGCGGTTTGCCGCTGCGCCAGCGCCACCTGCTTCACTTCAAGATCTGCCTGCAGCTGCCCGATTTCGCGCTGGCGTGCCAGCACCCCGTGCAGCTCGCTCTGCGGCGCATGGAAACGAATGCTGTGGCGGGTAAAAACATGACCCGCGCGCGATGCCAGCATCGCACCGCGCGGTAGCGCTTTACGCTGGGTGTAACCATCGGCGACTTCTTCGGTTACATAGATATCCGACAGCCAGTCGCCCAGGCATTCCGGGACGCTGCCATCCGCCCAGGAAACGAAGCGGGAGAGAGGCGTCATTCCCTCACCCCAACCCTCTCCCGCCTGCGGGAGAGGGAGCGATGGTAAAAGGCGCTTGTTTTGATCGAATACAGTGACCGCTGCCGGTGGCTCATCCCCTATCCAGCCCTGCGCCTGCTCGATATTTTCCAGCGCAATGCTGTTCAGGCGCTCGCCCAGCACGCTTTCCAGCGCATCCTCCCAGCCCGCTGCTATGCGCAGGCTGTTCCACAGCCGCGGCAAACTTTCCAGTTGGTGCTTTGCCAGCCACGTTTGCAATTTCTGGTTATGGTCGAGACGGCTTTGCAGGTGCTTCAAGGCGTTCAGCCGGGCCTCCCATTCGGTAGCCAGCCGCTGCTCCGCTTGCAATCCGTCCTTGGCCTCGCGCGCGCCCCTTTCCAGTTCGGACAACGTACCAAGCAGCCGTGCCAATTCAGCCTGAGCCGTCTCGAACTGGCCTGCCGCATCGGCAAGCTCAGCCTCTTTCTGCGCCAGCGCCGCGATATCGAAGCGAGGCAGACTACCTGCCTCCTGCTGCAAACGCTGCCGCCTGGCTTGCAGTTGCTGCAGATTTTTTTGCGCATGAGCGCGATGGGTTTCATCGATCTGCTTCGACTGCTCGACCTGGGCAAGGCTACGTTGCAGCTCGCTGTAGCGTCGCTGGCAACCGCGGAAGCGCTCCTCGGCCAGCGGCAGATTGCGGCTCTCGTGCTCCAACTGTGCCTGGTTCTGCACCATGCGTTCACCTGCCAGCGCAAATTCGCCGCGCCAATGTTCCAGGGCTGCCAGCGCCTCGTCGCGCTGCCTTGCCAGGCGCTCGCCCTGTTCGCGCAGGGCGGCGGACTGTGCGGCCAGGCGCTGGCGGCTTTCTCGTTGGTGCAGCAGGTTCTGCTCCAGCCGGGAAACCTCGGCATTGGCCGCATAAATGCCGCCCTGTGCCTCATGCAACGCATCGCTGGCCGCGTAATGGGCTTCGCGCGACTGTTCCAGCTGGCTCTCGGCTTGGCGCAGGCGCGCGTTTTCCGCTTCCAGTTCGTTGCCCAGGCGCGCCACTTCGCGCTGCCAACGCTCGCACTGTGCGGCTGCCTCGCGCTTTTTAAGCAAAGCCAGCAGGTTGTGCGACAGCTTCAATTGAGCCTGCAAGGCCAGATACTGCTGCGCCACCTCGGCCTGGGTTTCCAGCTTGCCGATCTGTTTGTCCAGCTCCTGGCGCACGTCCTCGACGCGCAGCAGGTTCTCGCGAGTATCCTTCATGCGCAGCTCAGTTTCGCGGCGCCTTTCCTTATATTTGGAGATTCCCGCCGCCTCCTCCAGGAAAACACGCAGCTCCTCGGGTCGCGCCTCGATGATGCGCGAGATCATGCCCTGCTCGATGATGGCGTAGGCGCGCGCGCCCAACCCGGTACCCAGGAAAATATCGGTGATATCGCGGCGACGGACGTGCAGATTGTTGATGTAGTAGGCGGACTCGCCGTTGCGAGTAAGTATCCTTTTGACGGCGATCTCGGCGTACTGCGACCATTGCCCGGCGGCCTTGCCCAGGCTATTGTCGAAGATCAGCTCGACACTGGCCCGGCTCACCGCCTTGCGCGTGGCGGAGCCGCTGAAAATCACGTCCTGCATGGATTCGCCGCGCAGCTCCCGCGCCCGCGATTCGCCCAGCACCCAGCGTACCGCATCGATCACGTTGGACTTGCCACAGCCATTCGGGCCGACCACGCCCACCCGCTGTCCGGGGACGGGGATCGTGGTGGGATCGACGAAAGACTTGAAACCGGCAAGCTTGATATGGGTAAGACGCAATTTTTTATCGGCAGTAGTTTTGGAAAGGTGGGGCATGAAGCCTGCGTTATAATGACCGCATTTTAACCGATTTAGTCGAGAGTGCGAAAATGGCCAGCCAACCCAGTAAAACCCTGGAAACCTTCGAGAATCCGAACCCGGAACGCGATTTCCATATCCACATGGAAATCCCGGAGTTCACCTGCTTGTGCCCGAAGACCGGTCAACCCGACTTTGCCACGCTGTATCTCGACTACATCGCAGATCGGAAGTGTGTCGAACTGAAGAGCCTGAAGATGTATATCTGGTCGTTCCGCAACGAGGGCGCATTTCACGAAGCCGTCACCAACAGCATCCTGAACGACCTTGTAGCCGCGACACAGCCGCGCTTCATGCGCCTGACGGCGAAATTCTACGTGCGCGGCGGCATCTTCACCAACGTCGTGGCCGAACACCGCAAGCCGGGATGGGAACCGCAACCTCTGGTTGACCTGACGGCCTTCGCGCACCAATTGAATACCAGGTAATGGTAATGAATAATGGGTGATTAACGCGAGGAGACACTTGAAGTTCGGCACCATGACCCATCACGCATTACCCATCACCCATCACGCATTTCTAGGCATCGATTTCGGCACCAGCGGCGC
>CAZLJK010000066.1:0-14559 GCA_964559825.1 uncultured Sulfuricella sp. | reverse complement strand
CCCCCCCCCAACCACCAAGCAAGCGAGGGAAGAGGGGTTGGCGCCGCTCCTGCGGCGGTGCTTTAGCCCTAATGGATAACCTGGGATAAGCCATCCTGATTCAGAGGTTCCGGGATTCGCCATCATGCCACCGGTGCTGAAACCCTGACGGCAACCGAGACCACTTCCCTTACTGCGGCTTGGTCGAAGGGCTTGACCAAATAGCCGTCGATGGCGTGCGTAAGAAAAAGCGAGGCGATCTCATCCGCCTCGTCATGCGCGGAAAACAGCACGAACGGCAGTTGCGGCAACTCGCCGGAACGCAACCAGTTTGCCAGTTGCAATCCGTCCATGCCGGGCATGCCCCAGTCGCACAGCACGATGTCATAGCGCTGCTCTCGCAACATGGACTGTGCCTGTGCGCCATCGGCAGCTTCGTCGACCACCGCGCATGGAAACAATGTTTTCAGCAGACCCGACAAGAGCAGGAGATGGACCGGCAAATCGTCCACCACCAATACCCTGAAAGGGGCAATATCCACCCCGGCTGCGGCATTGCCATCACGATACGCGCCGGTGCGCCGTTCGTCCTGCCATAGCCAGCGTAATTCATTTGACATTTTTAACCTCCTCATTCACTTAAGGCAGTGTTGATCAAATCCATTCGTCCTGAGTCTGCGGTCGGTAGCCGAAGGCATCCGGGGAAATTTCAACAACCTGCTAATGCGGTTATTTCGCCTCTTTCTTTAGTTCCATGATGGCGGTCACGGTTTCCTTCGAGGCCACGGCGAAGGGTCCGGACAGCAGCGACCTCGCGCCCGCCTTGTCGCTGGCCTCGACTTTCTTCACCACATCCGCCGCGCAACGGTGGAAATTGGCGTGTTTGCTCACCAGGTCCTTGTAATGCGGCTTTCCGTTGTATTGCGCCCCCTCGCCGTAGATCCATTTGCCCAGGTCGCACAGGTTATCCTTGCACACCGTGTCGCTCCTGAGCGGCTCGGCGCCGGTACCGTCGATAAACTGGGTCAGCCGGACTTTCCATTTGATATGGGCTGCAATTGCATCATCGAAGTTCATTGCCATCTCCTCCTCGTTATTGGACTACTTGAAAATCAGAACAAATCCACAGTGCCGCTCCGGACGTTATCGTGCTGCACGGATTTGTGGCTTACCGCGCGGACATGATGTCGTTGAAATTCTTCATGGCGTTGCTTAGCGCATCCGGATCGGAGCCGTTGTTGCCGACGATTTCGGCCAAGTTGCTGGCGGCATCGTCGAGCAATTGGGCGCGGTGAAGAACATGCTCGATTAATTGGTGGGTAATATCCTCGAATTGCAAGGAAATCACCCCGGCCTGGATATGTTCCTGGATACGTTGCGATATCTCGGCGATGAAATCCGATTGTTTCACCACCCGCTGGTTGAGTTCGCCCATCTCATCCCACATCTCGTTCACCGACACCTGCGAGCGCTCCGCCAAATCGAGGTCGGTGGCCGCAATATCGTTGACGGTTTCGTTGACTTGGGTAATGGCGCTTTCGATGCTACCCACCTGGGCGCGAATCTGCTCGTTGAACTGGCTGGTTCGGTTGGAAAGCTTGCGCACCTCGTCCGCCACCACGGCGAAACCGCGACCGGCTTCGCCCGCGCGCGCCGCCTCGATGGCGGCGTTGAGTGCCAGGAGATTGGTCTGTGAAGTAATTTCGTTGACGTTATCGAGCATCCTGACCACGGCAACCACCCGCTCCGCCATCGTGCGAAAACCGTCGGCCATATTGGTGCTCTTGTCGCGGACGACCCGGATGGTATCGACAAAGCCCCGGATAATGATCTGCGTTTCGCTGGTAAAGCGCTGGATACCAACCGTCTGTTCCTCGTGTTCCGTGCCGGAGGCGACTGTCACCAACTGCTCGATCATTTTCCGCAATACGCATCTGCCCGGCGGTTTCGGTTTCCAGGCCGGTGAAGCTACCCGAAAGCGTATGCGTAGCACTGGCAATAATTTTCTTCAACTGGTCGAGGTCGCAGTTGAGTTCGGTAAACTGATAATGCAGTGCATCCGCCGCCACGCGAGATATCGCGGCGGATTCGGTGTTTTCCTCGCTCCGCGAGTCCACTTCGGCACGAGCCCATTCATCTCCACGTCGCTGAGCACCCATCTCGCTCATCAGCGTCGCCAGGATCGCCCCAGCCGCAAGCAGCGAAGGTATAAGCAGCCAGTAACCCGGCGCCAGAGTTCCCGTTATGCTTGCGGCAAGCACGAGAATTACAGCGATAATCAACAAAATCTTGTTTGCAGGTTTCATTTAAACATTCGCGGTTCATTTGTCATCGCATATCACCTTGGAAATCAGGTTCTGAAGCGTCCCACCACACTTTGCAGGTTATCTGCCAAGGCTTCCAGGTCGCGGATGGTATCGGCGGTCTGCTGGAATGCAAGACTGTTCTCTTCCGACAGGCGCGCAATACTTTCCACCTTGTGCGCGTTTTCATTATTGGTATGGCTTTGTTCCTTGAGCGATGCCGATATTTCGCTCACCGCCTCGACTGCCTGCTGAACACCGGACTTGATCTGGTTGATTGCCTCCCCCGCCTGGTTCGCCAACTCCGCTCCCGCGCTCACGCGTCCGACTCCGGCTACCATGCTGTTGATCGCCATCTTGGTGCCGTTCTGGATCTTGCCGATCATGGCGGCGATTTCCTGGGTCGAATTGGTGGTGCGCTCGGCCAGTTTCCGTACCTCATCGGCCACCACCGCGAACCCCCGCCCCTGCTCTCCGGCGCGCGCAGCTTCAATGGCGGCGTTGAGGGCGAGCAAGTTGGTCTGGTCGGCGATTTCCTTGATGACTCTGACGATCGCCGAAATCTGGTCGGACTGGTCGCCCAGATCCTGAATGATCGCTGCCGAGTCGTTCACCACCTCGGCAATCTTGCCCATTTCTGCGGCTGCCCTATGGATCACGTCGCCGCCATGAGTGGACAACTCGCTCGAACGCCTGGAAACCTCCTGCACCCCCTCGGCCTGGCTCGCCACATCGTCGATGTTGTAGGTCATGACCTCCACCTGTGCCGCCATGGAATAGGCTTCGGCGCTTTGTACCTGGGAATTTTCCGCCACTTTGGCGGATACGCTGGCCAGATTATGTGTGGTGCTCAGCACCCGCTCGGCGCTGCTCTGAACCTCGTGGATGATGGATTGCAGCTTGTCCATGAAAACATTGAAACTCCCCGAGATTTCGCTGATCTCGTCCTTGCCGCAGGTAGCAAGCCGCCGTGTCAGATCGCCATCGCCCTCGGCGATGTCCCTCAGCCCATGCGACACTTTCTCGAGCGGCATGGTGACCGCTCGGGTAATAAACAGGTAAATAAACAGAATTACCGGAATCATCAACACCAAGGCCACCGCCATGATTTCCAGGCTGAATTCCCTCACCGTTGCGTTAACCTTGTTAAGCGAAATGCGCATACTGACCACGCCCAGCACCGTGCCTTCCGGCACCGTGTGGCACATCAGGCAATCCTTGCCGAGGTAGTTTTTCTGCGCCGGCGCCGGGATCACGGCACGCAAGCTTTCCCCTTTACCATCCTCGACCACCCGGAAATACGGCTTGCCGCTTTGCAGCACCTCTTGTTCGACAGCATCGGATTGGCTTTCATCCGCCGCACCAGGGCCGAACTGCTTGCTTACCGCATCGCCGCGAATCACTCGCAGTTCCTTAATGTCATCCGATTGCCGTATCTGGTCGAGATACACCGCGCGCTGCCCAACCGTACCGGTAATCATCATGCCGGTCAGGCTGGCCATGGTCATGCGATGGACGCTTTGCGAAAAATCGCGCGCCTGGCCAATTGCGGTTTCGCGCTGCTCCACGGTTGCCCACCAGATCATTCCAGCCCAGGCAATCGCCAAAATGATCGAAATACCGCCTACCAAACGAATCCATATTTTCAGGTTGCGAATTTCCATCCTCTCCTCCATTTTCCTTGGGCTTGTAACTTTCAAGCCTGCAAAGCCTGTCCAGCCGTCCTACTTTGCAGGGGGAGCCAAGAAGGAAAATTTCCCCGATTGGAAAAGCCTCGATTTCGGCATCGGTCTCAAGAGTGTGTCTCCAGATGATGGCATAGCAGGTTAGCGCCTGCGGCTCCACTAATGGAGAGATGCTCGAGACTCTCCAGCACCTTGAAGCTGGCCTTTTCCATTTCGTTGATGCTGATAAAAGCCTCATCGAATTTACCCGCGAAGCAATACTCTATCGCGGCGCGCCCGTGCTTGTGCACTTGAATATGCGGGTCTTCGATGTCCGAGTATCCCGGAAACGTAGAGAAGCAATCCCGCCCATCCCCCTCGTAATACCATTTACCCAGGCGGCAGGCAGTGTGGCTGGCAAAATCGTCAGGCTTTTTCTGCGACAGGCCCATGAATACTTTGTATATTTCAAACTTGTAAATCATGTGGTCCACCTTGGCGGTTTCAGTGAAACTGGCTAAGGCACCCGCCGCAATGGTGTTCTTCATATCGCCGGTGAGTTCCAGCAAGGCACGCATGCCGCGGGAGGCTTCCTCACCATCACGGTTGAATTGAGCGGTCTCCTGGGGGGAGATGCCCATCTGGTCCTTGACCTTCAAGGTTTCCCCCTGAATGGCTGCAACCAGGGCGGAGATTTCGCCGGTGGCGTTGGCAGTACGCTCGGCAAGCTTGCGCACTTCGTCCGCCACCACCGCGAAACCCCGTCCCTGCTCGCCGGCACGGGCAGCCTCGATGGCGGCATTGAGAGCCAACAGGTTGGTCTGGTCGGCGATTTCCTTGATCAGGCTGACAATGCCGCCTATCTGGTTGGTTCGCCCACTCAACTGCTCCACGTTGGAGGCAGTTTCGTGGGTTTTGTCGGCGAGCAGGCGAAGACACGACGATATGCGCGTCACCGTCACCGTGGAAGCGTCTACCGAGGCCGCCGCTTCCACAGCCGCATCCTTTTCTTTTTTCAGGGTCTGGGACAGGTTTGCCAGCGTTTTCTGCACCTCCACGAACGATTCGCCGAACAAAGCCATTTGGGCGAAAAGCTTTTCATGCTTGGCAATTTTGGTTTTTGCCTCGCCGTATTCCAGCAGGACGGCCTGGTATTCCGCTTGAGAGGCATCGAGGTGCTGTTGGTTCTGTTGCCTGTCATGTTCCAGGCCATGCATCTTGACTCGCATTTCTTGAATTTCACGCCGGCGTTTCACACAAAACATATTTCAATGCTCCTAATATTTCAATGCGCTACGGTTTCAATTGACACATCTGACAAGCTGTTCGCCCATGACATGGACTCAATCTGGGCCTTCATCAACATAAGGGCATCCAGCTCCATGCGAGCCGCCAAGCAGGCGCTTTGATTCCCTTCCTTGGACTCCAGGGCCTCGCACAGCCGAAGCCGTTCACCCAGCCATCCCCGTCCTTCCAGCAGTGCCCAGCGGATTTCTTCATCGACATTGAGTTGGACGAGAATTTCCTCCATCGGCAGGTCGATCAGGACATCCACCAAGGAAAGAATGCCTGTAGTGAATGCCTTGTCTTGTTTTTCCTTGTTATCCCCCGCCAGAATTTCCATCAGCCTTCCCCGTGCGGCGGCCAGATGCAGCAGAGCGCTCCCGGTGCCGCCTCCGTGCTGGGCGAATATCATGAGTTGCAACCAACGCCGTATTTGCTTTCGTCCCAGCAGGAGAATCGCCTCGCTTAACGATGAAGCCGGCCTGATAGCTCCCATAGCCACTGAATTTGCCAACCGCAGCAGGTTGTAACAAAGCACGGGGTCGCCCTTGAGCGCATTTTCGATTTCCTTCATGTATCCGTCCCGAATGACGATCTCGAGCACTTTCAGTGTCGCCACCGCGGAGGGATCAACACGCCTGATACTCATCTGGTGGGGACGGGCGAAAAAATAGCCTTGAAACAGATCGAAACCGGAACGGCGCAGCCGCTCGAATTCCTCCAGTCGTTCCACTTTCTCGGCCAGGAATGTTATCGCCCCGCATGGATGCCTCGCCCGGATACGGCAAATGGTATCCACGGCTTCGTCCAGCCCCTGGAGGGTCAGGTCCACCTTCACCACGTCCACCAAGCTCAACAGAGGTTCATAGGTTTCGTCGTAAACGAAATCGTCCAAGGCCAGCCGGTAGCCCTTGGCAGACAGATTTTTGCATCGTTCCACGACATCGTAGTCAACGCGCACGTTTTCCAATAATTCCAGCATCACCTTGTCGGGGGGGAGCAACTCAATGGCATCGGAAAACAGCAGTTCCCGGCCCACGTTGATATAGCACTGGCAGTCTCCCAGCGCTGCAGCCATGCCAAGGGTGCCGAATGCGCTGGAAATGACGTGGGAACTCGCCTGGGTATCGTCGGAAACTTCTGCGCTATTGATTTCACTCCGACGAAACAGTAGTTCGAAGGCGACGATCTTGCCGCCGCCATCCAGGATGGGCTGTCGGCCCAGAAACAGTTCTTTCATCTGCTGCCCCTCTTTACTGTAACCACCCAACCGGATGACCAGTGATTTCATTAATCCGTTAATTCTTATATTTCCATTTTTTCCGCATTGTATTTGTTTATTGTTTTTTTGCAATAGATTTGTTATGCAAAGGAACTAATGCGCAGGCATGGATCCTGGATATGCGCCGCAACCATGCTCTACCAAAGGATTTTGCATCAGACGCCCACATTAAAATATGGGCTGGCGGATCAGGAGGGAACGGGAGGAACGGGGATTAAGGCAATCAAAAAAAATGATAAAACAGAAAAATACTCGGGACCCGACTCAAATGAATCGAGGTTGTGGCGATCGCCCATGGGGGCTCGCGATCAAGGCATGAGAGAGCACCCCCGCCGGCTTAAGACCAGGGGCACCTCTAAATAAGGACAATCTCAGGCATAAACACTTTCACCGATGGCGTTCACCCACTGCAACGCCTCCACCTGCGCCTGCATCACGCTACGAACATCCAGCTTGAGCTTACTGAGTGCCGCCGGCAACGCATCAAACTTTTCGCCTTCCAGCATCTCGCAGATGGCGAGCAGACTGCCCAGCGTTCCCCCATGGGAGATCAGGGCTTCATGGACCTCATCGACCACATGGATACCCCCTAATATTTCTTCCATCGGGATACCGAGAAGCGCGTCCAGCAGCGACATGATGCCCGCCATGAAGGCATGCTCCTGGAATCCGGAATTTCCCGCTGCCACGATCATGGCCAGTTTACGCATGAGCTCGCCACGCAATGCAGCGGTCTGCAACAGCGGGTTGGGGTACGAAAAGCCCTCCTGTTGCGCGAACATCAGCAAGGACACCCAACGCTGGAGATGGCGGCGGCCAAGAAGGGTGACCACTTCATTGACGGAGGAAATCCTGCGGTTGATTCCCATGGCCACCGAGTTGACCAGCCGGAAAAGGTTGTAACAAAGAGTCGGCTCTCCCTTGAGCAGATTTTCGATTTCGCTATTCGGCGCATCGCCCATGACCAGTTTCAGCAATTGGATCAATATGACCCTGGAGGGAGGGATACGCTTTCCGGCAACCAAGTGAGGGCGCGCGAAATAGTAGCCCTGGAAAAAATCGAACCCCATATCCAGACACCGCCGGAACTGCTCTACCGTCTCAACCTTTTTTGCCAGGAGGCGGACATTGCCGATATGGCGAATTTCCCTCACTGTTTGCTCAAGACATTCATCATTACAGTCTGCCAGGCCGACCTCGACCGTATCGACGTAAGGCAGGAGCCGTCCGGCATCACTGCCCATGACGTAATCCCCCAGCGCCAGCTTAACCCCATCCGAGCGGAGTTGCTGGCAACGCTCGATGCATGCATCGGTGAAATCGGAGATACCGACAAGTTCGAGGGTGACGTTGCCGCGCGGCAGCAAATCGGTAATGCCGCTCATCAGCATTTCCTTGTCGATATTGATATAGCAATCGCCACGACCCAGCGCCGCCCCAATACCCAGTTCACTGAAAGCATAGGTAATGACGCGTGCGCTGGCTTCCATCGGGTTCCCTATGTCGGCGCGATCGGATGCGCCGCCACGGTAAAGCAGCTCATAGGCGACGATGCGTTGTTGCCGGTCGAGAATGGGTTGCCGCCCAAGGTAGACGTCATCCGTTCGCCCCCCCCTCTCAGAGGAGGGAGCGGGAGCGGCAGCGCCATTCATCGCACCTTCCCGCTTCAACCGTTCCACCGACTCTACCGTAATGCGGCGGTGTCCGCCCACCGTTTTCCAGCCGGAAAGAATTCCACTATCCATCCATAACTGCACGGTTTTGGGAGACACCCCGAGAATTTTTGCCGCCTCACCGGGGGAGCACAGGGCGCCATCGCCGGAAGAATCATCTGACTGGTTTTTCATGATTTGTTATACATAAAGAGGATGGCGGATGAATAATATTTCCAGTTTAATCATTTATTTCAATTTCTACAATTGTCACCGATCCCGGATCGTTCGCCCACATTCGGTTTTCCGGCAGGCGGAAGAGCGTTGCATCGCCTGCAACGGCTCGCCATAACCTATCGGGAACTATAGCGGGATGGCGCGTCTTAAACCCAGATAATCCATTAGCCAGATAGCCCCTTGTGGGTACGGCTTTAGCCGTACATGTCGCCTAGAGGCGCCTACTTCTGGCAGGCTGAAGCCTGACCTACAACCGCTGTAAACCCGTGCTAACGGATTATCTGGGTTAAAGTTTAAGGAATGCATTGCACAAACCTAACGATCCTCTTAAAATATGGTAAAAATGGTAATTTAGGAAATTAGGCCTGTAATGAAAAATAATGAGCAGAAGGAATACCAGAGTAAATCATGAAAACCAATCTGCCTATCACCCGCGCGGAAAAAACGTGGCATATCTCCCACGGTAAATATATCGTCTCGAAAACCGACCTGAAGGGCGCCATCACTTACGCCAACGACGCCTTCACCGAAATAAGCGGCTTCACCCGCGACGAACTGATCGGGAAGAACCACAACATGGTGCGCCACCCGGACGTCCCGCCGCAGGCCTTCGAGAATTTGTGGCGCAACCTGAAGGCCGGCAACCCGTGGCGTGGCATCGTCAAGAACCGCTGCAAGAACGGAGATTATTACTGGGTCGACGCCTTCGTCAGCCCGATTCGCCGCAACGGTGAAATCACCGGCTACATGTCGGTGCGACGCCAGCCGAAGCGCGAGGATATCCAGGCGGCGGAAGCCTTGTACCGCGAACTAAACGTCAGCCATGCCGCCATCAAGCCGCCCGGCCTGTTGGCGCGACTGACCGTCAAGGCCAAGCTGTGGGTCGCCATCGTCGTCGTCGCCCTGATAATGACGGGGGGCGCAGTGCTGGGATTGGGCGGGATGTATCTCGCCAACGACGCGGCACGCGCCACCTATGAGAACCGCCTGGTCACCATCGGTCAGGTCGGGCGAATCCTGCTGCTGATGACCGACAACACCCGCCATCTGGCGCTTGCCCTCCAGCACGACCCCGCCAACACGCTCTCCCGGCTGCACGACCATCCGGTGGAGAAGCACACCGCGACGGTAAGCCAGAACCGCGACGAGATCACCACCCTCTGGCGGGAGCTCGAGAAGCGCGAGCTGACGCCGGGCGAGCGCCGTCTGGCGGAGGAATTCGCCACCATTCGCAAGCGCTATGTCGAGGAAGGGCTGATGCCAACCAGCGCAGCGCTACTCGCGGGGGATTACCCCAAAGCCACGATACTGCTGACTCAGGCCGCCGTGACGCATTACAACGCCGCCGCCGACGTAGCGAAAAAGTTGCTGGCGGAGATCACGCAAAACGCCGAGTTGGAATACCGCCAAGGGCTGAGCCGCTTTCGCATCATCAGTCTTGCCGCCGGCGGCGGCATCCTCATCTCGATCCTCTTTATCGTCATTGGAGGCACGCTGCTGGTGCGCGGCATCACTCGCCCGCTCGACCAGTCCATCGGCCATTTCCAGCGCATTGCGTCGGGGAATCTGTGCGGCGAGATCGACATTTCAAAGCACGACGAAACAGGCCGGGTGCTCACCTCGCTGGCCGAGATGCAGGCGCATCTCGCCGTCATGCTGGACGAGATCGACTACGCCACCAGCAACATGGGAGGCCGCCTGAATCAGCTCAACAGCGAGATGATGCGCGTTGCTCAACACTCCGAGGCCCAGCACGACCGCGTGCAGCAAGTCGCCGCCGCCGTCGAGCAGGTCAGCGAGTCCATCGCCGAAACCGCCGCCGCCTCTGAAGAAACCGAAGCCGCCACAATCAGCGCGCGCGGCATCGTCGAGGAAGGCCGCATGCGCATGGGGAAAAGCATGGCCGCCAGCACCCAGGTCGCCCAGACGGTGCATGACACCGGCGCCATTATTGCCACCTTGAGCCTATCCATCGGCAAGATCGGCGATGTGACCCAAGTCATCAAGGGCATCGCTGAGCAGACCAACCTGCTGGCGCTCAACGCCGCCATCGAGGCGGCGCGCGCCGGCGAGCAGGGCAGGGGGTTTGCCGTCGTTGCCGACGAAGTGCGCAAACTCGCCGAGCGCACCGCCAGCAGCACCGCCGACATCGCCAAAATTGTCGGCGACATTCAGAGCACCACGCACTCCGCCGTCACCACAATGGCGCAGGCGGAAAAAGAGGTGACGGAAAGCGTGGAACTGATCCGCGCCGGCGAGGAAAGCTTTCGCAGCATCGCCGCCATCACCCATCTGGTCACCGACAAGACCCAGCATATCGCCAGCGCCGCGCGCGGACAGAAGGCATCCAGCGAGGAAATGGCAAAAAACATGGCGCAAATCACCATGCTGATCGAGGAAAACACCTCAGCGATCATGCATGCATCGCATGCAACCGAGGATCTGGCAGTAACCGCCGGATCGTTGCGCGACCTGATCCAACATTTCGAAGGATGTACATCTTGATGAAAGCGCACCATGAACGAATTGATGAACAATGGCGTTTCCACCACTCACCATTTCAAGCGCCAACTGGAAGATTTCTGCCGTGGGGAGCGTATTTCCACAGACGAGATGCGCACGGTCAGCAAAACCATTATCGAACGGGTATGCCAGGCCCACGGCGGGAATGTGTTTTTTTCCACGGAAGGCCACAAGGTGATGGTTATGGCACGGCTGAAAAACGGCGGGGGCGCCAATATTTTGGTGGTATTCGACGAGATGGCGCAGGGAAGCCGCGCCATCCGAAGAATCGCCAGCTCGCGGGTAGTGCGGCAAGGACAGGAGTGACGGCATGAGCAAGCAGCCCAGCATGATGTGGCTCCTCGTCTTGGCTCTCCTGCTGGCCTGGAATGGCATGGCGCTTGCCCAGACAGCCAACGTAGCCGATGGCATCAGCGCGAAACTGCGCGCAAACGCATCGCGCTACAGCACCGCAATCGCCGTGCTGCCGCCCGGTACCTCGGTCGAGATACACGAGACAAAAGGAGAGTACGCCAGCGTCAGCGCCGCAGGGAAAAAAGGCTGGGTCGCGCAGCGCCTGCTGCGCGTAAAAAAGACACCTCAAGCCATGGCGGTAAGCAAGGCAGCCCTTTTATCCGTGCCGGATGACGACTGGAAGCAGGAAAGCCAAATACGCCAGAATGAACTGGCCATGGTTCGAGAGGAACAGGAGAAAAACACTTGGCGCATGCTCGCCACCACCATCGGTGTTGCGATAGCTGCATTTTTGAGCGGTTTTTGGCTGAGAGGCGTCATTTTCAGGCAGCGTTATGGATGGTTGAGCGTAAGCGATCATTACCGTGCGATGAGGAAAAATCGTCATGAAATCACATAAGCGAGACATTTCCGGTCGGTTTTGTCAACTCCGCAAAAAACGTAATTCCAGCCGATGGACATCGGTGGCATCACTTTTTTTGCCTTGTAGTGTTTGCAGTTTTTTTAACCTGTAGTTTTTTAACCTAAGGAGAAACGAAAGATGACTTATCCGCTAATTGCTTCGAAAACCCTGATCGGTCTGGCCGCAGCCGCATTGTTCGCTACGGCGCTGCCAGCCTTTGCCGCCGACACACCTGAGTCTCTGAACGGCGCTACCGTGGTGAATGCCGACAAGACCAAGGAACTGATAGCCTCCGGCGCCAGGATGGTCGACACTCGTGTCGCCGCCGAATACGCCGAGGCGCATATCAAGGGCGCCATCAATGTGCCCTACAAGGAAAAGAGTGCCAAGGCCGCCAATTTCGACGCCAGCCAGGACAGTTTCGACCTGTCCAAACTGCCTGCCGACAAGAATGCGGCGATCATTACGTACTGCAACGGCGCGGAATGCTGGAAGAGCTACAAGGGTGGGAGCGCGGCAATCAATGCGGGCTACAAGAAGGTGTACTGGTTCCGCGACGGTATGCCAGCATGGAAGGCCAAGGGGTATCCGGTCGAGTAGTCAGCCAATAAAGGTCAGCCCCGTAGGAACGAGCTTATCCGCTCCTATGGGAATTGCCGCCGTTTTTATGAAATATTCGGATTAGTATCGGAGAAGAAGAATGTACCTGGCGAAAGTGACGGAAATGGTTTGCTGTACATGCCGCCATTGGACAGGTATGCAGATCTTCGAAGAAGACGGTTTCGTCTATTCCCTAAAAAAACTGGAGGGCGTTTGCAATAGTGTGAAACGCCGGGAACGCCGGGTGGGGGATGACGAAACCAGCCGCGCCATGACCTTCCCATACACCCATTGCGATGCCTGGCAAAAATGGCGCGAAGCCGAAATAGAAACAGGAAAATGAAATGCTGGCAATGAAGCAAATGTCCATCCATGCCAAGCTCTACCTCATCACCGCTGTTGCAATCATCGGCTTTCTGGTGCAGGCGGCATCCGGCTTTCATGGCATACGTCAGGGCAACGCGGCGCTTAACCAGGTTTACGAAAATAACGTCATGCCGCTGGCGGATTTGCAGGAAATCGATTCCCTCGTCAAGGACGTGCGTTTTCGCATGGCGGCGGTGTTGGTCGGACAAATGCCTACGGTCGGATCGAACAAGCATCTGATTGGCGCGCGCGCCGCTATTCCGGTGGCTTGGGACAGGTTCCGCGAAAAATCAAAAGCCATGAACCAGAGCGACGAACAAGAACAACTGCTGAAAAAAATTGACGCTTCCATCGCCCTTTTACCGGAATTCTTCGACAAAGTAACCAGAGCATACAATGAAGAGGACAACCAGGCATTGTCTGCACTGCTGGAGGACGAATGGCCGCAATTCACCGCCGGCCTCACCAAACCGATGGAGAAGCTGCTCCCCCTTTACCAGCAAGCCGTCAAGGAAACCTATGACCGTAGCAAGAACGATGGCGCGAAAATGAATGGGGTGCTGCTATTGACCCTGCTCGTCAGCATCCCCCTGTTCCTGTTCGTCATCAACTCCACCACCACCCCGATCAGGCGCAACATCGCCAAACTCAACGATGCCCTCCTCAAGATGGCGAACGGCGACTTGACCGCTTCCACCACCGTCACGCAGCGCGATGAACTGGGCACGATGGCGGGAAATTTCAACAGCGCGCTCGATAGCCTGAGGGGCATTATCAACACCGTCGTCGCTTCAGCGAATGAAGTGGAAAGCCATAGCCAGCAGCTCGCCGCAACCATCAGACAGTTGCAGCAAAGCGCGCGCGGCCAAACGGATGCGGCTTCCGATGCCTCCGCCGCAGTGGAGGAAATGAGCGCCAGCATCGGACAGGTTGCCGAGCGCGCACGTGAAACCGCCGGCATTTCCGACTCGCTCAAGGAATTCGCGATCCAGGGCGAAAAAATCGTACGTCAGGTCGTATCGGAAATGAATCGTATCGCCGAATCCGTTGATGGTTCGGCAAACATCATTGGCTCGCTGAGCTCACGTTCCGAGGAAATCCGCGGCATCGTCCATGTCATCAAGGAGATCGCCGATCAGACCAACCTGCTGGCATTGAATGCCGCCATCGAAGCCGCACGTGCCGGCGAACAGGGACGCGGTTTTGCCGTGGTGGCCGACGAGGTGCGCAAGCTCGCCGAACGCACCGCCGGTGCGACCACGGAAATCACCCTGTTGATCGAAGCCATCCGCACCGAAGTCGCTAGTGCCGTTACCGATATGGGCACCGTCGGTCTGAAAGTCGGCCATGGCATGGGCATGGTGGGCGATGCGGCGAATTCCCTCGCGTCCATTCAGCAAAATGCCGAGAAATCGGCGGCGGCAGTCGCCGACATCGCTGCGGCAACGCGCGAACAAAATGCAGCCAGCATGGAAATCGCCAAGGACGTGGAAAAAATGGCCGCAATGAGCGAAGAAAACACCACCGTCATCGGCGACACAGCGCAAAGCGCACAGCGATTGAGCCGACTGGCGGAAAACCTGAAGGACGCGGTAAAACATCTCAGGGTGTGAATCGGGCTGGAAACGATGGCGCTCATTCCCGCAGATTCGACATGACTGAGATGTAGTGGGGCAGCAAATTGATGTTGAGCTTCGCGGCATCCAGTACCACTGGCATGCATGGTTTTATGTTGACTGAACAACTCGTATTTTGACGCAGTAGTGTCCGGTTAAAAGTCGAACAAATTTAGTTGGTTATAAAAATCCGTCTG
>CAZLJK010000065.1:0-14580 GCA_964559825.1 uncultured Sulfuricella sp. | reverse complement strand
CCGGCGGCGACGATGTTCTTCGCCACATAGCGGCCGGCGTAGGCGGCGGAACGGTCGACCTTGGACGGGTCCTTGCCGGAGAAGGCGCCGCCGCCGTGGTGCGCGGCACCGCCGTAGGTGTCGACGATGATCTTGCGGCCGGTCAGGCCGCAGTCGCCCATCGGGCCGCCGACGACGAAGCGGCCGGTGGGGTTGATCAGGTAGCGGATGTCGCCGGCGCGCATGCTTTCCGGGATGATCGGTTTGACGATTTCCTCGATCACCGCTTCGGACAGTTCGGCGTGGGAAATGTCGGGGTGGTGCTGGGTGGAGATCACCACGGTGTCGACATGCACCGGCTTGCCTTCCACGTAGCGGATGGTGACCTGGGATTTGGCATCGGGGCGCAGCCAGGGCAGGCGGCCGTCCTTGCGCAGTTCGGCCTGGCGCTGCATCAGGCGATGCGCGTAATGGATCGGCAGCGGCATCAGCTGCGGGGTCTCGTCGCAGGCATAGCCGAACATCAGGCCCTGGTCGCCGGCGCCCTGATCCATGTCCAGTCCCTGGCCCTCGTTCACGCCCTGGGCGATGTCGGGCGACTGGCGGTTGATCGCGGTGAGCACGGCGCAGGTAAAGTAATCGAAGCCGATGTCCGAGCTGTTATAGCCGATGCGCTTGACCGCTTCGCGCGCGACGTCGATGTAGTTGATGCTCGCATGGGTGGTGATTTCGCCGGAGATAACGACCAGTCCGGTGCTGACCAGCGTTTCGCAGGCTACCCGTGCCTTGGGGTCATGCGCTAGAATGGCGTCGAGGACGGAATCGGAGATCTGGTCGGCGACTTTGTCGGGATGGCCTTCGGAAACGGATTCGGAAGTAAAGAGGTGTTCGTGTAACATTTCTGCTCCTTGGATATCTAGGTGTTTCCCCGTAATGCGCTGGCGAAGCCGGCTCTGGGGTAAGAAGCAGACGACGCTTTAGCCGTATTTATATCCCGCCCGCAAGTTGTCTTTAACACGGCGGCAATTAATTCTATTTTTTAAAAGGCATTTAGTCAAACCTTGTCGACGATGGTCACCCTGTTTCGCGTCCTTGCCTATCTGCCGCTCTGGCTCCTGCACTTTCTGGGTGCGGCAGTCGGCTGGGCGACTTATCTGGTCTCCCGGCGCTATGCCGCGCGGATGCGGGAAAACCTGACGGCGAGCGGGGTGTGCGCGGCGGACGGATGCGGCCAGGTGCTGCGCCGGGCGGTGGCCGAGGCGGGCAAGAGCGTGCTGGAACTGCCTGCCGTCTGGCTGCGTCCGGAACGGCAGGCCTTGCAGTTGCTGAAGCAGTGCCATGGCTGGGCGCATGTCGAGGCGGCGCTGGCCCGCGGCAAGGGCCTGATTTTTCTGACGCCGCACATGGGGTGCTTCGAGATCACCAGCCTGTATTACGCCGCGCGCCACCCGATCACCGTGCTCTATCGCCCGCCCAAGCTGAAGTGGCTGCAGCCCCTGATCGATGCGGGGCGCGTCCGCGGCCAGGTGACGCTGGCACCCACCGACCTGAGCGGGGTGCGGGCGCTGTTCAAGGCGCTGCGGCGCGGCGAGGCGATCGGCATTCTGCCCGACCAGGTGCCGGGCCAAGGCGAGGGGGTGTGGGCCGATTTTTTCGGCCGCCCCGCCTACACCATGACCCTGGTCGGTCGCCTGGCTCATTCCACCGATGCGGCCGTGGTGCTCGCCGCCGCTTTCCGCCTGCCGCACGGCAAAGGCTTCGAGCTGTGGCTGGAACCGCTGCCCGAGGGGCTGCCGGCGGAACCCGCCGCCGCGGCCCGCTTCATCAATGCGGCGATCGAAAGCCTGGTGCGGCGCAGGCCGGAGCAGTACCTGTGGAGCTACAACCGCTATAAAGTGCCCAAGGGCGCAACGGGCAATGAGCAATGAGCAATGAGCAATGAGCAAGCCGTTTGCATGCATCACCCATCACCCATTCCCCATTCCTGATTTGCAATGGCTCGCTTAGGCATCTTCCTCATCTGGCTCCTGCATTTTCTGCCGCTGGCCGTGCTGGCGCGTTTCGGCGCGGGTTTCGGCTGGCTGCTCTATGCGCTGGGGAGCGAACGCCGGCGGGTGGCGCGCATCAATCTGCGCCTGTGTTTTCCGGAAATGACCGATGGAGAAAGGGAGCGGCTGGTGCGCCGCCATTTCCGCGCCTTCGGCCGCAGCGTGCTGGAGCGCGGCATCCTGTGGTGGTCGCCCAAGTCGCGCATCCAGAAACTGATCCGCATCGAAGGGCTGGAGCACTGGCAGGCGGTGGCCGACCAGCCGGTGATCTGGCTCGCCCCGCACTTTGTCGGGCTGGACATGGGCGGCGTCCGGCTGACCACGGACTACCCCCTGGTCTCGATGTACAGCAAGCAGAAAATCCCGCAGTTCGACGCCCTGCTCCTGCATTCGCGGACAAGGTTCGGCAATTCCCCGATGGCGTCGCGCCAGGACGGGCTCAAGCCGGTGGTGCGGGCGATGCGCAAGGGCTTGCCGTTCTATTACCTGCCGGACATGGATTTCGGCGCGCGCGACGCGGTGTTCGTGCCGTTTTTCGGCGTGCCCGCCGCCACCATCACCGGGCTGTCGCGCGTGGCGAAAATCACCGGCGCCGCCGTGGTGCCCTGCGTCACCCGCCAGCTTCCCGGCGGTGCGGGCTACGTGCTGAAATTCTATCCCGCCTGGGAGGGGTTTCCCGGCGTGGATGTCGAAAGCGATACCCGGCGCATGAATGCCTTCATCGAGGAGCGGGTGCGGGAAATGCCGGAGCAGTATTTCTGGCTGCACAAGCGTTTCAAGAGCCGTCCGCCGGGAGAGAAGAAATTTTACCAATGAGCTTGAACGGCCTTTACCGCAGAGGACGCGGAGGACGCAGAGGGAAAACAAGGCATCGCCAAGTTATGCTGAGTCACCCATTGGACGAGTGCATTTTTTACGCCAAGAATTTGAATTCCTCTGCGTCCTCCGCGTCCTCTGCGGTTCAATTGTTTTTATCAAAATAATGGAACGCATCCCCGAACCCGATCTGATGGACGACCCGGAGCAGGCCGAAGCCTATGCCAAGGCGGATTTTTCCGAGCCGCACGATGCCTTCGTCGCCCATTTCCGCCGCCTGTTCCGAGACTTCGCAGCCGGGCGTGTGCTCGACCTGGGATGCGGGCCGGCGGATGTCGGCATCCGCTTCTGCAGGGCACACCCGGATGCAATCCTGACCGGCGTGGACGGCTCCGCGGCCATGCTGCAACTCGGGTACGCGGCGGTGCGCGAGGCGGGCTTGGCTGACCGCCTGCAGCTGGTGCAGAGTTATCTGCCGGACGAGGGTCTGGCGGCGCTGCAGTTCGATGCCGTGATCAGCAATAGCCTGCTGCATCATCTCGACGATCCGGCGGTGCTGTGGGAAACTGTGGAACAGACGGCAAAGCCCGGCGCGCCGGTGCTGATCATGGACTTGATGCGGCCGGCCTCGTTCGCCGAGGCGGGGCAGCTTGCCGGGCGCTATGCCGCCGACGCACCGTCGGTGCTGCGCCGCGATTTCCACAATTCCTTGCTGGCGGCCTATCGTCCGGAGGAAGTGCGGGCACAGCTTCATGCCGCGAATCTGTTCGGCTTTCGCGTGGAAGCGGTGAGCGACCGTCATTTGCTGGTATGGGGGAATTTGTGAGTTTTCAGAATCCGGACGATGCGGAAATCCGCGCCCTCCTGAAAAAAATCAGGAACATCGCCGTGCTCGGGCTGTCGCCCAAGCCCGACCGTCCCAGCTATTGCGTGGCGCAGGCGATGCAGGGTTTCGGCTTCAACATCGTCCCGGTGCGCCCCGCCACCGCCGAGGTTCTGGGGAAAAAGGCCTACGCCTCCCTGCGCGACGTCCCGGGTCCGGTCGATCTGGTGGACGTGTTCCGGGCAGCGGAACATCTGGACGCTATTGTTGACGAATGTATTGCCTTACAATTGCCGGCAATCTGGATCCAGGAAGGCATCGTCAACGAGGCCGCCGCCGAACGGGCGCGCGCTGCCGGCATGACGGTGGTGATGGATCGCTGCATCTACAAGGATTACGTTGCGCTGTGTCAATAAGAAATAATTTTTTAACCGCAGAGGCGCG
The DNA here is from genome assembly GCA_964559825.1 of uncultured Sulfuricella sp. Classification (GTDB taxonomy): domain Bacteria; phylum Pseudomonadota; class Gammaproteobacteria; order Burkholderiales; family Sulfuricellaceae; genus Sulfuricella. The sequence goes on along the minus strand of CAZLJK010000065.1, from coordinate 10,470 downwards.
GAGACGCGGAGAAATCCAACTCTCACAAAAACTCTGCGTCTCTGCGCCTCTGCGGTGGATATTGGGTTGCTGCCATGCTATTTAAATTTACCAAAATGCACGGCCTGGGCAACGATTTCGTGGTGTTCGACGCGATTTCGCAAAGCGTGAATTTGACCCCGGCCCAGTTCCAGTTCGTCGCCGACCGCCATTTCGGCATCGGCTGCGACCAGATCCTGCTGGTGGAACGCGCCACCCGGCCCGACGCGGATTTCCGCTACCGCATCTTCAACGCCGACGGCGGCGAGGTCGAGCAGTGCGGCAATGGCGCGCGCTGCTTCGTGCGCTTCGTGCACGACAAAGCGCTGAGTCCGAAAACCGAGATTCGCGTGGAAACGGCCGCCGGCATCATCGTGCCGCGCCTCGAGTCGAGCGGCTTGGTGACGGTGAACATGGGCGTGCCGCGCTTCGAGCCGGTGGAGATTCCGTTCCTCGCGGAAAAACGTGCGCTCACCTATTTGCTCGGCCTGGAAGGCGGGCTCGCCGAAGTCAGCGTGCTGTCCATGGGCAACCCCCATGCGGTACAGTGGGTGGAGGACGCGGACAGCGCGCCGGTTGCCGTGGAAGGGCTGCAGATCGAAAGCCATCCGAGCTTCCCCGCCCGGGTCAACGCCGGATTCATGCAGGTGCTCGACCGCGGCCGCATCAAGCTGCGGGTGTACGAGCGCGGTACCGGCGAAACCCTGGCCTGCGGCACCGGCGCCTGTGCCGCGGTGGTGGCGGGAAGAATGCGCGGATTGCTGGACAGCGAGGTGCGGGTGACGACCCGGGGCGGTGAGCTGATCATCCGCTGGGAAGGTGAAGGCCAGCCGGTGTGGATGACCGGCCCGGCGGTGACGGTATTCGAAGGCGAAATAAATTTGTGAACAAGGGGAGAAAAAAAGCATGAATTCGGAAGCGGTCGCGCAGTATCTGCAGGAAAATCCGGAGTTCTTCGAACATTATTCCGCGCTGCTGGCGGAAGTGTTTATCCCCCACCCCCACGGGGGGCGGGCGATCTCCATCGCCGAGCGCCAGCAACTGGCGCTGCGCGACAAGAACAAACTGCTGGAAACCAAGCTGCGGGAGCTGATCCAGTTCGGCGAGGAGAACGACGCCATCAGCGAAAAAATGCACCGCCTCAGCCTGTCGCTGCTCGGTGCGCGCGACCTGGACAGTGCGCTGAACACAGCCTATTTCAACCTGCGCGAGGACTTCGACGTGCCTCACGTGGCGATACGCATCTGGGCCGGCGCGGATCTGCCGGCACGACCGGAGTTCATGGGGGCGACGATCGAAATGTGCGCCTTCGCCGACGAGCTGATCACGCCGAAATGTGGTCCGCAGCTCATCGAGGAAGCGCCTTCCTGGTTCGGCGAGGCCGGTCCGAACCTGCGCTCCTTCGCTTACGTGGCGCTGCGCTCGGAACAGTCGTTCGGCCTGCTGGCCCTGTCCAGCGAAGATGCGCAGCGCTTCTACCCGGAGATGGGCACGCTTTACCTGAAGCGGCTGGGCGAACTGGTCAGCGCCGCGCTGCTGCGCTATCTTAAGTAGATAAAGAACGTTTTACCGCAGAGAACGCGGAGGACGCAGAGGAAAAACAGGACTAGGAGCTCACGCCGAACGTCCTTCTTGGTGAGCGCACACTTGGCATGTATGCTTTTGAATTCCGCTGCGCCCTCCGCGTCCTCTGCGGTTCAATAGCTTTTTATGGATGATCCCATGAGCTCAGGCGCAGCGTATCTGCGAGGCTTTCTCGGCCACCTCGCCAGTGAGCGCCGCCTGTCCCCCCTGACCTGCACCCACTACGGTCGTGACGTGGCCGAGCTGCTGAGGCTGGCGGGCGAGATTCCCCTCGATCAGCTGCAAGTCCACCAGATCCGGCGCTTCGTCGCGCAATTGCATGGCCGCGGCCTGGGCGGCAAAACGCTGGCGCGCATGCTCTCCGCCTGGCGGGGTTTCTATGCCTGGCTCGCTCGCGACCACGGTTTTACCAGCAATCCCTGCGCCGGCATGCGCGCCCCGAAATCCGCCAAAGCCCTGCCGCAGGCGCTGTCGCCGGACGAGGCCGTGCGCCTGATGGAAATTCCCGCCGTGGGCGACCCTCTCGCCCTGCGCGACAAGGCGATGTTCGAGCTGCTCTATTCCTCCGGCCTGCGCCTTTCCGAGCTCGTCAATCTGCCGCTTAGCCAGCTCGACCTCGCCGCCGGCATGGTGCGGGTTACCGGCAAGGGCGGCAAGACCCGCGAAGTGCCGGTGGGGCGCTTCGCTCTGGAGGCGGTGCGGATCTGGCTGCCGGAGCGGGAAAAGCTCGCCAGGCCTGAGGAATACACCCTGTTCGTCGGCAGGAATGGCGCTCGCCTGACGCCGCGCGCCGTGCAGTACCGCGTCAAGCAATGGGCCCTCAAACTGGGTGTTGCGGCGGACGTGCATCCGCACGTGCTGCGCCATTCCTTCGCCAGCCATGTGCTGCAGTCCAGCGGCGACCTGCGCGCGGTGCAGGAAATGCTCGGGCATGCGAATATTTCCACCACGCAAGTGTATACGCACCTGGATTTTCAGCATCTTGCGAAGGTTTATGATGCTGCTCATCCACGCGCGAAGAAAAAGTAGCATCTGGATTTTGGCTTTGGTCGCCGCTTCGCGGCTTGCGAAAGTTTACGATGCGGCGCATCCACGTGCCAAAAAGAAACCTTGATTCTAAAAAATGGCGTTTCACCGCAGAGGACGCGGAGGGCGCAGAGGAATTCAAAAGCGTACACCGACGTATGTTCCTCAAGAGAGGAGTTCAGTGTGATTTCCTAATACCTTGTTTTTCCTCTGCGCCCTCCGCGTCCTCTGCGGTTCAATAGTTTTTTGTATAAGGTTGACACTTACATTTGCTTGCGTGATGATAAGAAAATGAATTCGCGCCTGTTATTTTCCCTGTGGCTCGCCTTTGTCCTGCTCTTCGCCCAGCAGGGCGCGGCGCTGCACGCCCTGTCGCACCTCGCCGACGGCGTGCCGGCGCAGTCGCAGCAGGAAAAGAACCTGCCCCATTCGCCGGCGTGCGACAAGTGCGTGGTCTATGCCGGCATCGGCGGCGCTGCCCCGTCCTCGCCGCCGGCGTTCGGCATTCAGCAAACGACCGTCATCCTGGCTGCGGTGCTGTTTCTCCTGTTCTTTTCCGCGCCGCTTCGCTCCTACCTTTCCCGCGCTCCGCCGCGCCTCGCCTGTCTCGCCGTGGTCGCCGCTTAGCGGCGGGAACCCGGCGGGGACACCCCTAGCGGGTGAAATAAATCCTGTTTTGTTCCGGCAACCGGCCTGAATCCGGTTGCCATTCCCCGCTCGAATCTTGCGGGGACAAGCTTTGATTTTTTCACGAGGTCATCATGTCATTCAAACGCAAAATCCTGGCGGCGAGCATCGCGCTCGCCCTCGCCGCGCCGTTGGGCGCCCAAGCCGCAGACAGCGCCGAGCTGGCGCAAATCCGCGAGCAGATCAAACAGATGAAGGAAAGCTACGAAACGCGCATCCAGTCGCTGGAAAAACGCCTGCAACAGGCCGAAAGCACCGCCGGAAACGCGTTGGACAAAGCCGGCAAGGCCGAAGAAAAAGCCGTCCAGGCCGCCGCTGCGCCCGCACCGTCGTCATCGGCGTCCGCCAGCGCTTTCAACCCCGAGATGTCGCTGATTCTCTCCGGCACTTACGCCAACCTGTCGCAAGACCCGGCCAATTACCGGATCGCCGGCTTCCTGCCGAACGGCGGCGAAATCGGGCCGGGTGCGCGCGGCTTCAACCTGGGTGAATCGGAACTGGTGGTCGCCGCCAATATCGACTCTTATCTGCGCGGCCAGTTCACCCTCGCCGTCACGCCGGAAGACACCGTGGAAGTGGAAGAAGCCTTCGTGCAAAGCCTCGGCCTCGGCAACGGCCTCACCGTCAAGGGCGGGCGCTTCCTCTCCGGCGTCGGCTACCTCAACGAGCAGCATGCCCACACCTGGGATTTCGTCGATGCGCCGCTCGCCTACCAGGCTTTCTTCGGCGGCCAGTTCAAGGACGAGGGCGTGCAGCTTAAATGGCTGGCGCCGACGGACACCTTCGTCGAACTCGGCGCCGAGGTCGGGCGGGGACGGAACTTCCCCGCCAGCGACCGCGCCAAGAACGGCGCGGGTTCGGCTACGCTGTTCGCCCATCTCGGCGGCGACGTGGGCGCCAGCCACAGCTGGCGTGCCGGGCTGTCGCTGCTGCGCACTTCGCCTCAGGATCGAGCCTACGACGATATTGACAGCACTGGCGCCGGCGTTACCAACAGCTTCAGCGGCAACAGCCGGATGGAAATTGCCGATCTGGTGTGGAAATGGGCGCCCAACGGCAATCCGGTTTACACCAACTTCAAGTTGCAGGGTGAGTATTTCCGCCGCACGGAGGACGGTACGCTGGCATGCGACGATGCTGATCCAGCCACGCCCAGTAATTGCACTGGCGGGTTGAGCGACAGCTACCGGTCCAGCCAGTCCGGCTATTATGTCCAAGGTGTGTACCAGTTCATGCCACGCTGGCGGGTGGGGTTGCGTACCGAACGCCTCGATAGTGGCGCGGCCAGCATCGGCCTGATCAACAGCGGTGCTCTGGTTGCCACGGACCTGCCGGCATTCGCCGCTTACAACCCGACGAAGAACAGCCTGATGTTCGACTACAGCCCGAGCGAGTTTTCCCGTTTCCGCCTGCAATTCGCGCAAGACAAGTCGCGTCCGGAAGTCACCGACAACCAGATGTTCCTGCAATACCAGATGAATTTGGGCGCCCACGGCGCGCACAAATATTAAGGAGAATTCGCATGAATATAACAAAATCGATGAAATGGCTGGCCGGCGGACTGCTGGCGTTGCTGTCCGTTCCCACCTTCGCCGCCCTCAACATCCTCGCCTGCGAACCGGAGTGGGGCGCGCTGGCGCTGGAACTGGGCGGCGACAAGGTGGCCGTGCACAATGCCACCAACGCCATGCAGGACCCGCACCGCATCGAAGCCAAGCCCAGCCTGATGGCGCGCGCCCGTGGCGCTGACCTTCTGGCTTGCACCGGGGCGGAGCTGGAGGTCGGCTGGTTGCCGATCCTGTTGCGCCAGACCGGTAACCAGAAAATCCAGCCGGGGCAGCCCGGCTATTTCGAGGCGGCGCAATACGTGAGCATGCTGGAAATTCCCACCCGTCTCGACCGTGCCGAGGGTGACGTGCATGCCGCCGGCAACCCGCACATCCAGACCGATCCGCGCAACATCGCGCTGGTGGCGGACGCGCTGGCAAAGCGCCTGGCCGAGATCGATGCCGCCAACGCCGGGTATTACCGGCAGCGCCATGCCCAGTTCGCGGCGCGCTGGAAAGCGGCCATCGCCGATTGGGAAAAGTTGGCCGCGCCCCTCCGGGGAATCCCTGTTGTCGTCCAGCACAAGGGTTTCCCCTACCTGGAGAACTGGCTGGGACTGAAGCAGGTGGCCGCGCTGGAGCCGAAGCCCGGCGTCGAGCCGAGCAGCGCCTACCTGTCGGGGTTGCTCGGGCAGATGCAGCGGCAGCCGGCGAAAATGGTGATACGCGCCGCCTACAATGACGCGCGCGCCTCCGAGTGGCTGACGGAGCGGACGGAAATCCCGGCAGTGGCGCTGCCCTTTACCGTGGGCGGCTCGGAGCGCGCGAAGGATTTGTTCGGGCTGTTCGACGATACGGTGCAGCGGCTTTTGGCGTCATTAAAATAAAGGGCTTTCACCGCAGAGACGCGGAGACGCAGAGAAATAAATGGATAACAACAATTTTCTGCCCCTCCAAATGGGTAAGGCCGCACAATTCTATAATTTATTGTTTTTACTCAGCGCCTCCGCGTCTCTGCGGTTCAATTGATTTTTTAAGGATGATTGGGTACTTATGAATTTCGATGCGCTCAGCTTCTCCATCCTCCTTCCGGCCTTCCTCGCCGGCCTGCTGGTGCTGGCGACCCATGTGCCGATGGGGATGCAGGTGCTGTCCCGCGGCATCGTGTTCATCGACCTGGCGATTGCCCAGATCGCCACCCTCGGGGTCATCGCGGCGGACCGGCTGGGTTTCGAGCCGGAAGGCTGGGTGGCGCAGGCGGTCGCGGTGGCGGCCGCCCTGCTCGGCGCTCTGCTGCTGACCTGGACGGAGAGGCGCTGGCCGGACGTGCAGGAAGCGCTGATCGGCGTGCTGTTCGTGCTGGCGGCCAGCGGGGGCATGTTGCTGGTGGCCAACAATCCGCACGGCGGCGAGCATCTCCGGGATCTGCTGGCGGGCCAGATTTTGTGGGTAAGCTATGCGCAACTTCTGCCGGTAGCCGCCATGGCGGCGGTCATTCTGGCCCTGTGGTTCGGGTTGGGGGATCGTCTCGGGCGCTTCGGCTTCTACGGCTTGTTCGCTTTTGCCGTCACCGCTTCGGTGCAGTTGGTCGGCGTCTATCTGGTGTTCGCCAGCCTGATCGTGCCGGCGCTGGCCTGCCGCCTCTATCCGTCCCGGATTCGCCTGGCGGCGGGCTATGCGGTCGGTGCGGCGGGCTACATGCTGGGGCTGGGGCTTTCGGTATTCTTCGACCTGCCCTCCGGGGCCATGGTGGTGTGGACCCTGGCGCTGGCCGGCACGGCGGCTTATGCGATGGGGTCCGTCGGCAAAGTAAAAGCCCCGGTTGCTAAAGATTTTCCTGATTGAGTAATGGGGCAACGGCCCCTATACTGAAAACCTTCGGTATGGACAGGCGGACAGCGGTGGCGTTTTCTTTCTTTCGCAAAAATCAGGATCAGGCGGCCAAGCCCGCTCCCCGCTCGTCTTCCGCTGCCAGGTCTGTTCAGCCGGCTTCCGCCAAGCCGCTTCCTCCCGCAGCGCACCCGTCGGCGGCTTCAACGCCTGCGCGGCCCGAAGTCGAGATGCTGACCACCATCGGCGGCATTTTGCCGGATGCCGTCGCTGCCAATGAAACCCACTCGGTGGTGGAGGAGTCGGCGGTTCTTTATGCCAGCAACTATTCCGATCAGGCGGCTGCATTGCTGCTGGATTACATCAGGAGCTTCCCGGAAAGGCCGGATGCCAAGCCCTGGTTGATGCTGTTTGAGGTTTTTCAGATTCAGGGCGAGAAGCCGCAGTTCGAGGAACTGGCGCTGGAATTCGTCGTCAAGTTCGAGTGCACGGCGCCGATCTGGAGCGATGCCAAGGTGTCGGGCATTCTGGCCGAAAAACCCAAAGAAGGAGCGGCGGTTGAAGGCTATATCGCCCTGACCGGTATTTTGCAGGGAGACAAGGATTCCCTGTTCCAGAACCTGGAGCAGGTTGCGCAGAAGGGGGCCGGGTTGCGGCTGGATTTCGCCCGGCTGGAGGGGCTGGACGCCTCGGGCAGCCGCCGCCTGGCGGAGACTCTGCAAGGTTTGAAAAAGAGCGGGAAGAAAATCACGCCAATCAGCGTCCCGCACGTAACGGGTCTGCTCAAGAGCAAGCTCGGGCAGGGCGGCGAGGACGAGCAGGCCCATTGGCTGCTGTTGCTCAGCCTCTATCAGTGCCTGGGTATGGAGGCCGAATTCGAGGATCTGGCGGTGGAATACGCCATTGCATTCGAGGTGTCCCCGCCATCCTGGGAGGCGATGCCCCAATGCCGGCAGCCCGCTGCGACGGTGACGGCCAATGCGCCCGACGAACAGCCGCATGACGAGAATACGTTCTACATGAGCGGCGTGATTTCGTCAGCCAGCGGCCAGCAATTGCAGGATCTGGCGAATTTTGCAGTTACGCGCAGCGAGGTTTACCTGGACATGAGCGCTGTGCCGCGCGTGGATTTTGTCAGCGCCGGCGATTTCATCAGCGTACTGGTCAGGTTGAACGGCAGCGGCAAAAAATTGCTGATCCGGAATGCCAATGAAATGATCCGCGGCCTGTTCGATCTCTTGGGCGTCGATCAGTTTGCCGCCGTTCTGAAAAGAAAAATCGGCTGATTCCCGCGGTCGGCCCGTTTGCATCCCCGGCATAAACTTATGCCATCCCCGTTTTCTCGGTGCGGCCCGGCGCATGTAGCGGCAACGCCTCGGCGTGCATCATCTTCTCCCGCTGGAACACCAGCACCGAGGCGATGCGCAGGCTCCCCAGCACGAGCAGCAGGGCGCTCAGGGCGTAAATTTCCTCGACGCCAATCTTGTGCTCGAACAGTTTGATCATGATTTCCCGCAGCACGAATACGATTCCGGCATCCACGATGAAGGTCATGCGCAGGCGGTGGGCGCTGAAATAGTCCACCAGCGAGCGGGACAGCTCGATCAGGATGAACAGGGTCAGCACCTCCGAAATGATGAGCATGTACTGGCGGGTGATGTCGTCGTTGATCAGCAGGTTGCCGAGGTTGAGAAACAGGCGCGCCACCCCCACCATGATACCGATGGCGATAAAAACCAGCATGAGCCCGAACACCATGCAGATCACGCGGTCGAACAGGGCGATCATGTCCAGCCTGGTCGGGGTACGGCGCGGTTTGGGAAATGGGTTTGTTTGCATGTCGGGTAGTGTGGCGCAAACTGATGACAGTATAATGACAGCATCGAACTGTGAGCCGGCATAACCGGTTGAGGGAGTATCCATGGAACAATTTCGCGGCACGACCATCCTTTCGGTGCGGCGCGGCAATCAAGTCGCGCTCGGCGGCGACGGCCAGGTGACGCTCGGCAACATCGTGATCAAGGCCACCGCGCGCAAGGTGCGCCGCATCCACCACGACAAGATCCTGGCCGGGTTCGCCGGCGGCACGGCGGACGCTTTCACCCTGTTCGAGCGTTTTGAGGCCAAGCTCGACAAGCACCAGGGCCACCTGCTGCGCTCCGCCGTGGAACTGGCCAAGGACTGGCGCACCGACCGCATTCTGCGCCGGCTCGAAGCCATGCTGGCGGTGGCCGACCATGAAAGCTCGCTGATCATTACCGGCAACGGCGACGTGCTGGAGCCGGAATACGGCCTGGTCGCCATCGGCAGCGGCGGCCCCTATGCTCAGAGCGCGGCGCGCGCCCTGCTCGACCATACCGACCTGGCGCCGGCCGACATCGTCAAGAAGGCGCTGACCATCGCCGCCGACCTGTGCATCTATACTAACCAGAACCATGTGATTGAAGTGCTTGAATAACCCAGGGAGGCTAGGGGCTAGGGGCGAGAGGCCAGAGGGGTTTTGTGCCGCGCAAGCGCGGCGTAAAATATTCCGGCGAAGCCGAACACCCCTAGCCTCTCGCCCCTAGCCCCTAGCCTCTTATAAAATGACCCCCATGACCCCCCAGGAAATCGTCCACGAACTGGACAAGCACATCATTGGCCAGCACGCCGCCAAGCGCGCCGTCGCCATTGCCCTGCGTAACCGCTGGCGTCGCCAGCAGGTGGCCGAGCCGCTGCGCCACGAGATCACGCCGAAGAACATCCTGATGATCGGCCCGACCGGCGTCGGCAAGACCGAGATCGCGCGCCGCCTGGCCAAGCTTGCCAACGCGCCGTTCATCAAGGTCGAGGCGACCAAGTTTACCGAGGTGGGCTACGTCGGGCGCGACGTGGACTCGATCATCCGCGACCTGGTGGAAATGGCCATCAAGCAGACCCGCGAGCAGGAGACCCGCAAGGTGCGCCACCGCGCCGAAGACCATGCCGAGGAGCGCATCCTCGATGCACTGCTGCCGCCGGCCCGCGACGTCGTGGCGGAGGCGGGCGAGGAAAACGCCACGCGCCAGAAATTCCGCAAGATGCTGCGCGAGGGCAAGCTCGACGACAAGGAAATCGAGATCGAAGTCGCCGCCGCCCAGGCGCACATGGAAATCCTCGCCCCGCCCGGCATGGAGGAAATGACCTCGCAGATCCAGGGCCTGTTCCAGAACATCGGCGGCGGCCGGCGCAAGCTGCGCAAGATGCGGGTGCACGAAGCGATGAAGCTGCTCACCGAAGAGGAGGCGATGAAGCTGGTCAACGACGAGGAACTGAAAATCCAGGCGGTGCACAACGTCGAGCAGAACGGCATCGTCTTTCTCGACGAAATCGACAAGATCACCAGCCGCTCCGAAGCCTCCGGCGCCGACGTGTCGCGCCAGGGCGTGCAGCGCGACCTGCTGCCGCTGGTCGAAGGCACCACCGTCACCACCAAGTACGGCATGATCAAGACCGACCACATCCTGTTCATCGCCAGCGGCGCCTTCCACCTCGCCAAGCCGTCCGACCTCATCCCCGAGTTGCAGGGCCGTCTGCCGATCCGTGTCGAGCTGGACTCCTTAGGCGTTTCCGACTTCGAGCAGATCCTCACCAATACTGATGCCTGTCTCACCAAGCAGTACCAAGCGCTGCTCGGCACCGAAGCGGTGAAGCTGGAATTCAAGCCCGACGCGATCCGGCGCCTCGCCGAAATCGCCTTCGAGGTCAACGAAAGAACCGAAAACATCGGCGCGCGCCGGCTCTACACCGTGATGGAAAA
>CAZLJK010000064.1:0-15188 GCA_964559825.1 uncultured Sulfuricella sp. | reverse complement strand
ACTTCCTGCAAAATATCCCGCGCGCCCTCCGAATCGCCCATGTCAATGTAAGCTCGCGCCAGGTCCAGCTTGGTCGACACTTCCTGGCTGCCGAAATCTTCCGGCAAATCGATGGGCGCCTCACTGGCCGGAGCAGGCTCGTTCATCTCCAGGCTGATGCCGGAAAGATCGAGATCTGGAGCGGCAGCCGCTTTTACTTCGGCAGGCGCAGGGGTTTCTTCCTGATCCAGATTGAAATCGAAATCCAACGCAGACTCTTCAGCGGGAACCTCGGCAAGCTCGATGGGTTCCACCTCCCCACCCGCCGGCGCAGCTTCCTCAGGAGCCAAGAAATCGGGTATTTCCAGCCCACCCCCGACTTCCGCCATCTCATCCGCTGTGCCGGAAGGCGCTGCCAGTCCGCCCGCCTCGAAGTCCATCACTTCGTCTTTCCAGCTATCGGCGCTAATCAATTCCTCAGCAGATGCCGCCTGGGTCAACTCGCCAAGATCGAACTCCATCGCGTGCTCTTCCGGCGCCATGGTCGCCGCAACCGGTTCAGGCTCCGGTGCAACTTCAGCCATCGTGGGCGCCACTAGATCCAGATTGAAATCCAGCCCCTTATCGGCGACTTCTTCATACTCGGCAACCGGTTCAACCGGGGGTTGCTCCGCTTGAACTTCCGCTCCAGTCAGCGCATCCAGATCGAGGTCAAAGCCAAGATCGGCAGCCGCTTCCTCAACGGGCAGGCTCTCCTCGGGCAGCTCAGGCAGCAGAACATCGGAAGCGGCTTCGGCCTCCGGCGCTGCAATGTCCAGATCGAAATCCAGGGCCGACTCGGCATCGCCTGCAATCTCCGGGCCGCCCAGATCGAGGGTGACGCCCTGCTCTGCCGCCGCGACCAGACCCGCGGCACCGCCAGCCACGATCATGGTCTTGTCGAACATGCCTTCATCGGCGCGTGCAGCCGCAACGGCTGTTTTCGATTGCTCACCATAGAGTGGGTTCTGCGGATCCAGCGCACGGCCCATTTCAGCCGCCTTGTCCCAGACCGGACTGGCCTGTCCGCCAAGCGCGGCATACATTTCGCCTGCCACGGATTCGAAGGCATTCAGATTCTTGCGGCCAGCATAGATTTCCAGCAGCTTGAGACGAATCTCGTGACGACCGGGATCCTTGATGAGCGCTTCCTTAAGGATTTCCTCCGCCTGCGCATCGCGGCCGTAGGCCATGTAGACCTCAGCCTCGGCGATGGGATCGACTTCGTTGGTATCGATCGACGCCAGTCCGGCCTGGCTGAAATCGGTCAGGAAAGAGGTATCGCTGGTATCGATCTTGCCACCGCCGGTACCGCCCAGGATCGTGTTGGTCTGGAGGTCGCCATGGGTCATTATGCTGTTTTCGAAGCTGGCTGCGTTTTTCCTGCGTCGACCCGCTAACGCTTTCGCGCCCAGCAGGCCTAGCAGCAGGATCGCCGCTGCGCCGCCCCCCAGATAGAGCGGGTTTTCCATCGCTTCATCGAGGAACGATGCTTCCGGTTTCTTCTGCTCGACAGGCGCCGGTTGCATTTCCTTCGGCTTGGCCGCAGGTTTTTCGTCAACCGCGGGAGCCTTTTCCGCGACTGCCGCAGGCTTCTCCTCCGGCTTGACCGCTGCCGGCACAGCGGGCGCGGGTACCGCTGCGGGCTTGGTTGCGCCAGCCTGTTTCTGCAGATCCGCCAGATTCTGATTTTTCAGCTCCAGCAACTTCCGCATTTCGTTGATGTTCTTTTCCAGGTCGGAGATGCGCTGGTTGGCCTCCTTGATCGCTTTTTCCTTGGCGGTGGCCTCTTCCTGCATGGCCTGGATCTGCCCCTTCATCGCCTGCATGCCCTTGTCGCCGCCAACCGCTGCTGCGGCCGGCTTTGTGCCACCCAGAACTTCACTCCTGGACAGCTTGAGAACATCCGTGGCGGATTCCTTACCTGCGGCAGCCTTGTCTTCCACCGCAGTGGTGATTTTGCCGCTCACCGTCTGCCTGGCCTCTTCCTGCGACGACTTGGCCCCAGCCACTGCCGCCGCCAGATTCCGCCGGTAAGCATGCCAGTCGGCGGCATGTGCTCTCACCTGTTTGGCCGCCTCATTCGTTTTCAATTCCTCGACTTGCCCGGCATCGGGCACGCGCAGAATCTGGCCGGCCTTCAGCCGGTTCATATTGTTGCCGGAAAACGCCTGCTTGTTGGACTGGAACAGCACGACCAGCATCTGCTCCAAGCTGACACCCTCCGGTTTTAGCGCGGAAGCGATGCCCGCCAGATGCTCGCCTTTTCTGACCGGGCCATAGGTTTCCCGGGCAGGTTTGCCCTCTCCAGCAGCTTTCGCTTCATCTTTTGCCAGCAGCTCCTTGTCCAAGGGAATACTTGTCCTGATTTCCGGCGTTACAGCACCCGTCGGCGTACCGGCCGCAGCCGCTTGTGCGGGCGTACCTGAAACAGGCGGAATCGACGGCGCGGCTTCCGCCCGCTGCTCGTTATAGCCGGGAGGATCAAGCAGAACGGTGTATTCGCGGACCAGACGACCGGCAGGCCAATCGAGCTCGACCAGCATGTCCAGGAAGGGTTCGTCTACAGGTTTTGAAGAAGTAATCTTGAGGTAGGGATCGCCGTTTTTTTTCTGCTCCACGCTGAAACGCATGGCGGAAAGCGCGGGGGAGCGCTCTATGTTCGCTTCCTTGAAGGCCTCGAAGGAGGCAAAGCGGGCTCGGAGGGAACCAAGATCTTTCTTGTCCACCGCAAGCAGGTCAATTTCACCCCTGAACGGCTGCCCCAGAGCCGACGTCACTGTCAGCTTGCCAAGTCCGGCTGCATAGGCGGGAAAAGATGCCATCAGCATCAAACCCGCAGTCAACCAAGCTGTTTTCTTATATTTTTGATCCATCCATGCCACCCTCAATAGTTTTTCTGGCTAGGTTAACTAAATTAACATCATGAAGTTAGGGATGCAAGCTAATCTTGCCGGTTACATTGGGTTGTAAGTAGGGAGATTAATTACAAATTCGTAACCCCGACTCGGCGAAATTGGCGAAAAAAAAGCAAAGCCCCAACCGCGGCTTTGCCGTACCGGCTGGGGCTTGAATATCGCCAATTTCAGTCCTCGATCAGGATGCGCAGCATGCGGCGCAACGGCTCGGCCGCACCCCATAGCAGTTGGTCGCCGACGGTAAAGGCGGACAGGTACTGCGGCCCCATGTTGAGCTTGCGCATGCGGCCGACCGGCACGGTCAGGGTGCCGGTCACTGCCGCGGGGGTGAGCTCCTTCATGCTGATCTCGCGGTCGTTGGGCACCACTTTCACCCAGTCGTTGTGCGCCGCGATGATGCCGTGGATCTCGTCCAGCGGCACATCCCCGGTCATCTTGATGGTCAACGCCTGGCTATGGCAGCGCATCGCGCCGATGCGCACGCACAGGCCGTCAATCGGGATCTGGCTGTCGGAACGGCCGAGTATCTTGTTGCACTCCACCTGGGCCTTCCACTCTTCCTTGCTCTGGCCTGACTCGAGCGCCACGTCGATCCACGGAATCAACGAACCGGCCAGGGGCACCGGCCAGGCGTCCACGGGATAGCGGTCGGAGCGGATAAAATCGGCCACTTTCCGGTCGATCTCGAGGATCGCCGAGGCCGGGTCATTCACCAGCGCCTTCACTTCATTGTCGATCGCGCCCATCTGCTGGATCAGCTCGCGCATGTTGCGCGCGCCGGCACCGGAGGCAGCCTGATAGGTCATCGGGCTGATCCACTCGATCAGTCCCTTGTCGAACAGCCCGCCGATCGCCATCAGCATCAGCGAGACCGTGCAGTTGCCGCCGACGTAAGTCTTTACTCCCTTGGCCAGACCTTCCTTGATCACGTTCTTGTTGACCGGATCGAGGATGATGATGGCGTCGTTTTTCATGCGTAGCGTGGATGCGGCGTCGATCCAGTAACCCTGCCAGCCGGCGGCGCGCAGGTCGCCGTACACTTCCTTGGTGTAGTCGCCGCCCTGACAGGAGATGATCGCGTCCATCGCCTTGAGTTCGGCGATGTCCCTGGCGTCCTTCAGCGCAGGGACGTCCTTGCCGATATCCGGCCCCTTGCCGCCCGCGTTGGAGGTGGTGAAGAACACCGGCTCGAAATGATCGAAATCCTTTTCCTCGCGCATCCGCTGCATCAGCACCGAACCCACCATGCCGCGCCAGCCAACCAAACCTACTCGCATCATGTTGCTATCCTTAATAAAAACGATTTACCGCAGAGGACGCGGAGGTCGCTGAGGAAAAACGAGGTTAAAACCTCCGCGTCCTCTGCGTCCTCCGCGGTTCAAAACAAAATCACAAAGCCGCCACCACCGCGTCGCCCATCTCGCTGCACGATACCTTGCGCGATCCTTCGGTCCAGATGTCGGAAGTGCGCAAGCCGTTAGCCAGCACCTTCTTCACTGCGCCTTCGATGCGCTGCGCCACTTCCTCACGGTTGAAGGTATAACGCATCATCATCGCCGCCGACAGGACGGTGGCGAGTGGATTGGCGATATTCTGGCCGGCGATATCCGGCGCGGAGCCGTGGCTCGGTTCGTACATGCCCTTGTTGTTGCTGTCCAGGGAAGCCGAAGGCAGCATGCCGATGGAGCCGGTCAGCATCGACGCCTCGTCGGACAGGATGTCGCCGAAAATATTGCCGGTCACCATCACGTCGAACTGCTTGGGTGCGCGCACCAGCTGCATCGCCGCGTTGTCCACATACATGTGGGACAACTCGACCTCCGGGTAATCCTTAGCCACTTCGATCATGACTTGGCGCCACAGTTCAGTGGTTTCCAGCACATTCGCCTTGTCCACCGAACAAACCTTGCGATTGCGCTTGCTGGCAATGCCGAATGCCACATGCCCGATGCGGCGGATTTCCGACTCCGAATAGCGCATCGTATTGAAGCCCTCGCGCTCGCCATTCTCATTGACATGGATGCCGCGCGGCTGGCCGAAGTAGATGTCGCCTGTCAGCTCGCGCACGATCATGATGTCGAGGCCGGACACCACTTCCGCCTTGAGGCTGGAAGCGTCGGCCAGTTCCGGGTAGAGCAGCGCCGGGCGCAGGTTGGCGAACAGGTTGAGCCCCTTGCGGATGCGCAGCAAGCCTTGCTCCGGGCGCATCGGTCGCGGCAGGGTGTCGTATTTCCAGCCGCCGACCGCACCCAGCAGCACCGCATCGGCGTCCTGTGCCAGCTTCAGCGTCGCCGCCGGCAGCGGATCACCCGCCGCGTCGTAGCCCGCCCCGCCGATTGGCGCTTCTTCCATCTCGATTTTTACGCCATCGCTGGACAGCGCCTTGAGCACTTTCACTGCCTGCGCGATGATTTCCGGACCGATGCCGTCACCCGGCAAGACTGCGATTTTCATTTAATTATTCCCCAGTTCAAAACCTTCTCGAACCGCAGAGACGCTGAGGCGCGGAGATTTTTGGTTTTCTCTGCGCCTCAGCGTCTCTGCGGTAAAATCAATCCCTAACTAAACAGCCACGGCGCCTCGACCTTGCGCCGCTCTTCGTATGCCCTGATCTTGTCCGCATTCTGCAAGGTCAGGCCGATATCGTCCAGGCCGTTGAGCAGGCAGTACTTGCGGAAAGCGTCCACCTCGAAGCTGATGCCATGCCCGCCCGGCGTGGTCACCGACTGTTTCTCCAGGTCCACCGTCAGGCGGTAGCCCTCGGTCGCCACCGTTTCCTTGAACAGGCGATCGACTTCTCCGGCATCCATCACGATCGGCAGGATGCCGTTCTTGAAGCAGTTGTTGAAGAAAATATCGGCGAAGCTGGGCGCGATGACAGCGCGGAAACCGTAGTCCAGCAAGGCCCATGGCGCATGTTCGCGGCTTGAGCCACAGCCGAAGTTCTCGCGCGCCAGCAGGATTTGCGCGCCCTGGTAGCGCGGCTGATTCAGCACGAAATCCGGGTTGAGCGGACGGTTGCTGCAATCCTGACCCGGTTCGCCATGGTCGAGATAGCGCCACTCGTCGAACAGGTTCGGCCCGAAGCCGCTGCGCTTGATGGATTTCAGGAACTGCTTGGGGATGATCGCATCGGTATCGACATTGGCACGATCCAGCGGTGCCACCAAACCATCCAGCTGGGTGAATTTTTCCATTACAACCACTCCCGAATATCGACGAAATGCCCGACAATCGCTGCCGCCGCGGCCATCTCCGGACTGACCAGATGGGTTCTCCCGCCCGGCCCCTGCCGTCCCTCGAAATTGCGGTTGGAGGTGGAGGCGCAACGCTCGCCTGGCTCCAGTCGGTCGGCGTTCATCGCCAGGCACATCGAGCAACCGGGATCGCGCCATTCAAAACCGGCCTCGATAAAAATCTTGTCCAGGCCTTCCGCCTCGGCCTGCTGCTTGACCAAGCCGGAACCCGGCACTACCAGCACCTGCTTGACGTTCGCCGCCTTGTGCTTGCCCTTGGCGATTTTCGCCGCGCCGCGCAGGTCTTCGATCCGGGAATTGGTACAGGAGCCAATGAACACCTTGTCCACCGCGATCTGCGTGATCGGCGTGTTCGCCTGCAAACCCATGTAGACCAGCGCCCGTTCCATGCCGGAACGCTTGACCGGGTCGGACTCCTGCGCCGGATCGGGCACCTTGTCGTCCGCCGCGACCACCATCTCCGGCGACGTGCCCCAAGTCACGCTGGGCTTGATCGCCGCAGCATCGACTTCGACCACCGCATCGAAACGCGCGCCCTCGTCGCTCACCAGCGTGCGCCAGTTGGCCACCGCCTTGTCCCACAACTCGCCCTTGGGTGCGAAGGGGCGGCCCTTGATGTAATCGATCGTGGTATCGTCCACCGCCACCATGCCGGCGCGCGCGCCCGCCTCGATCGCCATGTTGCACAGGGTCATGCGCCCTTCCATGGAAAGCGCGCGGATCGCCGAGCCGCCAAACTCGATGGCGTAGCCAGTGCCGCCCGCGGTACCGATCCTGCCGATCACCGCCAGGGCGATGTCCTTGGCCGTGGCGCCCTTGCCCAGAGCCCCTTCCACCTTGACCAGCAGGGTTTTGGATTTCTTCTGCAGCAGGCACTGGGTGGCGAGCACATGCTCGACCTCGCTGGTGCCGATGCCGTGGGCCAGCGCGCCGAAAGCGCCATGCGTGCTGGTGTGCGAGTCCCCGCACACCACCGTCATTCCCGGCAGGGTCGCGCCCTGCTCCGGGCCGATGACGTGAACGATGCCCTGGCGCGCATCGCCCATCTTGAATTCGGTAATACCGAAACTGGCGCAGTTGTCATCCAGGGTTTCCACCTGCAGACGCGAAATCGGGTCGGCGATGCCTTGGGCAAGACCAGTGGTCGGCACGTTGTGGTCGGCCACCGCCAGGTTGGTGCTCAGGCGCCAAGGCTTGCGCCCGGCCAGGCGCAGCCCCTCGAATGCCTGCGGGCTGGTCACTTCATGCAGCAAGTGGCGGTCGATGTAAAGCAGCGTGGTGCCATCCGACTCGGAATGCACCACATGGGACTGCCATAACTTATCGTAAAGGGTTTGTGCACTCATGACTGACTAAAGATGGCGAAAAACGGAAATTATGGCATATTTCTTGGGAAATCGGATGGTTAACCCAATGAAAAATTGAGGTTGGCGGTTTTTTATAGCATGCCCAAGCGCACCGTTGTTTGCGTGCCGGAGCCCCCCGGCCGCCAGCTATCGCAGCGCCTGCCGGTACTCATGCTTGAAATGCCGGAAGGAGCTGTCGAGCAATTGCACGACGCCGCTGATGAGGTGGCAGCGGCCGGTGCCCGGCAGCATGGCGCAGAGATTTTCCAGGGTGGCCAGGTCGGTCGCGGTGCCGCGCCCGGTGTCGATGCGGTCGAGGAGGAGGCTCATGGCGGCGGTGCCGGTCCTGCACGACGTGCACTGGCCGCAGGAAGAGTGGGCGAAGAAGCGCATGTATTCGGCGACGCGCTTGACGATGCCGGTGCCCTCGGAAATGACGATCATGGCGCCCGTGCCCAGGCTGGCGCCGCGCGCGCGCAGGGAATCGAAATCCAGCATCACGTCCAGGTCGTCGGGTGCGAGCAGAGTGCAGGAGGGGCCGCCGGTAAACACCGCCTTGAGCGGCTTGCCCGAGAGCAGGCCGCCGCCGTGAACGTAGATGAGTTCGCGCAGCGTCGTTCCCATCGGCAGCTCGTAGACATCCGGATGGAGCACGTCGCCGCTCAGGGAATAGAGCTTGGTGCCGGTGCCGGGCGCTTTGCCGAGGGCGCGGAACCAGTCCGCGCCGCGCGCCACGATGTGCGACACATGCGCCAGGGTTTCCACGTTGTTGATCAGGGTGGGGCAGCCGTACACGCCCACCTGAGCGGGATAGGGCGGCTTGCCGCGCGGGAAGGGAAAACAACGTTTCAGTGTAGACTCATGCCCGCTTGCGGGCGTGATGTCGGCGCTAAATTTACCCTCGATCCATTCCATCGCAGCGGTTTCTTCGCCGCCGATGTAGTGCCCGGGACCGGGCAGCAGCGTCAGCTCCAGCGGCCTGCCCAGCGCGGCCGAGGCCAGGGCAAGCAGCTCCGAGGTCTGCCACAGCTCGATTGCCGTTCCCAGCGCCGCCAGGGACAGGGTGAGATCGGGATTGACGTAGAACACCACGCGATTGGCGCCGACCGCCAGGGCGGCCACCAAGGCGCCTTCGATCACCTGATGCGGCGTTTCTTCCAGCAGCAGGCGATCCTTGTAGGTGCCCGGCTCGTCCTCGTTGCCGTTCACCACCAGGTATTTGTCCGGCCTGGGCGATTCGACGGCGACCGCATCCCATTTGCGCCACACCGGAAAACCGCTGCCGCCCAAGCCGCGCAGGTCGGCCTGGCGGATCGCCT
Source organism: uncultured Sulfuricella sp. (assembly GCA_964559825.1). GTDB lineage: Bacteria > Pseudomonadota > Gammaproteobacteria > Burkholderiales > Sulfuricellaceae > Sulfuricella. The sequence continues at coordinate 6,330 of CAZLJK010000064.1, read as the reverse complement.
CACGCGCGGCGGCAGGGTCGTTCGCGGCGCGTGCCAGTGCCAGGCCCCCGCCCGATTTGCGCCAGCGTTCCATGTCGGCGCCGATGCGTCGGTCGGGATGAAGCAAGTGTGCGTTCAACGATTCCATATGCCCTTCGCGGCGTAGTCCGGCAGGATTTGCGGCGCCTCCTGGGTGAGCGGGATGCCGGCCAGAGTCAAGTCGCGCCGGGCCCGGTTCACGTGTTCCAGGGTCACCTTTCTGGGGCCGCGGTCATGCGGAGCGGTGGCGGCCGCACCGGCTCGCCGGCCGAAGCTGATGATCTCGAGCAGGGCGTTGCCCATGATCCGGTTGCGTCCGTGGACGCCGCCCGCCACCTCGCCGACCGCGTAAAGGCCGGGCACCGTGGCGGCGCCGTTGACGTCGATCACCACGCCGCCGTTCTGGTAATGCAGGGTCGGATGGATCAGCAGGGGGTCGAGGCGCGGGTCGAGGCCCGACATCCGGAACCGTGCCAGCAGCTTGGGAAACTGCCGCTCCAGCAATCCCGGCTGGGAGCGTTCCAGGCGGGGCGTGTCCAGCCACACCCCGACGCGCCCGTCGTCGACGCGGATGCCGCGCCCTTCCTGGCATTCGCGCAGGATGGCGGCGCTCACGATGTCGCGCGGCAACAGTTCGTCGACAAAGCGCTGGCCGGCGGCATTCAGCATCTGGGCGCCGGCCGCGCGCACGCCTTCGGTCACCAGCTTGCCCGACAGGTGGGACGGATACACCAGGCCCGTGGGGTGATACTGGAAGGAATCGAGGTCGCACAGACGCGCGCCGATGCGGTAGGCCAGAACCAGGCCGTCTCCCGTGGCCCCCAGATGATTGGAGGTGGGGAAACCGTTCAGATGCAGCCGCCCCACCCCGCCCGTGGCGAGGATGACGGAATGGGTACGCACCATGCGGAAACGCCCGTCGGCCAGCGATTTGAATACCGCGCCCACACATTGCTGGCCGTTTTCGTTGGACAGGAGTTCCACCACCGGGCTTTGCTCCCAGACCTCGATGGAGCGGTGCTGGATCACGGATTCGCGCAGCACGCGCATCATTTCCAGTCCGGTGTAATCGCGGCAATGCACGATCCTGGCGGCGCTCATGCCGCCCGCCTTGCGCGTATGCAGATCGCCGCTGGCAGTCTGTTCGAACTGCATACCGGCGCGGATCAGCCAGCGGATCACGTCTGGGCCGTCTTCCGCCATGGCGGTCACCAGCGCCGGGTTGCCGATATCGTGACCGCCGCGCAGGGTATCCTCGATGTGGCGCTGGATCGAATCGGCCGGATCGATGGCGACCTGGATGCCGCCTTCCGCCATGACCGTGTTGCTGTCCCCCAGGCGCAGCTTGGTGACCAGCAGCACGCGCGCGCCGCGCTCGGCCGCCGCCAGCGCCGCCGCGCAACCCGCGCCGCCGCCGCCGATCACCAGCACATCGATGTCGGTCACCGGAGCGCCGGCCAGGTCGGCTTCGTCGATGATCGCCTCGGCTTGCAGCAGTCCGGCCAGTTCGCGCTGGCAGCTGTCGCCCGCGTTGGCGCCCACGGCCAGCTTGGTCACGCTGCTGCTCACGTAATCCGGATGGAAGGCGTTGAGCAGGGCTTCCGGATCGGCCAGCTCGGGCGGCGGACCGATTTCGGCGTCGGGCCGGTAGAGCGCGCGCGCCTGCGCCAGAGGCATGCTGTTATTCATGTTCATCGTGGGGCGCACCAGCGGCCTCCATCCTCTCTTTGCGCTGCTCTTCCAGGCGGGAGATCAGGTTGGGCGGACGCAGGTGGAAATGCGCGGTAATCCTCCGGCAGAACAGTCCGACGTGAGCCGGCGCGATCAGCTCCGGGCAGGCGCTGTCGCAGAGCTCGCACATCACGCACTCCAGGAAGGCTTCCCCGGCATCGCGGAAATTGCCGGCAGCCGCCAGGGCGATCGCCCCCTCGACGTCGATCCCCTGAGGGCAGGAGCGCACGCAGCCGTGGCAATTCCGGCAATGGGAGGCCTCGGGAAAGATCTCGTGGAAACGCGCCTGGATGTTCCAGCCGTCGGTGAAGTCGCCAATCTCGTAGTGATGCAGAGGGGGCACCTGCGGCGGCAGGAACACGGCCTCGATACCCTCCTCGACGAAGGTCTGGCAGGCGAGGTTCACCGTCACCTCCTTGCCGCGCCGCAACATCACGCGGCAGGAGCCGCACACGCTTTCGAGACAGCTCACCGCCGTCACGCGCGGCACGCCTCCGTGCCAAGCGGCCTCGACCAGGGTCATCGTCGCAGAAGCCGCGACGGCCACCCCGTTGATGGTCAGGTTGATGGTTTTCTGGCTGTCGCTGTCGTCGGTCATGGATGTTTCTAGTCTCTTAATCATATGGTGATGAGTGATGGGGAATGGGTGATGGCCGCAAGATTTTCATCACCCATTCCCCATCACCTATCACCTATCACCTATCACCGCATTATCACGGGCGGGAAAGGTCGATGATCTTTCTCAGGTCGTAGTCCGGGTGTCCGCCCACATGCTCTACCAGCGCGGCCAAGCGCTCGTCCAGCGTGGGGCGCTCTTCCTTGTACAGCAATCCGGTCGGCACGCGATCCTCGCGCAGGGCCAAATTCACCACATGCATGGCGGCATCCAGATCGGTGATATCGTGATCGGAGACCGCTTCATTGACGACGCTCTTGAAGTAGGCGGCGGTGTCGATCTGGTTGAAGGTCGGGCACTGGGAAAGAATGTTGATGAAGGAAAATCCCTTGTGCTCCATGCCGTTCTTGATCAGCTCCGCGGTCAACTTGACGTTGCCGGCGAATGCCTGGGCCACGTAGGTGGCGCCGTAGGTGAGCATATACAGAATCGGGTCCATCGGGTCGTCCACGCCGCCGTAGGGCGTGGTGTAGGCCTTCATGACCCGGCGCGAGGAAGGCGACACCTGCCCCTTGGTCAGCCCGTAGATATGGTTGTCCATCAGCACATAGGTCATGTTGACGTTCTTGCGCGCCAGGTGCGGCATATGCCCGCCGCCGATGGAAAAGCCGTCGCCGTCGCCGCCCGTGACCACCACCGCCAGATCGGGGCGCGCCAGCTGGACGCCGGTAGCCACCGGGCCCGCGCGGCCGTGCAGGGTGTGCATCTTGTAGGACTGCACGAAATACGGCAGACGCGAGGAGCAGCCAATGCCTGAAACGTTCACCAGAAAGTTCGGATCGACGCCGAGTTCCGACAGCGCCCGCAGCAACCCGGTCAATATGCCGTGGTGGCCGCAGCCGCCGCACCAGACTACCGGGGTATCGCTTTTGTATTCTTTGGCCTTGAGTTCGACACGGTGCAGGTGTTTTTGGGCTGTGTCGTTCATGCCAACATCTCCTTGATCTTGCGAACAATCATGTCGGGGGTGAAGGGCAGCCCGCCGCAAATGGTATAGGACTCGGGGCGCAACGAAGTTTCCGCGCGCACGAAATGGGCGAGCTGTCCCAGGTAATTGACCTCGGGCAGCAGCAGCCTGGTGCACGAAGCACCGAAGGCCTCGAACTGCTCCACCGGCAGCGGCCACAGCAGTTTGGGATAGAATCCCTTGACCTGGAAGCCCTCGGCGCGCAGCCGTTGCAATGCCTCGCGCACCGCGCCGATGGTGCCGCCCCAGGCGATGATGCCGATATCGGCTTGGTCCTCGCCGTCGTGTTCCGCGGCGGGGAAATCCTTGATGGCCCCCTTGAGCTTGCCGAAACGCTTGGCCTGCATGGCCTCGTGGTTGGCCGCCGAGTAGTTGGGCGCGCCCGTCTCATCGTGCTCCAGGCCGGTGGAGATGTGCATGCCGCCGTGGGTGCCGGGATCGACCATGGGCGAGACGCCGTCCGCGGTCAGCGCGTAGCGCCGGTATTCACCCTCGCCGTCCCAGCGCTTGCGGCCCACACTGACATAGCTGGCCGGGTCCGGGTAGGGCACGGTTTGGGTCGAAAACGCCAGGGAGCTGTCGGAAAGCAGCAACACCGGGCACTGGTATTTCTCCGCCAGGTTGAAGGCCTCCACGGTCAGGTCGATGCAGTCCTGCACGTCCTCCACCGACAGCACGATGCGTCCGGCGTCGCCGTGGGAGCCGTGGACCGCCATGAACAGGTCCGACTGTTCGTGCTTGGTAGGCAAGCCCGTGGAAGGGCCGCCGCGCTGCACGTCCACCACCACGCACGGAGTTTCGCTCATGAAAGCCATGCCCAGCATCTCGCTCATCAGCGCCAGGCCCGGCCCTGAGGTGGCGGTCATGGCTTTCTTGCCGGCATAGGATGCCCCCACCACATGGCCGATCGAAGCGATCTCGTCCTCAGCCTGAATCAGGGTGCCGCCGCGCTTGGGCAGATGTTTGGACACATACTGCGCGATCTCGGTCGCCGGAGTGATGGGATAGGCGGAAAAGAAGTCCACCCCTGCGATCAGGGCGCCCAGGCCGACGGCGTTGTTGCCCGACATCACGATGACGTCGCGCTTGGCTTTGGTCGCCTGGATGGCAAGGGAATCAGTCTTCTCCAGCCCCGCAGCCAACTCGCGGCCGCGCTCGAAAGCCGCCAGGTTGCCCTGGACCACGGCTTCGCCCTTGCGCGCGAACTTGGCGACCAGCACCTCGCGCAATGCGGCTTCGGGAATGTTGAACAAGGTGGACAAGGCGCCCAGGGCCACCATGTTCTTGGCTTTCGGGGTGTTCAGCGCGCGCGCCGTCTGGGTCATGGGAATCGGGTAGGCATGCACGCCGGGCGGAATGTCCGGCTCGAAATTGCCGCCCGGACTATCGTAGACGAAGACCGTGCCCGGCTTGAGGCGTTCACGATTCAGGTCATAGGACTCGCCGTTGAACGAGCACAGGATGTCGAAGGTATCGCCCTGGTTATAAATGCGCTGGGGACAGGTGCGCAGCTGATACATCGCATAGCCGCCCTTGATCTCCGCCGGGAAGGTCTTGAACGTATAGACCTCCAGGCCCGCGCGCGCGCAGGCCTGGGTGATGAAGTCGCCGGCGGAGATAATTCCTTCGCCACCTTCGCCGGCGATGCGAATAATCAGATCGTTCTTGGGCATACCCTGCATTTACATGTCCTCATTTCATTTTTTGGGAGAAAAAGCGCAAGCATAATCTTTTCCCGTTAATACGGCGAGACCCAAAAGGACTCGCTCTACAATCAATCTGCGCGAAAAAACAGAGATAACCCCTAAGGCCGAGAGTTAATCTGTCTCACGCATCCGGTTGAAATTTCAGTTTCCACGCCACCAGCCCGAATGCCGCCAAGGCGAAAGCCGCCGCAATGGTAAACGTAATATTCGGCCCCAGCGTTTCCCAGGCCATGCCGCTGTACAGCCCGCCCAACGTCCCTCCCACCCCGAACGACACGCTGTTATAGAGCGCCTGCCCCTGGGCTTGGTGCCGGCCTTTGAAAAAGCGGTGCACCATCTCCACCGCCGCCGAATGGTAGGCGCCGAAAGTGGCGGCGTGGAGCAGCTGGGCCACCACGATCACGGCGATCCAGCCCACCCCCCAGCCGATCATCAGAAAGCGCAGCACGGCGAGGGCGAGGCTGGCCAGCAATACCTGGCGCAGCGACACACTACGCAGCAGGCGCGGCATCCACAGGAACACGCCGATCTCGCACACCACCCCGAGCGACCACAGCAGACCCACGCTGCTCTTTGCATAACCGTGATCGACCAGGTAAATCGAGTAAAAAGTGTAATAAGCGCCGTGCGCCGCCGCCATCAGGAAGCCGGCGCCGATGAAAGCCAGCACTTCAGGGCGCCGGATGATGTGCCAGATCGACAGATGGTCGGTGTGGTGAGGCACCACCACCGCCTCAGGAATATGGCGCGAAAACACCAGCAACGCGGCCACGATGCCCAGCACGGCCCACAGCAGCCAGCGGATCTCGACGTAATCGAACAGATAGCCCAGCCCGATCACCGCAACGATGAACCCGACCGAGCCCCACAGCCGGATGCGTCCGTACTTGGTCGTCTTCTCGCCGAGATGGCTGAGCGTGGTCGCCTCCACCAGCGGCAGGGAAGCGCTCCAGAAAAAGCTCATCAGCGACATCGCCACGAACAGCCCGGCGAAGCTGGAATTGAAGAACACCGGAATAAAGCTGAGCAGGCTCAAGCCGACCGCGATCTGGACGATGGCGACGCGCTTGCCGGCCCGGTCGGCCACCCAGCCCCAGAAGTTAGGCGCAAACATCCGCATCACCTGCAGCAGCGACATCAGCACACCGATCTGGAACGCGGTGAATGCCAGCGACTTGAGATACAGCCCCCAGAACGGCGCCATCGCGCCGACGAAGGCGAAATAGAAGAAG
>CAZLJK010000063.1:4090-15488 GCA_964559825.1 uncultured Sulfuricella sp. | reverse complement strand
ACGGATGCGCGGCAGTGGCCTCGATTTCCAGCAGCAGATCCTGGCGGCACACATCGGCCTGCAGATAGACCGCCTTGAGCTTGTTGCCCACGCAGTGCGCCAGCTCGGCGCGTATCTGCCCCAGATCGGCAGGGCGGCGCACGTAGACCTTGTAATGCAGGCTGGCCAGATCGAATCCGGTCATGCGCGCCAGGCGATTCGTCTCGGCCAGAACGGCCTCGATATTGGTCATGGTCTCGCGGGTTTGCGCCACGACATCGGCGGGGTGCAGGGTTGCGTGGCCGACAATACTGGCGGTGCCGGAGATGAACAACACCTGGTCCTGCCCCAGGCGCACCAGGCTGGCACGCGAAAACGTCGGGCTGCGCGGGCCGTATTCCTGCGGATATTCGTAGGCGCTGACCTGGCGCGGGTTTTCTATGTTCAGCGGTGCCACGCGTCCGGCCAAAAAGGCGATGGTCAACGGCCCCTGAGCCGAACGTCCCGGTCCAAAACCCAGGGCGCAGGCGGCAGGGACATTCCCCGCCACATCGCGTCCGTGAGCCAGGAACGCATCCTGCCGTCCCTGGTTGAACTGGCGATAGCGCTCCAGCCCGAAGCTGTGGGTGTTGATGTCTGCGATGTAATTCCAGAAGCGGAACAGGTATGGAAAGCGCAGCGTGTCGAGCAGCGCAAACACCTGGCGATAGGCCGACTCGGTGGCCTGCTGCAACGGTGTTTTGTCAGAGCCGGCTTCGAACAGGACTTCAGGCAGTGCGATCACGCCGAACAGCGTACTCTCATCATGGCGATAATGGATGGCGCCGCATTGCCCTTCCGTCAGCGGTTCGCTGCCGTGCCAGACTTCGCAGATTGAATCGCCGGCATCCAGCCTCGGCATGGATACGTTCATGCAGGGGACACCCATTTCAGCTGGAATCTGGCTCTCGGCTGCATCCGCAGAAAAGCAGAGGGCGCCCAGCAGGCTGTTTTTCCACTCAGCCGGTTGCGTCAGGAACGCCGAAATCGACAGGTTCGAGCCATTCAGGGAGGGGGCCGTGTCGCGCATCAGTTCATCGCTGCGCCAGTTTCATCCATAACCCGGATGTTGTGTTTGCGCATCCGCCATGCCTTCAAGGTGAGCCTGAAATTGAGCAAGGATGCCGCAGGGTGGGTGTTCATGGCTTGCACGGGCTGGTTATTCATCTCCCCCGAATTGTACCGTATCGCACTGGCCATCATGCTGTTTTTCACCAGCCGGATTCTTTATGGGGAACAGTCCTACCGGCGCAGTACCGGTTGTTGCAGCTCGCCGGACAAGGTCAGGCGTGCGCTAACCGTGGACGATTTCAATTTCATTTCCACGCTGGTTTTTCCCGACAGTTGCTTGTTCGGCATGATGTCCGCCTCGCCGCTGGCGGTGAGCAGGCCGGCCGCGAGTTTCATCTGTCGGTATTGATAGCGCTTGCCCTCCAGCGCCATGTTTCCCGAGAGGCTGGCGAACAGGGTTTTCCCGCCGCTGGTTTCCGTGGCCCGCGGCTGGATCGCGCGCGCCAGGTCGATGTTGCCGATGGCGCCATCGCGGATGCTAAAGTTGGCCTGGATTCTGGGGCTCTCGAAAAGCGTCCCCAGGTTTCCGGCGCGCATGGAATAAACCGTTTTCGCATCGAGCTTGCCGGTCACGGCGATGTCATTCGTCAGCGCCGGCATCGCTTCGGCCAGCAAGATGTTTTCAATCTTGAGGTCCCCGTCCGCGCTCCATGAATCTCCCCATTTAACGGTCGCGCTGCCGGTTGCCTTGCCGCCGTAGAGTCGGCCCTCGATATCGCTAAAACTCATGCCCTCCGCAGTGGCCATGGCCTTGGCGCGCAGTTCGGAAAAGGTCAGCTTTGGCCAGAGCGGGGGCTGCCAGTCATCGGCGGCAATGTTGACCTCGAATCCGTCATTTTTCGGGGTGATGGCCACTTCTATTTTCTTGTCCGCGCTTCTGATGTTTGCGCGTTCGAATTGGCCCGTTGCCGCCAGTGCGACATCCACCGCCAATGGGGGTAACGGCAGGCCTTTCACCTCGATGGTCGCGGTTTTTAGGGCGATCCGGCGAACCTGGATTTTCGCGGCGCTGTCGCCGGGTCCAACCCAGGCGATGATCCTGGACACGGCGTCCTGATCGATCGTGAGCGACTCCACCTCGATGGATTTTATGGTTTTGGTTTCGCCGAAAAAAGCGGCCAGTTCGGGCATGACTCGAACCGTGGGGATTTTGATGTCGCGCAATTTGCCGAGGGTGACGCCGTCGAGTTGCAGATGGGGCGCAGGCCACAAGGAAGCGCGCAGGGAATGGATGGAAACGGGCTCGCCCATCCTGTCCGAGGCCAGTTTTTCAATGGGGGGGATGAAGACGTTCAGGCTCATGACATGCAGCAGCACGATCGGCAATGCAAGCAGCGCCGCCAGCGCAATCAGCGCCGCCTTGCCCCATTTGACAGGGCGCTTGAGCTTTTCGGGTTTTGTCAGCTCTTTTTGTCGGGCCTTTTCAGTCTTTTCGGCGCGCGCATCCGCCAGGGCTCTGGCCCGGGCTTCGATTTCTGCCCGTTCCCGCTGTTCCTGCTCCGCGTCTTCCCGCGCCTTCCGCGCTGCCTCCGCGCGGGCTTTTGCCTGCATCTCTTCCTGCCCGCGAATTTTTCTCTCGGCTTCCCTGCGCTCCCGTTCCTCGGTTTCGGCTATTGCTTGTGCTTCCGCTTCCAGGCGCGCCTTGAGTTCGGCTTCCTCACGCGCCCTGGCCTCGGTCTCGGCTTTTACCCGCGCCGCTTCTTCGGCCCGCGCTTTTTCCTCCGCTTCCACGATCGCTCGTACTTCGGCTTCCCGCTTTTCCCGGGCTTCTGCCTCCTCGCGAGCGGTGCGCTCAGCTTCTTCACGCGCTCTGGCTTCGGCCTCGGCTTTTATCCGTGCCGCCTCCTCGGTCCGTGCCTGTTCCTCTGCTTCCCGGCGTGCCCGCTCTTCAGTTTCCGCTTCGAGGCGCTTCCGCTCTTCGGCATCCGCCCTGGCCCTGGTCTCGGCTTCTTCATGCGCTTTTTTGCGCTCGGCTTCTTCCCGTGCACGGGCTTCCATCCGGCGCTGCTTGCTAGCCTCGACTCGCTCTTTTGCTGCGGCCTCTTCCTGCGCCTTGCGCTCCGCCGCAGCCCTGATGCTGGCTTCCTTGGCGGCTCTCTCCTGGGCCACCTGACGTATCCGCTCCTCGGCTTCGGCTTTTTCCTTTTCCGCGGCTTCCCGGCGAGCACGGCTGTCGGCTTCCTGGCGCGCCTTGCGTTCTGCCTCTTCACGGATCTTGGCAGCAGCGATTTTTTGCTGCTCCGCTTCATGCCGCGCATGTTTCTTGGCTTCTTCTTCCTGCGCTTTGCGCTCTGCGGCCAATCTTCTGTCCGCTTCTTCAACTGCTTTTGCCCGAAGCGCCTGGTTCTCGGCTTCCTTGCGGGATTTGAGAGCAGCCTTTTCCAGTGCCATGGCTTCGACTATTTTTTGTCGGACGGCTTCCTGTCGTGAATGCTCTTCCGCTTCGGCGGCTTCCCGCGCCGCGATTTCGCGGCGCTCTGCCTCCTCTTCCGCCAGCACCGCCGCTTTTGCATGAGCTTTTTGCCGCGCTTCCTGTGGATTTTCCGCGGCTTCTCTCATGAGCTTCTTGCGGGTTTCGGTTTCGGCCAACACCTTGAAAAAGGTTTCGTCCTCGGTTTCCGAAACGATCATGGAGGCGGAGGTGTCGGGGGAGATCGAAAACTCGGTAACAGGTTCTCTTATCACCGCCTTGAGGTAGCCGTCTTTAGCCAGGTCGGCCAAGGTTTTAGGTAGCGTGGAGGTGGGCGGTTCCCCGGCTTTGTCCAGAATTTCCTCGACCGTCGCCCGGCCATCCACCAGGCTGAGGGCTCGCGAAAGGACGGCGGGCAAGCGTTTGCCTTTCTGGGTGATGGCCTGCACACCCTTGGCTGTTTTGCTGTACACCATGGTCAAGTTCATATTCAGTTCGTCAATCGGCAAGCTTGCATCGAACAGTGCCCGACTACGTGCCTCGATATTTCGGGAAGGCGGATTTTTATGACTATTTTGTTTTGGTTTGTGGCAGGTCGCTAATTCTAATTGATTTATTATGCCACTGAATGAACAAAACTTAATCTAATTCTGGATGGTCTCATAAGCCGGGTTCTCGCCCGGCTACGGGACAGGCGACTCCGTTCCAGATGGGAACCGGCACGGCATTTAGGGTTGCGAGGCACGTTGAAATAATGAAATCCGACGTTGCTCCAAACTGCCGAAAGAGTACCGGGATCCGGATGAGGAGGAGTGATCCAACCGGTCCTGGTAGTCAGTTACGCCCCGTTCGTTTCACGCCGACTCCCCTGGCCGCTCCGGGGAGGGGGCGCAATTTCAGAAAACGCCAGCGGACAATGTGGTTTTTGAAACATTCGGGTTAATCCTTCCAGTATAATTACGCCTTTTCGGGCTGTTTCAAATAAAATAGCCGTTACAAAAATTCGGGTAATCATTCATGCTGGAAGGGAAAGACCTCGCCTGCGTACGAGGCGAGCGCACGCTGTTCAGTCACCTCAACTTCACCCTCAACGAAGGCGAGCTGCTGCTGGTGCAGGGCGCCAACGGCAGCGGCAAAACCAGCCTGCTGCGCATGGTGTGCGGACTGCTGACGCCGGAGTTCGGTGAGATTCTGTGGCGCGGCGAAGAGATTGGCGCGGCGCGCGCGACCTATCATGCCGAAATGGCCTATTTCGGGCATGCGCCCGCGGTCAAGGAGGATCTGAGCGCTGCCGAGAATCTCGACTTTTCCTGCCGTCTGGCAGGCGTTCCAGTGGAGGGCGAAGAGGTGAAAGGTGCGCTGGGACATCTCGGTTTGGGCCATTGTTTGAACCTGCCGACGAAATCGCTGTCTCAAGGGCAGCGTCGGCGCGTGGCGCTGGCCCGTCTGATGCTGGTCAAGGCCAGGTTGTGGATACTCGATGAGCCGTTGACGGCACTCGACCAGGCCGCACTGCAACTGGTGCAGACCTTGATCGGCGAGCATTTGCGCCAGGGCGGCATGGCTATGATGACCACACATCAGCCGGTCATGATTACGGGCATCGTGCCCAAAACCTTGCCATTGACGCCATGAACACGCTGCAAATTGTTTTGGTGTTGTTGCGGCGCGAGCTGACGCTGGCCATGAGGCGGCGCGGGGATGTGCTTACCGTGCTGTTTTTTTTCGTCATCGTTGCCAGCTTGTTTCCGCTGGGCGTGGGGCCCGACCCCAAGCTGCTGAGCCTGATGGGCGGCGGTGTGGTGTGGGTGGCCGCCCTGCTCGCGGCGATGCTTTCCCTCGGCCGGATGTTCGCGAGCGATTACGCCGATGGTACGCTGGAACAGCTGGTGTTGACGCCGACCCCCCCGGTGGTCTGGATAACCGGTAAGATAGTGGCTCACTGGCTGGTGAGCGGGGTGCCGCTGATCCTCGTGGCGCCGGTGCTGGGCGTCCAGTTCGGTCTGTCGAACGAGGCGCTGGGCGTGCTGGTGTTGTCGCTGCTGCTCGGGACGCCGGTGCTGTCGCTGATCGGTGCCATCGGCGCCGCCCTGACCCTGGGACTGCGCGGCGGGGGTGTGCTGGTGTCGCTGCTGGTGTTGCCGCTTTACATCCCGGTGCTGATCTTCGGCGCCGGCGCGGTGGATGGCGCGATGTCGGGCCTGGGCTCGGAAGCTCACCTGTCGTTGCTGGGGAGTATTCTGATTTTGTCTTTCATGCTGACGCCGTGGGCGGTGTCGGCGGCGTTGCGGATTTCGATTGAGTAAAAATGAGCAGCTTGAACTGGTATAAATATTCTTCCCCGGCGACTTTCTACGGCCTTGCCGGAAAATTGATCCCCTGGTTTTACGGCGCTGCAGCCCTGTTTTGCGTGGCTGGCCTGGTTATCGGGCTGTTCCTTGCGCCGACCGATTTTCAGCAGAGCGAAGCCTATCGCATCATCTTCATCCACGTGCCCGCTTCCTGGATGTCCATGTTCATCTACGTGGTGATGGCCTTTTGGGCGGCACTCGGCCTGGCTTTCAACACGCGCCTGTCGTTCATGATGGCGAGCGCCCTCGCGCCGACCGGCGCCATGCTGACTTTCGTGTCGTTGTGGACGGGAGCGCTGTGGGGCAAGCCGACCTGGGGCGCGTGGTGGGTGTGGGATGCGCGCCTGACTTCCGAGCTGATCCTGTTTTTTCTGTATATCGGTTTCATGGCGCTGCAGGCGGCGATCGACGACCCCCGTCGCGCCGACCGTGCCGGCGCGTTGATCGCGCTGGTGGGCGTGGTCAACGTGCCGATCATCTATTTTTCCGTCCGATGGTGGAACACCTTGCATCAGGGGGCTTCGGTGAGCATGACGAAGGCGCCGAGCATGGCCAGCATCATGCTGGTGGGGATGCTGGTGATGGCGCTGGCGGCGTGGATGTACACCATCGCGGCGGCGTTGTCGCGGGCGCGCAGCATCATCCTGGAGCGCGAGAAAAATAGTCAGTGGGTGGCGCAAATGGTGGAGGCCGAGGTATGAGCGGAATGGCCGTGAACTGGAATAGCTGGTCGGAATTTTTTCACATGGGGGGCTACGCCTTTTACGTGTGGGGCTCCTATGCGGTGACTGCCGGTCTGATTGTCGGCGAGATTCTGCTGTTGAGGGCGCACCGGCAAAAGGCGTTGACCCTGGCAAAGCGTACCGTGAAATATGGCAAGGTTGATAAGGAAGAGGACAACGATGAAATCGCGGCATAAGAAACTGATATTGATCGCCATCGCGGTGGTCGCCTTGGGCGCGGTGGCAGCGTTGATACTCAATGCTTTAAACAAAAATATCGCCCTTTTCATTTCCCCGACCCAGGTCGCTGAGGGCAAAGAACCGCGCGACCGCGCTTTCCGTATTGGCGGGCTGGTCGAGGAAGGCAGTTTGCGCCGCGAGAAGGACGGCGTGACGGCGCATTTTCGCGTCACCGATATGGCGCAGGCCATACCGGTTACCTACAAAGGCCTCCTGCCGGATTTGTTCAAGGAAGGCAAGGGCGTGGTGGCGGAAGGCCGCCTGAACGACAAGGGCGTATTTGTCGCAACGCAGGTGCTGGCCAAGCACGATGAGAACTACATGCCGCCCGAAGCGGCCAGCGCGCTGGAACAGGCGCAAAAAGCCAAAAAGACCTTAGCCCCTCCCCAAGGAAAATAATGATTCCAGAACTCGGCCATTTCTCGTTAATCCTGGCGCTGCTGCTGGCGCTGGTTCAAGGTGTCCTGCCGCTGGTGGGCGCGGCGCGCAACAATCCGGCGTGGATGGCGGTCGCCAAGCCGGCCGCTCGCGGCCACTTTCTGTTTGTGGCCATCGCCTTTGGCGCCTTGGCCTATTCGTTTCTGACCAGCGATTTTTCGGTCGTGAACGTGACCCAGAATTCCCATTCCCGCCTCCCCGAAATTTATCGCTTCACCGCCACCTGGGGCTCGCATGAAGGCTCGATGCTGCTGTGGACTTTTATTCTCGGCTTGTGGACCGTGGCGGTGACCCTGCTCAGCCGCCACCTGCCTGAGGACATGGTGGCGCGGGTGGTCGGCGTGATGGGCCTGGTCAGTTTCGGTTTCCTGCTGTTCATGCTGGCCACTTCCAACCCCTTCCTGCGCATGGAGATGGCCATGGATGGTTCCGACCTGAATCCGCTGCTGCAGGATCCGGGCATGGTCGTTCATCCGCCGATTCTGTACATGGGCTATGTTGGATTTTCCGTGGCTTTCGCTTTCGCGATAGCGGCGCTGCTTTCCGGCAAGCTGGATGCCAGCTGGGCGCGCTGGTCGCGCCCCTGGACCACGGCGGCATGGTCATTCCTGACGCTGGGCATCATGATGGGCAGCTGGTGGGCCTATTACGAGCTGGGCTGGGGCGGATGGTGGTTCTGGGACCCGGTTGAGAACGCCTCGCTGATGCCTTGGCTGGTGGGCACGGCGCTGATCCATTCCCTGGCGGTGACCGAGAAGCGCGGCAGCTTCAAGGCGTGGACGGTGTTCCTCGCCATCGGCGCATTTTCCCTGAGCTTGCTCGGCACCTTCCTGGTGCGCTCCGGGGTGCTGTCCTCGGTGCACTCCTTCGCCACCGATCCGACACGCGGCCTGTTCATCCTGATTTTCCTGCTGGTGGTGATCGGCGGCTCGCTGCTGCTGTTTGCTTTCCGCGCCTCGCATGTCGGCTTGGGCGGTCGTTTCGCGCTGGTGTCGCGCGAATCCTTCCTGATGGTGAATAATATTCTGCTCCTGACGGCGACCGGATCGGTGTTGCTGGGCACGCTATATCCGCTGTTTCTGGATGCGCTGGGGCTGGGCAAGATCTCGGTCGGGCCGCCTTATTTCAACGCCGTGTTCGTTCCGTTGGTCGCGCCGCTGATCTTCCTCTCGGGCGTCGGCCCGCTGGCGCGGTGGAAACAGGTGAACGTGCCCGAACTGGCGCATCGCCTGAAATGGGGCTTCGGCGCCAGCGTTCTGGTGGCATTGCTGCTGCCGTTCACGCTGGGGGAGTGGCTGCCGATGGTTTCCCTGGGCATACTGCTGGCCCTGTGGATCGCCATTACCGTGAGCATCGGCGTGCGCGGCCGCATGCGGACGGGGGCGGGCTGGTCGGCGAATTTCTACGGCATGCATCTCGCCCACCTTGGCGTGGCGGTCGCCGTGATCGGCGTCACCATGGTGTCGGCCTACCAGACCGAGCGCAACGTGCGCATGGAGGTGGGTGATACCGTGACCGTGAAGGACTACACCTTCCGCTTCGACGGGGTGAAAGATCTGGAGGGCCCGAATTACAAGGGCGCGCGCGGCACCCTGGAAGTGAGCCGGAACGGCAAGACGATCTCCACCCTGCACCCGGAAAAACGCATTTACACTGCATCCGGCATGCCTTTCACCGAATCGGCGATCGACTACGGCTTTACGCGCGACCTGTATACCGCGCTGGGCGAATCGCTGGATGGCGGCGCCTGGAGCGTGCGGCTGTTCCACAAACCGTTCGTGGTATGGATCTGGATCGGCGCGGTGCTGATGGCCCTGGGCGGTTTCCTGGCGATCACCGATCGGCGCTATCGCAGCTCGCGCAGCAAGGGAAGGGCTGAAGCATGAAGCGCTTCCTGATTCCCTTGGGCATTTTCATCGTGCTGGTGGGCTTTCTCGCCGTCGGCCTCAAGCTCAATCCGCGCGAAGTGCCTTCGCCGCTGATCGGCAAGCCGGCGCCGAATTTCAAGCTGGCCCTGCTGTCCGACCCGGCCAGGCAGATGAGCCCGGCGGACCTGCGCGGCAAAGTCTGGCTGTTCAATGTGTGGGCTTCATGGTGCGGCTCGTGCCGGCAGGAACACGATCTGCTGCTGGATTTGTCGAAGCAGGGCGTCGTGCCGATCTATGGCATGGACTACAAGGACCAGCCCGGCGATGCGCAGGCCGTGCTGAACCGCTACGGCAATCCCTATGTGGAGACCGTGGTCGATCTCGATGGGCGGACGGGCATCAACTACGGCGTGTATGGGGTTCCCGAGACCTATCTCATCGACAGGAGCGGCATCATCCGTTACAAGCACACCGGCCCCTTGACCCAGGACATTCTGGACAAGAAAATTCTTCCCCTGGTTAAGGAGTTGCAGCTATGAGACCGTGGATGATGGCGTTTGCCCTATGGTTGCCGTTTGCCGCCCTGGCTGGCGAAGCCCAGCCGGTGGCCGAGGACCCCGTGCTGGAGCAGCGCATGATCAAGCTTTCCGAGGATTTGCGCTGCCTGGTGTGCCAGAACGAATCGCTGGCGGGCTCCCATGCCGATCTGGCACAGGATCTGCGCCAGGAAATCCGCGAGCAGATGCGCGCCGGCAAGAGCGATGATCAGGTCATCGACTACCTCACCCAGCGCTACGGCGATTTCGTGCTTTACAAGCCGCCGGTCAAGCCGCTGACCTGGCTGTTGTGGTTCGGCCCGCTCGCGCTGCTGATCGGCTCGGTGGGCGGCCTCTATGCCTATATCAAGCGACGCGGCAGCCGCCCGGTCGATGAACCCCTATCCGAAGAAGAGAAGAAACGCGTGGCGGATCTTCTGGGAAATAAATCATGAGCAATTTCTGGACGGTTTCGCTGTTCTGGGCACTCTTTTTCATTTTTATCGCGGTGGCCCTGGCCTTTGTCCTGCCGCCCTTGCTGCGGCGCGATGTCAAGCCCGGTCAGGCAGGCAGCCGGGTGGATAGAAAAGAGGCCAATGTCGCCATCTATTACGATCAACTGGCCGAATTGAAGGCGGATCTCGATAGCGGCGAACTGGATACGGCGCAATATGAGGATGCCCGGCGGGAAATCGAAAAGCGCCTGAGCGAGGATGTGCCGTCGGAACCCGTTCCTGCAACTGCCGCCAAGGCGGATCGCTGGCCGGGGATAGCGCTGGCCGGGGCGATACCGGTGATCGCAGTTGCGTTGTACATGGTGTTGGGCAATCCCGATGCGCTATTCGAATCACGCGCAAAAGGTCCTGCGGCGATGGAGCAAAGCCAGCACGATGCGGCGCCCATGATCGCAGCCCTGGAAGCCAAGCTGGCGGCGAAGCCGGATGATGCCGCCGGCTGGTACTTGCTGGCCCGCAGTTATGGTTCGATTGGGAAATACGGCGAAGCCGCACGAGCGTATGGCAAGGCCAGCGAGCTGTTTCCCGAAGACGCCCGCCTCCTGGCGGATTACGCCGATGCACTCGCCATGACGCAGGATGGCAATCTGCAGGGCAAGCCGCTGGAGCTGATCAACCGGGCGCTCAAGTTCAATGCGAATGAAGAGAAGGCGCTAAATCTTGCCGCATCCGCCGCCTATCAGCGCGAGGATTTTACCCAGGCTGCCTTGTATTGGCGGCGGTTGCTCAAGCTTATCCCGCCGGATGCGGAGATCGCCAAGGATATCGCGGCAGCGATTGAAGAGGCCGAGAAGCTTGCGGCCAGTTCCGGCGGCACGGGTGCCGTGAGCAAGATGGATGCGAAGGGCGGCGCCGGCGAAAAAGCCGGGCAACCGTCGCAGGGCGCGGCGGCTATCACCGGCATGGTGACGGTGAGCAAGGAGCTCATCGCCAAGGTGAGCCCCGCCGATCAGGTGTTCATTTTTGCACAGGCGCCGCAAGGGCCGAAAATGCCCATCGCCAGCTTGAAGATCGACTCCGGTCAGCTCCCGTACCGCTTCACGCTGGACGATGCCGTGTCCATGTCGCCGAACGACAAGCTTTCGAACCATGCCGAAGTGATGATCAGCGCGCGCGTGTCGAAGTCGGGTCAGGCCATGCCGCAAAGCGGCGACTTGCAGGGGAAAGTGGGCCCGGTCAAGCTCGGGCAGCAAGGCGTGGCGATCGTCATCGATACCGTCGTGCCCTGA
>CAZLJK010000063.1:0-3990 GCA_964559825.1 uncultured Sulfuricella sp. | reverse complement strand
TTCATGCAGTAGCGCTTGCCGGTGGGGGCGGGGCCGTCATCGAAGAGATGCCCCAGGTGCGAGTCACCGAGCTTGCTGCGCACCTCGATGCGCGTCGTCAGGTGCGAGCGGTCTTCGCGCAGGGTCACGTGGGCCGGTTCCAGCGGCTGGGTGAAGCTGGGCCAGCCGGTGCCTGAATCGAATTTATCGAGGGAGCTGAACAGCGGCTCGCCTGACACGATATCGACATAGATGCCCTCTTTCTTGTTGTCCCAATAGGCGTTGCGGAATGCCGATTCCGTGCCGTTTTCCTGAGTGACGTGATATTGCTCGGAAACGAGGCGTTTTTTCAATTCGCTCGCGTCCGGCTTGCGGTATCCACTGCCGTTCCATGCCATTGCCTGTCCTCCCAGTACCATTCCGACAATAAACAACATCGTGTGTTTCGATTTCATCGCGCCCTCACTTTTTGCAACTTACCTTTAAGACAGAGCAGTTTGCTCAAAGTTTATTCGGGAAGCCAAAACAAATTAATAATTTGAACTATAAATTAAGCTTCCAACTAATTATCAAAAGGGATCAGCATGTGCCCACATCTTGCCAAGACTTGTGCAAAAAGTAGCCTGATAGGGGTGCTACTTTCCGTCGCTTCAGCATCTGGTCAGGAAGTCCCGCAAACAGGAACGGACCTTATCCAAATCCAGCGGCAACTGGAAGAACAAAGCGAAAAATTGGCCGCGATGCAGCGGGCCCTGGAAGAGGAGAAGAAGAAGCTGCTGGCCCATAAGCGTGCGCTGCAGGAGACACGGCGGCAGCTGGAGGCACTGCAAGCCAGCGCAGGCGGGGGGGCGGTGAAGCCGGCTGCCGATAAGGTGGCCCAGGCCGGAACGGCTCCTCAGCCGGTCGGGCAGGCACCGGAAAGACAGGAGGAGAGCCGTCCTCCTGCAATTGCCCCGCTTTTTGAACAGCCCGGCGTACTCACGGCGCGGGGCCAATTCGTGCTGGAGCCTTCCGTCCAGTATTCATACTCTTCCACCAACCGCGTCGCGCTCGTGGGCTACACCATCATTCCGGCGATAGTGATCGGCCTGATCGATGTGCAAACCGTGAATCGCCAAACCTGGAGCGGCGCGCTGACGGCGCGCTATGGTCTGTCCAACCGGCTGGAAGTGGAAGCCAAGCTGCCGTACGTTTATCGTAATGACGATTCGGTTACCCGCCCCCTTGGCGAAGGCGCCTCCATGGACAGTGCCTTCAACGCTACCGGTAAGGGAATCGGGGATATCGAGTTTGGGGTTCGCTATCAACTCAACGAACCCGGTACGGATGGCCCCTATTACGTTGCCGGTCTGCGCTTGAAGGCGCGTACCGGCACGGATCCGTTCGAGGTGAGCTATGTTTCTGGCTCCACGCCGATAAGCTCGCTACAGGAGGAACTGCCAACTGGATCGGGCTTTTATGGAATACAGCCCAGTCTGAGCGTGATATACCCAACGGATCCAGCCGTGTTTTTTGGCGGGGTCAACTACTTGTGGAATGTCGGACGCGACGTGAACAAAGACATTCTGGGGCAGCACATCGGCAAGGTCGAACCGGGCAATGCCATCGGGTTCAATTTCGGCATGGGTCTTGCGCTCAACGAAAGGGCCTCTTTCAGCCTGGGCTATGAGCATACCTATATCGGCAGGACCAAGGTCGATGGGGTCGCGCCGCCTAGCGCCACCGCCACACAACTAGCCAGCCTGCTGCTTGGCTATTCCTACCGAGTCAACAACAAGACCAGCGTAAGCCTGGCTCTTGGTGCCGGCCTTACCCGGGATACTCCGGACGTGCAACTCACCCTGCGCGTGCCGATCAGTTTCTGATTGTGGTGGACGGGGATAAAACGGGGCGGAATCCGGGAGATACCGGGTTCCACCCAATTTTATGGCACGCTAGCGAGCAGAGCTGTTGAGCATCTGGTTGAGGGAGGATGAAATCGCCATTGCGCGCGCCAACGCCTGACTGTTCAGCGTCGCGTTCAGGATCGTCATGTTGCGGATGACCTGATTGTCGAGCGTATTCTGGATGACCGTGGTGAGTGCGGACGTGGACAGGTTGATCCCCTCGGGCAGGATGAATGAATTCCTCGTACCGTTTTGAACGGCGTTGATCGGATTGTAGCTGCTGCCGGTCGTATTCTGGACGACCGTGGTGGGCGTAGTCGTGGGCAGATTGGGCGCACTGGGCAGAGAGGATGTATTCTGCGGACTGTTGTTTGGAACGGCGGTGACCGGATTGACGCTGCTGTTGCCGGCAGCATTCTGGAGCCTGGCTATGATTGCCTGTTGGTTGACGCTGTCTGCAATGGTCTGTCGGGCATCGAGAGAATTCAGTGACGGTATGTTCAAACTGGTTGTGGCGACCAGCACGCCATTGATGAACGTTACTCTGTCAATGGAGAAGGAGAGATGCAACCCGCCAAAGTTCAAATCAAATCCGCCGCGCATTTCGTCCAGTTCGTCTGCAGTGGCGACACGGTAGCCCTCAAATCCGTGGTTGAGTGTGCTGGTATGGGCTGCGGGTGAAAAACATGCCGCAGTGCATAGCCCAACTTTTAGAAGGGTAGATAGCATTCTGGTTTTCATGGGATTACCTCATAAATCACTGGGTGATCGGCGCAGGAATGTAATGTTGGCCAAGTCGGCCGGACCAGCCGCAAGGCCCAAGGGCGCTTTTTCTCGTATGTGCCAGTCCTGTTTACTGTCAAAAACCACCTTGTCCTTAGCGCCATTAATCACAAAAAGAATTCGATTGATCCGCATTTTTTCAAACTCATCGCGGGGGAAAATTTTCGCTCCGGCAGAAGGGTCGCCCACGGCTACCTGGCCGTTGCGGATTCCCTTTACCACGACGAAATGGTTGTAGCCATTTTCGCTGATCAGGACGATGGCCGGAATTCCGACTTCGGCCAGCTTGTCGAGCGGCGCCTCATAACCGTCGGCGGAATAGTCGTGGGTTTCGAGGTATTGCTTGATATCCAGCAAGGAAAAACCCTCGCGACGAATTTTTTCTTGATCACCGTTCTCCCACATTTCCTGGAAAATCCGATCTTCGCTTATAGGGTCGCGATAGTGGTAAGTCAGCAGTGTCGCCAGCGCCGCGGCGCCGCAGCTATAGTCGTATTGCTGCCGCACCGTGGTGCGGAATTGCCGCTCCTTGAGGCTGCTCACTTTTACCGTCACCGAGCCAGAGCCAGGAATAGTTACCCAGCCGGCCTGAGCGGCAACGGCGCTGAACAACGAAGCGGCCAGCATCAGTAACCAAGTGCCTTTCATGGTTAGCTCCTATTGCAGCTTGAGGTTCAGAATGGTCGCATTCTGGATCAGGACGTTGTTGCCGGAATTCTGGATCACCGTGGGCATTCCGTTTGCGCCGGAAAAAGCGCCATTGGTGATGTAGTTGTTGCCGGTGACATTGGCAATGGCCTGGTTTTCGTAAAGTTGCGCATCCAGATTGTTGGTATTGAGTTCCAAGGTGTGACCGCCCCGGTTTGATGCCAGTTGTGTATTTGGAATGGCGATGCCAAGCGCGCCCAGTTCAGGCGCGCCAGTTTCTTCATCAGCCACTGCGTGCAGCGGCAGGGTATTAAACAGCAATGCTGAAATGCCGATCAGAATGTAAGTTAAACGGTTCATAGCCAGGCCTCCAGGAAAAAATGCCCGCGGCGGGATGGTGCATCCGCCCCGGGCACAGTGCCGACTTACCGAACCGTCAAATTAGCCTGAACGGTGGTGCCTT
Source organism: uncultured Sulfuricella sp. (assembly GCA_964559825.1). Lineage (GTDB taxonomy): Bacteria > Pseudomonadota > Gammaproteobacteria > Burkholderiales > Sulfuricellaceae > Sulfuricella. Next base: position 231 of record CAZLJK010000063.1, on the reverse strand, counting down.
GCTGAATCAGCGAGTTGGCCCCCGTGTTCTGGGCAACCGTGACGATGCCCGCCGAGTTGCTCAAGCTGCCGCTGAGGGTGTTGGAGGCATTGAACGTGCCGGCATTGGCGCCGCTGGCGTTGCCGCCGTTGCCGCCGACGCCGCCGTTGCCCGTCGTTGCCGAAGCAAGCGCCTGGCCGCTGGTGGCTGCGCCACCCATGCCGCCCTCGGCCCCGCTGGCGGTCGAGGTTG
>CAZLJK010000062.1:4305-15660 GCA_964559825.1 uncultured Sulfuricella sp. | reverse complement strand
CGCAGCCGGATTCAGGATGCGGACTTTGCGGCGGAAACGGCGCAACTGACCCGTAATCAGATCCTGCAGCAAGCGGGTACGGCGATGCTGGCTCAGGCAAACCAGTTGCCTAACTCAGTGCTGACCCTGTTGCGTTAAGCGGTCTTTCCGATGTAAATCATTCCCCGGTCGGTTCACGCTGGCCGGGGAGTTTCCCATGGAGGAATTATCATGGATATTCAAATGAAGACTGGACTTGACTCGGGTGGTAATGCCGCTGAAGTGTCTCGCCAGGCAAGGCCGGTAGTTCAGCAGAGTGCTGCGGCCGTTGTCGCTCAGGAGAAGGCGGTTCAGCCGGTAAGCTCGGCGGCTGTGCAGGATCAAGTAAAAAATGCAGTGGAAAATGTTAACCGGGCGGTGCAGAATATGGCACACGGCTCGAATGTCGAATTTATTGTGGATAAAGATACCAAGATCAACGTGATCAAGGTTGTGGATAAGACCACCAGCGAGGTCATCCGGCAGTTTCCCTCGGAAGAGATACTGTCCATTGCCAAGGCGATCGATACGCTGCAGGGGTTAATCATCCGCCAAAAGGCATGATGATGAGGGGCATGCTCTAAATCCGGATATTTCATAAACATCGCCCGATTTAGATAGATGACTTGTAGGAGCGGGCTTGCTCGCGATTTGGCTGTTGCCAACTGTTTGCTGGCAAGCCTGCTTCTACGCAAGTCGTCAGAGACGATCTCTCGGTGTTTTTGAAATACCCAGGGCTAAACATTGAAGTGGGTTTTTAGCATGGCGCTCAGTCGGCACTAAAGCAGGAAAACAGGCGTTCACGCAAGGAGGCAATTATGGCCGTTTCAGCTTCAAGTCTCGATGTGGCTGGCATCGTCAGTCAGTTAATGCAGGTGGAGCAGAGGCCCCTGGTCGCTCTGACCACAAAGGAAGCCACCTACCAGGCCAAGATTTCGGCTTTCGGCAGCATCAAGAGCGCTGTTGCAACCTTTCAGACTGCGGTTCGAAGCCTGAGCGATCCCGCTAAATACAACTCCAACACGGCAAATTCCACCGATCCCACGGTGATGGACGCAAGCGTCTCGGACACGGCTGCGCTAGGCAGTCATTCGATCGAGGTGCTGCAGCTCGCGCAGGCGCAGAAACTGGTCGCGCCGGGTCAATCCGATGCGGTTTCCGAGATTGGCGTCGGTACGATCACTTTCGATTTCGGCACCATCACCGATGCCGCTACGCCAACTTTCGATGCGGTTACCGGTAAATATGCCGGCCCGGGTGTGGGCTTTGTCAGCGGCAATGCGGTTAAGACTATTACCATCGACAGCGCCCACAATACGCTCGAAGGCATACGTGACGCCATCAATGACGGGAAAGTGGGCGTTACCGCCTCCATTGTCAACGATGGCGGCGATTCTCCCTATCGTCTGGTGCTGAGTTCCGTTGCCAGCGGCAAGACGCAGAGCATGAAAATCAGCACTAGCGGCGATGCCGCGCTGTCGGATTTGCTGTCGAACGATCCGACCGGTGGTTCCGCCGCACAGAATATGTCCCAGGTGGCTACGGCGCAAAATGCCGAGCTGAAGGTGGAAGGTGTCTTCGTCAGCAAGACGACCAACTCGGTGGACGATGTGCTGGCCGGTGTCACGCTGAAATTGTACAAGGCCGGCACCTCAACATTGAGCGTGGCGCGTGATACGACGACCATGAAGTCGTCGGTACAGGGGTTCGTGACCGCGTTTAACAGCATGAACAAGACCCTTAGTGACCTGGAAGCCTATAATCCCGCGACCAAGACAGGAGGGGTCCTGCTGGGCGACTCTTCGGTGCGCACGATCATGGGCCAGATTCGCAGCATGCTGGTTGCCCCCGTCGCCGGTTTGACGGGAACCAATACCACACTGCTTTCGATTGGCATTAAGACGCAGAAGGATGGATCTTTCTTTCTGGATGCCAATAAGCTACAGAAAGCGATCGATACGAATTTCAAGGAAATTGCGGGAATTTTTACTGCTCTGGGCCAACCCTCCGATAGCCAGATCAAGTTCGTGAGCTCAACTGCGTATACCCAAATCGGAACTTATGCTGTTAATGTGTCCAATACTGGTGCCAGTTCAGGTACTGCGGCTGGCACGATAGGCGGCGCTAGCGCGGAAGGCAGCGAACAGGTGCTGACTGGCGCTACCGGCACTGCGGCGAGCGGTCTCCAACTCCGGATTCTGGGGGGCGCTACGGGTGATCGTGGCACGCTGACCTTTACGCGCGGCTATGCGGATCAGCTGGACGGTCTGCTCACGAAGTTTCTTGCGAATGATGGCGTGATCGCATCGCGCACTGCAGGCTTGAATCAGAGCATCAAAGCCATCGGTAGCAGCCGTGATGCACTGAACAAGCGCCTTGCCAATATGCAGGCGAACTACACCAAACAGTATTCCGCGTTGAACACCATGATGAACCGAATGCAGTCAACCAGTGATTCCTTGACTCAGATGCTGGATAACTTGCCAGGGATATCCACAAGTTTATAAAGCCATTATTTTTATGGTAGAAATTAAATGGAGAATAAGAAGATGAACGCCATGAGTCGCGATGCCATGAAGGCGTATTCGAACGCCAGCGTTGAGGCTAATTTAGAAGGAGTTTCGCCGCATCAACTGATTGTGATGCTCTTCGATGGTGCGGTCAGGGCGGTGGCCAAGGCCCGGATGGCAATGCAAAAAAACGATGTCATCACGAAATGCGCGGCGATATCCCGGGCAATGGCGATCATTCAGGACGGTCTGCAATTAAGCCTGGATATCAAGGCAGGCGGCGAGATGGCTCAAAACTTGAATGATTTGTATGATTACATGTGCGACCGTTTGCTGGTTGCAAACATGAATAATGAAATCGGAGCCCTGGATGAAGTAGGGCGTTTGCTGGTGGATTTAAGAGGCGCCTGGGCCTCCATCGGCCAGAAAGCGCTACCCTCCAAACCCGTTGAGGTTGCCCATGATGCCCCGCCGCAACGCAACTCGGCGGTTAGCTACGGCAAGGCCTGAATGTGAATAGTGCGGATCTGCTCAAGGAATTCGATGCAATATGGCGGCTTACGCAGAAAATGCGGGAGGCCGCGAATCAAGGCGAATGGGATCGGCTCATTGAACTTGAGCAGATGCGCGCAGCCCTCGCCGATGCCCTGATGAAACAGGACGGCGAGGGGAAGTGGGGGCGAGAGGAGCAGGTTCAGAAGGACGAGCTAATCCGCAAAATTCTGGCTGCAGACGATGAAATAAAATCCCTGACCGAATCCTGGATGGGGGAATTGCAGGAAATGCTGGGCAGCATCGGCATCGAGAAAAAGCTGAGCAAGGCCTACGAATCGTCTTGACGGTTCTGCGTGCCGGGCTAACCCTTCCCTGATTTTTTCTTGGAGGAGTGATGCAACATTCATCGCCGCGTGCAGGGCCGCATCAAGTCGTGTTCCATCCCTGTTGGACCGCGCCAGATTCAATTGGTCGGGTCACTGACTCCGTTCCGGCGCATCCCGAAGACAAGCACCCGTCATTCGACGATTCCAAGCACAAAAAACCGCACAAACCCCATCCCGGGCAGCTCTCTGAAGAATCCGATATTAAGCATCCTGATTCTGATTCGGATCATTGGATTGATGAATATGCGTAATTCGTACTTCCTCTTCCGCAAGGGAGAGTGAATTTTTCGGATGTGACAGAGCTGCACCATCACGATTCTGTGCAAACGGGATACAAAATGATATTGTAATCATCATTTTTTAAGCCGAGATCCAATTTGGAATCCTTTATTATTACCTGGCGCGAATTACTCATCGGCGCGGTGCTGGTGCTGGCGGTTTATATCGCCGAGATGCTGTTGCTGATGCGTTCCGCCAAGCCTCGCGGATGGCGAATTTGGCAAAGAGGGGCGGAAGCCCATGCCAAAAGCCGTGAAGTGCAATCCCTGGAGCTGGAGTTTACGCAGCTGCTGGAGCGGGTTGACAGGCTGCAGAAGGAGCTGGAGCAACTGAAGGCCGCCCAGCAAGTCGCGGTGACTCCTTATAGCCAGGCGATTAAAATGGCGCAGCAGGGTCTCGATGTGAACGAGGTTGCGATTAGCTGCGGTATTTCGCGCGGCGAGGCGGAACTGATCGTGGCTTTGCACCGCAATCAATCCCCATGATCCATAATGATGTTCTGAATCAGCTGCAATTGCTGATTAAAACCTCCGCGCCACCACTCGTCGAGGTTGCTCAGACTCCGCTGGAGGAAGCTCAATGGGTGCCTGGCCAGCGCCTGACCGCCACGGTGCTGGCCAGCTTGCCGAACGGGCGATTCCAGGTGCAGGTCGGCGATACGGCGCTGGACATGAATCTGCCCCGCAATACCCAGTCTGGCGATCAGGTCGAGTTGACCTTTGTTTCCAATCAGCCACGTCTTACCTTCGCACTCACACGAGACTTGCCGCCAGCGGCAGGCAACAATCTCGCGCCCGATGTTAAGCCTCAGGTCACGCTCAGCGATTCGGTGCGTTATCTTGGCGCGTTGCTGCAAAAGATTTCCGACCAGGCGGAAGTTCATTCCGCTCCGCTCAACAAGGCGGCTCCGCTGCTTTCCGTTGCGCCATCCGATATCAAGGAATTTGCCGCCTCTCTGCGCAATACGTTGTCTCAGAGCGGCTTGTTCTACGAGTCGCACCAGGCGCAATGGGTCGCAGGTGAGCGACGGCTGACGGATTTGCGGCAGGAGCCGCAGGGTAAACTTCCGGTGCTGAACCCCGGTGTGGGTGCTGAAGTCGCGCAGAAAAACACTCCGGCATCTCCAGTATCGATGCAATTGGACGGGCCTCTTGCGCAAAGCGCATCCAGGATGCCTGTGCATGCCGAGGCTGTTTCCCTGGTTCAGCAGCAGTTGCAGACGCTAGACTCCCGCCAGTTGGTGTGGCAGGGACAGGTGTGGCAGGGGCAGCCGATGGAATGGCGAGTGGAGGAACGGGGGGCGCGCGAGGGGGGAAATGGGGAGGTGGAAGTGCCTCACTGGCAGACCAGCTTGCGCCTTCAACTGCCCAGGCTGGGTGATGTGCAGGCCTCACTGGTGTTTGCCCCGCAGGGCCTGCGCATCGTTCTCAAGGCGACGGATGCGGATACGGCGGAAGCGATGAGGAGCGCACAGGATAAGCTGCATCGTTCGATGGAGGCCGCCGGCCTGAATGTGCTGGCCCTGTCGGTGGAGCGGCATGAAAAAATCGGATAGTCAGCAGCTTGCCGTCGCGCTGGCTTACAGCGCCGGCAAGGCGGCGCCTCAAGTAGTGGCGAAGGGCCGCGGTTTGCTGGCCGAGGCGATCATCGAACGGGCCAGGGATGCCGGCGTCTATGTGCACGAGTCGCCCGAACTGGTTTCGTTGTTGATGCAGGTAGACCTGGACCAGCATATTCCGCCGGAACTATATTTTGCGGTGGCCGAGCTGCTCGCCTGGATTTACCACCTGGAGCATGGCGATGCCGCCACGCCTTCTCTTCCCGTGGGTTAGCACGATAACCCGATGTCCAGGTTCAAGTTTATGCTATAGTTACTACATTTGTAGCAACCTGGTGAGGTAATTTCAAGATGAGCATGCCCGTCCGAATTGATGACACTTTATATGAGCAGGCAAGGAGCCAAGCTGCTGCTGAGCATCGTTCTATCGCGGGCCAGATCGAATTTTGGGCCAAGGTCGGCCGCGCTGCACTAGACAATCCGGATTTGCCGGTCTCCTTTATTGCCGAGTCGTTAATCTCGATGGCTGAACCACGCGAGGCTTCAACGCCCTTCGTGCCTCGTGGCCGTCGTGCATGAGCTATTCTGTTCAACAGACACGACGATTCGGAAGGCAATACAAGAAATTAAACGATAACATTGCCGCAGATGTTGATGATGCCGTGGTTGCAGTAGTTGAGAACCCATATGTTGGCGAGAAAAAGAAAGGCGATCTCGCTACGCTATATGTCTACAAGTTCCATAGCCAGGGGCAGCTTTACTTGCTGGGTTACACCATTGATAACGCTGTAAGACTGGTTTATCTGGAAGCGGTGGGGCCGCATGAAAATTTCTACCGAGACTTGAAGCGATAGCCTAGCCCAGTCTGTTGGGTTATCAAGACGCCGCTCGTATAGTCGATATTCGGTCACTCAGAATCTACCACCGTGGCACGCATGTTTCTTTCCAGCGACCGTAACGACCCGCCGGCAAAGTAGTGGAAGCTCACCTGGATGGTGTCGCCGGCCTTGACCTCCACCGGGTCGGTCAGGGGTAGGACAAGATGTCCACCCAGCCAATCAATCGTGGTGGCTTGCTCATGCATTATCGCCAGAATGTTTTTTGTCACGAAGCGCAGGGCATTCACAGTTCCGTCCAATTTCATGGTGAAAGTGCCCGCCCATTGGATCTCGGGGGATGTGGCCCGGGTGAAATCCAGGGTGCTGTAAACCTCTGGTGCCGCCATTTCGAGCGTGTCGGGCTGGATGGCATGCGGCGACTGAAACTGGACGATGGGGGCGTGAAACCCGAAAAAATCGTAGGTCTGCTGTAACGGCTGGACTGCCATGATGACGGCCTCCGGTACAAAAACCGGCAGGGGTTCGCCGAAGCGGCGCCGGTAACGATCCTTGAACGCGTTGATGACCGCGATCTGCTTTTCCCGCAACATGGCCGAGTGGATCATTTCGCAGATCACCACGTCTACAGGCTCGGGAGGGAGGTAGTAGAAGGCATCGGCGTGGACCACCTCCACTTTGTGCCCGTCCGGATTGCGCGCCAGCAGTCGTCGCGACTCCATCACCAGATCGGGATTGAATTCCACGCACCAGACCCTGTGCGCTCTGGCTGCCGCGAAACAGGACAAGACGCCGGTGCCGCCGCCTAGTTCGAGCACCTTGGCACCCTCGAAAACCGTGTGGTCGATGGCGGCCTTGAAGCTGCCCATGCGGTTTTCGTCCATCAACATGTTGTGGTGGTAGTGCAGGGGGATGAACTGGCCGAGGTAGTGGCTCTCGGCTTCATCCTCGCGTACCTGACTCCCGGTCGTGGTATTTTTAAAATCATTTTGTTGCACGAGCCATGCGGCTTTGTCCAATGCCGCCATCGCTCTCGCAATGACGATGGCGGCCCCCTGAGATGCCGCTTCGACGATGAGACGCGCGCTGACGCATAGGCGCAGCGCGCTGACCTCCACGCCGTCGCGGATGCCGCACTCAACCGGCTGACCCAACTGGCAGCGCAATCTGGCGCTATCGCCGCTAATGCTGCTGTGACCCGAGCCAGGATGTTGGGCCAGCTCGACTTGCAGCAATCGGTAGACCTGCGCGGTTTCCTCGCGGTTCAGGGGTTTCTTCCCGTTTGCGTTTTCGGGATGAAAAAGCAGGAAGGGAAAGATCGTCTGGCGTTGATCCCAGCTTGAGGTCTCGATCAGGGGGCGACGGTCAAGTTCAGGCACGGGCAAGGGTGCGAAGACCGGGTCGCGCGCCAAGCGATCCTGGACTGCGCAGGCAAATGCCTGAAGAAAGTCGGCGACTTTCGTCTCTGGCACCGCGCGGAATGCGCGCAGTTCTTGCAGTGCCGCTTCCCAGCGTAACAACAGCCCGAAATTGGCAACATTGTTGAGGCAACCGGCGGTGTTCCAGTCTTGAGGCCAATCGCCTTGGGTAGAATAGTCTGCCAGTGTGCACGGGAAGGGATGTTCACGAAGTCGCAGAGCCACTGCCGGGGGGATGAGCAGCGCGCCGGCAAAAATCGGCCCGGTCACAAATTTTGATCCGGTCAGCGCCACCATGAAACCCTGTTTCAGATAGGCGCGCAGGGTAGCTGCCGCGATCCTGAACTGGCAGGCATCGACGAGGACATCCAGCATTTTCGGCAGCCGACTTTGTAGCCGCGAAACACAGGCCGGGCTGGGTGCGATCATTCCGGTCTTGGAGACATCGACCATCACCAGGAGAACGCGCCGTTCATTCGCGGCTGCGCCGGTTAACAGGGACTCGAAGTCGGCGTCTATGTCAGCGGTGGCGCGGGGCGTTCCATCGTCATGGCGAATGGGCACGGTCACGACTTCAATTGCGCCTCGGTTGGAGATGGGCGTCCCTTCGACAACCGGCTCGCCCAATGAGGCCTGGCTGCTGAAGTGGCGGCCGGCCAGTGCCGCCGGTACATAGCTGCCGGTCTCCGCCGTTCCCGCCATGATGATGAGGGTGGGCGCGGCTCTTGTGCCGACGGCGAGTTGAGCGGAGATCAAGTGAAGGTCGGTGCCTGACGTGGCAAAGACGGTTTCGATACCGGCAAAGTCGGATATTCCGCAAAGGTGTAGCAATTCCTGACGGATCAGATCGAGCTCGCGGCTATAGGTGGCTGCATCGGGCTCTGTTTCGGCGGCGAGGAAAATTTTATGGCGAAGGCGGTCGGCTGCGGCAAAGCCCATTGCAGAGATGTCCGATGCCGTCGATGATCCGAAAGCAGCCAGGCTCGGATCAGGGAATGGCTGGCAACCGTATTTGTTCGAAGCGTCGTCCGGGTCAAGCGCAATGCGCTCATCGCCGCCCTCCACCAGTAGCTGTTCAGTGGACGGGATGCCGCACGAAGGAGCTTGCTGCCTTTTCATTGTTGGCCGTTGCCCTCACCCCAACCCTCTCCCGCACGCGGGAGAGGGGGAAAATGTGAAGGGCGTTTGCTTTGACTGGCATTGAACAACATCTCGCGAAAGGCTGAGAATAACTTCTGCATCTGGGCCTGTTTGTAAGGAAAGACATCGACGGGATCGATTGCGTGGACGATCATGCAGCTGTCAATCTCGAAAATCAGCAAGTCGCCGTCTGGAGTTTCGCCGCAATCGATGCCCAGGTAATCGAGCCCCACCCGCTCGTTGATGGCGCTGAAAGCCTGTTCGTGGCGGCGCGCGAAGGTGGTGTCGAAATCGGTCATGAAACGCGCTTCCTCGTCCCGTTTTTCGGCGCTGTCGGCCATTCCGGCATTCAGGTAATGAATCATCCAGTGGTCGGATATGGCCATATGGGCGACAAACGGGTGGCCATCGATGAGCACGATCCGGTATTTCCGGAACTGCCTATCCGGACTCCGATAATCGACAAAGCGCGCTACATAGTATTCACTGTTCGGCGTCGTCCCCAAATAGTCCGCCAGGGCGGCCGGATGCTCTATTTTCTCCAGGCCTTGGCCCGCATGGGAATCGACTGGCCGGACAATGATCGGAAAGCCGTCATCTTCAAGGATGGTGGCGATCGATAGCGTTGCGTGGCTGATTTGTTCCAGAACCAGCCGGGATAGCCGTGCCATGACCGGCATGACGACTCCCGGTATGGATTTCAGAAGCGCACAGGCGCCGTCGCGCGACAGCAGTGTAATTCTGTCCGGCTTGTTGAGCACCGGGCGCAGCCAGGATTTTAGGGCGCTTGCGATCTCGTTTAACAGCGGAAAATTCTTGTCTGACTGGGCAATGGCGACGAACAGCACATCATGTTCTGGCAAAGAAGTCGGCAAGGGCAGGTTCGGAGCGATATAGAGCAGATCGAGCGCAACATCGGCGCCTTCCAGCAGAAATTCCAGCGGCGAGTTTGCCATCAGATCCCCAGGCCCCATGATGGCGAGAAGGCGGATTCCAGCTTGGCTTCCGGCACTCGGCGGACGATAAAGCTGCTGAATTTGCAGGGCTTGGGCTTGTACCTCCAGTGCCGTTTCGCGATTCCCCCTGAGCTGCAATACCGTGGACAAATCCATCAGCGCATTGGCGTCGTCCGGATTGCGCTCTGCGCGCGCGATCAGTTGTGTACCCAGCGGCGCGAGGTCGGTGCCGGAAAAGGCCATTCTCATCAGCGCGGCCAGGCCTATGAGCGGTTCGTGATCATCAGGAGACGGAGACATAATATTTTCCTAAGCTGGCTCGGTTTTGGCCCGGGCTCTGCCGAAAGCAAGGGTTGCATTGATCAAGGCGTCGATGTCGCTTGAATCGGTGCGGTGATTGACGATGGCGGCTCGAATGGCGAGGTGTCCCTGGAGGGTGGTGGTCGATGGCGCGGCTATCCCCGATTCCTGCAGGGCGACGACGATGTCCGCATTCACCCGGTCTGCATCTTCGCCGCGGTAGCGAAAGCAAACGATGTTCAGTGAAACCGGCGCGAGGAGTTCCAGTTCCGGTGCGGCTTCGATGCGCTGTTTCATGTACTGGGCGAGCGCGCAGGTGTTTGAAATCATCCGGCCTAGTTTTTCCGCGCCGTAAACTTTGAGCGTGAACCAGGTTTTGAGCGCCCGGAAGCCGCGCGAGAGATCCGGCCCGAAATCGCACGGCCAGGGGGAGCCGGCTGCCATTCCCCGGGTTTCCCGCCGCAGGTAGGCCGCTGGAGAGGCGAAGGTGTCGTATGCGGCTTGCCGTCCCGCACCAGGATAAAGCCGGCATCGTAGGGGACCTGTCCCCATTTGTGGAAGTCCAGGGCGATGGAGTCCGCCCGGTCGAGGCCTGCGAGGCGCGGTGCAATTTCCGGGGCCAGCATGCCCAAAGCACCGTAGGCGCCATCGATATGAAACCATAGCCCTTCCCTCTGAGCAATATCGGCGAGGGCGGCAAGAGGGTCTATCGCGCCGACATCGACCGTGCCGGCAGTTCCGGCAATGAAGAACGGGCTAAGGCCGGCGTCTCTATCTGCTGCGATGGCACGTTCAAGCGCCTTGATATCCATCTGGTATTGGTCGTTCACCGGGATGACTCGCAAGGCATCGATCCCCAGACCGGAAAGATCCATCGCCTGTGCAATGCAGCCATGGGCGCCCGCGGAAGTGTAGGCGGTCGGCCGTTTGCCGCTGGCGGCGACCCCTTTGTGGCGCACGCCGGTGCCGAGGGTAGCTGTGCGGGCAACCAGGACGCCGATTAGATTCGCCATGGACGTGCCGGTCACAAATAGCCCGCTGGCGCTTTCCGGAAAGCCGAACAGTTCGCGTACCCACTGCACCACTTGTCGCTCCACCTCGACCGGCATCTGGTCGCGGCCGCCGAGATTTGCGTTCAGTCCGGCGGCCAGCATCTCCGCCAGCATGCCTACCGGCGTTCCCCCGCCATGAACCCAACCCAGGAAACCCGGATGCGCATTGCCGACGGCGTAGGGAAGGACGTCCCGCATGAAGGTTTCATGGACAGCGGCGAGATCGCTTGGCTGCTGCGGGAATCCTTGCTGGAACGTGGCGCGCACATCCTGCGGGATCGGCTGCCAGACGGGCCGTTCGCGGATATGCTCCAGGTAGTCCAGCATGTCGTCGAGCATGCGATGGCCTTGAATCCGGAAGTCTTGCCAGTCGGAGGGATCAAGCGAGTCTGGAGAGGTCACTCTTA
>CAZLJK010000062.1:0-4205 GCA_964559825.1 uncultured Sulfuricella sp. | reverse complement strand
GAATTATAAGGGGGTTGCCTGTAGTTGATGCAGTAAATCGGTTTCGAGCCGCAGCACTGCTTTCGGATTTTCCAGTTCCGTACCTGTAATCAGGAAGGTATCCTCGGCACGTTCACCCAGTGTTGAGATTTTTGCCGTATGCAGGTGAATGTGGTGCTTCAGGAGTACTTGGGCGATGCGTGACAGCAAGCCGGGGCGGTCTCCTGCAACCACCGACAGCACATGGTAGACCCCTTTTTCATCAGGCTTGACCGCGATTTCCGGCGTAATCGGGAAATGCTTGAGGTGGCGGCTCAGCCGCCCTTGCAATGGCGGCTCCAGCGTCCTGTTCGGATTCAGGCGCTGCGATAATTCATATTCGATAAAACTCAGTAAATCTCGGTAATGGGCGGCACGATTGGCCTCGTCCAATACGACGTAAGTGTCAAGGGCATAGCCATGGCGGCTGGTGTGGATCTTTGCCTCGACGATATTGAAGTCGTTGCGTTCGAAAAAACTGCAAATCCGGGCAAACAGGTCGTCCTTGTCCTGCGTGTAGATCATCACCTGGATGCCTTCTCCCGCGGGGCTCAGGCGCGCCTTGACAACGGGCTGCGCCGAGTTGACCCTGCCATGGAGGCAGCGGACGTGCCAGGCGATTTCCTGCGCTTCGTGGCGAAGAAAATAGCCCGGTTCGAGTTTTGTCCACAGCGCCTGGTGCGCGTCGTTATCGAAGGCGTAAAGGCGGAGTATGGACAGCGCTTCGGTTTGCCGTGCCTGAAGATGGGTCTCCAGCGGCGCGCTGCCGCTCGCAAGATAGCGTTGCGTCGCCCTGAACAGATCCTCCAGCAGTTTGCCTTTCCAGCCGTTCCAAACCGTCGGGCTGGTGCCCCGGATATCGGCGATGGTGAGTAAATAAAGCGCGGCAAGGTGGCGCTGGTCGCGGGCCCGGTTGGCGAAGGGTTCGATCACTTCAGGGTCGCTGATATCCTGCTTTTGAGCGGTGGCTGACATGACTAGATGGTTTTCCACCAGCCAGACGACCATATCGGTATTTTCCCTGCTCAGGCCATGCAGATGGCAAAAACGGCGTGCATCCGTCGTGCCCAGCGTCGAGTGGTCGCCGCCCCTTCCTTTGGCGATGTCGTGGAACAGACCGGCCAGATAGAGCACCTCTGGGCATTCGAAATTGTTGATGAGGTCACTGGCCAGCGGAAACTCATGGGCGAATTCCGGCACGGTGAGCCGCCGCAGATTGCGCACCACCATCATGATGTGCTCGTCCACCGTATAGACGTGGAACAGGTCATGCTGCATCTGGCCGACAATCCGGCCGAAAGCGGGAATGTAGCGTCCCAGGATGCCGAGCTGGTTCATCAGGCGCAGCTCGTGGGTGAGCCCACGCGGCTGCCTGATGATTTGCATGAATAGCGACTGATTGCGCGGGTCGCGCCGGAATGCGGCATTGATTTTCGGCGTCGAATGCCACAGCGCACGCAGCGTGGCCGCACTCATGCCGCTCAGTTCGGGGTGTTGCTGGAGCAGCAGAAAGCTTTCCAGGATGACGCCCGGTTCACGCTGGAATACGTTTGCGTCGGTGATTTCGAGCAGCCCGTTGCGCGCCTGGAAGCATTCGTTGATCGGATCGACCCGCCATGAGGCAGCAGGGGAAGTGCGCTCGCGCAGGTTTTTCAGCAGGATTTCGTTGAGCAGGCTGACTGCCTTGGCGGTGCGGTAATAGCGCTGCATCAATTGTTCGCTGGCCCTGCGCTGGATTTTGTCCGAATATCCGCATTGTTCGGCAAGCTGCGTCTGGTAGTCGAACAAAAGACGGTCCTCGCGCCGCCGGGCGAGATAGTGAAGGCGGATGCGCAGGTTTTCCAGAAAGCGTTCGTGGCTACGGATTTGTCGGGCTTCCTGGGCGGTAATGATGGATTCGAGCGCCAGCATGTTCCAGGAATCGCCTAAGCCAAGCGCACGGCTGACCCACAGAATGTTTTGCATATCCCGCAGGCCGCCCGGACTTTCCTTCAGGTTGGGTTCCAGGTTGTAGGCGGTATCGTGGAAGCGGGCGTGGCGTTGTTGCTGTTCCAGCAGTTTCGCCTCGAAAAAATTCGGTGCGTTCAGGTTTTCCTGCACCGCAACGGTAAATTTTTGAAACAGCGCGCGGTCCCCTGCCAGGAAGCGTGCTTCGAGCAGATTGGTCTGAACCGTGATGTCCTTCGCTTCTTCCAGACATTCCGGCAGGGTGCGCACGCTGTGGCCGACTTCCAGACCGATGTCCCAAAGCAAACCGACGAGCTGCTCCAGTTTTTGTCCGAGGGCCTCGTCCGGGTCCGCCGGGAGAAGAATCAGCAGGTCGGTGTCGGAGCCGGGGAAAAGTTGCTGGCGTCCGTAACCGCCAACGGCGATGAGCGCGCTGGAAGGAGGCAGGGATAAGTGTCGCCAGATGGTCTGGAGCAGCTTGTCCACCAGTCTGCTGTGGCCGCGCAGGAGAGCGCTGGCGTTGCCGTTCTCCAGATAGGCGCGGCGCAGTTCATTCCTGCCGTTCTGGAGAGTTTCGCGCCAACGCGCCGTATCCAGTGGAGGGGGCGACATCGAAATCAGCGGATAAAATCAGGTTTCTTGGGCGAGCCGGCGGACAGAGTCAGGACTTCATAGCCGGTTTCGGTGACCAGTACGGTGTGTTCCCATTGCGCCGACAGGCTGTGATCCTTGGTTACGATGGACCAGCCATCGCCCAGCTGGCGGATATCGCGCCGGCCGACATTGATCATCGGTTCGATGGTGAAGATCATGCCGGGAGCCAGTTCGACTCCCGTGCCCGCCCTGCCGTAATGGACGACCTGAGGTTCTTCGTGGAAATTTGCGCCGATTCCGTGCCCGCAGAATTCGCGTACTACGCTGTATCCATTGCTCTCGGCACGCTGCTGAATGACATGCCCAATGTCGCCCAGGTGGGCGCCCGGCTTGACGGCGTCAATGCCGAGCCACATGCACTCATAGGTGATTTCGCACAGGCGTTTTGCCTGGATGGAGGGCTCGTCGACGTAGTACATGCGGCTGCTATCCCCATGATAGCCATCCTTGATGGTGGTGACATCGATGTTGATAATGTCGCCGGGCTTGAGCTTTTTGTCGCTGGGGACGCCATGGCAAACCTGATGGTTGACGGATGTGCAAATGGATTTGGGGTAAGGGTTGTGGCCGGAGGGGGCGTAATTCAATGGGGCGGGTATGGCGTGCTGCACGTTTACGGTGTAATCGTGGCAGAGTTTGTCGAGCTCGTCGGTGGTGACCCCCACTTTGACGAAAGGGCCGATATAGTCGAGCAGCTCGGACGCAAGTCTGCCGACGATACGCATTTTCTCGATTTCTTCCGGAGTTTTGATAATGATGGACATGGTGCTGACAATCGAATTAAATTGCAGCCAGTATATCAAATAACCGAATATCCTTTAGCTTGGTAGATTTGGAGGGAAGAATGCGGAGAATAATAAGTGCATTATTGTTCGGGGTGGCGTTGATGGCGTCATGGCCGATGCACGCCGCGGATACGCCGGTTGGACGGCCAAAAACGATCCATAAAGTAGTGTTCCAGGTGAGTGACAGCGAGCCGCAAAAATGGTACCTCACCCTCAGCAATGTAAAAAATGTGCAGCAAGATCTGGGTATAAAGAATGTGCAAATCGAGGTGGTGGTTTACGGCCCCGGCCTGGACATGGTGCTGCTGGAAACCGAGATGGCCGAGAAAATCGATGAAGCCATTGGCAGCGGCGTGAAAATCGTGGCCTGCGAGAACACCATGATCGGACGCAAGCTGACTCATGCCGATATGTACACGGCAATCGACTATGTCAAAGCGGGAGTGGTCGAGCTGATGAAACGACAACGTGAGGGATGGGCATACATTCGGCCTTGAGGGAACCCTTGCAGGCGTGCTAGAATTGCAAGTTAAGTTTCCTGGCCAATTTGGCTTGAAAGCTTAAATACTTCGCACATCCGCTTAACGTACAGGGTGCCCGGCTAGCCGGGTGGTATCGGGCGGATGGAGGCATAACCCTTACTAGGAGCAACAAAATGTCAGTGACCATGCGTCAGATGTTGGAAGCGGGCGTCCATTTCGGACACCAAACCCGTTACTGGAACCCCAAGATGGCGCCGTTTATTTTCGGCGACCGCAACAAGATACACATCATCAATCTGGAAAAAACCCTGCCGATGTA
>CAZLJK010000061.1:0-15698 GCA_964559825.1 uncultured Sulfuricella sp. | reverse complement strand
TGATGCGCGCCCTCACCGGCAGCGAGGTGCTGGTCGAAAACAAACTCTTCGCCACGCTCGACACCACCGTGCGCGCCCTCCAGCCAGAGAGCAGGCCGCGCGTACTGGTCAGCGACACGGTCGGCTTTATCAAGAACCTGCCGCACGGACTCGTTGCCTCGTTCAAATCGACGCTAGAGGAGGCGCTTGAAGCATCGCTGCTGCTTCACGTCATCGACGCGAGCGATCCCGGTTTCGAACGGCAGCTCGAAGTCACCGACAAGGTGCTGGCCGAAATCGGCGCGAAGGACGTGCCGCGCATCCGCGTCTTCAACAAGATCGACCACGTCGGCGACGCAGTAGCGCAAGCCGAACGCGAAGCGGCGCTGCGCGCACAGTACCCCGATTGCATCGTGATGAGCGCGCGCCGCACTGACGATGTGGCAAAACTGCGCGAATCGATAGTCGCATTTTTCCAGCAGGGTCTCGTTGAAGCCGAGCTTTTCATTCCCTGGTCGGCACAGCAACTGCGCGGCGAAATCTTCGCGAGTTGCGAGGTGCTGGAGGAGCGCGCCGACGGCGAAGGCGCATTCTTACGCATTCGCGGCGAGCGCGAGGCGGTGCAGGGCCTGTGCGAGCGGTTCGGCCAAGCGCGATGAATTCCGACTGGCCTAATCTTCCCGGGGACGCCGCCATAGAAGCAATGTCTACTCCCGTGTCGGTTCGGTAATCGGCCCTTCGCGACTAGGCAGAGTCCTTGAATGGAGTAGTCTGCTATGTCAGTTCACTCGAACTAAGCGGACATCCAAAGATTTCTGATGGCGAACTTCAAGAGGCGCTCTGGCCGAGTGACCGCTTTCTAAAAACGCGAACTCACACTTTCGACCCCAAGCAGTCCTACGACCATGTAAATTCACCATCCGAAAATCGACCATCGTGACACTCGGATACTGCCGTATCTTGCTCCCTTAACCCAGTAATAAAATTTGCGCCTCAAATTCGAGCCCGCGTTATAATTGACCACGGACAAATTTCCCATGCATGTCTTTGTCATGTATGGCTTTTCCTGCCCGATGTTTTTTATATGATCAGTTAGCGCTTCTCATGCCCATGCCCCATTTCTTCTTCCCCATTCAAGATTACATGGACGTAGTTTTTTTTATTTACGGCCTGTCGTTTATTGCCATGGCGCTGGTCATCCTGGCGCAGCCCAGGGAAGAAAGCCGGTACGAACTCGCAAACCTGGTCTGGCTGCTTGCGGTTTTTGGAATTATTCACGGCATTCTGGAGTGGATGGACCTTTGGACTATTGTCAGGGGCGCCCCCCTTAAGCTGTGGAAAACCATCTTCCTGTTCCTTTCTTTCGGATTTCTTTTTGAATTCGGTCGCCGGCTAATGCAGGCTGTCTGCAAGAAGATGTCATCCTGTCCGAATTTTATCGGAATGCTGCTTGGGAAGCCCATCTATAGCCTAGTGGCTCTGGGCTTTCTGGTGGAATTTCTGATGATTCCGGATTGGATGCTGGCAACACAAATCGCATCCAGATACTTCCTGGGTTTTAGCGGGTCAACATTGGCCGGCCTGGGTTTCCTGCTGTTCTTCAAAACTGCCATGAACAACGGCCAGGATCAACGGAGCCCTTGGCAAAAAAAGTATTTCATATTGGCGGCCATTGCGTTCCTGCTCTACGGATTTATGGGAGGGCTGGTTGTTCCCCCGGCGGATGTTTTTCCGGCAAATATTGTCAATGGCCAGTGGTTTCTTTCGACATTCCAACTCCCGGTCCAACTGTTTCGTGCCGCCTGCGCCGTGATGGCGGCAGTCGCTGTCGGCAACATCCTTCGGATATTCCATGCGGAAGGCCGGCAAAAGCTTCAAACGGCGCTGACATTGGCTGATGAGCGAAGCCGTGGGTTGAAGCAAAGCGAGGCTGAACTACGCGAAATTGCGTCCGCCATGGGTGAAGGCTTGTATGTGATCGACGGGAAGGGACGCATTACTTTCACAAACCACGAAGCCCAAGTTCTATTAGGCTGGACCGAGGAAGAGCTGTTAGATCAGGATGCCCATCGACTATTCCATTCCAAGAGAGCCAATAACGAACACTACCCCAGCGAGGACTGTGAAATTAGAAAAGTGGTGCATTCAGGGCAAACGTACCGCTCGGAAGAAGAGGTATTCTGGCGCAAGGATGGCTCGCGGCTTGATGTTGCAGTTTGCTCCAAGCCCCTAATACGAGAAGGCAAGATCGTTAGTTCGGTAACGGCTTTCAGCGACATTACCGTGCGCAAGAATGCAGAAACCGCCCTGAAAGCCGCCAAAGGCTATGCCGAAAACCTGATCAACACGGCCAATGCCATGGTTGTGGAGCTGGATGTCGAGGGGAAGGTTAAGGTCTTTAATCCGGCGGCGGAAATGATCACCGGCTATACCCTTGCGGAGTTGCAAGGCCGCAACTGGTTCGAGACCATCGTACCCCGGGACCGCTACCCGGAGGTTTGGGCCATGTTTGAACGCTTGCCGGCAGGTGAATTGCTCAAGCGCTTCGAGAACCCCATCCTGACCAAGTCGGGTGAGGAGCGCCATATCGTCTGGCAAAACAGCGAGGTGCGCGAGAATGACCAAATTATTGGGCTCGTTACATTCGGTATTGACATCACAGAACGCAAGCGGGCGGAGGAAACTTTACGCGATCAGAAGGAGTTTCTGAACGCTATTTTGGAAAGTGAACCTGAGTGCGTGAAAGTCCTTTCGGCTGACGGCAAACTATTACAGATGAACCAGGCTGGCTTGGCGATGCTGGAAGTAGATTCCATTGAAGAGGCACAACACGAAGGACTAATCGGTTTTATTCTGCCTGAGTACCGCGATACTTTTTTAGCGTTAGGCAGACGCGTATTCCGAGGTAAACCCGGTACCCTGAAATTTCCAGTCATGGGGGCGCGGGGCACTTTACGCTGGCTGGAAACGCATGCGACCCCCCTTCGGGATGCAAAGGGTGGCGTGGTCGCCTTGGTCGGCGTGACACGCGACATCACCGAACGCAAGCAGGCCGAGGAGGCGTTGCGGGAAAGCGAGGAAAAATTCCGCCTGATCAGCACCTCCGCCAAGGACGCAATCGTCATCATTGGCCCGGCAGAGGAGATTACCTACTGGAATCCGGCGGCGGAAAATATCTTCGGCTACATGGCTGATGAGGCACTGGGCCAGAATCTACACCATCTGATCGCACCGCCCCGCCATCACGACGATTCCCGCCGCGGCTTCGAGCATTTCAGCATGTCGGGCGAGGGCGTGTTGATCGGCAAGACTCTGGAGATGACGGCACTGCGCAAGAACGGCGAGGAATTTTCTATCGAGCTATCCATTTCTGCCATGCGGATGGAGGGTAAGTGGCAAGCTTTAGGCATTATTCGGGATATCACAAAGCGCAAGAAAACTGAAGAGCAAATCCGTCAACTTGCTTTCTACGATGCGCTCACCAATCTTCCCAACCGGCGGATGCTAATAGACCGACTCCACCAAGCGCTTGCCCAGGCAAAGCGTTACCAGCGCGCCGTGGCCGTCATGTTCCTCGATCTGGATCGGTTCAAGCTTATTAACGACACGCTGGGACATGACGTTGGGGACGAACTGCTGAAGGAGGTGGCAACCCGCCTGAATGCTTGCGTGCGCAGCGGGGATACGGTATCCCGGCAAGGGGGGACGAGTTCATTATCGTCCTGGCGGAAGTTGCCCAACCGCCGGATGTTGCATTGGTGGCTGAAAAAATAATCAGCACGCTGGGGCAGCCCATTTTCGTCAAGGGTCACGAATTGCAGATTACCACCAGCATCGGCATTGCCCTTTTCCCCGTCAATGGAACAGATGACGCTCAGGAGCTCATGAAGAAAGCGGATATGGCGATGTATGCCGCGAAAGAGGCCGGCAGGAATGGATACCGGTTTTATCAGAATTGAAGGCGTGCGCCCGTCAGGTTGCCAAAAATAACCCCCAGGGTTAAAGAAGAAAGACGAATATGATCAACGTAACTTCGGAAGAACTCGAACGTATATTAACCACGATTGAAGAAGCCTTGGTTCTGCATGAAAAATGGCGCGGTAACCTGCAACGCACCTTTGCGTGCAGGTTGCCGCCAGCCCAGGCAGATATGGCCGAAGACGCGCATCAACAATGCTCGTTCGGGCACTGGTTTTACAGCAAAGGCAATTCGAATCTCCGCAACCTGGCTGTCTTCAAAAAAATCGGCGAATTGCACCAGGCGATGCACCAGAGAGCGCGGGAGGTCTGTCTCAAGATCAAGGGCACCGGGCTGGTGGTCGAGGAGGATTATGACCAGTACATCGGCAGCATGTCGCAGTTCCGCGAAGAGCTGCTCGGCTTGCAGCACAGGGTATCGTATACCCTGCAAAACATCGATTCGTTGACGGGGGCATTCAATCACACCAGATTGCTGCCGGATCTGAAGGCGGAGCAGCAGCGGCTGAAGGAAAGCGGAGCGCAGTACAGCCTCCTGCTGATGGATCTCGATCTGAAAGAGATCAACAAAAGTCATGGACGAGAGGTCGGCGACAAGGTGTTGCGCATGGCCATCCTCAGCATTCGGGAAGCATTAAGCCCCGGCGACAAAATTTATCGCTACGGCGGCGCGGAATTCGTTATTTGCCTGCCGGGCAAAAGCACGGGCGATGCTGAACTGGTCAAGGAGATGTTGCTGCAAAAAATTGGCGAAGCGCTGGTTAATGCTACCGGGGAATCGGCCACCCCTTTTCATATCCACTATGGCATCGTCGAGCTAGACCATGACGCCTATCTTGAGGAACTGTTGGACCGGTCGGCCCGCTCCACCTATACCATAACACTCTAAGGTAGCTCTAATGAAAGCCAGAAATGTAGTCCCATAGAGGCCATTCGCCAGCTTCCGCTTCTGGTACAAAGCGCCCGCCTGGTCATGACCCTCCAAAGCGGACATCGGCCACATTTCTCCAGAAGGCCCAGAGGCCAAGTCTTGACATCACGCTTTCACCACCAGTGACCGTGATGTCATTACATCCGAGTGTTACCGTTAAGGCCCCCAGACGCTACCCTTTCTTCCCGTGCGAGAGAGCACATTGGTTCCTCCCAAGTTCCAGCTCGCTGGCCTTGACCTCGTCCACTTCGAGCAGACCCGTGTTGACCCGCCGGATGTCGTCGTAGGACGGCGGATGTTCCGGCAGGTGTTCCAGGATGTAGGCGGTGAACGCTTCCAGTCCCTGGCTCAGCATGCGCAACCCCTCGTTGTGGTCGCGCAAAGTGCCGATGCTGGCGCAATAGCAGCCCTGATCGTCTGCCTCCTGCATGTGGCTGAAGTGGGCCGGAAGAACGACGGTGTGGTCGGGCAAGGTCAGCACACGTTGCAGCGAGCGATAAAGAAGGGGAGCCCAGGTCTTTGCCCGGCCGCCCAGATCAGGCCGGCCAATCGAGCCGATGAACAAGGTATCGGCGGTAAGCAGAAAGCGGTCGTCCACCAGCGGATTGGTCATGCCGAGGGTGTGGCCGGGGAGATGAAGCGCGCGGACGTTCACCTCGCCCAGCGTGAAGGTCATTTCGTTCTCCAGATAACGGAAGGGAAACGTCGCCGGAAGCAGGTCATCGGGATGGATGCTGTCGTAGGGATGCAGCCAGTAGTCCACCCCCATCGACTTCGCCAGGACTACCCCGCCACTCAGGTGGTCGGCCTGGAGATGGGTGTCGAACACGGTCGTGATGCGCCAACCGCGCTCGGCGGCGATCCGGGTGTAGACCTCGATATGGCGCGCGGCATCGACCACCATGGCCTCGCCGCCGCTGGCCAGCAGGTAGCTGAGGCAGCCCCGTGCCGGGCGGCTGATTTGGAGCAGGGTGAGACGCGGGGATTCCTCAACGGTCCGTATTTCGTAGTGGTCGCCCCAGGCCGCCATCCCGCCTTCCAGGTTGACTGCCTGATAGCCGAGCCGCCGCAGCCCCTCGGCAACATGGGCCGAGGTGTCGCCCTTGGCACATACCGCCAGGATCAGTTCGCTACGGGGCAACCTGTCACCTAGCCGATCCGGGACCGCGCGGGCAACTGCCGCGGCGACTTCCTCGTCTTCTTCCTCCAGGTCCAGCAGATCGAAATAGGGCATGTTGAGGGTCTGGATCGGACCCTTGCCCTCAATTTTCCAGGCATCGAATTCTTCCTGATTGCGTACGTCCAGGATGGCGAACTGGCTACCCTCATCCAGGTGACGATGCAGTTCCGCCGGGCTCCAGGCTTGCATCTTGCGCGTAGTCATATCATCCCTCTGCCCTGAAAGATCATTATTTTCATTATAGACGCTGGGAATTTCATCGGTTATCCGCCGCCCGCGAGCATGTCTACTTTGTACTATATTTAAATATCGTAAAATTTGACTTTAATCTGGCTCCCCACGGTGGCCCGTTCAAGAGGTACGATAATGAAAATCCTGGTCGTTTACTATTCGATGTATGGCCATATCCACCTCATGGCAGAAGCGATTGCCGAAGGTGCGAAGAGCGTGAGTGGCGCCACCGTGGAAATACGCCGTGTGCCGGAAACACTTTCCCCTGAAGTCCTCGAAAAAATGGGCGCCCTTGAGGCTCAAAAGAATTTCAATCACGTGCCCATCTGCACGGTCGACGAACTTGGCGCTGCGGATGCCGTGATATTCGGTACTCCCACCCGCTTCGGCAATATGTGCGGCCAGATGCGCCAGTTCCTTGATGCCACTGGCCAGCTCTGGTTATCGGGCGCGCTAGTCGGCAAAGCAGGAAGCGTATTCACCAGTTCGGCAACGCAGCATGGCGGACAGGAATCGACCCTACTCAGCTTCCACACCACGCTGCTTCATCTGGGTATGGTTATCGTGGGACTGCCTTATTCTTTTCAGGGGCAGATGACTCTGGACGAAATAACCGGGGGCTCGCCCTATGGCGCCTCCACAATCGCCGGGGGGAAAGGCGAACGCATGCCAAGCGCTAACGAACTGGACGCAGCGCGCTTCCAGGGACGACACGTGGCTGCCATTGCGGCGAAACTCGCTGCTTAGACTTTGCGGTTTGCGGTTTGCGGGTCTTTAATCTCTGAAAGAAGCTTGCTTGGCATCGGACGATAGGATCGGCAACCTGAATGATGAATCAAGGAGATCACCATGCGAAACTTCGACAACCTGCCCGTAATGGCCTGGGACAGCGAAAACAGCGCCCTGCGCGCACGCGTCCAGATCATGCACGAGGAACCGCTGATCCTGGAAATGGGCAGCGGCTTCGACCTCACTGTGGATGCCGACGCATGCAAATGCCAGGCACTCGACGACGGAAATCATTTCATGGGTTGCGACCCGAAATGCACACTTTCCCTGCTCGCAGACGCCAACCATCTGCCGGCGCTGGCAAAGGTGGGCGAAGTCGCCGAAGAGGCCGGCATGCTGGTCGCCCTGGATCGGACGCGGTCGCGCATCATCATCTACGATTAGCCACCGCCATGACTGATTAGTGGATGTCCGGATCTGGCGCGATCCGCTCTGCCACCCACGCTGCGCCCATCAGACCCACCTTGGGGTTGAGCACGACATGGACGGGAATATCCCCCAGCAGCCCGGCAAATCTCCCCTTGTCGGCAAATTCGCGCAGAAATCCACCCTCCTCCAGCATGCCCATGATCTGCGGTGCGATGCCGCCGGCAATGTACACACCGCCGCGCGCCAGCACCTTGAGCGCCAGGTTACCGGCTTCCGCGCCGTAGATGCGCGCGAACAGGTCAAGCGCGGACATGGCCAAGCCATCCTTGCCACTCATGGCATAATCCGAAATCGCCGCAGCCGGGTCGCCAGCCTTCATCGCCGATTGCAGTTCCGCTGTTGCTTGCTGGCCGCAGCTGTCGCGCAAGAACTCGAAGATATTCACCAGACCCGGGCCGGACAGCAAGCGTTCGTAGGATACATGGCCGTAACGCGCGGTGAGATGGCGCAGCAACTCGATTTGCAGCGCATCGGTCGGCGCGAAATCGGCATGGCTGCCTTCCGACGGAAAGGCTGCGTAATAGCCCCCCTGCCAGACCATGAAGCCTTCGCCGAGGCCGGTACCGGCGCCGATAACCGCGCGTACCCCTAATTCCTGCGGCGCGCCGGCTTGCAGGGTCGCCAGATCCTGGCTTTCCAGAGCCTCGATGCCATATGCCACAGCCTGAAAATCGTTGATCAATCGAACCTGCGGAATGTGAAATTCCGCGGTGATCGACGTTTCGTCGATCAGCCATGGCAGGTTGGTGATATTCGCCCGCCCGCCCTCGACCGGACCGGCCACGCCGAAACACGCGGCGGCTAGGGAGCGGGGTGGGAAATCACTCAGGAACTCGGCGACAATCTGGTTCAGGCTGACGAATGAGGCGCTGTCGAAGCGCCGCTCGGCGAGCACGCCGCCTCCGGCTTCGAAAAGCCGGAGCAGCGTCTTGGTACCCCCGATATCCCCGGCGAGTAAGATTTTCTTGATGGAAGAATTCATAGCCAGAATGATAAACTACTCTGCAAGATAATACCGTGATCACGACACATCGAAGCGAGGCCTCATGCACCCGGCAATTGACCAAGCGGTTTCCCAGGCTGGCCAGATCATCCTCGGCAAGGAACGGCAGATCCGGCTCGCCTTTGCCTGCCTGCTGGCACGCGGCCACCTTTTGATCGAGGACATACCGGGCGTCGGCAAGACCACCCTGGCGCATGTGCTGGCGCAGATCATGGGGCTCGGCTTCCAGCGCATCCAGTTCACCAGCGACCTGCTGCCCGCAGATATCCTCGGCGTTTCGGTCTATGACCGGGAAACCGCTTCCTTCAAGTTCCATCCCGGCCCGATTTTTTCCCAGCTTATCCTGGCCGACGAAGTCAACCGCGCCACACCGAAAACCCAAAGCGCACTGCTCGAGGCGATGGAGGAGCAGCAGGTGACGGTCGAGGGCGAGACCCGCCCTCTGCCCAAGCCGTTTTTCGTCATCGCCACGCAGAATCCGATGCACCAGATCGGCACCTTCCCCCTGCCGGAATCGCAGCTCGACCGATTCCTGATGCGCATCGATCTGGGCTACCCGGATGCCCGGTCGGAACGCGCCCTGCTCCAGGGAAGCGACCGCCGCAGCCTGATCGCACAGCTTGAACCCTGCATGGACGGCAAACAGCTGGCCGCCTTGCAGGAAAGTGTCCGTACCGTGCATGTTTCCGCGGCCCTGCTCGACTACCTCCAGGCTCTGCTCGAATTCACCCGCCGCTCTCCGCTCTACGACTGCGGACTGTCGCCCCGTGCCGGCCTGGCGCTGCTGCACAGCGCACAGGCCTGGGCCTTGATGGAAGGCCGCGACTACGCCATGCCGGAAGACCTCCAGGTGGTGCTGCCCAGCGTGGTCGGCCATCGCCTGCGCTTCGCTCACAGTGCAGCGGGTGCAGAGTCTTCCAGCCCCGCCCAACAATTGCTCGACGCCGTCGCCATTCTCTGATCGAGAATAAGCTTAACCGCCGATAAACGCAGAGGAACGCCGATGATTCGAAACGTCACAAAGAATATTGTGTCGGTGTTTATTGGTGTGTATCGGCGGTTAATCGCCTTTTTTAACCACGAATTCACACGAATGTTCCGACTTTTCGACCGCCCGGTGTCGCGGCGGATTTTCAACCGGATCGAAGTGGAGCGCGGTCCAGTCACCCTCGACCGCCAACGGATTTTCATCCTGCCCACGCGGCACGGCTTGATGTTCGCCGTGGTGCTGCTGCTGATGCTGCTCGGCTCGATCAACTACTCCTTGAGCCTCGGCTTCGTCCTCACTTTCCTGCTTGGGGGCATGACACTGGTGTCGATCCTGCATACCTACCGCAACCTAGCCCAACTCACGATTAGCGCCGGTAAAACACCGCAGGTCTTCGCCGGGCAGCAGGCCAGCTTCACTCTTGACCTGAACGGCCCCGGCTCCACGGAACGATTCGCCATCGGTGTGGCATTTGAGAAACGGCACCCGCAGTTCGCGGATGTCCCCGTCGGCGAAACCGCGACCGCCATGCTCACGCTGCCGGCCCCTCAGCGCGGCATCCTCCGGCCGGGGCGCTTCACCCTGTTCACCCGGTTCCCGCTGGGTTTGTTCCGTGCATGGTCGAAGCTCGATCTGGACTTGGCCTGCATCGTCTACCCGCAGCCGGATACCGCCAAGCTGCCCCAGCTTACCGGCATTCAGAGTCGAGGCGGCAGGGCCATAGCAGCCGAAGGCAGCGACGATTTTCGCGGCATGCGCCCCTACCACCCCGGAGATTCGCTGCGCCACGTCGCCTGGAAAGCCATGGCACAGGGGCGGGGGATGCTGACCAAAGAGTTTTCCAGCCAGGCCAAACCCGAACTCTGGCTGGATTGGGACGACCTCGCCGGCATGGCCACCGAGGCGCGCCTTTCCCGCCTGTGCCGCTGGGTGCTGGACGCGCAAAATGCCGGCCTGAGCTACGGCCTGCGGATTCCCGGCTTCACCCTGGCTCCGGACAACGGCGAAACGCACCAACGTGGTTGCCTGGAAGCGCTGGCACTGTTTGGCATTGACTCTCACAAAAATGCGCATCCGTCTAAAGCCTGATAACAACACCTGGCTGCTGGCCGCGCTGGCGTTTGCCATCGCCCCGCACACCCCGCGCCTGCCGATCTGGATCACCCTGCTCTGCCTCGGGGTGGGCGCGATACGCCTGATCCAGGTTCGCCTGCCTGCCCGCTGGCTGTTGATCACGCTTGCCGCTGCCACCGCAGCAGGTATTTACGCCAGCTACCATACGCTGCTCGGGCGCGATGCCGGCGTCGCCTTGCTGGTCGCGATGCTGACCCTGAAGCTGCTGGAATCCAGAACACTGCGAGACAGCATGGTGGCGATCTTCATCAGCTATTTTCTGGTCATCACCCACTTCCTTTATTCCCAGTCCATCCCTACCGGCCTGTATCTGCTGGTGGTGGTGCTGGTCATCACCGCCACCCTGATCGGGCTGAACCATCCGGGCAGGCAAATCGATCCGCGCAAACAACTGCGCCTGGCCGCCGTACTGCTCGGACAGGCCGCGCCGGTCATGCTGGTACTGTTCCTGTTTTTTCCGCGCGTACCAGGCCCGTTGTGGGGCATGCCCAGCGACGCCTACGAGGGAATGACGGGACTCAGCGACAGCATGGCGCCCGGCAACATCAGCAAGTTGAGCCAATCCGGCGCAGTGGCTTTCCGCGTGTCCTTCGATGGTCCGCCACCCAAGCCGGAGCAGCGCTACTGGCGCGGCCCGGTGCTGGATTTGTTCGATGGACGGAGATGGTCGGCCGCCGCCGCACCCGATCCGAACCCAGCCAGCATAGCCGTAACTGGCGCCCCGTCCAGCTACACGCTGACACTCGAGCCGCACAACAAACGCTGGCTGCTCGCACTGGATCTGCCTGCCAAACTGCCGCCAGCCAGCCGCCTTGGCGCCCGTTACGAGCTCCTCGCCGACCAGCCGGTGAGGCAGCGCCTGCGATATCGCGCTGTATCCTATCCCAATTACCAAGCCGGTCTCTATCCGGAAGCGACAGAAATGAACCGCTCGTTGCGTCTGCCTGCATTCGGCAACCCCAAGGCGCGGGAGATGGCTGTCGCCTGGAAGCTCGCCGCGAAGGACGATGGGGAGATAGTGAGTCGCGCCCTGGAGCTGTTTCGAAGCGAGGCCTTCTTCTATAGCCTCACCCCACCGCTGCTGGGGGCCGACTCGGTGGACGAATTCCTGTTCGATACCCGGCGCGGTTTCTGCGAGCACTATGCGGGCAGTTTCGTATTCCTGATGCGCGCAGCGGGCGTGCCAGCCCGGGTGGTGACCGGCTATCAGGGCGGAGAATCCAACCCGTTCGGCAATTACCTGATCGTGCGCCAGTCCGATGCCCACGCCTGGGCCGAAGTCTGGTTCGAGAGCCGGGGCTGGGTGCGCATCGACCCGACTGCGGCGGTCGCCCCGCGACGAATAGAGTCCGGCCTGGCTGCCGCGCTTCCGGCAGGTGAACCGCTTCCCCTGCTGGCACGGATGGATAGCGCCTGGCTGATGCAATTACGGATGACCTGGGATACGCTGAACAACGACTGGAACCAGTGGGTGCTGGGCTATGGGCAGGAACGACAGTATGATTTGCTGTCACGCCTGGGGTTCGAGATGGCTTCTTGGAGGGATCTGGCGGCCGGCTTGGCGGCCGGCGTTGGGGCGCTGCTGCTAGGATTTTCCGGCTTCATGCTGTGGCGGCGCTCGCCGGTTGGCGCAGACCCTGCCGCAAGGATCTATCAGCGCTTTTGCCGCAAGCTGGCGCGCATCGGGATTGTCCGACAACCCAACGAAGGCCCGGCAGATTTCACCAAACGGACAGCGATGCTGCGCCCCGATCTGGCATCGGACTCCGCAGCGATCGGCAAACTTTACATCGCACTGCGTTATACACCGCACCCAAATGCCTCAGCCTTGCGACAGTTGGGAAAGCGGGTAAGAGCCTTCAGACCCAATAGAATCAAGTCTTGAAGCGCCCCACCAACGTCTGCAAGTCATCGGCCAAGTGCTCGAGATTGCGCGCCCCGGACACTGCCTGTTCATTGGCGCGCGCGCTTTCTTCCGCCATCATGGCAATCGCCTCGACATTGGCTGCCACCTCGTTGCTCGATGCGCGTTGTTCCTCAGTGGCGGTGACGATGCTGGACAGCTCGCGACTAACCTCACCCACTGAGCCACCGGCCTCCGACAGCACGATTGCCACATTCTCCAAGGCATCCTGACTGCTGTTCAGATGCTTCAGTCCATTTTCGATGGAAACTTCCACGGTAGCGGATTGTTGCGCCAGCGCATGGGTTACCGCATCGATCTCGCTGGCTGAATGCGCCGATTTTTCGGCCAGTTTCCGCACTTCATCGGCCACCACGGCGAAGCCACGTCCCTGCTCGCCGGCACGGGCCGCTTCAATTGCCGCATTCAACGCCAGCAGGTTGGTTTGCTCGGCAATATCCTTGACCTGACGGGTCATGGCGGTAATAGCTGTGGTGCTGCGCACGAACTCGTTGACCGAACCGGCAATTTCCCTGACGGCACTTTCCACCCTATCGATCTCGCCCACCAGCACAGACAGACTCTCATTACCCTGGTGTGTGCGCTCCAGGCTCTCCTTGGCCTGCTGTCCGACCTGCTCAGTGCTTTGTGCCACTAAAGCGATACTGCTGGCCATTGCTTCAACGGCACTCGCAGTGGATACCGATCTCTCGCTTTGCTGCGCAGCACTCTCGGCAATCTGCTGAGCATTCCCGGAAAGCTGCTTCGCTGCAACGGAAACCTGAGTAGCCGAACCACTCACATGCCGGATCAAGGCGCTGAATTTCTCCATCACCTGGTTGAATACTTGCGACGCCTCGCCGATTTCATCCGAATGTTCCACATCGAGGCGCCGGCTCAGATCTCCCTCGCCCTGAGCAATGTCTCTCAGACCATGAGTCATGTGGTCAAGCGGCCGGGTCACGAATCGAGTGATGAACAGGTAAATGAAAAGCAGCAGGGGGATACTCAGCACGATGGCTGCAAGAACAATTTGCGTGGTCACTTCCCTGACTGCGACATTCTGCTTTTCCAGCGAAATGTTCATGCTAACCGCGCCGAGCACTGTTCCCTCCGGCACGATGTGGCACATAAGGCAGTCCTTGCCTAAATAGTTTTTCTGCGCGAGCGCGGGGATTACGGCCCTCAGGCTCTCGCCGAAGGAGTTCTGCTGAACCTGGTAATAGGGCTTTCCGGTCTCCAGAACCTTCTTCTCGATGGCATCTGTTCTCTGCTCTTCCGCCGAACCGGCGCCGAATTGCTTCGCCACGGCGCTGCTACGAATCACCCGCAGTTCCTTGATTTCATCGGACTGCTTGATCTGATCGAGATAAACCCCGCGCTGAGCGATGGTGCCGGTAATCATCATCCCGGTCAGGCTGGCCATGGTCATTTTATGGACGCTATTGGAAAAGTCTTCCGCCTGTTTAATCGCACTTTCACCCTGCTTCATGGATGCCCAGTAGATCATCCCGGACCAGGCCACGACCAGCATCAACCAGATCACAATAACAAGGCGAACCCAGATCTTCATATTGTTGAAACTGCTTAACGCCTTATTCATACTTCAAATCCTCACATCCATGAAATGACTTTTCGTTTAATACCCCTAGGCGGAAATTAGTATAAACCCCTAGGCCGAATCATGCACCGGATAATAAAACCACAAGGCCAGTGTAGTCAATTAACTGCCCTGCCAGAATCAGGGATTGCCCACTGAATTAAAGAGGGGCACGCTTTTTCAGCGTGTTTAGGCAGTTTCAACTATCTCAACAGGAATGCCAGCAGTCACCTGGTCAAACAGGTCCAGGATATCCGCATTTTTCATCCGTACGCAGCCCTTCGAGCCGGGTACGCCCATCTCCGCCCCGTCCGGCGAGCCGTGGATGTATATATAGCGGCGCATGGTATCGACGCTGCCGAGCCGGTTCCTGCCTGGCTCGCAGCCTGAAAGCCAGAGAATACGCGTGAGAATCCAGTCGCGGCCAGGAGATTGCGCACCCAATTCCGGCGTATAAACCTCTCCGGTCGGCCGGCGTTTGACAAACACGCTGTTGGCGGGCTGTCCAGCCCCGATCTTGGCGCGTATGATATGCGACCCACGCGGCGTGCAGTAACTGCCTCTCTCCTCTCCAACCCCATTCAGGGCAGTGGAAACGACATAGCGCCTGATCAGCGCATCCTGATCATCGAGCAACTCCAGGGTCTGGTCGGCAACGATTATCCTAATTCGCAACGGTACAGCCCTTTCCGCGCCGCCGCGCAAAAAAACGGCTCAACAGGCCGCCGCATTCATCCGCCAGCACTCCGCCCACCACCTCGGCATGATGATTCAACCGAGTCTCGGCAGGAAGATCGATGATGCTGCCGCAAGCGCCGGTTTTCGGGTCGGAAGCGCCGTACACCACCCGCCCTACACGGGCGTGGAAAATCGCCCCCATGCACATGGTGCAGGGTTCCAGGGTCACGTAAAGGGAGCAGCCGACCAACCGATAATTGCCGAGATTCGCGGCGGCATCGCGCAGGGCCATGATTTCCGCATGGGCGCTGGGGTCGTGGCGCGAAATCGGCGCATTGAAACCGCGCCCGACAATCTCCCCATCCCTCACCACCACCGCGCCAACGGGCACTTCCCCAATGCCCCCGGCATTGCGGGCAAGTACGAGCGCCTCGCGCATGTAATGCATATCCAATGAATCATCTTCCATAAGTTAGCAAAGCTATCACATCTCGATGGGGATGGTCACGCCTTTACCGCCCGAAGTAAAATAGAAAAGTTGCGAACGAGAACAGAATTGGCGCACAGCACCATCGCTAGCATTAACCCAGAAAACAGGAAGACAATAAGTGCCCGAGTTACAACATCAAAACGACATTCTCCGCACCAGACTGAATAGCGAAACGGCCCGGATTGCATGGAAGGAGCTGCTCCGCTTTTTTGCCGCCGGAACGGTCATTGCGGTTAGCGAGGAACTGGATTTGGTCGAAGTCGCCATCCACATCTCGAATGACAACAAGGTGCAGATCGAACAATGGATGATCGAGAAGCGAGTCGACCATGTATCCGATGCACAGGCAAAAAGCTGGCTGGAAGCTGATGCCAGCTTATGGGCG
>CAZLJK010000060.1:0-15976 GCA_964559825.1 uncultured Sulfuricella sp. | reverse complement strand
GTTTCCGGCCGCGACATCGAGGACGATACCCACGCCGTCGAACGCGAGGAAAAGGTGGGCAACCGCGACTGCTATGTGGTGAAAAGCACCCCGAAGGCCGGCGACGCGGATTTCGGCTACAAGTTCACCTGGGTGGACAAGGCCAATTTCCTGCCCCTCAAGGAAGAGCAGTACGACAGGAAGGGTGCCCGCTACAAGCTCTTCACCGCCGACGAAGTGACCGATATCAAGGGCTTTCCCACGGTGCTCAAACGTACCATGAAGAATTTGCAGACCGGCCACCGCACCGAGGTCGCCTATCTCAAGACCGACTATGACCTCGGTATCGAGGACGGCCTCTTCGCTGAGCGCTTCCTGCGCCAGCCACCCCGCAAGTGGGTTGACTGATGCCAATCAAAACAAGCGCCTTTCTCCTTTGCCTCCCCTCCCGCTTGCGGGAGAGGATTGAGGAGAGGGCAGCCCCTTATGCCCGTAAGGAGTGTCACCGCCGAGAGCGGCGGCAAAGCCGCTCGCTCTGGCGAGACGGGAGAGGGGGTGTTGTCGCGTTCTGCTTCATTACGCTGCTGGCGCCGCTTGCCGCGCGGGCGGAAGTCACGCTGTCGGGCTTCGTGCAGCAGAACACCGCCTTCAACACCGAGGCGGCGAATCCCGACGGCCGTCATTACAAGTGGCTGGAGGAGCGGGCGCAGCTCAAGCTCGACGCTACCGCTGACGCCTGGCATCTGCTGGCGAAAGGCGATTTCGCCTACGACCATCTCGGGCGCCAGGATGAAAACGAGTTGCGCGAGGGCTACATCGACTATACGGCGGGCAACTGGGATTTTCGCCTTGGCCGGCAGATCATCACTTGGGGGCTGGGCGATCTGGTGTTCGTGAACGACGTATTCCCCAAGGATCACGAGGCGTTGTTTGCCGGGCGGCCGCTGGAATACCTCAAGCGCGGCACGGATGCGCTCAGGCTGGGCGCCTATCCCAACTTCGCCTCGTTCGAACTGGTGGTTGCGCCGAACTTCAGCGAAAGCCGGACTCCCGACCCGCGCCGCTTCGGACTTTACGATCCGATGCCGGCGGTAACCAATCGCGAGACGGTCAAACCGGGGCAGGGAGACGTCGGATTGCGCATCTACCGCGATGTCGCCGGCTACGACGCGGCGCTCTATCTCTACAACGGCTTCCAGCGCACGCCTTCGATGCGGCCGGACAGCATGACGGCGCCGACGAAGATCACCTACTTCTATCCCAAGCTCTCGGTATATGGCGCCAGTGTTTCCGGCCGCGCCGGTGACGGCGTCCTGAGTCTCGAGGCGGCCTATTACGACTCCCGCCAAGACCGGGCCGGCGCCGACTTCGCCGTACCCAACTCCCAGACGCGGCTGCTCGCCGCCTACCAGCTCCAGCCCTGGGAGGACTTCTCACTCAACCTTCAATACTATGCCGAGCGCATGCACGACTACGGCGCCTATCTGGCCGCCCTGCCGCCAGGTTTCCCGGTGGAGAAGCGCTGGAGCCATACGGCGGCAGCGCGCGCGACCCAGTTCTTCCTGCACCAGACGCTCCGGTTCTCCCTGTATGCCTCGTACAATACGAGCAATGGCGACAACTTCGTCAACCCGGAGCTGCGTTACAGTTTCACCGACCACCTCTGGGGCGCGATGGGCGCCAACCTCTTTGGCGGCGAGCCGTGGGGTCAATTCGGCCAGTTGTCGCGCGATGACAATGTTTATTTACAGGTGCGCTACGAATTCTGAGAAGCTGTTGCCGTGCTGGCGTAACCCGAAGCGAGGCCATCAAGCGTTTCCGAAGTTCGACTCGCCCTCTTCCCTTCTCCCGGGAGAAAGCCAATCTACCCGAACAATCCGCGCCAATCGCCACTTTGGCTCCCGGAAAAGCGAAAGCACTCCGCTCGCGAAGTGCTTCAGGAGAAGGGTTAGAGCCGTGGAATCTTGTCAGCTACAGCCTTGCAATTTGAGCTTTCAGCTTGTCTACGGTAGCGCCGAAATTGATCAGCCTTTCTTTTTCCTGCGCAACCACCGCTGCGGGAGCACGGGCGACGAAGCTCTCGTTGCCGAGCTTGGCCTGGGCCTTGGCGATTTCTCCTTCCAGCCGGGCAATTTCCTTGGCCAGCCGTGCCTGCTCGGCTTCCTTGTCCACTTCGATCTTGAGCATCAGGCGGATGTCGCCGACCACGGCTACGGGCGCATCGGCGGCCGGCAACTCGCCCTGCACGATGGTCACTTCGGAAATTCGCGCCAGCGCCTGGATGTAGGGGGTCAGCGCGGCGATGTCGCCGAGCGCGATTAATGGAACCTTGAGCGCTGGGGAGAGGTTCATCTCGCCGCGCAGGGTGCGGCAGGCGTTGATGATTTCTTTGAGCTGTACGACGCGCCCGGTTGCTGCTGAATCGACCCGGCTCAGGTCGGCATCGGGGTAGGGCTGAAGCATGATGCTCTCGCCGCTCTTGCCTGCCAGCGGGGCAACCTTCTGCCACAGCTCCTCGGTAATGAAGGGGATGATCGGGTGCGCGAGGCGCAGCATGGTTTCCAGCACCCGCACCAAGGTGCGGCGCGTGGCTCTTTGGCGTGCGGCGTCCCTCTCCCCCGGCCCCTCTCCCGCTTGCGGGAGAGGGGAGAGTTGTACCTTGGCCAGTTCCACGTACCAGTCGCAGTATTCGTCCCAGACGAATTCGTAGATGGCGCGCGCGGCCATGTCGAAGCGGTAGGTGTTGAACGCTTCGGCCACTTCCTTTTCGGCCTGCTGCAGGCGGCTGACGATCCATTTGTCCACGTCCGAAAATTCCAGCGGCAGCGATTCGTCCTGGCCGCAGTCCTTGCCTTCGGTGTTCATCAGCACGAAGCGGGTGGCGTTCCACAGCTTGTTGCAGAAATTGCGGTAGCCGTCGCAGCGCTGCAGGTCGAACTTGATGTCGCGTCCGTGGCTGGCGAGGCTGGCGAAGGTGAAGCGGATTGCATCGGTGCCGAAGGCGGGGAAACCGTCGGGGTAATCCTTGCGCGTCTGCTTGGCGATGGATTCCGCCTGCTTGGGGTTCATCAGGCCGGTCTGGCGCTTGGCGACCAGCGCTTCCAGGTTTATGCCGTCGATCAGGTCGATCGGGTCGATCACGTTGCCCTTGGACTTGCTCATCTTGTTGCCGTGAATGTCGCGTACCAGTCCGTGCACGTAGACTTCCTTGAACGGCACCTGGCCGGTGAAGTGCTCCGACATCATGATCATCCGGGCGACCCAGAAGAAGATGATGTCGAAGCCGGTCACCAGCACGCTGGAGGGCAAGAAAGTTGCAAGCTCCGGCGTTTTGTCCGGCCAGCCCAGGGTAGAGAACGGCCACAATGCGGAGGAGAACCAAGTGTCGAGCACATCCTCGTCCTGGCGGAGCGGCTTATCCGGGTCAGCCTGTTTCTGCGCCTCTTCGAGATTGCGCGCGACGTAGATATTTCCGTCCTCGTCGTACCATGCGGGGATGCGGTGGCCCCACCACAGTTGGCGGGAGATGCACCAGTCCTGGATGTTCTCCAGCCACTGGTTGTAGACGTGGACCCAATTTTCCGGCACGAATTTCACATCGCCGTCGGCGACGACTTCCAGGCCGCGCTGGGCGAGGCCTTCCATCGCCACATACCACTGGTCGGTGAGCATCGGTTCGATCACGCTGTGGGTACGATCGCCGCGCGGAACCATCAGCTTGTGCGGCTTGGTTTCGACCAGCAGCCCTTGGGCTTCGAGGTCGGCGATGATCTTCTTGCGGGCCTCGTAGCGGTCCAGCCCCTGGTATTCGGATGGTGCCAGGTCGTTAATTTTGGCGTCGAGGGTGAGGATATTGAGCGGCTCAAGATGGTGGCGCAGGCCAACCTGGTAGTCGTTGAAGTCGTGTGCTGGGGTGATCTTGACGCAGCCGGTGCCGAAGGCCGGGTCGACATAGTCATCGGCGATGATCGGGATGGTTCTTTCGCACAGCGGCAGGCGCACCTGCTTGCCGATCAGGTGCAGGTAGCGTTCGTCGTCCGGATGTACTGCCACCGCCATGTCGCCGAGCAGAGTTTCGGGGCGGGTGGTGGCGACGACCAGCGCTTCGTCGCTGCCTTCGACCGGGTAGCGGATATGCCACATGAAGCCGTCTTCTTCTTCCGAAACCACTTCCAGGTCGGACACCGCGGTCAGCAGCACCGGGTCCCAGTTGACCAGGCGTTTGCCGCGGTAGATCAGGCCCTGTTTATGGAGGGTAACGAAAACCTCGGTCACCGCCTTCGACAAGCCTACGTCCATGGTGAAGCGTTCGCGCGACCAGTCGCAGGAGGCGCCAAGGCGGCGCATCTGGCGGGTGATGGTGGAACCGGATTCTTCCTTCCAGGCCCACACCCGCTTGAGGAATTCCTCGCGGCCGAGGTCGTGGCGCGACACGCCTTGTGCATCCAACTGGCGCTCCACCACGATTTGGGTGGCAATGCCGGCGTGGTCGGTGCCCGGCTGCCACAGGGTATTCTCGCCCTTCATCCGGTGGTAGCGCACCAGGGTGTCCATCAGGGTGTCCTGGAAGGCATGGCCCATGTGCAGCGTGCCGGTGACATTGGGCGGCGGCAGCATAATGCAGTAGGCAGGTTTGCCGTTCTCGGCGGCAGGCTTGAAATAGCCGCAGGATTCCCACAGCGGGTACCAGTGCGCCTCGATGGCGGCGGGCTCAAAACTTTTGGCGAGTTCCATGGTTTGGAATTTCTTGGAGTAACGGGAAGGCGGCAATTATACCTGTTTTCCCCGTTGAGGCGGACCGGTGCTCAGTGCTGATCCGGACCTTCGTCGGGTGGGGTGCCGAGCCGTTGCTTGAGCGCTACGCGCACGGCAAGCCGGATATGTTCGCGTGAATGTTCGAGCAACTCATTCAGGGCGCGATCCAGGGTGGTGGTGAATTCCAGCGCAATGCGATTTTCCAGTTCCTGCACCATGAATTCTTCAATTTGGTGCAGGGCTGCCTCGTCATGAGAGATGTCCTCGATCGGGCCGGCTGTGCGAACTGGCTCGATTGCGGCGACCTCGATGTGGAGCGGAGGCTTTACGATACCGGCGGTTGCGGCTTCTTTTGCTTCCGCAGCAGACACGGCTTCAGTCAAAACCGGAATAGTACTGTCATCGGTAATGATTTCTGTCAGGACTGGAATAGTCGCCCGGGCAGACTGTGCCTCGGCTGATGCAAGATCTTGCTGTGTGGGTGCGCCGGTGCGATGCCGGGTGAGCAGGGCATCAATTTTTCCGAGGACGTCTGGCTCGCCGTTGGCTGTATCCATTTATCAGGCCTTGCTTCCAATGTCATGGGTTTTTATTTCATAGCCGCGATCGCGGTAGAAGCGAAAGCGTTCACGAGCTGCTGCCGCATCGCTTTCATCCGTGCCGACGATCTCTATTAGCCGGTGGAAGCGGCTGAAGAACAAGGGCTGCTCGGTGTGAAGATTGAGCAGGATGTCGTCGTGTGCCAGTGCATCGGTATTGTGGTCAACAATGACCGGCGTGACCGGCGCAAGGCTATCCGAGGCGCGGCAATGGGGGATGAAGCCGATCGCAGGAGAACTCCACAGCAGCTTGTCCATTTTTTCCGTGGTTGCGGCGTCGGGGGTGTAAATCATGACCCGCAACCCGCGTTCCACGGCCTTGGCGCAAAGCACGCAAGCGGTGTGGTATTTGTCGGCGGCGTGAGTGTAGAAGTCGATTTGGGTCATTTTTTAAGAGGCTGGAGGCGAGAGGCTAGGGGCGAGAGGGATTGTGCCGCGCAAGCGCGGTGTATAAACATTTCGGCAAAGCCGGACACTCACCTCTAGCCTCTCGCCTCTAGCCCCTAGCCTCTGCTTTATTAATCAAAAAATGCACTAGCAGTGCCACTGGTCGCCCGGTCGAGCCTTTGTCCTTGCCGGATTTCCAGGCGGTGCCGGCAATGTCCAGGTGCGCCCAGTCGTACTTTTTGGTGAAGCGCGACAAGAAGCAGGCAGCCGTGATGGCACCGCCGGCGCGGCCGCCGATGTTGGCCATGTCGGCGAAGTTGCTCTTCAGCTGCTCCTGGTATTCGTCCCACAGCGGCATGTGCCAGGCGCGGTCGGCTGCATACTCGCCGGCGTGGAGCAGCTCGCGGGCCAAGGCATCGTGACTGCTGAACAGCCCGGAGGCATGGTTACCCAAGGCGATGAGGCAGGCGCCGGTGAGGGTGGCGATATCCACCACCGCTTCCGGCTCGAAGCGTTCGGCGTAGGTGAGTGCGTCGCACAGGATCAAGCGGCCCTCGGCATCGGTATTGAGTACTTCGATGGTCTGTCCGGACATGCTGGTGACGACGTCGCCGGGCTTGCTGGCATTGCCGTCGGGCAGGTTTTCCGTGGCCGGGATGATGCCCACCAGGTTGATCGGCAGCTTGAGCTGGGCCACTGCCTTGAACACGCCGAGCACGCTGGCTGCGCCGCTCATGTCGTACTTCATTTCGTCCATTTCTGCGCCGGGCTTGAGGGAGATGCCGCCGGAATCGAAGGTGACGCCCTTGCCGACCAAGACCACCGGCTTTTGTTTCTTATCGCCCTGGTAGTGCAAGACAATCAGCTTGGGCGGCTGGCGGCTGCCGCGCGCAACGGAAAGCAGCGAACCCATCTTCAGGGCTTCCATGTCTTTCTGTTCCAGCACTTCAATCTTGAGCTTGTGGGTTTTTGCCAGTTCCTGCGCCTGCTCGGCCAGATAGGCCGGGGTGCAGATGTTGCCCGGCAGGTTGCCGAGATCCTTGGCCATCTTCATGCCGTCGGCGATCGCCAGGCCTCGCTGGGCAGCTTCCTCGCCGATGCTCAGTTCGGTGCGGCGCGATACGTTCAGGACGATGCGGCGTAACGGGCGGCGCACCTCTTCCTGCTTGCTTTTCAGGTGGTCGAAGCGGTAAATCCCTTCCATCGCCATCAACACGGCCTGCTCGATTTTCCATGCGGTGTCGCGGCGCTTGACAGGGAGTTCGGCGAGGAAAACCGAGGCTTCAAGCGACCCGGATTCATTCAAGGTCTTGATGGCTGCGCGGACCGCGTCGCGATATTCCTTGTCCTTGAACTCACGTTCCTTGCCCAGCCCGACCAGTAACACCCGCTCGCACAGGGTGTTGGGCACTTTGTGCAGCATGAGCGTGGTGCCGGACTTTCCTTCCATGTCGCCGCGGCGGATAATGTCGCTCAGGTAATTATCCGAGATTTGGTCGATCATCTCGCCGGCCAGCGAGAGTTTGCGCGGTTCGAACACGCCGACCACAACGCAGGCGGTGCGCTGCTTTTCCGGACTGCCGCTTTTTATGCTAAATTCCACTTTTTGCTCCTTACTTGATGCCTGCCCGCTTCCCTGCGATCAGGAAGGCTATAATTCATGATATTTAGTAATCGGCAATTATCTGCAGACTGTAGTCAAAAAGTCAAAGAAAACCGCGAACGATGATTTTCCGCCGCGCCCTGCTGCGCGAGATGGCCGGCAATGCATCGCTGGTCTTTTCGGTGCTGCTGATGATAACCCTGACCACGATGCTGATCCGCTATCTCGGGCAGGCGGCCGGTGGCGCCGTGGCTAACGAGGCGGTGGCGGCCTTTCTCGGTTTCAGCATTATTAATTATTTGCCGGTTTTGCTGTCCTTGACGGTGTTTATCGCTGTTTTGATGACATTGACCCGCTGCTACCGCGACAGCGAAATGGTAGTCTGGTTCACTGCCGGTTTGAGCGTCGCAGCATGGGTGCGCCCGGTGACCACCTTCGTCGCGCCAGCGGTATTCGCCATCGCGTTTTTAAGCCTGGTGGTTTCGCCTTGGGCATTGAGAAAAAGCGACGAATTCCGGCAGCAAATGGACACCCGCGATGACGTATCCTCGGTGGCGCCGGGCGTGTTCAAGGAATCCAAATTTGCCGAGCGAGTGTATTTCGTGGAAAGCTTCGCTGGCGAGAATAACTCGGTCAGCAACATTTTCATGCGCTCTGTTCAGCATGGTAAATTGGGCATACTGGTCGCTCAACATGGCTATCCGTCGATATCCGAAAACGGCGACCGGTTCCTGGTGCTGCAGAACGGCAGGCGCTACGAGGGCGTGGGCGGCACGCCGGATTACAAGATTATGGCCTTCGAACGCTATGCCATCCGGATTCATGCCTATGAGGCGGGTTTGATCGTGCCGTCGCAAAAATCCCTGTCCACCCCGGTATTGCTGAGCCACCCCTCGCCGGTCAATATGGGCGAGCTACTGTGGCGGTTGGGCTTGCCGCTCAGCGCCTTCATTCTGGCTTTGCTGGCGATCCCGCTGAGCTTTGTCAATCCGCGAGCAGGGCGTTCACTGAATTTGATCCTGGCATTGCTGCTCTACATGATTTACAGCAATTTTCTCAGCATTACCCAGGCCTGGGTGGCGCAAAGCAAATTGTCGCCCTATATCGGGCTGTGGCTGGTGCATGCGGTGATGCTGCTGGTGCTGTTGTTCCTGTTTTACCGCCGGCTCGTGCTGGCGCCGTTCTGGACGACCTGGCTGAAGAGATTGATTCCTCGGCTTGGCGGCGATAGAGCATGAGAATCCTCAGCCGCTATCTGGCGCGTGAAATTTACTCGGCCACATTGCTGGTGTTTGCCGCGCTGCTCATGCTGTTCGCTTTTTTCGACCTGATCCATGAGTTGGGCGACTTGGGCAAGGGCGATTACCGGCTGGTGAAAATCTTTGGCTACGTGCTGCTTTCCCTGCCCGGCCATGTTTACGAACTGTTCCCGATTGCGGCCTTGATCGGCTCCCTGTTCGCCTTGGCGCAACTGACGGCCCATTCCGAGCTTACCGTGATGCGCGTGTCGGGATTGTCCGCGCAGCGCATTGCCTTGTCGCTGGCGAAAGCCGGATTGCTGTTCGTGGCGCTGACCTTTGTTTTCGGTGAATTCATTGCGCCGCTTAGCGGGCGAGCGGCCCAGGAATTGCGTTTGAAGGCGACCAGTTCAGTCGTGGCTCAGGAATTTCGTTCCGGACTGTGGGTGAAGGATGCGGGAAGCTTCGTCAATGTCGAGGAGGTGCTGCCGGATGCCTCCATGAAGGGGGTGAAAATCTATGAGTTCGACCCGGACTTCCGTTTGCGCTCCATCAGCTATGCCCAGCGCGGCGAGCATGTGGCCGAGAACCGCTGGCGCTTGACGGATGTGGCGCAGACCCGGTTTGAGCCGGGCCGGACGATAGTCAGTACGCTTCCCGAGACCCATTGGCATTCAGTGCTGACCCCGGATATCCTGAATGTGCTGCTGGTAGTGCCGGAACAGATGTCGGCCTGGAACCTGTATTTTTATGTCCAGCACCTGAGTGAAAACAAGCAGAAAACCACGCGCTATGAAATCGCGCTGTGGTCAAAGCTGGTTTATCCCTTTGCCTCTTTGGTGATGATCCTGCTGGCACTGCCATTCGCTTACTATCAGGGACGTTCAGGTGGGGTGAGCGCGAAAATCTTTGCCGGCATCATGCTGGGGCTGGGTTTTCATTTGCTGAACCGGCTATTCGCGCATCTCGGGCTGTTGAACGACTGGCCACCCCTGTTTAGCGCCATTTTTCCGACGCTGGTTTTCTTTGGTGCGGCGATGGTGATGATGTGGCGGGTGGAGAGAAGATAGGCAAAAGCAGTCCTGAGTCCTGAGTGGAAAGTCCTGAGTGCGTGGTATCGCTGCGCGACGATGCTCAGGACTCAGGACTGTTCTGCACTCAGGACTGTTTTTGTTCCCGCCACGCGATCATGCCAGAACAGGCGCTCTCGGTCGAACAGCGCCCACAGGATGCCGAAGCCCAGCCCCACGCCAATTAAAGCGAGCAAAAAACGCAGGCATGCCTGTTTC
The DNA here is from genome assembly GCA_964559825.1 of uncultured Sulfuricella sp. Lineage (GTDB taxonomy): Bacteria > Pseudomonadota > Gammaproteobacteria > Burkholderiales > Sulfuricellaceae > Sulfuricella. The sequence continues at coordinate 6,126 of CAZLJK010000060.1, read as the reverse complement.
AGGCCAAGGGGTTGGCCGTCCGCGCGCACTATCCGCAGGTGCCAGGTTTTCATGGGCAGAGTCTGCCCGCCATGCAGCCAGTACCAGATGAAATAGATCGCCATTACCAGCAGCAGGTAAAGCTGGAAAGCAAATCGGAGAATGGGTGGCAGCGGGGAGTGGAATATCGCGGTAAACGCAAAGCCGGCGATGAACAGGACAGCGGCAAGAAGCAAGGCTTCATAAAGCATGCTGGCGATGCGGCGCCGTAGGCTGGGCATTTCGGGAGAGCGGGCGATCACGGACGCGGTGTGTCAAACTGCCATGGATTGGGCCATGCTTCCGCCTTGGGCGGGGCGGCCGGCGTAGCCGACTCAACGGAAGGAGGCGTCTGCGGGGTCTTGGGAGATTCGGGCATGGCGGCCGGCTTGGTTTCTGCAGACTTGGCTTTGCTGTGACGGAGCTGTTCCTTTTTGTCTTCCGGTAGCTGCTGGTATTCCTGCCATTTCTTTCGGACTTCCTGGCGTTTTTCCGGCGGCAACTGCTTCAGTTTCTCGTATTTTTTCCGGGCCTGGGTGCGTTCTTCCGGTGTCAGCTTGCTCCAGTCTTTCAAGCGCCTCTGGATGCGCTGCTGCTCCTCGGGCTTCATTTTCGGATAACCCTTGGCTACGCCCAGCAGCCTTTTGCGCTGTATGGCCGGCATGTTGTCCCATTCGCCGTGAACGGGAGCAAGGATTTGCTTCTGCTCATAGGTCAACTCAGCCCATGCGGGTTGCCGGACTTCTTGGGCCGCAATTGCGGTACCTTGTGCCCAAAGGCAGAAGGCGAGAGTTATTCCTGCGGCGAGCCTTCTAGCCATGTATCGAATCCGTTATCAATGAATGCATGGATCGGCAAATCCTGGGCCAGCAGATGGGCGTCGATTTCCGATGCGTCGTACATCTCCTGGGTGCCTTGCCAATAGGTGACGAATGTCAGCCCCAACACCAGCGCCACCAGCGGCACCCAGGCACGGAAATGCGAGTGGCCATGGTGGCTGCCGTGGCCGTGCTTTGCCCATGCCAGACTGAAGCTGTGGCGGGGTTTGGCATAGGCCTCCAGAGCGTGCTGCCGCGCCGTCTGTAGGCGATACTGCAGATGGCTGTCCAGGTTGGCCGTGCCGTAATCGAGATGTTGTACGATTTTTTTTGCCAGGCTATTTTCATCTATGGGTTCATTCATGGCTCAATTCCCTTCGATTTCAGGAAGGCCGCCACTGCGTGGGTGGCCCGGGAGCAATGCGTCTTGACGCTGCCTTCGGAACAACCCATCGCGGCAGCGGTTTGAGAAACATCCAGTTCTTCCCAATAACGCAGCAGGAACGCTTCCCGTTGACGAGCCGGCAAATTTTCCAGCCCCTGCTCAATCAATTTAACGACTTGCGAGCGCGCCAGGGTTTCTTCCGGCCGATGAATTTTATTCGAATCGTCTTCGACTTCCAAAGTTTCCAGCGGGTCGTAATCTTCTTCCTGATGGGGGGTAAGAGACGACAGCAGGGTGGTCCATAGCGAGCGCACTTTCTGGCGGCGGTAATAATCGCGGATGGTGTTTTGCAATATGCGCTGAAACAGCATCGGGAATTCTTCGGCAGGCTTTCCCGAGTATTTTTCCGTCAGTTTCATCATCGAGTCCTGCACGATGTCCAGCGCGCCATGTTCGTCGCGAACGGCAAATAGCGCCTGCTTGTAGGCGCGCCGTTCGCCTTCGGCAAGAAACCTGGAAAGTTCCTGAAAGGTGGCCAGCTGGAGAGTTCCTGAGTAACGTTCTTCTGTCGCATCTTATCAAATAAACAAAAATAAAGCTGAGTCTTCCGCAAGTTTGGTAAAATGCCGCACTTGACCAAGTTGGCGGCAACCATTAGTGTTTCAGGTTTCCCCGGAATGATTATTTAAGGCTGTTATATGGAATTGACGGGCGCAGAGATCGTGGTGCGCTGTCTGGCGGAAGAAGGTGCCGAGTATGTTTTCGGTTACCCCGGCGGTGCAGTGTTGAACATTTACGACGAGGTTTTCAAGCAGAACAAGTTCAAGCACGTGCTGGTCAGGCACGAGCAGGCCGCGGTGCATGCTGCCGACGGCTATGCTCGCGCCACCGGCCGGACTGGCGTGGCGCTGGTGACTTCCGGGCCGGGCGCGACCAATGCCGTGACCGGCATCGCTACCGCCTACATGGATTCGATCCCGCTGGTGGTGATTTCCGGTCAGGTGCCGACCGCCGCGATCGGGATGGATGCCTTCCAGGAAGTGGATATGGTGGGCATCACTCGCCCTTGCGTGAAACACAATTTCCTGGTCAAGGACGTCAAGGATCTGGCCGAGACTATCAAGAAGGCCTTCTATCTCGCTTCCACCGGCCGGCCCGGGCCGGTGGTGGTGGACATCCCCAAGGATGTGACCCAGCACAAGACCGAATTCGCCTATCCGAAGAAGGTGACGATGCGCTCCTACAACCCGGTGATCAAGGGTCATCCGGGGCAGGTCAAGCGCGCGGTGCAGATGATTCTGGAAGCCAAGCGGCCGATGCTCTATACCGGCGGCGGCGTGGTGCTGAGCAATGCGGCTGAGGAGCTGACCCAGCTTACGCGCCAGCTCGGATTTCCGATTACCAGCACGTTGATGGGGCTGGGCGGCTATCCCGCCACCGATCCCCTGTTTACCGGCATGCTCGGCATGCACGGCACCTATGAAGCCAACATGGCGATGCAGCATTGCGATGTGCTGATCGCTATCGGCGCCCGTTTCGACGACCGTGTCATCGGCAATCCGGAGCATTTCTTTCAGGATGGCCGTCGCATCATCCATATCGATATCGATCCCACTTCCATCGCCAAGCGGGTCAAGGTGGACGTGCCTATCGTCGGCAATGTCAAGGACGTGCTGGCAGAGATGAATAAATTGATTCAGGCCAGCAAGGAGAAGCCCGACCAGGCTGCGCTCAAGGCCTGGTGGACGCAGATCGAACTGTGGCGCTCGCAGGATTGCATGAAATACGACCGCGACAGCAGCCTGATCAAGCCCCAGTTTGTGATCGAAAAGCTGCACCAGATTACCCGCGGTGATGCCTATGTGACCTCCGATGTGGGACAGCACCAGATGTGGGCTGCGCAGTATTACAAGTTCGACCAGCCGCGCCGCTGGATCAACTCGGGCGGTTTGGGCACCATGGGTTTCGGCTTGCCGGCGGCGATGGGCGTGCAGTTCGCCCACCCCGAGGCAATGGTGGCTTGCGTGACGGGCGAGGGCAGCATCCAGATGAACATCCAGGAGCTGTCCACCTGCAAGCAGTTCAACCTGCCGCTCAAGATCATCCTGCTCAACAACCGCTACCTCGGCATGGTGCGGCAATGGCAGGAATTCTTTTATGGCAACCGTTATGCCGAATCCTATATGGATGCGCTGCCGGATTTTGCCAAGCTGGCCGAGAGTTACGGCCATGTCGGGATGAAGATCGAGAAGCCGGAAGATGTCGAAGGTGCGCTGAAAGAGGCGTTCGGCATGAAGGATCGGCTGGTGTTCATGAACTTCATTACTGACCAGAAGGAAAATGTCTTTCCGATGATTCCCGCCGGCAAGGGCTTGAGTGAAATGATTCTGGTATAACCCAATGAGACATATTATTTCTTTGTTGATGGAAAACGAGGCGGGCGCGCTGTCCCGCGTCGCCGGACTGTTTTCGGCACGCGGCTACAACATCGAGTCGCTGACGGTAGCGCCGACCGAGGACGCCACCCTGTCGCGCATGACTATCGTCACTCGCGGTTCCGACGATGTGATCGAGCAGATCACCAAGCAACTCAACAAGCTGATCGACGTGGTCAAGGTGGTGGATTTGTCCGAAGCCGGCCATATCGAGCGCGAGTTGATGTTGGTGAAAGTACGCGCCGAAGGCGAGTCGCGCGAGGAAATGAAGCGCATGTCGGATATTTTCCGCGGCCGTATCGTGGATGTCACCGACAAGACCTACACCATCGAGCTGACCGGTGCCGGCTACAAGCTGGATGCCTTTCTCGAAGCGCTGGACAAAGGCGCTATCCTGGAAACGGTGAGAACCGGTGCATCCGGCATCGGGCGTGGTGATAGAATACTGAAAGTTTGATTTAACAAGAGGCTAGGGGCTAGGGGCTAGAGGCTAGAGATGGGTGTCCGGCTTTGCCGGAATGTTTATACGCCGCGCTTGCGCGGCACAACCCCCTCTAGCCCCTCGCCTCTAGCCTCTAGCTCCTAATTTTGAAAGGAAAGAAATGAAAGTTTATTACGACAAGGACGCCGATCTCTCCATCATCAAGGGCAAGAAAGTCACCATCGTCGGTTACGGTTCGCAGGGCCATGCCCATGCCGCCAACCTGAAGGATTCCGGCGTCAAGGTGACGGTCGGCCTGCGCAAGGGCGGATCCTCCTGGGACAAGGCCAAGAAGTCCGGCTTCACGGTGAAGGAAGTCGCCGATGCGGTGAAGGGCGCCGATGTCGTGATGATCCTGGTTCCCGATGAAACCCAACCAGATGTCTACCGCAATGACGTGGAGCCCAACCTGAAGAAAGGCGCCACCCTGGTTTTTGCCCACGGCTTCAACATCCATTACAACCAGATCCAGCCGCGTGCCGATCTCGACATTATCATGGTTGCTCCCAAGGGCCCCGGCCACACCGTGCGCTCCGAGTACCTCAAGGGCGGCGGCGTGCCTTCCCTGATCGCCGTTTACCAGGATGTATCCAAGAAGGCCAAGAGCGTTGCCCTGTCCTATGCGGCGGCCAACGGCGGCACCAAGGGCGGCGTGATCGAAACCAATTTCCGCGAGGAAACCGAAACCGATCTGTTCGGCGAGCAGGCCGTGCTGTGCGGCGGCTGCGTCGAGCTGGTCAAGGCCGGCTTCGAAACCCTGACCAATGCCGGCTATGCGCCGGAAATGGCTTACTTCGAATGTCTGCACGAGCTCAAGCTGATCGTCGACCTGATGTACGAGGGCGGCATCGCCAACATGAACTACTCCATCTCCAACAATGCCGAGTACGGCGAATACGTCACCGGCCCGAAGGTGATCAACGAGGAATCTCGCTGGGCCATGCAGGAGGCGCTGAAGAACATCCAGAACGGCGAGTATGCCAAACGCTTCATCCTGGAAGGCAAAACCAACTATCCGGAAATGACTGCGCGTCGCCGCCTGAATGCCGAGCATCAGATCGAAGTGGTGGGCGAAAAGCTGCGCTCCATGATGCCGTGGATCGCCAAGAACAAGCTGGTCGATCAGTCGAAAAACTAAGTTAGAGGCTAGGGGCTAGAGGCTAGAGACTAGGGGTGTCCTTGGTTTTTCTAGCCTCTAGCCTCTCGTCTCTAGCCCCTAATCATGTGCATCGGTGCCGCTCCCCCAGTGAAAAACTATCCCCACCCCATCATTGCCCGCGAGGGCTGGCCTTTCCTGGCCGGCATCGTGGCGATTTCGCTGCTGGTTACGTTCCTGGCCGGCTGGCTATGGGCGCTGCCGTTGTGGATCATCAGCCTGTTCGTATTGCAGTTTTTCCGCGATCCGGGGCGCAATGTGCCGACGGCGCGCAATCTGGTGATCGCTCCCGCCGACGGTCGCATCGTCGCCGTCGAACGGGTCCAGGATCCTTACCTCAAGCGCGATGCGCAGAAGGTTAGCGTATTCATGAACGTGTTCAATGTTCATTCCAACCGCAGTCCGGTGGATGGCGCGATCCAGGAAATCTGGTACAACCCCGGAAAATTCATCAATGCCGACCTGAACAAGGCCTCCACGGAAAATGAGCGCAATGCCATCTGGCTGCGTTCCGATTGCGGCTACGACATTACCTGTGTCCAGGTGGCCGGGCTGATTGCGCGGCGCATCCTGTGCTATGCCAAGCCGGGTGAGTGGCTGGCCCGCGGCCAGCGTTACGGTTTTATCCGTTTCGGTTCGCGGGTGGATGTGTACCTGCCATTGACCGCCCAGGTGCGTGTCAGCATCGGCGACAAGGTCCGTGCCGGGGAAACCGTGCTGTCCGAACTGCCGATGAATGTCGGCTGATCTGATACTATTACGCCATGAAGATATCTCTTTGTCCTGCGTGCCACCCTCATCCCAACCTTCTCCCAGAGGGAGAAGGGGCAATG
>CAZLJK010000059.1:0-15982 GCA_964559825.1 uncultured Sulfuricella sp. | reverse complement strand
GGGATCAGGGTCTTGGGCGCGATCACGCGCACTTCCGGCACGCCCAGCGTGGTCAGCGCATGGATCTGCGAACGCGCCACGCGCGAGTGCAGCATGTCGCCAACGATGGCTACGCGCAGGCGCGTCAGGTCCTGTTTGTAGTGGCGGATGGTGAACATGTCCAGCAGCCCCTGGGTGGGGTGGGCGTGGCGCCCGTCGCCGGCGTTGACGACGTGGATGTGCGGCTCGACATGGCCCGCGATCAGGTGTGCTGCGCCGGATTGTCCGTGGCGCACGACGAACATGTCGGCCTGCATCGCCGCCAGGTTGTCGACCGTGTCGAGCAGGGTTTCACCCTTGCTGGTGCTGGACGCGCCGACATTCAGGTTGATCACGTCGGCGGACAGCTTCTTGGCGGCGATCTCGAAGGTGGTGCGGGTGCGCGTGCTTGGCTCGAAGAACAGGTTGAAGATCGCCTTGCCCTGCAGCAGCGGCACCTTCTTCACCTCGCGCTCGGGGATGTCGAGGAAGGACGAAGCGGTGTCGAGGATATGGCGCAAGGTTGCCGCAGGCAGACCCTCGATGGTGAGCAGATGCTGCAGCTCGCCGTTCTTGTTAAGCTGGGGATTGTTTTTCATGTTATTGACCATCCAGATAAGACTGCAATATCCGCTGCGCCGCGACCTGGTCCAGCACCGCCTTCTGCTTGCGGCCACGCACCCCGGCTTCGTTCAGATCCTCGCTCGCCGCGGTGGAACTGTGGCGCTCGTCCACCAGCACCGTCTTGAGGCCGAAGCGGCCTTCCAGCTGGTGCGCGAAGCGCCGGCAGCGCGCGCTCATTTCGTGCTCCACGCCGTCCGCGTGGGCGGGCAACCCGACCACCACCAGCGCCGGCCGCCATTCCTTGAGCAGCGCCTCGATGACCCCGAAGCGCTGGTCGTTGCTCTCCCCCACCACCGTGGTCAAGGGGTGCGCCAGCCCCAACTCCAGTTCGCCCACCGCCACGCCGATGCGCTTGATGCCGAAATCGAAGCCGAGCACGGTGCCGCGTTGCGGCTGGTGATGGGTGATGGGTGATGGGTGATGCGCCCCTTCTTTTACCGAATCACTCATTCCCCATTACCCATTACTGTTTTCAAGCATGCCCCACCCCATCGGCCAAGCTGGCGAAATCCACGCCCAGCAGCTGCATTGCGGCGGGCAGGCGCTGCTCCCAGGGCAGGTCGAAAATGATCGCCGCCGTGGCCGGCACGGTGAGCCAGGCATTTTGCGCCAGCTCCTGTTCGAGCTGACCCGCCGCCCAGCCGGCATAGCCCAGCGATACCAGCAGCTTGTACGGACCCTGCCCGCGGCCGACCGCCTCCAGTATGTCTTTTGAAGTGGTCAGGGCGACGCTCTCGTTCACCGCCAGGGTGGACATCCACTCTCCGACCGGCTGGTGCAGGACGAAACCGCGGTCCATCTGCACCGGACCGCCGAAGTGCACCAGTTCCTCCGCATGCGCTTCGGCTTCGAGCTCGATGCCGACCTGGTCGAGCAGCATCTTCATGGTCATCTCGATCGGCTTGTTGATCACTACGCCCAGCGCCCCCTGCTCGGTGTGTTCGCAGACATAGGTGAGGGATTTGGCGAAATAGGGATCGGTCATGGCGGGCATGGCGATCAGGAAATGGTCGGTCAGATTGACGTTCTGCATGGTTTTAGTCACTCAGGGCCCTAATCGGTAAAAGCCGCAGCCGTGTCCAGCTGGTCGGCGCGGGTAAAGCTCCAGGTGCGCACGATGCCGAGGATATCGGTGTCCTTGCGAATGTCATCGGGGAAGGCCGAGTAGGGCGCTGCCAGGTTGACGATGCGGATGGCCGCCTCGTCCAGCACCTTGTGGCCGGAGGAGCGTTTTATCTCGACGCGCTCGACGCTGCCATCGGCCCTGATGTTGACGATGAGTTGCAGGCTGCCATAAATCTTCTGCCGCTTCGCTTCTTCAGGGTAATTCAGATTGCCGACTTTTTCCACCTTGATCCGCCAATCCTCGGCGTAGCGAGCGAAGCGGTATTCCTGGGTGCGCGCGCCGACGAAGTTACGCTTGGGTTTTTTCTGGTACACCTCCCAGTCCCGCGAAATCTGCGCTTCCAGGCGGGCCGCCTCAAGGCTGCGCATCGCCAGGTCGGAGCCGGTCTTTTCTACCGGCGCTTCGGCCGGTTTGGCCATGGCCGGCAGCGGCTCGACCTGTTGCGTCGCCTTGACCTGGGTCATCAGGAGCCGGGCCTGCTGCTCGAGCTGGCTGACCTGCTGCTTTTTCTGCGCGGCTTCCGACTCCTGCTGGCGCCGGTCCAGCACCGGCAGCGGGCTTTTGGCCTGGCGCTCGGCATCGGTGTTGCCGCCGCCGTCGAGATTGGCCTGTGCCAAGGCATCGGCCTTGACCGGCCGGGAAGAGGATTTGCTGTTGACCAGTACCACTTCGAGGGAGGTGGCGGCGGCGGATTTTTTCATCTCCGGCGCCTTGAAGGCCACGCCGAACACCGCCAGCAAATGCAGGGTGATGGAGATCAGCAGCACCAGTCCGAGTCGATCGGACTGGTTCAGCCGCGCGTAGCGGCCCAGAGAGATGGGAGCACGAAGAGTGTTCAAGGCGCAGCCAGTTTAGCAGAAATAATCTGCGGAATCATTGCTCCAGGGGGCCGACATAGCGGCACTGGCATGTCACTTCGAGCAGGTCCACCTTCGACACCTCGATCGCCACCCGGCTGCCGGCCGGGACTTCGGGTAGCGAGGGCACGCGGATGAACAGCGGCAGGTAATCGAGCTTGACCAGGTTTTCCTTCACCACCACCGCGCCGGTTGCGCTGACCTGCTCCTGCTGCAGCCAGCGCAGACACCAGTAGCGTTCCATCTGGTCCTGGATGTTGCCGTAGGCTTCATAGGCCAGATCGAAGTCGCGCATCGCGATCAGCAGGCGCTCGTCGCGGTTGCCGTAGGGGGCCGGCTTGCCTTCCAGCCGGGCGATCAGCTGGCGCTGGTTGACCAGATCGACGTAACGGCGCAGCGGCGAGCTCGACCACATGTAATGCGTCACGCCCAAGCCCTGGTGCGCGCCCGGCGACACGCTCATGCGCACCTTGCCGCCTTCCTGGTTGCGGTAGATACCGGCATAGTCGGCTTCTGCCAGCTCCTTGCCCCAAGTGGCGTTGGTATGGATCATCAGCTCCGACACCACGCGGTCGATGGGGGTGTCGCGGTGGCGCTCGGTAATGGCCACGCGGTCGTCCGCCACCGCGAAATTGTAATCCGGGAAATTCCGGCTGCTGTCCCCCTTGCCCCGGCCTTCCTTGAGCTTGGTGGTGAAATCCCACAGCAGCAGGAGCTCGTCCTTCCATGCGTAATCGCCCTCCCGGCTGACCACGGTGGCGCTGTTGAATACCGGCTCCAGCGCCTCGTGACGCAGGTTGGCGGCGATCTCAATGTGATCCAGCGCGCTTTCCCGGCCGACCACGGCGAATTCCGGCGTCACTTCGAGGTACAGCGACAGCGCGGGGCAGCGGCGGCCGGCGGCCAGCGTGTAGCGTTCCACCAGGGACTCCGGCAGCATGGTGATCTTCTGTCCCGGCATGTACACCGTGGACAATCGCCGCGAGGCAATTTCGTCGAGGCGGTCGCCCGGCTCGAAGCCCAGACCCGGCGCGGCGATATGCACGCCGATGCGCCAGTTGCCGTTATCCAGACGCTTGATCGAGAAGGCGTCGTCGATCTCGGTGGTAGCAGCATCGTCGATGCTGAAGGCCATCGCGTCGGAATGCGCCGGGTCGCCCATCGGGTGGGGAATCTCGATTTCCGGAAAACCGGTGCCTTCGGGGAAATGCTCGCGCAGGAAGCGGTTCAGATGGTAATCGCGGGCGGAAGGAATCGCGCCGCAATGGTCCAGCAGCTTCACCGGGTTGAGATTGGTTTCGGCGCACGCCTTGTCGAGCGCCTTGAATTCCAGCGTGTTCTTGTCCGGCGCGTAAAGCAGGGCCTCCACCACTTGCGGGGTGAAGGCTTCGGGCAGGCGTCCCGCGATCAGATCCGCCGCATGCGCCGCAATGGCCTCCGCCTGCTTGCGCTTCTTCTCCTCGGACGCCAGCGCGGCCTTGAGGTTTTCCTCCGGCGCGGCCTTGTAGCGGCCTTTTCCCTTCTTGTAGAAATACATCGGCGCAGCATGCAGCTTCAGCGCCACCGCCGCCGCCTCGACCGGGGAAGGTGCATGGCCGTAGTATTCGCGCCCCAGGTCGGCGAAAGCGAATTCCTCGGTGCCGCAGCATTCCCACAGGAAAATCGGATCGAGCTCCGCCGCGACCGCTTCCGCCGCCTCCATGAACCCGGCGATGGCCGGCGTCTCGAAGCGCAGCAGCACATTGGCGGCCTTGATCTTGGAGCGCTTGCCGTGCGGCGTTTCCACCTGTAATGACGAGGTGTTGTCGGCCATGACCGACGCCACTTTTATGGCGCCGTCTTCTTCGTAAAGGATGTTCATTCAGCAAAACCGGGTTAAAAATGTAGGTTGGGTTAGCGGCTTTATCGCGTAACCCAACAAACCCAAGCTTCCTTCAATATGTTTTGGTTTTTTGAAGTTTGGGTTTATTGGGTTACGGCGCAAAAAGCCGCTCCTAACCCAACCTACATTTCATTGTTATTAGCGAGTGCCGCCAGGAGTTTTTCATGCACGCCGCCGAAGCCGCCGTTGCTCATCGCCAGCACATGGTCGCCGGGGCGGGCGGCGGCGGTCACGGCGGCAACCAAGGCATCGAGGTCGTCGAAAGCCTGCGCCTTGTCGCCCAGCGGGGCCAAAGCGGCGGCGGCGTCCCAGCCCAGGTTGGCGCCGTAGCAGTACACCCGGTCGGCGTCTTTCAGGCTGCCGGGCAGCGCGTCCTTCATCACGCCCAGCTTCATGGTGTTGGAGCGCGGCTCCAGCACGGCCAGGATGCGCGCAGCGCCGACCTTGTGGCGCAGGCCGGCGACGGTGGTGGCAATCGCGGTGGGATGGTGGGCGAAGTCATCGTAAACCGTGATGCCGTTGGCCACGCCGCGCACTTCCATGCGGCGCTTCACGTTCTCGAATTTTTCCAGTGACTCGATGCCGAAACTGGCGGGCACGCCGGCGTGGCGCGCGGCAGCAATCGCCGCCAGCGCGTTCATGCGGTTATGCTCGCCGAACAGCGGCCAGTTCAGCATGCCCTGGAACTCCTCCTTGAAGGCCACCGCACCGGCGGCGCCGATGGTCCAGCCCTGCGCTATGCCGAAACGCTCCACCGGGGTCCAGCAGCCTCGCGCCAGCACCCGGTCCAGGCTTGCCTCGCGCCCGTTGGCAACGACCAGCCCGTTGCCGGGCACGGTGCGCACCAGATGGTGAAACTGGGTCTCGATCGCGGCCAGGTCGGGGAAGATATCGGCGTGATCGAATTCGAGATTGTTGAGCACGGCGGTGCGCGGATGGTAATGGACGAACTTGGAGCGCTTGTCGAAGAAGGCGGTGTCGTACTCGTCCGCCTCCACCACGAAAAACGGCGAGTCGGTGAGCCGGGCGGAGACGCCGAAATTCTGCGGCACGCCGCCGATCAGGAAGCCCGGCTGCAAGCCCGCGTATTCCAGGATCCACGCCAGCATCGCCGAAGTGGTCGTTTTGCCGTGCGTGCCAGCCACCGCCAACGTCCACTTGTCCTTCAGCACATGCTCGGCCAGCCACTGCGGGCCGGACACGTAAGGCAGGCCGCGGTTGAGGATTTCCTCCATCAGCGGGTTGCCGCGCGACACCACGTTGCCGATCACGAACATGTCGGGTTCGAGCTTGACCTGCGCCGGGTCGAAGCCCTCGGTCAGCTCGATGCCCTGGGCTTCCAGCTGCGTGCTCATCGGCGGATAGACGCCGGTATCGCAGCCGGTGACCTTGTGCCCGGCCTGCTTCGCCAGCACCGCGATGCCGCCCATGAAAGTGCCGCAGATGCCGAGAATGTGTATATGCATGGATAGCGACGGAATGGATTGATTAACCGCTTATTATAAGGCTTTTTGACTACAAGCTAAAACGCTCATGAAGAATCGCCATGAACGTTCCCTCACCTCAATCCTCTCCCGCAAGCGGGAGAGGAGGCGATGGTAAAGGGCGCTTGTTTTGATCGGCTGATTGCATCGGCAGCCAGGCCGCCGCGGGGGGAATGCCATACCATTCCCAGCCCTGGGCTATCTGCAAGGCCGTGCGGCGAATCCGCACCCAGGCCTCATCCGGGGAAATTTTGAGGAAGCGCCCTATCGCCGCAAAATCATCGGGCAACGCGGCGTCGGACCAGCTATTGGCGGAGTGCCGCGCCAGCGCCGCCGCGAGCGCGACGCACTGGGTGCGCGGCAGCTCGGCATGGGATTCGTCCATCAGCGAGAGCAGCAGCTTGGGCAGATGCCAGGTCGATGCCAGGGCAATCTGCAATTCAATCACGCGGAAACTCAGCACCTCCTGCTGCACCGCGGCGCTGCGCAAAGCCGGATCGCGCCGCATCTTGTCACGGATCTCCAGCATCTGCCCGGGCGCGAAGCACCACAGCAGCATTTCCGCCAGATCGTGCAGCAGCGCGGCAACGACCACTTCGTCGGTATCGACGTCATGGCGCAGCGACGACCAGTCCTGCGCATACATGGCCGCGTGGCGCGCCCGGCTCATGACCTGCATCATGCCTTCCATGGCCTGAGTATGGTCGGCCATGCTCTCCTCGATCAGGGGCTGTTCGCTGAACTGCCTGAAAAAGGGCGTCGTGCCGATCATCATGATCGCCCGGTCGATGGTCGTGATGTCGGTGATCTGGCTTCTGCCGCGGTGCGATTCCAGATAGCGCAGCACTTTCACCGTCATGATCGGGTCGTGCAGGATGACGGCGCTTAATTCCCGGCCATTGAGTTCGTCCTCCTTTTCCCTAAGGCTGGCGAGATCCGTCACCGTGCGGCGCAGTACCGGCAGCGGCGTCTGGTCGAGATAACTTACCCATGCGTTCAAGCTCAACTGCCTGTCTATCATCGCCGTTCGCCTCCTCTCGTCAGCCTCTTTTCAGCTTTTTTCAGCCGGCCAGCGCCTCGACGCTGATCACGGCCTGCAGAACATGCTCCGCGCCGGGCGCTACCGTCACCACGTTGTCCACGGCATTGGCGGTTTCCACGCAGACCATGCCGCGATAGCCTTCCGGGCCGAAATCGCCCATCTTTTCCGCCTTCTCGATCCAGGGATTCCACACCACGGTGGAACGGCTGCCTTTCGTGGCGATGCGAATCCGCCGCTGGAGGCTGCGGTCTTCGATCAGGCAATCGGCTTCGGTGTCGAGATACACCCGGTCGACCTCGCTCTCGATCACGATGGGCCCCTGCTGGGTCTTGCGCGTGGTGCCGCCGACCTTGTCCAGATAGGCGCAGTTTTCCAAACCCTTGATCGCCATGTCGGCCACGTCGCTGATGTGGAAATAAGTGTGAAACGCCTCGCCGATCTGGAACGGCACGCTGCCGGCATTGCGCGTCACCAGTTCGACTTTCAGCTCGGCGCCGACCGTCACCCGCAGTTGCGCGCTCGAAGGGTGCGGCCACTGGGCGCGGGTAGCCTCGGTTTCGATCAGGCCGAAGCGGACGAAAGTAGCGCCATCCGGCTGCGCCTGGGTTTCCAGGACTTCCCACATCACCGTGCGGGCAAAACCGTGGCCCGGAAATTTGGCGTCCTCGGCGTGGGGACCGAACCACGGCCAGCAGATCGGCACGCCGCCGCGTATCGACTTGCCCGGCGCGAACTTGCCGAAGCGGGAAAGCCACAGCACCGGCGCCTGTCCACGCGGCTGCCAGGTCATCACATGGGCGCCCTGCAGAGCGATCATGGCTTCGGCATGGCTGTTGGCGATTTCGGCCACGGCCAGGCCGCCGGGGCCTTCCTTGAACTGCACATGGCCGGGAATGGCATAGCGTTGGTTTAGTGCTTCGAATTCGGTATTGCTCATGATAGCCCTCAATAATTTTGATGGTGTATTGTCGCCATATTTCAGGCAAACCGCCAGACTGGAATTTGCATATATTGCCCCGTCCGCGAAACCGGGGCTTCAGTTAAAGCTAACAGTCTGGTTTTGTTGCGCAAAAAGCCTTAGTATCCGACACGATGTTCCGCTTCTCACTTTCCGCCCTTGACGGGCGAGCACGAGGACAGACATGGCCCAGCTACGCATCAGCATGTCGGAAATCCATTTAGGCAGGCCGCTGCCCTGGAATGCCTACAATTCGCGTGGCCAGCTTTTGCTGAAAAAAGGGACGATCATCGAAAGCAAGGTGCAAATAGCCGCGCTCGTCGAGCAAGGCCTGTTTGCGGACGATTCCGCATCCTCCTCCCACGAATCCGACACCCATGCCGTCCCGGATCGCGAGGAGCCCTCGGTTCTGCGCATGATCGATCTTGCGGAGAAGCGGCTGGAACGTTTGCTGTTCGGAATGGGCAGCGAGCCCGATTTTCCCGCCAGGCTGGTGGAAGTGGCCACCGCGGTGATTTCCGCCGTCGAACTGAACTCCGATATTGCGCTTGCCTGCATCCTGCTCAACCAGCAGGCCGGCGATTATCCGGTCAGGCACAGCCTCGATACCGCCGTGGTCGCCATCCTGGTAGCGCAATCCATGAGTATCGCCAGCGACAAGATCGTGACGCTCACCGCCGCCGCGCTCACCATGAATGTCGGCATGCTGCGCCAGCAGGTCCAGCTACAGCGCAAGCTGGAAGCATTGACCGGAGAGGAAATCGAATCCATACACCGGCACCCGCAAGAAGGGGTCAGGATGCTGGAAGCGGCGGGCGTCCATGATGCCAGCTGGCTGGCTTATGTCATGTCCCACCATGAAACCGAAGACGGCGGAGGCTATCCTGCCGGCCTTGCGGGCAAGGACATTCCGCCCGGCGCCAAGGTGTTGATGCTGGCCGACCGCTATTGCGCCTGCGTTTCAGAGCGGAAATACCGCAAATCGCAGCTCCCCGGCACGGCACTTCGCGAAATTTTTCTGGAGCGGGGAAAAAGTGTCGATCCCGCGCTTGCGGCCTACTTTATCAAGGTGCTCGGCATCTACCCGCCCGGCACCCTGGTGCGGCTGAACAACGGTGAAATCGGGGTGGTCACGCGGAAGGTCGAAGGTGCCACCACGCCCATCGTTCATGCGCTGGTCGGGCCGCGCGGCGTGCCCCTGTCGATTCCCGTGAGAAGAGATACGGCCAGCGAGCCGTTTACCATCAAGGAAGCGCTGCACGCGGATCAGGCCGACATCCGCTTCAGCATGCACCAGGTTTGGGGCAACGAGGCGCGCCTCTGAACCGCGCTATTTGCCGGAAAGCTTACAGAGTCGGGAACATCCAGAAGCATGCGGCGCAATTGGCCCGGCTTCAGGGTTTTACCGCCTGAAGCGCGAACGCTTCGAAGGCTGAGGCGTCCAGCGGCTTGCTGTACCAGTAGCCTTGCTGGATATCGCAGCCCTGGTCGCTGAGGAACTGCAGCTGTTCAGCGGTTTCCACGCCTTCCGCCACCGTTTTCAGCCCCAGGCTCCGGGCGAGCTGGATCACCGCGATGGCAATGGCGCTATCGTCCGGATCGCCGGGGATATCCATCACGAAAGAGCGGTCGATCTTGAGCTTGCTCACCGGAAAACGCTTGAGATAGCCGAGGGAGGAATAGCCCGTGCCGAAATCGTCGATGGAGATGCTCAGGCCGTGCAGGTTCAGCTGATGAAGCAGGATCACGGCGGCATCGGGGTTTTCCATGACGGAACCCTCGGTGATCTCCAGTTCCAGGGCGGAAGCGGGCACATCGAACTCGCGTAAAATGCCGAGAATATTGCCCACCAGATTTTCCTGGCGGAACTGCCGGGGAGAAAGGTTCACGGCGAAGCGCAAGTCGGTCAGCCCCAACTCGCGCCAGGCTCTGACCTGACGGCAGACTTCGCGCAGCACCCAGCTGCCGATGGGCAGGATCATGCCGTTTTCTTCCGCCAGCGGGATGAACTCGAGGGGCGAAACCATGCCGCGCTCGGGATGATGCCAGCGGATCAGGGCTTCCGCGCCCACCAGCCGGCCAGAAGCGATATCGGCCTGGGGCTGATAATGGACGGCGAACTCGCCATTATCCAGGGCGCGGTGCAGGCTGTTTTCCATCTGCAGACGCTCGTTGCTGGACTGGTTCATTTCCGGGCTGAAAAACTGGAAGTTGTTCCGGCCCATCGCCTTGGCGTGGTACATGGCAGTGTCGGCGGTTTTCATCAGGGACTCGATGCTGTCGCCATCGTGCGGATAGAGACTGATGCCGATACTGGTCGAGCTATGCAGACCGTGGCCTTCGATCCGGTAGGGCAGGGAAAGGCTACCGAGAATATTTTCCGCCACATGGGCGGCAGTGTTGATGACATCGTCGCCTGCCAGCGCCACCACGAATTCGTCGCCGCCCAGGCGCGCGACCAGATCGCTTTCGCGCACGCACTTTTTGAGCCGCTGCGCCACTTTCACCAGCAGGCCGTCGCCGATATTGTGCCCCAGCGTGTCGTTGATGATCTTGAAGCGGTCCAGATCGATGAACATCACCGCGACTTCTTCGTTTTCCCGTTTGGCCGAAGCGAGGGTCTGCTCAAGACCAATTTGCAGATACAGCCGGTTCGGCAGCCCGGTCAGTGCGTCATGGTGGGCGACACGGCGGATTTTCTCCTCGGTGGCCTTTTGCTCGCTGATATTGGCGAAACTGGCGATATGGAAATCAATCTCGCCCCGGACATTGCGCACCACCGAGATGGTGAGCAGTTTGGGGTAGATCTCGCCATCCTTGCGCCGGTCCCACATCTCGCCCTGCCAGAAGCCCTGTTCGCGGATGGCCTGCCACATCGCCCGATGGTCTTCCGGCGTGGCTCGGCCCGAGGACAGGATGCGCGGGTTCTGGCCGCGAACTTCTTCCGGCGCATAGCCGGTCATGCGGCTAAAGGCCGGATTCACCTCGATGATGCAATTGCCGCGGTCGGTAACCATGATGGCTTCGCCGCTGTGCTCGAAGACATGCGCCGCCAGCCGCAACTGGGCCTCGGCGCGTTTGCGCTGGAGAATATTGCGCACCCGCGCCCGCAACACCGTCGTCACTACCGGCTTGGTGAGGTAATCGTCCGCCCCCAGGTCAAGACCTTCAAGCTGACTTTGCTCGGACGTATCGGCGCTGACGAAAATCACCGGGATATCGCGTGTCTCCGGATTCTCGCGCAACTGCCGCAAGACCTCGATGCCGCTCATGCCCGGCATCATCACATCCAGCAGGATCAGTTGCGGGCGGTCCTCGCGCGCCACCAGATCGAGCGCTGCCGCACCGTTGGTAGCGGTCTTGATGCGATGGTCGTCGCGTAGCGCCGCCACCAGTACATGCAGGTTGGCGGGCATGTCGTCCACCAGCAGGAGGAGCGGTTTTTCTTGTGTCATTGTCTTGATTAGAGTGAGATTTCGTTCCGCATCCGGCTACCCTTCTTCGCGCCCCAATGTCACGCCATGAACGGCCGCCAGCTGCGCCACGCTGGCCAGCGCCCCAGCATGGTCGAAATGGTCTACCTGCCGGACCAATCGCGCAAGGGATTTTTCAGGCCAATTCGAGCGCGCGAGGCTGCCCAGGGATTCCATCAGGTCGACCGGAATCAGCTCCTGTTCACGGAGGTACGGTGTCAGGCGATTCAGTACCTGGACCAGCAACGCCCGGTCAACAGGGGGGGCTTCTGCAGTCGATCGCGCCGGCGCGACATGGGTCTTGATGGCGTCCAGCGTCGCGTTAAGGGCATCGGCGAAACCTTGACGGGGGGCGGATGCATTACCCGACCTGAACTGATCTTCCAGTTGCCGGGCCGCCTCGGCCAGCGCCGCCGCCCCCAAGGCGAACCACCCGGCGCCCGAGCAGGAAAGCGCTGATGAGGGCGGCGATGAGGGTTAGCCCGACAACCGCGATGCCAAGGGTGCGCACATGGTAAAGCGGGGCAAGCGCCTCCGCCGTATCCATCTTGGCCACCATGCCCCATTGCATGCGGGGCAGGTAGCGCCAGGCCGCCACCACGGGCTTACCCAGGTAATCAAACCCGAAACCGCTACCACGCTCGCCATTCAAAGCGTGAACCATGGGCGTTGCGAGCTTTTCAGCGCCCAGCGGGATTTTGCGTTTCAGCGCCGCATCAGGATCGGATTTCAGCGGCGTCATTACCAGCGCGGTGCGCTCGCCCTCCTGTCGCGCCACCAAGGTTTCGCCGCTAACGCCCAAGCCCGTCCCATCGAGCAGCACCTGAAACACGCGGACATTGTCGATCTGCAGTGCCAGTACGCCTTCAAGCTTGCCCTGACTCATGATCGGCACGGCGATAAAGGCGGCGATGGCATCGCCCGAGGGGGCATAAAACTCAAACTCCGAGATGCCGCTTTCCAGCGTTCCCAGCGCATTGCGGGCGACCTGGGCCAGGCCGCTGTTGCGATAGGGTCCGGTAAGCAGATTGGTGGCGAAGTCGGCTTCATGGGTCTGGGAATACACCACCGTGCCCTGCGGGGAAATCAGGAACAGGTCGTAATAACCGGAGCTGGTGATGAAACGTTTGAAATGGTCGCGGTAACGGGCATCCAGCTGGCGATAAGCATCGGACTCCACCCCGCTTCGGGCCGCTTCCCGGGCGAACTCGCCCATGGCTTGGCGCGTTTCATTCGCTTGCGCCTTGGCCAAGACATCGTGGACGCATCCATTCAGATAGACATCGATCTGATCCACTTTCTTGTCGGCAATGGCCGAGATTTGCCGGGTCACCGTCTGCTGCAATTCTGTTTCGAAAGTGCGCAGCAGGCTGTAGCCGATCAACAGGATCGGCAGCAGCGAGATCACCAGGAACCAGACCACGAAGCGCTGGGTGATGGAGGTAAAGCTCATGGCTGCACCCCCTCGGCGGATTGCAGCATTTGTAGCCATTCATCGCGGAAGCGATAGCTGGGGAAGGGAACCGGCTTCTGCAGTTGCCCGGCATCCCAGACGATATCGAACTGGCTGTCGGGTCTGACCTTGCCGATACGCGGGGTTTTCCACAGATGACGGGTATCCGGGTCGATGGCCACCATTCCTTCCGGTGCGCGCAGGGTCTGGCGCAATATCGTGCGCTGCACCCGGGCCGGCTCGGCGGAACCGGCTTCCCGTGCCGCCTGCACCCACAGCTGCAAGCCGATGTAAGAAGCCTCTATCGGGTCGGTCAGCCGGTCCGCGCCGAAGCGGGCCTGATAGGCGGCGACGAAACGGCGGTTTTCCTCCCCCGGCAAGGACTGGAAATAGCTCCACACTCCATAATGTCGACCGAGCCGGGCACCGCCCCAGGCCGTCATCCCGATCTCCGCCACACTGAAAGAAACCAGCGGCAAATTAGCCAGACCGGCCTTTTCCAGTGCGGCGAAGAAATGGGCATTGCTGTCGCCGTTGAAGGTGTTCAGCACCACCTCCGGGCGCTGTTTGGCGATGTCGGCCACCAGCGCCTCCATGGCGCTTTCTCCCAGCGGCAGGTAGCGTTCCCCGACCAGCACGCCCTCTTGCGCGGCCAGCAAGTCCTTGATAATGAGATTGGCCATGCGCGGAAAAACATAATCCGAGCCCGCCAGATAGACGCGTTTGCCCAGCCTCTCCAGCGCCCAGCGCACGCCGGGGATGATCTGCTGGTTGGGTGCCGCGCCGGTGTAAATGATGTTGGGCGACATCTCCATGCCTTCATACTGCACGGGGTAAAACAGCAGGTGCCGGTGCTTTTCGACCACCGGCTTAACCGCCTTGCGACAATCGGAGGTCCAGCAACCGAACAGGGCGCTGACCTTTTCCCGAACGATCAGGCGCTCGGCCTGTTGGGCGCAATAAGCCGCATCGGAACGGCAATCCACCACCACCGCTTCGATCTGTTGCCCCTGGATGCCGCCCGCCGCATTGGCTTCCTCGATGGCCAGCCGAAGCGCGTCCACCAGGGGTTTTTCGCTGGTTGCCATGGTGCCGGTGAGGGAGTGCAGCACGCCGATTTTGATGCTGGTCACAACAGCGGTTTGTTGCCGCCAGGCGATCAGGGCATAAACGGCGAGGGCGACCAGCAGCAGTCCGACGACGAGGGCCACTCGGTTGAATGGGTTGATAAGCGGACGCAATAGCATTCAGCCTCCCATTTTTAACGACTTATGCTGTAGACCCGTTTACTCAAAGCAAATGTCTGTCCGGTCAATACCCCAGCGCCGGCGCCAGCCATCGCTCCGCCGTCGCCATGTCCCAGCCCTTGCGCTTGGCGTAATCCTCCACCTGGTCGCGGCCGATCTTGCCGAGGGCGAAATAGGTCGAATCAGGGTGCGCAAAGTAAAAGCCGCTCACCGCCGCGGTAGGCAGCATGGCAAAACTTTCCGTAATCGTGATGCCGGCGTTCTCCGGCGCCTGAAGCAGCTCGAACAACGGGCCTTTTTCGCTATGCTCCGGGCAGGCGGGGTAGCCTTGCGCGGGGCGGATGCCGCGGTATTTCTCCGCGATCATGTCCTCGTTGGTTAGCGCTTCGTCTTGCGCATAGCCCCAGAATTCGCGCCGCACGCGCTGGTGCATCAGTTCGGCAAAGGCCTCGGCGAGGCGGTCGGCCAGGGCCTTGAGCATGATCGCGCTGTAATCGTCGTGATTTTTCTCGAACGCGGCGACATGCGCGTCGATGCCGATGCCCGCCGTCACCGCGAAACCGCCGAGGTAATCTTTCACGCCCGACTCCTTGGGTGCGACAAAATCGGCCAGGGCCAGGTTGGGTTTGCCGGGCGATTTCACAGCCTGCTGCCGCAGGGTGTGGTAGGTCATCGCCACCTGGCTGCGGCTTTCATCGGTGTAGATTTCGATGTCGTCGCCGCTGCTGTTGGCGGGGAAGAGTCCAATAACGGCGCGGGCTTCCAGCCATTTTTCATCGATGATGCGCTTCAACATTGATTGTGCGTCGGCGAACAGTTTTGTCGCTTCCTCACCTACCACCACGTCGGTGAGGATTTTCGGATAGCGCCCGTGCAGTTCCCAGGCGAGGAAGAACGGCGTCCAGTCGATGCGCTCGGCAATCTCGGCCAGGGGGTAATCGTGAAACGCCTTGAGGCCGATGAAATTGGCCTCAACATCCCCTCCCTCTTTTAGGGGGAGGGCTAGGGGGGGGGTTGGGTGTTTCGTCTGGAGAGTCGGCATCTGAACCCCCATCCTAGCCTTCCCCCTGCCAGAGGGAAGGGACGGGTTTGTCTCTAATGAATTATTTCGGATAAGGGCCGGCACTGGCGGCACGTAAGCAGCCCAATTCGGTTTCAGCGCATGGGCGCGCGCCTCGGCCAAAGTCAGCCGTTTGGTTTCGTTGGAGCGATTCAGGTAGCGCTCGCGGATCGCCACATACTCATCGGCGATGCCCTGGACATACGCGTCGCGCAGATCGTCGCTGAGCAGGTTGGAACACACGCCGACGGCGCGCGAGGCGTCTTTCACGTAGATCACCGGGCCGCTGTAGTGCGGCGCTATCTTCACCGCAGTGTGGGCGGGCGAAGTGGTGGCGCCGCCGATCAGCAGCGGCAGCTTCATTCCCAGCCGTTCCATTTCCTTGGCGACGTGCGACATTTCTTCCAGCGACGGCGTGATCAGGCCGGACAGGCCGATGATGTCGGCCTTTTCATCGATCGCCGCCTGCAGAATTTTTGCTGCGGGCACCATCACCCCCAGATCGACCACGTCGTAGTTGTTGCATTGGAGGACCACGCCGACGATGTTCTTGCCGATGTCGTGGACATCGCCCTTGACCGTGGCCATGATGATCTTGCCCTTGGCCTGGGCGGCCTGGCCGGTGGCGGCCTTCTCGGCCTCGATGTACGGCACCAGGTGCGCGACCGCCAGCTTCATCACGCGGGCGGATTTCACTACCTGGGGCAGGAACATCTTGCCGGCGCCGAACAGGTCGCCGACGATGTTCATGCCGTCCA
>CAZLJK010000058.1:0-16225 GCA_964559825.1 uncultured Sulfuricella sp. | reverse complement strand
ACGGCTCCGGCCTGATCGCCTTCCACGGCCAGTCCGGCGACATCATGTTCCAGGGTGCGACCACTGCCAATGTGCAGCCCGCCTTCGATGCCTTCAATGAAATGGGTTTCGACCTGGGCGGCGCCGGCCCTGCCGTGCGCACCTCGATGTCCTGCGTCGGCGCTGCACGCTGCGAGCAGTCCTGCTACGACGAAGCCAAGGCGCTGCGTACCGTGGTCAACTCCTTTCTTGATGACATGCACCGTCCGGCCCTGCCGTACAAATTCAAGTTCAAGTTCTCCGGCTGCCCGAACGACTGCGTCAATTCGATTCAGCGTTCCGACATGGCCACCATCGGCACTTGGCGCGACAACATCCGGACCGACGACGAGCTGGGCAAGAAGTGGTTCGCCAAGCACGGCATGGACGAGCTGGTCAACGACGTGATCAGCCGCTGCCCGACCAAGGCGCTGGCCCTGAAGAGCACCCAGGATGTTTCCAAGGCCGAGGGCATTTCCAGCGTCGCGATCAACGACACCCAGTCGATGGAAATCGACAACCACAGCTGCGTGCGCTGCATGCACTGCATCAACGTCATGACCGGCGCCCTGGCTCCGGGCAAGGACAAGGGCGTGACCGTCCTGATCGGCGGAAAGAGCGTGCTGAAGATCGGCGCCACCATGGGCACCGTGATCATACCGTTCATGAAGCTGGAAACCGACGAGGACTTCGAAAAGCTGGTCGAGCTCGGACAGAATACCATCGACTTCTTCGCCGAAAATGCGCTGGAGCACGAGCGCACCGGCGAGATGATCGACCGTATCGGCCTGGTCAACTTCCTCGAAGGCATCGGCGTGGATATCGACCCGAACATGATCAAAGAGCCACGTTCAAATCCCTATGTCCGCATGGACGGCTGGGACGAAGAGGTCGAGAAGGCTAACCAGCGCAAGGCAAACGCAGCCTGAGCATTAAGCATTGCCTTGTAACCCGCATGCCGGAAGGCATGCGGGTTTTTCTTTTTTAGACTTGCGGAATGATTCCGCTTGATTCCAGCTCGAGCAGGCTCTCCGCCTCCCGCTGGAGGAGGGAGAGCTTGTCGGCGATGTTCGGGGCGCGATTCCGGCACGCCACTTCCAGGCGCAGGGCGGCGATTTCAAGCGCAGAGATGCCGCAGTAGAGCGCGCCGCCACACAGCCGGTGAGCCAGCGCCTCGACTTTTTCAAGATCGGAAGCCGAATAGGCTGCCTGCAAGGCATCCAGACAGGACGGCAATTCAGCAAGCTGCATTCTCAACGCCATCAGCCAGTCCTGGCGACAGCCCCCCGCCCGCTCCATGCCCAGCCCGGCATCGATGATCGGCAGATCGGAGTGGGGCGACGCAGGAAAATCTTCCACCGTCCCCGCCTCTTTCATTCCGACAGCCCGAGCACAAGGCGGCGTGAGCGGAACCCATTTCTCGATAGTCGTGCGCAGCGCCTCATCGGTCAGGGGCTTTTCCAGGTAATCATCCATCCCGGCGGCCAGATAGCTCTCCCTATCCCCTCTCAATGCATTGGCGGTTAGCGCAACGACGGGCGTCAGCTTACCGCCCGCTTGCAGCATCCGGATGCGCCTTGTCGCCTCGATGCCATCCATCACCGGCATATGCACATCCATCAGGATCAGATCGTAGTACTGCTTGCCACACGCCGCCACGGCAGCGGCGCCATCTGCCGCCTCGTCCACTGCGACACCCCATTGATGCAACAAAATCATACTCAATTTACGGTTGATTTCGTTATCGTCCACGACCAGGATATGTCGCTGTGGCGACAACGTGGCCGGTGCCGGTTTTTCCTCCTGAAGCGCGGGATTTTCCAGATCCAGACCATCGGGCGGTCGCAAAAGCAATGCCGCCCCCGCTTCCTTGAAGCACAGCGAAATCGTGAATCGGGACCCTTTGCCTGGTGCGCTCTCAGCCGCGATAGCGCCATTCATCAACTCGACCAGACGACGGGAAATTGCCAATCCCAGCCCAGTGCCTCCATAGCGGCGGGTAATCGAGGCGTCCCCCTGGCTGAATGGCAGAAATAGCTGCCCCATTTGCTCGTCAGTCATGCCGATTCCGGTGTCAGCCACGCAGATTTCAACTTGGCCGAAGCCGTTGCCATTATCCAGATATCTCACTATGACGGTGATGGTGCCGGAATCGGTAAACTTGATGGCATTGCCGAGCAAGTTGGCCAGTATCTGGCGAATACGGGACGGATCACCCATCAGGCTGGCGGGCATGTCCCGGTCGATCTCCAGGATCAGACGCAATCCCTTGTTCTGGGCGCTGGGCGTATAAAAAAGGATGCCCTGCTCAACCAAATAACCCAGATCGAATGCCAGACATTCAATCGACAGTTTGCCCGCCTCGATTTTGGACAAGTCCAGGATATCGTTAATAATCGCCAGCAAGGTCTGGGAGGAAATCTGGCAAATCTTGAGATAATCCTGCTGAACCTCATCAATGCGGGTTTTACTCATCAAACCGAGAAATCCAATCAGGCCGTTCAACGGTGTGCGAATTTCATGACTCATGTTGGCGAGGAAATCACTCTTGGCTTGCGTTGCGGCCTCGGCGACCTCCTTGGCGACGACCAGTTCTTGGTTCGCCCGGGAAAGCTCGTCGGTGCGATTCTCCACCAGACGCTCCAGTTTGCCCTGGTAGGTCTGCTGCCATTTCCTGCCGGCTTCGACTTCCGCGAGCAGGGCATTGAAGTTGCCGACCAGATCGCCGATCTCGTTGTCCCCGGCGGGAATCACGCGCGGGCTGAAATCCTGCTGCAGGCGTGCATCGTTCGCCGCTTCCGCCAATTGACGGACCGGCAGGATGATGCGGTCGAGAAAGCGCAAGGCCAGGAGCAAGGCCAGAGCTGCGACGCTGAGGGCGACGAAGAATGTAATCGCAACAGAAGTGAGGTAGGTGTGCCAGTAGGCATCGAGCCGAGCCCGGAGGTAGACAGTGCCGACGAGAGAATCGTCGACGATGATGGGCAAGTGCAGGGTGGCCGTGTTGGCCAGCGGCGCGATATCCGAAGCGGATGGCCCGATAGCGGGCGCAGCCGAGGGAAGCAGGCTGCCATCACCATAGCTAGCGAAGAGATGGTTCACAGGATGGCGGGTGATGTCCGCGTCGCGTCGCCGAAGCAGGCTGCCATCACCATAGCTAGCGAAGAGATGGCCTTCGTTCGAGTAGAGGGCGGCGGCCTTGATCTCCGGGTAAGCCTCGAACATCCTCAGAACCCCACGCGCGGCCGTCGCATCGTGGAAGACGACCGCCGCACTGGCAGCGGTGCCGGCCGCGTTGGCGGCAGCCGTCAAGGTGCGCTGAATGTCCGCGCGCTGGTTGTTGAGCATGAACACGGCGTCAATGATGAGCGCCAGGCCAATGCCCGAAAGGGTGGCCACGAGGATCAGTCGAACGAGCGGATAGCCGATCGACCGGCGGTTGAAGATCGAACCGATGCGCGGCGGCCTATTCATAGACATGGCGCGCCAGGCGCAGCAGTTGAGGGAAAAAGTGGAATCCGGCGCGCCGGCCTTCTGCCAGATTGATGTCAAACCGGGTGCCGCCCTCTTGCAAGACGATTTCGATCATTCCGCCGTCCTGAGCGAAGCCTGGATAAGCGCTGATCGTGAGCGTACGGAGCAAGGCGCGTTGCTCTTTTGCTGCGTTCCACCGCTGACGTAAATCGACATAAAGCACATGGCAGTCATCGCCCTGCCCGGCGAGGTGAGCGACGATCAGTTCGCGACCCCATACTTTGCGACCGGAAAGCGCGATCAGGGCTTCCGCCTGCCGCGGGTCCCCGACAGCGATGCACAACCGTATCCGCTGAGCATTGACGACGCTTTCAGGCGGGAATTCGGTGAACTTGAGGAAATTAAAAACCAGCGCCGCACGCACCGCTTGCTCGGTCGGCATGTTGTGCGTCGCCATGGCCGGCGGGTTATGGCAGACCAGCGCAACCAAAAGGAAGAGCGTTTGGGCCAGGCGGCACTTGGCAATTATTCTCATCCGAATTGGGCAGACCCAGTGCGTCGCGTTAAATGCGGATCAAGAGGGAAGGCAAGTAAAAATTCCACCCCCCGTTGGGGCATCGCTTCTCCATAGCGCAATGCGATCAGGTGCCAGCCGTTATGACCCATGCTAAAAATTGTACCGCATTTCCGCATAAAAACTTCGCCCGGACAGCGGCAGATTGTTGGTGAGGGATTTGCTGCTGAGTTCCCGCGCATCCTCATCAAACAGATTGCGTACCGAGGCGGCAAATTCCCAATCCCGTCGATAATAATAACGCATCGTGGAATCCATTAACGTATACGCGCCTATTGGCGAACGGGGGTCGCCGGGAGGAAGCGAGTACTTGCCGATCCAGTTGGCCTGCAAGTTCCAGTTCCAGTTGGGCATGAATGCCCAATCCGTACGAAGGTAGGCGGTTTGTTTGGGCACGGTGTTGTACGGCGTGCTGTCTTCGCGAGAACTAAGGTTGCCGGAAACCCTCAGCTTCTTCGTTGCCTGCCATTTGGCCTCCAGTTCAACGCCGTGAGACGTGTTGTTGCCCATGTTCTGATATTGGCCTGTCGAATCGCCGGCTATGAGGTCGGATTGTGCGAACTGGTAAAGATTGAGGCCCAACGTCAAATCCCTGGAAACCAGGTAAGAAAATGACAGATCCCAGGTTTTGGACCGTTCCGGAGTGAGATCAGGATTGGGTTGGGCAGCCGCAGTCAGGGAATAAAGTTCCAGATAGGAGGGTGCCCGGAACGCCTGACCGTACAACAGCTTCGTCGTGAGCCTGTCCGTGCTCTGCCAGACCAGAGCCAAGCGCGGATTCAGCGTGCCGCCGAAATCGGAGTAATGGTCATAACGCGCCCCGGCGGTCAGTTCCCAGTTTTGCGCGAGGGTCCATACGTCCTGGAGAAACAGGTATCTTATCCGACGGGTCTTTTCCGGTGCGAAGGCATAGGGCGAGCCCGAAATATCCACCAACGGCCCACCTGCTGGCAGGGCATTTCCGTCTGGCCCCGTCCCGTAATTGACCCAGTGCTCGACAGAATATATGTCCTGCCAGCTATGTCCTCCGCCCAAGCGGGTGGCATGATTCTCCTTGCCGGTATACAGGCCGCTGGCCTCGAAATTCAACTGGCGCTCGGCCGATCGCTGCAGATTGAGCAACCCATCCGGATAGATGCCGATCGCATCCTTGTAGCCCGGGGGGCGTTCATGAAACCCGTCACCCGAGGTAGAGTCGAGGTTTCGATAACGGAGTTCCGCATTCAGGCCCCAATCCTTGGCAAACGCCTCGTTGTGGTAAAGCAGAGCGATGTTATGCCGGCTGTCGTCCCCGCGGGTCAGCGGGTCCAGCACGGCGGCACCCGTCAGCCCGATTTCCAAGTTGCTGTGGCGCATATAGTCGGCAAGCAGGCGCCAGTTGCCCTTGCCCATGGAGAAGCGAAGATCCGTACCGTCCCAGCCGTAGCGGGCGGAGCCAGGGGCATAAGATATCTGAGTGCCAAAGGCACTGTCTTTGGAAGTCTGGCCATCCGCTGCAATGAACGGGTTATGGCCGTCGGTATGCGACAGCTCCGCCGTAAATCCGATATCGAAACCGTTCCAGTTTCCCCCGCTCTGCACCCAGCCCGCCTGTGTGTCGAAACGGCCTGCTCGCACGCCGACTTCGGATTGCACGATCTTCCCTGCGGTTTTGGTGATGACATTGATCACGCCGGCGGAGGCGTCCGAGCCAAACAGGGCGGAGCCGGGACCGCGAATGATCTCAACCCGCTCGATCATGCTCGTCGGCAGACCCTTATAGTAAATCCCGGAGGACCACACCAGGTCTTTTATGGGCGCACCGTTCACCATCAGCAGAGTGTTGGGGTTGGCAGCGCCGCGAAACGTCGCCTGTGGCCTGAATCCGAACAGGTTGGGCTTGATGTAAATACCCGGCACGCTTTGCAAGACTTCCGTGAGATTGGTCGCTCCGGTGGCCTTGATGTCTTCCGCCATGATGACCGAGACCACGGACGGCGCCTTGGAAAGCGCTTGTTCAGTATTGGTGGAGATCTTGACTTTTGTCTTCATCAGATCTTCCATGCTCAATGACAGCAATTGTTCCAGTCTTGAGCTGGTATCCGCATAGGCGGTTTGCGCTTGGAACAGGCAAAGGATTAGTATCACTGGCGCGCGTATCTTCATGCTCCCCTTCCTCCCTTGTTGGGAGCTTCCCTCGGCTTTTGGCGCAAAATCCTCAAAACCGTTACGAGACACCATGATAACCATTGATCTGGATTAGATTATATTAAAATTGAGTAATATACACTGGATGAAAAGCTTTTTACGCGGATTCAAGAATCAAGATTTATCAACTGCACTTCAGGTTATGGTTGCGGCTTATCGACATTTGGACGCTTGAAGCCATTAGTCGAGCCAGCGCACCAGATAGAACAGCCGAAAACCCTCGGACGAACGCGATGGCCCGAACACCACGGCGGGCACGCGCCGTTTGGCAGGATCGGCGCCGGATCGCGCCTCCTCCTCGGTGGCCTTCACCTCCACGCAGCTTTCCGGGAAACGCTTGCGGTTGGGACTCGGCGCATAGATCAGCGCGTAGCATTCGTGGGCAAGTTCGGTATCGGGGTCGATCAGGGAAGACTTCATGGTTATTGGGTCCAAACAGGGCGAATTGCCGTTTTTAGGTTCATTTTACTAGGTTATGCTTGCCTGGTCGCGCGCTTCCGCCGCACCGCCGGCATCGTTGTATACTTAAGGCTGTTCGTGCGCCCTCATCTATCGGAGCAATCATGACAGACATCGATGCGGCATCCGGCAACCCACGGCCTGCAGACTCGCTCGTAACCCTCACCCATGTGATTTACGCCCTGCACGCGTTCACGGTGATCACCGGCATCCTGAGCCCGGCATTCATCCTGACTGCATTCCTCACCGGCTGGCCCTCGATCCTCGCGGTGATCCTCAACTACCTCAAGCGGGGCGAGGCGCGCGGCACCTATCTCGAATCCCACTTCCGCTGGCAGATACGCACTTTCTGGTTTGCGCTGCTGTGGGTAGCCATCGCCTGGCTGTTGATTATCACCCTGCTCGGCATCCCCTTCGCAGTGGCGATCTTCGTCATTGTCGGCCTGTGGGTGCTGTACCGGATCACGCGGGGATGGTTGCGCCTGATCGACCGGTTGGAAATGCCGCGTCCGGAGTGAGCCTTGCGCATCGTGATCGCTTTGGGGGGAAATGCCTTGCTGCGCCGAAGCGAACCCCCGACCGCTGCCAACCAGCGCCGCAACGTCAGGATCGCAGCCGAAGCCCTGGCGCCCATCGCCCGCCGGCACGAGCTGGTGATTTCCCACGGCAACGGCCCGCAGGTTGGCCTGCTGGCCTTGCAGGACGCATCCTATCCGCTGGACATCCTCGACGCGGAAACCGAGGGCATGATCGGCTACCTGATCGAGCAGGAACTGGGCAACCTTCTTCCGGAGCGCCGCTGCGCCACCCTGCTGACCCAGATCGAGGTCGATCCGAACGACCCCGCCTTCGGCCATCCAGACAAGCCCATCGGCCCGGTCTATTCTGAAATCGAAGCGCAGGTGCTGGCCAATGAGCGCGGCTGGAGCATGGCACGCGACGGCGAGCACTTCCGACGGGTCGTACCCTCGCCCGTCCCACAGCGGATATTCGAACTGAGCGTGATCGAACTGCTGGTGAGCCAGGACGTGATCGTGATCTGTACCGGGGGCGGAGGCATTCCCGTCGTGCGCCGCGAAGACGGCAGCCAGATCGGCGTCGAAGCCGTGATCGACAAGGACCTGGCCAGCGCGCTCCTGGCCCGCCAACTGAAAGCCGATGCCTTGTTGCTGCTGACCGACGTCGATGCGGTTTACTCAGGCTGGAGCACACCCGGCGCCCGCGCCATCCGCCGCACCACCCCGCAGGCCCTGCGCGAGCTTGATTTTGCACCGGGCTCGATGGGGCCGAAGGTCCGGGCCGCCTGCGAATTCGTCGAGCAGACCATCGGCGTGGCCGGCATCGGACAGCTCAGTGACGCACTTGCGATCCTGGAAGGCAAGGCCGGCACGATGATCGAAAAGGATGCGGCACAGGCATAAATGGTTCGTGCGAATGTGGTCACCGGTCGCCTTCCCGGTTTTTTTGCAGGGACTGCTTCAGGCGGTCAATGGCGCCGGAAACGCCGGCCTTCAGTTCCTCCCACTTTTCGCCGGTGGCGGCCTTCAGATCGGCAAGCTTTTGTTCCGCCGCTTTCAGCTCCGGCTCCAGGTTCTGGATCTGCCGGTCAAGCTTGGCCTTAGCCTCCCCGCTAAGCTTCTTCGCCTTCATTCGGAGTTCCGCCATTTTCTTGTTCAGCGCGGCCATTTCCTTCTGTGCCTTGTCGACGAACTCATCGCGCTCCTGTCTGGCTTTGGCTGCCACCGCGTCAACCGCCTCCCCGGTCTCTTTCCGGACATCTGCAGGGGCCTTCCCGGACGGCGCGCCCTCTTCCCTTTTTTCGGCTGCGGACACGGTCAATGCCAAGCCCAACAACATCGGCAACAGCAAACGTTTCATCGTGAGTTCCTTTCGCTTGCGCGCAAAACTTCTGGATTTTTCTGTATAGGGCAAACCGCGCCGATGTTCAAGCCGGGCCCACCATGCGGCTTGACTTCCTTGCTCCCGAAAACTATAAAAAAACTCTAGGATTACGTCGCCCCCAGAAACGCTGTCAACGTTTTGTTACATAAGGATGCAGACCATGAAAACACCGAAAGCAATGGCAATTTCCGGCATATTGATCCTCGCTGTGATGACCACGTCCTGCAGCACGGTCACCGGCGCGGCGGTGGGTGCTGGAGCAGGTGCCGCCATCGGCGCGGGCACGGGACACGGCGCCGGCAAAGGCGCGCTGATCGGCACGGGCGTCGGCGCAGCGATTGGCGCCATTTACGATATTTCAAGATGATGGAGGCTTCGATGAAGAACTGGATGCGATGGACGGCGGGAGCAGCCGGTGGGCTGATGATATGGAGCGGGACCGCGCTGGGCCAGGATAAGCCGGACTGCAGCAAGGCCGGGCGGCCGGAAAATATCGAGGGCCAAGTCATCAAGGTGGACATGGGTCAAGAGAGAATAACCATGCGGGCGGCCAATGGGACGATGCACGAGTTTCAGGCCTCGAAGGAAACCCTCCAGGGCTACAAGGTCGGGGATAGCATCAAGGCGAAATTGAGGCCGGACCCGCGCTGCGACAAGTAGCCACCGCGCCCGACGATTCAAAATCCTGAATCAGGGCGGCACTTCCGCCGCAGGCTCCGCCTGTTGCGTGAAGCCGACAACCTCATCGCCGTCTTGCGCCGGTTTGGGCGCCGGCTTCTTCGTCTTGCCTTTCTTCGCAGCCCCCGGGCGCTCTTGCTCGGGCAGTGGCCGGGCCGTATCGGTGAGCGGCTTCAGCGTGGGCAGCAGGTTCTTCAGGACTTGCGCCGATAACGACGAAGTGAATGCATAGTCGGCGGCGTCTGCGCCGGGCACGAATGCGGTTAGCGTGCCGAAGAAGCGGTCGCCGATGAAAAACACGAACGTGGCGGAGCGGTTCACCGCGCGGGATTCCTTGATCGAGCCCGCCGCGGAGAACGTCACGTAGCGATGGTCGCCGGTGCCGGTCTTGCCGCCCAACGCGATCTGCGTGCCGTCTTCCCTCACGATGGCGCGGGCAAGCCGCGAGGCCGTTCCTCCTTCCACCACGTCGATCAGCACGCTGCGCACCACGGCAGCCAGTTCAGGCGCGAACAGCCTCTCGCTCTTAACCGGGGCGCGCTCGATGACGGTTTCATAGGGCGTGCCTGTGCCGAAGCGCATGCTTTCGATCAGCACCGTGGGAACCCGAACCCCATCGTTGAGGATGATGCCCATGAGTTCGGCGAGCGCGGCAGGGCGATCCGCCGAGCTGCCGATGGCCGTGGCCAGCGAGGGAACCAGGGATTCAAACGGGTAGCCGAGCCGCTTCCAGCGACGATGAATTTCCAGGAAGGCTTCCACTTCGAGCAGGCTGCGGATACGGATATCCTGCGCGTTCCGGTGCATGGTCTTAAGCAGCCAGTCATAAACGGCAATGCGCTCGGCGCCGCTGGCCTCGACCGCGTCCTTGAACCGCGCATCGGGGCGAGTGGTCAGGTAGCGCGCAAGCCACAACTCCAGCGGGTGGACGTGCGCAAGGTAGCTCTGGTCGGACAGCGAATATTTTCCCGGGCCGTAGCCCTCATACATGGCGCGGAGGGTATGCCCGTCCGCACCCCTGAATCCGGGCAGGCGGGCTTCCATGAATTCGGCGAACTGGTCCGGGGTGGCCTGCGGATTAAGGTAGCGGTAAGCGGCCGCAAGCCGCAGCGGGGTAGGACGAATATCGGAATAAAATAGCTCGGCAATCTCGGCTGACGACTTTCCTTTGTATTTCTGGTAGAAACGGCTGATGAATTCCCGGCTTTCCTTGTCCGCGAAACGCCTGAGGTATTCCTGGCGCTGCGGGTCGTCCATGTCCTTGAGGATATTCGCCCCCGGGGTCTGGAACATGGTGTAGCGCACGATATCCCGCATCAGGCGGATATAAACCAGGTTGACGGAGAAACGGGTGGCTTCGCGCACGCTCATGATCCTGCCGTTATCCTCCGGCTTGAAGTTGCTGAAGACATGCAGCCCGCCGCCGGTAAAAAACCGCTCGTGCGGGCTGGCCGAATACTTGCGTTCCATGGCAGCGTCCAGTATGGCCGCGAGGCTTTTGTCCCCGCTGCGCAGCAGATGGTCGAGCGCCCAGCGGGTAAGGTGGTCGCCGGGCTCCACCTTCACTTCGCGCAACGCTTTCGGCGGCAATGACGCGTATTGGCCATGCAGCTTCTCGACGATTTCCAGGTAGGTCACCAGCGTCCTCAACTTGGCGGTGGAACCCAGATCGAGCTTGGTGCCCTGGTTAATGTCGAACGGCTGGTCGAAGTTGTCGGCCAGGATCCTGAGCTTGGCGCCCTGAGGCGTCAATTCGTGGAGCGTGAAACTGTAGATGATCTTGCCCGGATCGGCCTCGCCCAGCAGATACTTGCCGTAGAGTCCCGCGGCGCGCGCCGCATCCGGCTTGCTGAGCTTGCGCAGTATATCGGTGATCTTCTGCTGCAGTTCCACGTCCAGCGTGCTTTGCACGGAGAGATCCAGGCGGTCCAGTTCATACAGGCGGGGCAACCCGAGGAGAGAAGCCAGGTGCACGCGCACGGCACTGGCCGCCTTGCGGGACAGGAAATCCCCGGTTTCTTCCGGAACCGCGGACGAAAGAAACTGGAGCGGCACCTTCAAGGCGGCGTCCCTGACCGCCGGCGTAATCACGCCGGCCTGCGCCAGCACCCGCAGATGGCTATTGGTCAGCTCCTCAAGGCCCTTGCGCTCCTTCGTCAGGTAAGCCGATGGCCGGCGCTGGGCAATCATCAGACTCAACACGTGCTTGTAGGCGCTGGCGAATTCGCCGAGGTCGACTCCGCTTGGCGGCAAGGACCGCAACGTCCGGTTGACGTAATTGAAGTTCCACCCGTACCAGGCCCACAGCCCGTCACCGAGGCCGTTCACCTCCCCGAATCCGGCCACCGCGGCTAGCGGAACCGTGTTGAGATAGTTCACCACGATATTCTGCCGTGCCGGCAGCGTATCCCTCCCATCCAGGTAGGCGCGCACGGAAGCGGATGCGATCTGCTGCAGCTTGTCGCCAGCGGTGAGGGTCAAGCCATTGGGAGAGTGTCGGTATTTCTCGATTTGCGTGGCCAGCGTGCTGCCGCCCGGCACGTCATGTTCCGGTCGGAAGAGCTGGATCGCCTTGTCCTGCACGGCTTTCCCGAGCCGGGTCCACTCCACGGCCGGATTCTTCCTGGCTTGATTGGGATCCAGCAGATCGCGGTTTTCGATATAAAGCAGGCTATTCGCAATGATCGGCGGAATCGCCGCGAAATTCTCATACACGCGCCCCGGAGAAAGCGCCTTGAAAAATGGCTTTCCGCCGGAATCCGTGACCAGCAGGCCAGCCTGGGACTTCTCCCGGTAGGGGACAAACAAACCCAGGCCGATCAACTCCTGCATGCGCGGCGACAGGCGTGCCTGGGCGCTTACCTGGAAACCCTGATCGGCAAGGCGCGGCAGCATCGCCGGCAACCGGCTATACCCCAGGCGCTCGTCGTAAGGCCCGGCCTGGAAAATGGACATATCCGGATTAGGCCCGCTCTCCACTGTCCAGCGCAATTCCTTGGCAATCCGAGACAAATAATTCGCCTGGAGTGCCGAGGATTCAGTCTCCCTGAAAAAAAGGATACCCAGTGCGACGAGGGCGATAAAAGCCAAAATCAGGAGGGCCAGGAAAACCAGCCTGAACGTGCGCTTGACGACATATCTGTTGAAATTATTTTTTTCCACGAATTATTTATTGGAGTAATGGGGTGGAATGGACATGATTCGCAGCAAATTGTGCACCACGCTTATTTATATCCCTCCGCCATGAAAGCAACCCGACGACGGCGGACGAAGGATGGACGGGACCATCAATGCACCTTTGACACGATCTGCACTTCAAGTTCTGTCGCCACCTTATCCTTCACGTTCAGCGTCACATCGTAGGTCTTGTGCGGTATGCCGTAAGCCCCATACTCGGCGTACTCGTTGACGGTTTTGAAGCCTTCGACTCCCTTCCTGATGATGCAGGTATCCTGAAGGCAGATGTGCCAGCGGGCATCCCCGGCGACCTTGTAAGTGGCAAACATCATTTCCGGGGGCGCCCCCTCCAACTGAACGGTCACCGAGTTATCGACGGAACTCAGTTCGACAAGCTTTCCATTCAGCGTTTCCGCCTGCGCGGCAGCCGAAAAAACCGGCATCCCCGCGATCACGGCCCCTAACAGGGCCATCTTCATCCAATCTGATTTCATGGCAAACCTCCTCGCAGGTTGTTCCGGGCTTCCGGAATATTCAGCTTCATGGAATTGACAATAAAAACATCCCGCCGTGCGTACGGACGGTCCTTCTAATCAATGATTAGCAACCAAAACGATGGATGTCAAGGTAGCCCCTTGGAGGAAACCAGCGGCACGCTTCCGATGTCTCAATCTTTAAGAAGTGGACGAGGTCCCAGGTCATGAACATCTCACACGCATTGCTGCTGGTCTGGATATTGGCGGTCGGCTGGCCGGCTTGGGGCCAGGATACGCAGACGGAAATCCAGCGTCATTTGCTCGAACGCCAGCAGCGGCAGCAGGAACTTCAGCTCAAGCAACAGCAGTTCATGGACAGCGTGAACCCCCGCGGCACGCCGGAGCAAAAACGGCAGATGGAATCGCTCCAGCTGGAGCAGCGCCAACGCCAGCAGGAACTGCATCAGCGCCAAACCCAGCAATTCGAACAAAAACGGCAAACCGTCAAGCCCGAGTCGCCGGATCAGCAGCGCCTGCAGCTCGAGATTCAAAACCAGCGCTTTCAGCGCGAGCAGGAGCAGCAGTCACAGCGATTCAAACGGGAGCGGCAAAAACGTTCGCAGTAAAACAAGGGGGATAATGGCCAGGATGCGGGCTGCGCTATTTCCCGATATCCAGGAAGGGCTGGGTGGAAAAATAGAGCAGTGCGGCAATGGCCGCCAGATAGGCGACGAAGCGCAGCGGATTTTCCCTGATCACATCGCCTATCGTTCGGCGCCTTCCCGCCCGTCCGAGTTGCGCATATTCCTCCCTGACCCGAACCAGCCGCTCTTTCTGGTAATCGCCGATGAGCGCCTTGGCTTCTTCCAGCTGACTCTCGTCGTGCAGCCATATGCTGGGCACCGATATGCCCCAGTTTCCCGCGGGCGTCTCATAGAAATCGATTGCGTTGCCGCGCAATAATTCACGGACTTCCTCGGCCTCGTCATCGGGCACGTTATGCAGGGAGAACAATTTGACGGGCATGATCGTTTCTTTCTCAGTCCGGATTTTTTTGGGGCTCAGGCCGGCTCAGCGCCACTCGTTCAAGACGGCCTTGATCGCTTCGTCCGATACCGGCGTCGGCAGTGCTGCATCGATGCGCATGCGCTCGCGCACCCTGACCAGCGCAGGCTCGTCCTGCGGTTCATAAAACACCAGTATCCTGGTTTCCTTGAGCGGCTGTGCCGCCGCAAGCAGCGATTCGAGATTGCTCAAACGATCGCGAAAGTCCGACTGGAAATAGAAATCCGCCACGATCACGTCCGGCTTCAGCTTGCGCACCAGCGAGACCGCCTTGCGCACCCGCCACTCGGGTGTCACGTCGAAGCCGAGCTGCTTGTAGAGCTCAGGCAATCTGCCGTGGGAAATGAACTCGATCACGGCAAGGAGAGTTTTGGGCTGGGGGGTCATGGCTGTCTGGTTATTTCTTTCTGGCTGAATTTACATGATGCAGGAGCGACCTCCAAGTCGCGAACCACCGAATGCGCGACCTGGAGGCCGCTCCTGCGAACGCTGTGCTAACCCAGGCTGTTCACACCGCCAGATCGATCTGCTGCAGCACGCCGGGCGTCCCGTCTTCCCGAAGGAAAACGCCTGAGGCCCGCACTTGCCCGAGCAACTGCCGGTCCCGGTCCAGAAGCGAAAATTCGGTGGCCGCATTTCCCAGGTAGATCGCGCCGACCCCGCTCTGCGCCAGGCTTTCCAGCGGCGAGCCGTCCTTCCCGCCGCGCCAGAGAGACAACTTGCCGAACACGCTGTCGTTTTCGTCAATCCAGTGATTGCGGTCTTCGTCCCACGCGGCCAAATCGGCAAAACCGTTGCCGCTGCGCGTGCCGAACAACTCCAGCCCCGAGTCGGCGCAGCCGTTGGCGTTGGCGTCCAGCACCAGGAAACCGCTGCCCGCGGCGACGGCGGGAATGTCATCCTGCCGGCCCGTACCGTCAAGGTCGAAAGCGAAGCGGTCGGCGGCCAAGCGCACGCCCTTCCCGTCCAGATTGACCACCAGCGGGTCTTTCAGCTTCACGACCTCCATTACCCCGCCAATTTTAGTCTCGAAGGTTTCCTGACGGCTCATGACCGAGTTCAGACTCAGCGAAATTTGCCGGCCATCGGCAGTATTTACCACCCCGGCGGCAGAAAATTCCACCCGCTCCGACTTGACGGTCTTTTCGTGCTTCCGGAATGCCATCGTAAAGGTGTCGGTGACCGGCGCCGCCTCCCCGCCCAACTGGGCCTTGGCATGGGAATCTCGCCCACCGTGGCGCGCCGGTAAAATGGAATCCAGCGCCGGGCCTGCCGCCTTGCGCGGCAACATCCCGTCCAGAATATCCAGCAGCATCTGCGTCGTCTTGACGCTCATCCCCCGTTCATCGACAGCGCATCCCCTCGCCCTGTGCCCATACGCGACGGGCACCGGCGCCGCAGCGCCGGGTTTTTCCTGGGCAAAGGCCTGCTGCCAGCCCGCATACACCTCGTCAAAGCCCTGCAAGCGGCCACCCGCAACGACTTTCCACTGCTCGCTGCTTTCCTGCTCCACCTTTTCGCTATGGGTACTGCTCAAGATCATTTCAGCGGAATCGACTTTCATCATGCTCTCCTGTTGACCATCCGATTTACAGGCAAGCAATGATTGCGCCAGGCAGCTCAGTACTTCGCCTTGATCTTCAGCAGTTCTTCCTTGCTGATGTCACCCTTTTTCTTCATGGTCCAGCCCTCCTCGCCGATCCAGGCCTTGAACAGCGCGAGATTCTTCTGGCGCTCCTCATCGGTCTTGCCCAGCTTCTTGTACATATTGCCCGGTTTGCCGTCCTTGGTGTTCTTGCCATCGTCCAGGCGGCGCATCAGCGCGCCGGTATCCGGCCAGGCCGCAAAGAAAAGCAGGTCCGCATAACTATCCATGCGCGGCCCCTCGTCGGCCTCCTTGTGCTTTTCCTTGTTCTCTTCGAACTCGCCCAGGTAGGGAGATTTCGAACCGTGGCATTCCTCGCAGCGTTTATCCCATAGCGGGCGAATATCCTTGCGGTAAGTAACGTCTTCCGCCATGACGGAAAAAGACAAGGTCAGACAGGCTAAAGTTAATATGGCTCGATTCATTTTTTTCTCCTCATTTGTAGGTGCGCCATGCGCACCGATTGGTTGGGTGCCGGGGGTAGCCCGGCAGGCTAGTCCCTTTCTTTAAACGGCTAAAGAAAGGAACCAAAGAAAGCCGCCCCTATCCACCGCCCTTCGCTACGCTACG
>CAZLJK010000057.1:0-16397 GCA_964559825.1 uncultured Sulfuricella sp. | reverse complement strand
TTTCAGACAACAGGCTTCGCCTATTAGTTCCATTAATTACGAAGCACTACACTAGCGGCAAGTTTGGACACGATGCCGGCCTGCCTTTTCTGCTGCATGTCCTGCCCGAGGTGGTCGACAATCCGCCGCCACGGATTCGCCTCGTCGGTTGCGAAGGAGGCGCATCAGACAGCATGGTGCTGGACGCTGCCCGCCTCAGTCTGCAACTCGCGCTGGAAGGCTCGGCGAATCGCCTGGCGCCCGATATCGCACGGGCCGAAAGCAGCACGGAGGTGGCGGCTCATGGATCATAAGGGCTTCATTCCTGCCGCCGTGAGCAACCGACAAATTGAACTTGAGACAGAGAACCTCCTGCTGCGCGCAGAAATTCGCGTAGCAAGGGAGGCTGCGGAAATCACCACCAGGCTGGTGGTCGAACAGTTCGAAAAGACCGATGCCATCCTGACCCGCTTTCAGGCCGCCAATGCTCGCCTGACTGAAAGCAATGACGAGCTGGAGACCGCCAAGCTGCGGCTGCAAAAGCTCGACCAGCTGAAGTCGGATTTTCTTTCCTCGGTTTCCCACGAGTTGCGCACGCCACTGACTTCAATCAGGGGGTTTGCCCATCTGGTCGAGCGCGAGTTTTCCCGCAGTTTCGCGCCTCTGGCGGTTGAAGATGCCGGGCTACAGAAAAAATCCGCGCGTATTCAGGAAAATCTGTCCATCATCCTCAATGAATCGGATCGCCTCACCCGCCTTATCAACGATGTACTCGATCTGGCCAAAATCGAGGCGGGGCGCACCGATTGGCGCGACACCTCGATCCAGCCCAGCACGTTAGTTCGCGATGCAGTCAACGCAGCGCGCGGCATGTTCGACCAGAAACCCAGCGTCGAATTGAAAATCGAAATTCAGGATGGGTTGCCGCTTTTTGTCGGCGACGCCGACCGCATGATGCAGGTGCTGGTCAACCTGCTCAGCAACGCCGCAAAATTTACCGACCGGGGCACGGTGGCGGTACAAGCCTTTCTCAACCCGGAGAAACTGATCCAGATTGACATCAACGACAGCGGCATCGGTTTCCCCCCGGAAGAAGCCGAAACGATTTTTGACAAATTCCAGCAGGCCAAACATGGCGACACCCTGATGGATAGGCCAGCCGGCACCGGTCTGGGTTTGGCCATCTCGCGCGAAATCGTCGAGCGGCACGGCGGAAAAATTCGGGCGCAATCTCGGCCCGGCAAGGGCAGCGTGTTCACCGTGTTACTGCCTCCCGCCGCCGAAAACCTGGCGGAAATCGTCGGCGCTGCCTCGCGCCTCGCTACCTTCACCGCGGAGGAACAACGCCTCGAAACAGATCTGGCGCTGTTGTCAGGCGCAATAGAGAAACCCAAGGTGCTGGTAGTAGATGATGACGCCAGCGTGCGCGACTATCTCACCCAACTATTGCAGGAACAGGACTACGACGTTATTACCGCAGCCGATGGGCAAACGGCCATCGTTGCCGCGCAAGAGTTTTATCCCGACCTGATTACCATGGACATCGCCATGCCGGTGATGGATGGGCGCACCGCCATCGCCAAGCTGCGCGCCGATCCCGGCTTGCAGCATATCCCCGTCATGGTGGTATCGGCACTCCCCGGCTGGGATACGGCAGGCGGGGATTTGGCCATGCCCAAGCCGCTCGACGAGCCCCATTTCCTGAAGAATATCCATTTGTTGTTGGGCCGTAGCGAAAGCGTGGGATCGAAGGAAATGCATTTCCTGGTGCTCTACGAGATGGAACGGGATTCGGCGATGGTGCCAAGCGGCTTCTCGGCTCATTGCGAAATGGATTTTTGCCCTCTCGATGAGCTGTCCGCCCGCATCCAGTCAGGTTTTCAGGGTATGGTTGCCGTCCCCACCGATTTGCTCGACAAGGTCGATTTGCACATGCTGAACGCGGCCCCATCGCTGGAAGTCATGATCATGCCGGTGCAGATGGCAGTGCGCAAAACTCGGTTGGAAACGGCAACGAACGACAGGATAACCACTGGGGAATACGATGAGTGAAAATGCCGCAATCGCGATTGCGGACGACGATGTCCCTGCCAGTTCCCCTCAGGATAAAACCCAGGAAAACTCGGGAGAAAAACGCCCGCGCTTGTTGGGCGGAGCGATGAAGAGCATTGCATTCAAGCTCGGACTGGCAAACCTGTTGCCGTTGGCGATTCTGGTGATCCTGGTGATATTGGCCGTGGCCGGCAAGAAAGTCGACCTGATGAATGAGCGCAAGCTCAAGACCCGTCACCTGGTCGAGGCGGCTTATGGCGTGCTGGATTATTACCATCAACAGGAAAAGCTGGGCGCACTTTCGGGCAATGATGCACGCAAGGCAGCGGTAGAAACCGTCAAGGCTTTGCGCTACGCGGGCAAGGAGTATTTCTGGATCAACGACCTGGGAACCCCGTTACCGAAGATGATAATGCATACGACCTTGCCGAATCTCGACGGCAAGGTGCTGGATATGCCGATTTTCAACTGTGCAGTCAATATGCAGGAAGGCATCGACGGACGGGTACAACCCACAGACGGCAAGCTGAATTTGTTCGTCGCCTTCAATACCGTGGTGAACAAGGCAGGCCAGGGCTATGTGACCTACCTGTGGCCCAAGCCCAAGCAGGGCGGAGGTGCGACCGCCGAAACCTACCTGAAGATGTCCTATGTGAAAAAATTCGAGCCTTGGGGCTGGGTTATCGGTTCCGGCATCTATATCGACGACATTGACACGCTCTACCGCAAGCAGGTGTGGAGTTCCACCCTCATCGTCCTGCTGATTGGCGCGGCGTTATATGTCATTTCCACGCTCATCGCGCGGAGCATTGCGAAACCGATCTCCGATGCCGCGCGTGTCATGGGCGAGATCGAGGTTAGTGGCGACCTGCGGTGCCGATTGCCGGAAACGGGCGGCTTGGAGGCGGTTGGCATCGCTAAGGCCTTCAACAAACTGGTGGTCGATCAGTTCGAAAAAACCGAAGCTATCCGCATCCGGCTTCAGGCCGCCAAAAATGCAGTGGACGAGGTGAATGAAGAGCAGGCGGCGATCTTCGAGTCGTCAACGTTTGGGATTGCCTTCATCAAGGATCGCGTCATGGTCAGAGCCAACCGCAAGCTCGAAGAGTTGTTCGGATATGGAGCAGGCGAGCTTTGCGGGCAATCGACGCGCTGCTGGTATCCAGACGAGGAAAGTTATCGCGCCGTCGGCGAAGCTTATAGCGACTTGGCGCATGGCAACACCCACCGGCAAGTCATGAAGATGCAGCACAAAGACGGATCGCTTTTCTGGGCTAGACTGAGCGGTTGTGCGCTGTCAATCGATCTGACGCATGGTTCGGTATGGACAGTCGAGAACGTTACCGCCGAGTACGAGGCTACCGAAGCTATGCAACGTGCGAAGAAGGTGGCGGAAGATGCGGAAGGTAAGCTGCGCGACAGCTATGTGGAGTTGGAGGAAGCCAACCGGCATTTGCAGAAACTCGACCAACTGAAGTCGGGTTTCCTTTCCTCGGTTTCCCACGAATTGCGCACGCCGCTTACCTCGATCAGAGGGTTCGCCCATTTGGTCGAACGTGAGTTTTCCCGCAGCTTCGCCCATCTGGCAGGGGAAGAAGCCGGATTGACTAAGAAATCCGAGCGCATCCGGGAAAATCTGGAAATCATCCTCAAGGAATCGGATCGCCTGACCCGCCTTATCAACGATGTGCTCGATCTGGCCAAGATCGAGGCGGGGCGAGTCGAATGGCGCGATGGGCCGGTGCAGCCCGGCATGTTGGTACGCGATGCGATCAATGTGGCGCAGGGCATGTTCGACCTGAAACCCGGCGTCGAACTGAAAGTTGAGATCGAGGACGGGCTGCCGCTGTTCGTCGGCGATGCTGACCGCATGTTGCAGGTGCTAGTTAACCTGCTCAACAACGCCGCAAAATTCACCGACCAGGGCGCGGTGACGGTGCAAGCCTTTCTCAATCCGGAAAACCTGATCCAGATTGACATCATTGACAGCGGCATCGGTTTTTCCGCCGAAGAAGCCGAAGCGATTTTCGACAAATTTCAGCAGGCCCAACATGGCGACACGTTGACGGATCGGCCCAAAGGTACCGGCCTGGGATTGGCGATTTCGCGCGAAATCGTCGAACGGCACGGTGGAAAAATCCACGCGCAATCACAACCGGGCAAAGGCAGCGTGTTTACCGTGGTACTGACGCCCGCCACCGAAAGCCTGGCGGAAATTACCGACATCACCTCGCGTATCGCGTCCTTCGCCGCTGAAGGCAAGCACGGCAAAGCGGATGCAGCGACGTCGTCGGAAACGGGCGGAAAAATCAGGGTGCTGGTGGTGGATGACGACCCCGGCGTGCGCGACTATCTCGTCCAGTTATTGCAGGAACAGGACTATGAGGTCATTACCGCAGCGGACGGGCAAGCGGCAATAATTGCCGCGCGCGAGTTCTGCCCCGACCTGATTACCATGGATCTTGCCATGCCAGTGATGGACGGGCATACCGCGATCACCCATATGCGAGCCGACCCGACGCTGCAACACATTCCCATCATGGTGGTGTCGGCCATCTCCGACTGGGAAACGGCGGGCGGTGATCTGGGCATGAGCAAGCCATTGGATGAGCAGCACTTCCTGAAAAACATCCACTTGCTGCTGGGCGGCGGGAAAGACGCGGAGGGGAAAAAAGTAAACTTCTTGATGCTCTACGATATGGAGCGGAATTCGGCAATGACGCCAGGCGGCTTCGCGGCTCATTGCGAAATGGATTTTTGTCCTCTTGATGAGCTGTCTGCCCGTATCCTGTTGGGCTTTCAGGGCATGGTGGTGGTTCCCACCGATTTGCTCGACAAGGTCGATTTGCACATGCTGAATGCGGCTCCGTCGCTGGAAGTCATGATCATGCCGGTTCCGGCGGCAGTGCACAAAGCTCGGGCGGAAACAGTTGTGTCGGCTATGGATTTGGATATTGGGGAACATTGATGAGTGAAAATACAAAAATCGCGATTGTGGACGACGAAGTTCATATCCGCTCGCTGCTTGAGCAAACCCTGGAAGATCTGGAAGGCGAGCCGGAAATCCTGATCGCGGCCAACGGCGCGGAAGGCCTGGCGCTGATCGAACGCGAGCAGCCGCAACTGGTGTTTCTGGATGTGATGATGCCGCTGATGAACGGTTATGAAGTGTGTGCGGCGGTGCGGAAAAATCCGGCGCTGAACGCTACCACCATCGTCATGCTGACCGCCAAGGGCCAGGAATCTGATCGGGTGCGCGGACTGGAAGAAGGTGCGCATCACTTCATCACCAAGCCGTTCGACCCCGACGAAATCCTCGATCTGGCGCGCGAAATATTGGGTCGCTCATGATCAA
Source organism: uncultured Sulfuricella sp. (assembly GCA_964559825.1). Lineage (GTDB taxonomy): Bacteria > Pseudomonadota > Gammaproteobacteria > Burkholderiales > Sulfuricellaceae > Sulfuricella. The sequence goes on along the minus strand of CAZLJK010000057.1, from coordinate 11,011 downwards.
GGCCGAACGCTATCTCAAGCCCGCCTGGGTGAGTCGGCAATTCGAGCTGGCGCTGCCCCTGCTGCCGCCTGGCAGCAGCGTAGCACTACAGCTCGGTGACAAACGAGTTGCAGAAATAAACCAGGGTGACTATGACTTGAATGAGGGCGCGCCGGGTGTGCAAATTTTCCCCCTGGTGCTGGAAGACGAGCATGTGGGAATGCTGCTGCTGCACTTGCCGATGAAAAGCGAAACCGCGCGGACGCAGGGCGATTTGCTCGTTCACGCTCTGCAAGGAATGCTCGAAGCCGAGCACGGGCGTCGTTCGGTCGCACGGGAAGCGCTCGAAAGTTATCGCGAGATGGCATTGCTGCAACGGGCTGTCACCGACCTAAATCATTCCCTCAAGCCCACTGCAGTGGTTACAGCCTTGCTCAAGGAATTCGACGGGCGTAACAACGCGGCGGATTACGGCGCGGTATTTGTGCACGTCGCCGACAGCGACGATTGCGATCTGGCCGTATCTTTCGGCGAAAGTGCGGGAGGATGCTTTTCCAGGCTCAAGGGCAGCAGCCTGTTCGCCGACATGACCGGCCGCGAAACGGGCGATATCGTCAACGATTTGCCGTCATCACCACTGTGGGCCGGAGAGGTGGCGGATTTTCAGGCATTGCTGTGGCTGCCGCTGATCGCCGATGGTGAGAGACTCGGCCTGCTAGTGCTGGCGTCCCGCCGCATCGAAGGGTTTAGCGCCGCCGATCTGAAGCGCGCGCAAACGCTGTCCTCCGTCGCCGCTACTGCATTGCGCAACGCCCAACTTTACGCCGCCGAACAAAAAATGTTCCAGTCATTTGTCAGGGTCATCGCCACCGCCATTGACGCCAAATCGCCCTACACTGCGGGGCATTGCCGCCGTGTGCCGGAGATCGCGCTAATGATCGCAGAGACGGCGCATAAAGCCGACAGCGGGCCGTTCGCCGATTTTGCGCTGGACGATGATGAGCGCAATGCCATGGAAATCGCCGCCATGCTGCATGATTGCGGCAAGGTGGTCACGCCGGAGTGGATGGTCGATAAAGCCACCAAGTTGGACAGCATCGCCAATCGCATCCATTTGGTTGCCCTGCGCTTCGAGGTGCTGCGGCGAGAAGCGCTAATCGACCATTATCGTGCGCTGGCTGAGGGCGTGGCGCTGGAATCCGCCGAGGCGATTTGTCAGGAGCGCCTGCGCCAACTTGATGATGATTTTGCGTTCCTCGAAAAATGCAATCAGGGCGCCGAATTCATTTCCAGCGAGCATATCGCGCGCATCCAAAGCATCGCCCGACAGCGCTGGAGCGATGCTCGCGGGGAAGCACACCCCTTGCTGACCGAGAATGAGGTCTACAACCTCGCCATTCAGCGCGGCACATTGAACCCGGAAGAGCGAAAAATCATTGAGGATCACGCCGTCCACACCATCAGCATGCTGTCGCAAATTGCGTTCCCCCGCTCATTGCGCAATGTCACGGAATACGCCGCCGGTCACCACGAACGCATGGATGGAAAGGGTTATCCGCGCGGACTGAAACGCGATCAATTGTCCATCCCGGCGCGCATGTTGGCCATCGCCGACATCTTCGAAGCGCTTACCGCCCCCGACAGACCCTATCGCAAACCCGGGAAATTGAGCTGGGCCATCGACATCATGCACCGCATGAAGCTGGACAACCACATCGACGGCGACTTGTTCGATCTGTTTCTTTCCAAAAAGGTTTATCTGGCTTACGCCAAAACACACCTTGCGGCCAATCAAATCGACGATGTGGATGCCAGCCGTTATCTTGCCGGGCGGGAGTTATAGGCGATGATTACCCGCTTCAAGTCGAGCCTGTTCGCACGCATTTTTGCCACCGTCACAGCGGCCATTATCGTATTGTTCGCCGCCATGTATCTGCTTGCCGTACCGTTCATCCAGACCACCGTGGAAGGAATAGAGGAAAGCGCGGGACGCACCATTCTGAACAACGTCTACGCGATGGTGGAACAAACCCATCTCGGCCTCAAAAATTACCGCCAATCCATCGTCCTGGAGCGCAAGGCACAGCTTCACAACATCATCGCGGTAGTTGAATCGCGCGTAAAAACGCTGGAAGCGCAAGTGCATATGGGGAAACTTTCCCGGACGCAGGCCAAGCGAGTATTGCTCGATGAATTGCGCCACATCAAGTATGGCCGCAATGACTACGTCTGGGCGGCGGATTACCGTTCTGTGCTGATCTCTCACCCCGACCCGGAGTTAAACGGGGCGGATTTTTCCAGCAAACGGGATTCCCACGGCAATCTGATTGTGCCGCCGATGGTAGAAGGCGCACGGAGAGCGGGGGATGGGTACTATTCCTACTGGTGGCGCCGCCTTGGGGAGCAACAGCCAACCGAGAAATTAAGCTATTACCAACACATTCCAGCGTTTGAAATGGTCATTGGCACCGGCGTCTATCTGGATGACGTCGAAGCCGCCGTGCTTGCCAAGCGAGCCGCAGCCATTGAGGAGCTGCGCCATGAGTTACGCAAAACCCACATTGCCAGGACCGGCTATGTTTTCGTCTTCGATGGGCAAGAAAACATGCTCATCCATCCCAACCCCAACGTCGAGAAAAAAAATGTCGGGCGCATGCTCGACTCAGCCACAAAAAAGCCGCTGTTCCCCATGCTGGTCGCAGCGGCGGACAAGCCGGAAAGCGTTCGTTACAAATGGGACAGCACTTCCGACCCTGGCAATTACGTCTACGACAAAATCTCGTGGATGCGCTATTTCAAGGAGTTCGATTGGTACATCGGCAGCTCGGTCTATCTGGACGAACTCGCCGAAAGCGCCCACACGCTACGTAACCGCGTGCTGGCCGTGTTCGCCATTACCCTGCTGCTTTCCATCGGGTTGATCTACCTGTTTGTAGCCATGCTTACCGACCCGCTACGGGAGTTGAGAGACGCCGCGCTACAGGTAGAGAACGGCGATCTGGATGCCCGTTGCGACTTGAGCCGGGACGATGAAATCGGCGTTGTCGCAACGGCTTTCAACGGCATGGTGGATCGCTTGCAGGACAATATCCGGCACCTCGATAGCAAGGTCATGGAACGTACCGCCGAGTTGGAAAAAGCCTATGAAGAACTCAAGGAACTCGATCAGCTCAAGTCCGATTTTCTGACCACGGTTTCTCATGAACTGCGCACGCCCATGACCTCGGTGGTCGGTTTTTCCAAGCTGATAAAAAAGAAATTGGAAAAGTCGATTTTCCCTCTGGTCGCCGAAGATGAAAAGGCGGCTTCGGCGATTTCCCAGGTGCGTAAGAACCTCGACATCATCGTCGGCGAAAGCGAACGTCTTGCCCTCTTGATCAACGATGTGCTGGACAGCGCCAAGTTGGAAGCCGGCAAGGTGGAGTGGAATTTCGCCGCGGTAACACCGCTACGTTTGATTGAGCGAGCTGCCGCCATCGCCGCCACCCTGGTAGAACAGAAAGGCCTGACGCTGGTCAGCGAGATTGCGCCGGATATACCCAATATCAGGGGCGATGAAAACCGCTTGCTCCAGGTGTTGATCAATCTGATCGCCAACGCCGCCAAATTCACCGAGCACGGACAGATTACCTTGCGTGCCGAGCGGCAGGGCGAGTTCGTCCGCTTCAGCGTCTGCGATAGAGGTTGCGGCATTGCCGAGGAAGACCAAGGCAAGGTGTTCGATAAATTCAAGCAGATTGGCAATACGCTCACCGACAAGCCGCAGGGCTCGGGCTTGGGTTTGTCGATCTGCCAGCGGATAGTCCAGCATCACGGCGGCGAAATCTGGCTGGATTCAGCGCTTGGCGCGGGTAGCACTTTTTACGTTACAGTGCCGATCGAAAAGCAGGCCGCCAGCCTGCCTGCCTGAGAAAAAAATGACAAGAAGGGATCGGCTGCTCAGGCTGAAGCCTGCTTGCGCGCCAGGCGCAAGGCGAGGTAAAAACTCAATGCCAAGGTGGCGATCACAGCCAACCCCATCTGTAGTTCGTGACCCTCGCTGCGGGCAGAAACGGCAGGCAGGAAGTATCTGGCGATGCCGAACAGGCCGATCAGGATGCTCAATCCTCCCACCGCCAGGCCCATCACGCGCGAGGCGATCAGCGCGCGCTGATCTGAGCGGTAGAGCAGGCGCGAAATCCACAACCCGTTGATGCCGTCGGTGGCAATCATGCCGAGCATGAATGCCATGCCGAGCGCCACCGAGAACATCCAGCCTGCCATGCTGGAAGCCGCCAGGGAAAATAGTGCAGTCTGACTGAGGGTGTCGAAGGAAAGGGCAAACAGTGCGCCGACGCAGGCGATCAGGACAGGGTGGCTGGCCTGGTTGAGTTTTCCTAACCAGCGCCCTTTCAGCCCGACCAATCCGACGACCTGGCCGGATGCGGTCCTGAATACGGCGGCGAGGTTGACCGCGCCCAGCGCCAGCAGGAACAGGATGGAAATCCATGCCCCCAGATCCTCGACCCATACCGGTATCTCCCAGCGTCGGGCGACAACGCCGACCGCCACTGCCACCGCCATCACCACCGCACCGTGGCCGAGCGAGAATAGCAGGCCCGACCAGCGCGACAGTAGCGGCTTGTTGTTGGCGGCGTTGAAGCGGGTCAAGCCATCGATGGTGGCGAGGTGGTCGGGGTCGAAGCCGTGCTTAAGTCCCAGCACAAACACCAGAGCCAGCAGTGCCAGCCAGTCATGGGGCAGGTTTTCCATAAATATTTTTCCGCTCCTGAAGCTAGGGAATCACTGATTTATTCGTCACACCGGCAAAAGCCGGTGTCCAGTACTTTGAATTTTCTGATTCCGGCTTTCGCCGGAATGACGGGATCGGAATTAATCAGCGTTTCCCTAATATTACCCAAAAACCTGTAAAAGGCTGTGGCGCAAGTTTTTCTATGCGGCTGCTGGGTTACTGCAAGCGCTTACAACTTCGACACGTTCTGATTGAGGTCGTCAACCAGTTTGTCCACGTCGCCAATCAGTTGGTTGGTATGCTCCGAGGATGCGGCGACGGTTTCCACCTTGCGGGCGATGTCGTAACCCGCGCTGGTCTGTTCCTTGGCGGCGTTGGCGATATCTTCCACCGCATGAACCACCTGGGCAGAGCGGCTTTCAATCTGTTTCAGGGCCTGCTCGACCTCGCGCGACTGTGTCATGCTGTCCTGTGCCTTGTCCGATGCGGATAGAATTTCGGCGGAGACTTCGCCGACCTGTTCCTGGACGCTGGTCAATATGGCGCCGATTTCGGCGGCGGAATGAGTAGATTTCTCGGCCAGTTTGCGCACCTCGTCCGCGACCACGGCGAACCCGCGACCGGATTCCCCTGCGCGTGCCGCCTCAATCGAGGCGTTCAGAGCCAGCAGGTTGGTCTGTTCGGCAATGCCCTTGATGCTGCTGACTATGGTTTGAATTTGCTCGCTCTGGGTGCCGAGCTTGCGCACTTTTTCCTCGGCCTGGCTGACCAGGTGAGAGGTCTCTTCCATCGCCGCGATGGTTTCATTCACCGCCCGGCCGCCTTGTTCCACGGCGGCTACGGTTTCCCGCGTCAGCGTCAGCGCGCTGCCGGCATTCTGTGCGACCTGGTCGATGCTGATCGAAAGTTGCTCGGTCGCTGCCGACATGCTGGCCGTCGCCGAGGACTGCTCATTCATCAGTTCGCGCACCGTGTGGGTCAGCCCAGCCAGTTCCTGCGTGATCTGGTTTACCGTCTCCGTGACATGCATTTTCTGCGTTTCCATGCGTCCCTTGACGATGGCGTTGTCCTTGAACACCTGGACGGAGCGCGCCATTTCCCCGATCTCGTCGAGCTTGCGGGTGAAAGGCACCGCCACGTTGGTGTCGCCGTTGGCGAGCACGCCCATGGTCGAATTGATCTCCTTGAGGGGTTGCGCCACACGAAAGCGGGTGAACCAGAACGAGAACAGCCCGAAGATGATCAGGAACAGGCAGGCGACGAACATGACGCCGCCAACCGTGGCCGACAGCGTCCAGATGGCGTCCTCGACCGCATCCGCGCCGACTTTCCGCTGATCCTGGAGGGTGTGTTTGATGCGCTCCAGCGCGACGATCGCGGCGCTGTCATCGATTTTTTGTTCGCCGGAGGAAAGCGCCTGTTCGTAGGCTTTCAGCGTCTTTTCCAGGACGGCAAGATCGGTCTTTTCGCCGTCGGTGGGATGGGCCAGCAAAAAAGCCGGGATGCCTTCGCGCACCTTGGCGATGTCGCCGCTCACCGCCTGCCGCGCCGCCGGGTCGCCCGCCATGGCGGATGGCCAGTGTTGTGCCAAGCCGTCATAGCCGAGATGATGCTGGAAATTTCCGAGCAGGTCGATGCGGCGCGCCAGGCCGGTATCGTAGTCGCGCCAGACATTGCCGATCTCCACCACCGACTTGAAGGTGAGTATCGTGGCGCCCACGCCGGCGAACAGCAGGAGAAACGTCAGGGCGGTGATGATGTGCGCCACGCGGAACATGCGGACGTTATCCACGGCGCGGAACAGGCCTACGCACAGTCGTCCCAAGGTGTTCAGACCATCGTCGTTGATGTCGAGACCGCCATTCATTGCTTCCTACCCTTCTGCCGACCAAGCGGCTAGTTCTCCAAGCCCGATATGGATGGCTTCGTCCATTGCGCCGGCGACGGTGAGCGTCAATTCGCCGCCCCATTCGTCGATATTCTCCAGTTGCACACCCACCAGCGTTACCGCTTCGGGCATTTTTCCGGTCAGTTCCGCTGCCGCCAGCACATCGGTGAACGCGGTCTGGTGCAGGCTCAGCGGGCGCTGTCCGAAAAATGCCGGGATTTCCCCGTCGCGCAGAACCAGAATCCGCCCCGGTTCGGCGCCGAAATCGACGATGTCGAACACCAGCAAACGCCGTGCCGTCTGGATGATCGGCAGCAAATACAGGCCCTGAGTGCCTCCATCGAGGACATCGATTCCAGCGGGAACATTTTCCGATGCCAGCATCCGGGCAACCGCCTTGGGGCCGAAACCTTCGTCCGCCCACAGCAGGTTGCCGACACCCAGCACCACCGTGTTCGATAAGGTGGCGTTCAATCCCTGAACTGCCTTTCGCCGGAGAGCATGGTGCTGATCACCGTCTGGCGCGACAGGATGTCCTCGCGCACGGCGATGTAAATATGCGCCATGGAAAACCACACCATGACCCACATCGACATCCGATGAAACACGTGCAGGTCGAGCGAGTTGCCGAACAGCAGGGTCAGCCAGCCGAACAGGAAATACTGCCAGCTGTCGTGGCCGGTGACCTCGGCGTACATGGCGAAACCGGTGAGGAGGATGATCGCGCCGGGAATCACAAACATGAACAGCATGGCGATGTTGGCCAGCGGATTAAGCCCGACATAACGCAGCGGCCCACCCAGCAGCAGGTTCCACCGTATCTGGCGCAGGAAGCCGTCGAGCCAGACCTTGCGCCAGATGGCCGGCAGGAAAAGCTGGTGGCTGATGCCGCCCTCGGCGAATACCAGCCATAGCCGCATGATGGAAAGCAGCGCGAAGATGTAGCCGAACGCCAGATGGAAAAACCGGATCCAGCCCATCACATACAGGGATGAAGTGTCGCCGATCGCCGAGGGCGGCGGCACGCCGATGAAATAGCCGGTTATCGCCAGCACTACCACCGACAGCGCGTTCAGCCAGTGCCAGATACGAACCCCCGGCCCGTACACCATCACTGCGGGCAATAAGCCTTTTTCGGGCATTCTGTGATAGGGAATGAACTTGGGCATGGTGCAGCCTTAGAGTATTTTTGCCTCGGTCAGCAACCCGCCGTCCGGTCCGATGACATGGGTGGCGCAGGCCAGGCAGGGATCGAAACTGTGGATTACGCGCAGGATTTCCAGCGGCTTGGCCGGGTCGGCCATCGGCACGCCGAGCAGCGATGCCTCATAGGGGCCGATGTTGCCGGCGGAGTCGCGCGGGCTGGCGTTCCAGGTGGTGGGGACGACGCACTGGTAATTGTCGATCTTCCCTTCCTTGATCCTGATCCAGTGCCCCAGCGCGCCGCGCGGCGCTTCGCCGTAGCCGACGCCCTTGGCTTCGGTGGGCCAGGTCTTGGGCTCCCATTTCTCGGTGTTGGCGGTGGCGGTATTGCCCGCCTTTATGTTCGCCTGCAACAGGGCGATTTCCTCCTTGAGTTTTTCCGCTGCCCACAGCCCCTCCAAGCCGCGCGCCGCCGTGCGCCCCATCGTCGAGAACAGCGCCGTCAGCGGCAAATCGAGCTTTTTCAGGGTGCTGTCTACCAAGTCCTTGATCCGCTTGTCCCCGGACGCGTAGGCGATGACCAGCCGTGCCAGCGGCCCGACTTCCATGGCGTTCCCTTTCCAGCGGGGTGCCTTGATGTAGCTGTATTTATCTCCTTCGTCGAAGGCTTCGATGCGCTCGCCGTTCGTGCCGCCGCGGGTTTTCGGCCCCAAGCGGAAGGTCATGTCGGTCTTCCCTTCCCAGGGATGCAATCCCGCCTTTTCGTCGGGATAGCTGTACCACGAATGCTCGACGAACTCATGAATCTGGTTCGGGTCCCTGAGGTCGACTTCATGCACGTGCGTCAGGTCGCCGTTCAGAATCGCGCCGCGCGGTATCATCAGGCTGCGGTTGGAATCATCATTGGCAAGCGTGGGGAATTCGCCGTAGGAAAGCAGGTTGCGGCTGGCCAGCCCGTCGCCCAATTTGAACCAGTCCTTGTAGTAGGAGGCGATGGCCAGGAGGTCCGGAATATAGACCTGCGAAATGAAGGTCAGCGTCCGTTCGGCGATATCCGCCACCAGGTTGAGGCGCTCGATGTTGATCGCCCCGGTTGCGCCGGCGCCATGCACATTGATGGCGGACGGAACCCCGCCGACCAGCCACATCGGATGGGGGTTCTTGCCGCCGAATACCGCTTGGATCTTGACGATCTCGCGCTGGAAATTGAGCGCCTCGATGTAGTGGGCGACCGCCATCAGGTTGGCTTCCGGCGGTAGCTTGTAGGCCGGGTGGCCCCAGTAGCCGTTGCGGAACGGCCCCAGCTGGCCGGAACCGACCATCTGCTTGACCTTTTTCTGGACGTCGCTGAAATAGCCGGGGGAAGAGTTGGGCCACGAGGATATCGATTGTGCAAGCTCCGAAGTCGCCTTGGGCGAGGCGGACAGGGCTGAAACGATGTCCACCCAGTCGAGTGCGTGGAGGTGGTAAAAATGCACCAGGTGGTCATGTACGAAAAGCGACAGGTGCATGATGTTGCGGATGGCGTTGGCGTTCTTCGGAATGGAGATGCCCAGCGCGTCCTCCACCGCGCGTACCGAGGCCAGCGCGTGGACGCCGGTGCACACACCGCAGATGCGCTGCACGAAAGCCCAGGCGTCGCGCGGGTCGCGCCCCTTGAGGATGGGTTCCAGTCCGCGCCACATGGTGCCGACGGAAACCGCATTGCGGATGACGTTGTTGGCATCGACGTTGACCTCGATGCGCAAGTGTCCTTCGATGCGCGTCACCGGGTCGATGGCGATGCGGCGCCCGGAGTTGTCGAGCGAGAAGCCGTTAGGTGTGGTGGTCTGACTCATGATTATTTTTGGTTTCCTGGGATTTCAGGTTCATCCGCGGCAGGGTCGTTGGCGTCTTTCGGGCGCTTGCCGGTGAGGAGGCGCTTCATCAACGTCGCGCCGGTCTGGACTGCAATGGCGCCGCCCAGAACTGCGGCGCCGGCCACGGCAATCTTGTCGGCGTTGGATTCGATGCCCCACTGTTCCATGTCGGGCAGACGCTCGTAGAACGGACCCCGGTCGAAATAGCCTTCTTCCGAACAGCCGATGCAGCCGTGGCCGGATTTGATCGGGAAGCTGGTGCCCTCGTTCCAGCCCATCGAGGCACAGGCGTTGTAAGTGGTCGGGCCACGGCAGCCCATCTTGTACAGGCACCAGCCCTGGCGTGCGCCCTCGTCGTCCCAGGTCTCGACGAACTGGCCGGCGTCGAAATGGGCGCGGCGATAGCATTTGTCGTGCACGCGCTGGGAATAGAACATTTTGGGGCGAAGCTGGTTGTCGAGCTCGGGCAGCCGGTCGTAGGTGAGGATGTAGGAAAGCACCCCGGTCATTACCTCGGCGATGGGCGGGCAGCCGGGCACATTGATCACCGGGACATGGCTGACCAGCTTGTGCACCGGCGTCGCCTTTGTGGGGTTGGGGCGCGCCGCCTGCACGCAGCCGGAGGAAGCGCAGGTGCCCCAGGCGATGATGGCCTTGGCGTGCTTGGCGGCCTCGTCGAACTGATGACGGAATGGCCGTCCTGCGACGATGCAGGCCATGCCGTCGTTGGCGAGGGGAATGTTGCCTTCGATGGCGAGGATGTATTCGCCCCGGTAGTCGCGAATGATGTCGTGGACGATTTCTTCGGCCTGATCGCCCGCCGCCGCCATGATGGTGTCGTCGTAATCGAGCGAAATCATGCTGGTGATGATCTCGCTCGCCATCGGATGGCCGGAGCGCAGGAAGCTCTCGGAGCAGCAGGTGCATTCGAGGCCATGCAGCCACAGCACGGGAATGCGCGGCTTGGTTTCCATTGCGTGCGCCACCGTTGCCATCCCTTTGGGGCCTAGCCCCAGCATGGTGGCGGTAAGGGCGCAAAAACTCAGGAAATCTCGGCGTGAAACGCCGCGTTGCCGAATAACATCGTAAAAAGTATCGCGGTGAGACATTCGAACCGAACCCCCTGCAAATTTTTTTTATTAAACAGCCTGCGGCAAGCCACGGGGTAATCGAGTTAACGCTGCGCCGGGCGGACTACGGGTTGTTCTTGCGCCTGCCCGAGTGCTTTGCGGAAACGGGGAAACAGTTTGTTGGCTTATGATCCTGGCCATGCCATATAATTGGCGGTCTGCCTATTGCCCATTCATGGCATGATATTTTATGCTGATGTGGTTTGGCAAACAGTATTCATCCTATTGATTTTTGTCAGTCTTTTTGTTTCATTGGAGCGGGGTTGCAAATGCATGAAAT
>CAZLJK010000056.1:0-16698 GCA_964559825.1 uncultured Sulfuricella sp. | reverse complement strand
GTCGTTCGTGCCAACAGCCGATTAAGTTCCAAACAGAATGAAGCACTACACTAGCCTGACGTGCGATGTCAGCGCCGTCGATAACGGTGATTTCGCCGGTCGGGGCGAAGCCGCTTAATGCATCGACAAAAACTATTGGCAATCCATCTTCGAGATAACGCAGCAGGTTGAGGCCGGCCAGTCCGCCATCGACGATCTCTATATCTGCCGGGCGCGTCATCCCCGCCAATGTGTCGTAGACCCTCGGCCCGAAATCATCCCCGCTGACGAAGCGATTACCGATGCAAAGGATGCGGGCGGCCATTTTAGTTGTTGCGTTTCACGGTATGCACAGCGCAAACCAGACAGGGATCGAAGGAACGGATGACGTAGCCGGCTTCAACCGGATTATTCGGATCGGCGATAGGGGTGCCGACCAGCGCCTCTTCCCATGCGCCGCGCATGCCCCCTTCATCGCGCGGCGAGCCGTTCCAGGCAGTCGGGGTGATGATTTGGTAGCGGGCGATCTTGCCGTTTTCGATGTTCACCCAGTGTCCGAGTGCGCCGCGAGCCGCCTGGGTCAGGCCGAAGCCCTGACCATCGGGTACTTGACCATCGCCGGCGATAATCTCAGCGCCGTGCGTGGCGATGCATTCGTTGAGCCAGGTTTCCATTGCTGCCAGCAGGGTCGTTGGGCGCGTCAGGCGGGCAAGCTGTCGGGTCAGCGCCGAGACGCCGGGGCCGGCGAGGAAATCCAGGAATAATGGGCGATGGTCGATCACCGCTTCGGCCAGTGGCCCGGTTTCAACTACCGAACCGTCATAGCGCGGCGCCTTTATCCAGGAGTAGGCGCCGCCCTCCCGCCCTGTTGCATAGGGTTGCGTTTCGCCATTGGCAGGATGAAGCGCGCCCAGCGATTTTTTGTACCAGGCATGGGAGACGTCTTCGGCAATTCTCGCGGCGTCGAAGGCTTCCGCTGTTGCGCGACGAACAACGCCGGCTGCCACCAGCTGCCGCGTCGAAGCTGATATGGACGTATCGGCAGGCAGGTCGAGCGAACCGTAGGACATGAACGCCTCGTTGCCGCGACCGATGCCATCGAGCCCCGATTCGCGTCCGAACCGCAGCAAAAAGCCCACTTCGCTTTCGCGCTGCGAACTGTTTTCGTCCAGCCAGACATCCAGCGCGGCGCGGCTGTCCACCGCCAGCCAGCGTTCGATGCTGCACCCAAGGATGCGGCGCTCATACCATTGCCGATAGCTGCGAACGATCTGAAGGCATTGCAGCAGATGCGCCTGCGAAGGCTCAAAAGCGATGCCGCCCGGCACCATGTAGGATGAATGCGGCCACTGACCGCCAATCATGGCGACGACTTCGAGGATTTTCTTGGTTTCGCGGATGACGTCGATGAACGAGCTGCCGCCCATCGTGGTATAACGCTGCTGCGCTTGTTCGAACAGCGAATGCCGGCTATGCGCCGGATTGGCGAAATCGGCCATAAACATCAACACGCTCTGGCGCACGTCGCTTTGTACATGTTCCGCCATCAGCGCGATGTTGCGCAGGCGGATGGCATTATCCGGCGGGGTTACGCCGGCAATCGCATCAAGCGCGCGAGCGGCGGCCATCAGGTGGGTAGTCGAGCAGATGCCGCAGATGCGCGGCGTCATCACCAGCCCGTCGAGGGGGCCGCGGCCGATCATCAGGTTTTCGAAGCCGCGATACAGGGTGCCGGCGCTCCATGCGTCAGCAATTACGCCATCATCGTGCTCGACGCGAACTTCCAAATCGCCTTCGACACGGTTGAAGGGAATATCGATTATTTTTCTTGTAAGGCTCATCACGCACTTTCTGTCAGACTTCGGTAATCCGCTTCTTCAACCGCTCCGGTGCGGCAGCGGCAGCCATGCCCTTGTAAACCATGTAATGGGCGCGGCTGACGCCCATTGGCAGGGCGATGGGGATGCCTTCGATGTTGCGGGTTTCAAAGAATGGGTCGGCAGCGGGAAATTCGGGACTGGTACAGCCGAAGCACGGCACTCCGGCGCGCGTCTTCGATGAACGCTGATTCCACAGGGTTTTGTTGCAGGTGCCGCCAACCAGCGGGCCATGGCAGCCCTTGTGAAAAAACAGGCAGCCCTTCTGGCCGAAGTCTTCTTCTTCGACGCGGTATTCGTGGTATTCGTTGCGGGTGCAGCCTTGATGCACCGTCATCCCGTACCAGTCCAGCGGGCGCTGAAACTCGTCGAGTTCGATTTTGGCACCGGCAGCAAGCGCCAGCAGGACATTGCCGAGCACGTCATGATGGCAGGGGCAGCCGGCCAGATTGAACACTGGCAGCCCGGACTTCGCTCGAAAATCAGCGCCCAGCAAGCCGCCTTTTTGCGACTTGGTAAATTGCAGGCCGGTTGCCTCTATCTCGCCATCGGCGCCAAAACCGCCGAAGCTCGCGCAGGTACCCAGTGCGATTACAAATTGGGCCTGATTGGCGAGCGCCGCCACTACATCTTTGCGCGGTTGCCCGCCCCGCGCATCGAACATGCCGGTGCCGGCCGGGCCGCGCACCACCGCACCTTCGACAACCAGCACATCGAGCGGTTTGGCGCCGGATTTCAGGTCGTCAAGCAGAGTCACTTGTCCGGCCGGAGAAAGATTGGAGATCGATGGATGCCACAACAGATCAACGTCCAGCGACTGCATCAGGGTCGGCAAATCGGGGGCTTCCGTGCCGAGGAGCGACATCGTGTCGCCCCCGCATCCGCCGCATTGCAGCCAATATAACGAAACCACGTTCTTCCCCTTTTTTGCTATTTTTAGAAAAGCTTGCGTCTGTTTTTTTTAACTAGCGACCATCATAATATGTATAAAATATATACTTAGCAAATTCTTTCCATCCAATTGATTTTTGTCACTATATTCAATGACGATGTTTTATCTATGCCAAACTCTCGCAATACCATCAACGCCGCGTAACCGACCCCAATGGTGGGTAGGCCATCGCACAATCGGCCCTGCCTTCCGATAGCGGAATCTACAAATAGCCTTCTGTTTCCCAATGGTTTACGCTAACGGTTGAATTTCCGACACGCGGAGGAAACATGCCGAAATTTGCCAAAAGATCGAAGAAGGCCGGCCTGCCGCCCGGCACACTGATTCACATCGGGAAAAAGCGGAGCGAAAAGACCCGCATCAGGCTGATCAATTACGACGAATCCAGCTTCCTGGACAAGGAAACGGAAGCCCCCGAGGAATACTGCATCGCCAAGGCAGCCACAGGTATCACCTGGGTCAACATCGACGGCATCCACCAGATCGACCTGTTTCAGCGCATCGGCGAATGTTTCGGGCTGCATCCGCTGGTCTTGGAAGACATCATGAACACCGACCAGCGCCCGAAAATGGAGGATTTCGGCGATTACGTCTACATCGTGCTGAAAATGCTCTCCCTCAACGACCGCGGGGAAGTCGCCGCCGAACAGGTGAGCCTGATCCTGGGGAAAAATTTCGTGCTGTCCTTCCGCGAGCAGCATAGCGACATCTTCGACCCCATCGCGGAGCGCATCAAAAGCGGCAAGGGGTTCATCCGCAAGGCCGGGGCGGACTATCTCGCCTATGCCCTGCTCGACGCGGTGGTGGATCACTATTTCGTGGTACTGGAAAAGAGGGAAGAAGAGATCGACGCCCTCGAAGAGGAAGTCATTGCCAACGCCACGCCCAGAACCCTGCAAAGAATCCACAAACTCCGTCGCGAACTGATCTTCCTGCGCAAGGCCATCTTCCCCTTCCGCAACGTCATCAGCGCGCTGGAACGTGGCGAATCCGCCTTCTTCGAGCAAACTTCCCGGATTTACCTGCGCGACATCTACGACCATACCATCCACATCATCGACACGCTGGAAACCTTCCGCGACCTTGCCACCGGACTGCTGGACATCTACCTGTCCAGCGTCAGCAACCGCATGAATTCAATAATGCGCATCCTCACCGTGATCGCCACCATTTTCATGCCGCTCACCTTCCTCGCCGGCGTTTACGGTATGAACTTCAAATACATGCCGGAGCTGGAATGGACCTGGGGCTACCCGGCGGTGCTGCTGCTGATGGCGACGGTAGGCATCGGGATGCAGGTGTATTTCCGCAGGAAAAAGTGGCTGTAGCTCGAAAACATGGCCTTTTTAAAGGCGATTCACCGCAGAGACGCTGAGACGCCGAGGAAAAGGGCAAGCCTTCTCTGCGAAACCTCTGCGTCTTTGCGCCTCTGCGGTTCAAAGCTTTTTTTCCAGGTCAAAACAACTCTCTGTCCATGCTAGAATTTAGCCCTCTCACTCTTGTACCAACCACTCCATGCCTCAGAGTACGCACAACCTGCTGACAGAGCTTCTTTCCGATCTGGAACAAACCAGGATGCTGTGGCAACTGGCGGTGCTGGGATTCAGCCTAGCGCTGGCCTGGGGTTTCAGCCGCCTGTTGCGGAGCCACCTGCCCAAATCGGAAGGCGCGGCCAAAGTTGGCCTGGGCGGGGTTTCCCGGGTGGCTTTCCCTCTGATCGCCCTGCTGCTGGTGGTAATCGGAAAGACCGTGCTCAAGAACTGGCACTCAGTCAATTTGCTGAACATCGCCACTTCCCTGCTCCTGGCCATGGCACTGGTCCGCCTTGCCGTCTACGCGCTGCGCAAAATTTTCGCCCCGAGCGGTTGGCTACACAGTTCCGAACGCTTCATTGCCACGGCCATCTGGATCGGCCTCGCCCTGCACCTCACCGGATTTCTCCCCGAAATCCTGGATGCCATGGACGAGCTCAGCTTCCACGCCGGCAAGCTGAAAATTTCATTGCTCACCATCCTGAGCGGCATCCTGTCCATTCTTGTCACCTTGATGGCGGCGATGTGGCTGGGACGGGTACTCGAAGCGCGGGTCATGGCCACAGAACACCTGGATATGAATCTGCGCGTAGTGTTGTCCAAACTGTTCAACGCCCTGCTGGTGGTGCTCGGCATCCTGGTCGCATTGCCCCTGGCCGGCATCGACATCACCGTGCTTTCGGTGTTCGGCGGCGCGCTGGGTGTCGGCATCGGCTTCGGCCTGCAAAAAATCGCCAGCAATTACGTCAGCGGCTTCATCATCCTTCTCGACCGCTCCATCCACCCCGGCGACTCCCTGACCGTGGATGGGCGGTTCGGCACGGTTTCACAACTGACTGCGCGCTACATGGTACTGAAGGGCCTGGATGGCACCGAAGCTATCATTCCCAATGAAACCCTGATCAGCTCCACGGTAATCAACCATTCCTACACCAACCGCCATATCCGCGTCGGCATCTCGGTACAGGTCGGCTACCAGAGCGATCTGGAACGCGCCATGGAGATCATGAAGGAAGCCGCAACCCAGCAGTCGAGGGTGCTTGCCGACCCGGAAACCAAGGTCTTCCTCAAATCTTTCGGCGACAACGGCATCGACCTGGAAATGAACATCTGGATCAACGACCCGGAAGAAGGTCAACTCGGCCTTAAATCCGATATCAACCTGGAAATCTGGCGCCAGTTCCAGGCGGCAGGCATCGAAATCCCCTACCCGCAAAGAAATGTCCGCATCATCGGCAACGCGCCCGGCTAATTCCAACGATTGCGTACCGGAGCGACCGCCAACAAAAAACCCGCCGAAGCGGGTTTTTTTGTTGGGAAATACTGAATAAAGCGTTTAGCTTACTTCAGCTTGGTTTCCTTGTAGTCCACGTGCTTGCGCGCCACCGGATCATATTTCTTGATCAGCATCTTTTCCGGCATGGTACGTTTGTTCTTGTCGGTAGTATAAAAGTGACCGGTTCCCGCAGTGGATTCCAGTTTAATTTTCTCGCGTCCGCCTTTTGCCATTTTTCAGCCCCTTAAATGCTTTCGCCGCGAGCGCGTAGCTTCGCCAGCACGGCGTCGATGCCGTTCTTGTCAATAGTACGCAAAGCAGCGCAGGAAAGACGCATACTCACCCAGCGATTTTCACTTTCCACCCAGAACTTGCGGTTTTGCAAGTTCGGCAGGAAACGACGTTTAGTCCTGTTGTTGGCGTGGGAGACGTTATTCCCCGACATCGGCTTCTTGCCGGTGATCTTGCATACGCGGGCCATGGTATTGCTCCAGAAATAGAATAATGAATTACGAAAAACGCGATTTATACCATATTTTTGCCAGACTACTCAAGAGAAAATTACGGCGCCCGCCTCGCCACCGAGCATAAGGGCGCCGAAATCAACCTTTACATATCGTAAATGATCGTTTCCGCACCCCGTTGTACTGCACACTTCCGCTTCGATTTAACAAGCCGCCATTGACCCTAAAGCACAACGGTCTCGCTGTGCATGAGTGCGAGGATGATATGTCGGCATTTTTCGCGAAAATTGCACATAAATTAATGATATTAAAAAATTAATTTATCCATAAACATAATTAAAAACAATTGACATCATCAAAATAAAGGCAATATAATTAAAATTAACAGGTTACAAGATGTTTTTAATAAAATAGATGCGAATATCAAACTAAATGACTTATATAGAGTTCCGCCGACAGCTAGGCAAAGCTGGTTTGACTTTGAAGCAGTTTGCCGCCTTGGTGAAACTCAACTGCAACTCGCTGGCAAACTATGCCACGCATGGCGAAGTGCCGGCGCATTGGGCGATTGTGGCTGTACTGATGGGCGAGATGGCTGAACGAAAAATTGATTTCAAACGCATTCTGGAAACACTAGACATTTCCCCCAAGAAGGTTCGGGGGAATGCCGCCAAGGGCAAGTTCGGCGGGAGCAGGCAGTTAGACTTATTGATAAAAGATGCAGAATGAAAATTATGATATTTTACATGGCTAAGCGTTAAACCATGTTTTCAAACGTACAAAATCACCATCGTAACCCCGCTTTGCGGGGCATTGCGCTCATTGTGACGTGTTTCCTGCTACTGACTGGTTGTGCGGCAAAGCGTGATCACTACAATGTGCCGGTGGTGCAGCTTCCCGAACGATATCCGAAAGCGCCGACGGTCACCGATGTGGCCAATTCCAAGAAGAATGCGGCTTCCGCGCCTTGCTCGCCTTGCTTGCCCTCCTCGCCCGCGTCATCGTTTGCCTTAAGTGGCGTGCTGGCGGAATGGTGGCACCTTCTGGGAAGTCCGGAGTTGGACGGTTTGATGGATCGAACGCTTGCCAATAATCCTGATCTGCGGATCGCGACATTGCGCCTTGCCCAGAGTAAGGCGCGCCTTTTTCAGGCTGGAGCAGATAAAGCGCCGGTGATTTCCATGCCTGCCCAAGCCAAAATTGAAGCGCCATATAATGGCATAGGGACGGTTGCTCCAGGCGGTGAAATCAAGTCCCGCAAAACATACCAAGCCAGCCTCCGAGGCGACTGGCGCCCCGATATCTGGGGGGAGCGGTCTGCGATGTACGAATCCGCCGAACTACAGTTGTGGCGGGCGACTTTTCAGCGCGATGACGTGCAACGCAATGTAGTTGCCAATGTGACCGTTAGTTATGCGGAATATCTGTCGATCAACGACCGGTTGAGGGTCGCGCAAGAGACCGATAAGGCGCTGAGCGAAATGCTCGCAGCGGTGAATGCGCGCCTGGAAGTAGGGGATGCTACCGTCACGGAGATGGAACAACAAAAATCGGCTGTCTACTCGGTCAGGGCCACCATCCCAGTGCTGGAGCAGCAGCGGGAGGTGGTGCTCAATCGTTTGGCGTCCCTGGCGGGCGCCATACCGGGAGCGCTGAAGCTTTCCGATAACGGGCTCGACTCGGTGAATTTCCCGTCCGTGCTTCCCGGTGTGCCCTCTGCATTGCTATTACGCAGGCCCGATGTGCGTGTAGTGGAAGCGCGGCTATTAGCCGCCGATGCCGATATCGATGTGGCGCGAACGCGGGTGCTTCCTCCCTTAGACCTGACGGCGCAAGTGGGTTATGGCAGTGCGTACATGTCGCAGCTATTTCAACCCCAGGCGCTGTTCTGGAACGCTATCGCCAACCTCTCGGCAACCCTGTTCGATAGCGGAAAGCGTTCCCGTGAAGTTGACTTTGCCCAGGCAGTACATGAAGAAATGGTGGAAACCTATATACGGGTGATTTACGACGCCGTGCGCGAAGTCGACGATTCCCTGAGCGCCATCAGGTTTACGGGAAAACGCCTGGAAGCGCAACGGATGGCCACCGATTCGGCGCATCGCGCCTGGGATTACAGCCAGGAATCCTACATGGCCGGGGCGGTGGATTACTTGGTGGTGCTGGATACGGAACGCACCTATCATCGCAACCTGGATGATTGGTACAATGTGCGCATGGAACGCTATCGCGGCCTGATTGGCTTGTTCAGCGCGCTGGGCGGCGGTGTGTCCATGGGGGTCGCCCTGCCTGGCGATGGGGCTCGGCCCTCGTCCTTGACGGCCGAGATCGATTATGGCGCGATTCTGTCGGCGACGGTTCCGAAACCGAATCCTCCAGCGGGCACGGGGGTGGAAATCAATGCTCCACAAAACCAGGTAGAAAGCCATGCCGCCGGTGTCGATACCACCGTCAAAACGCCGGAAACCCCTTCTTCAGGCCGCGAACCGACTTCGGACCAAGTGCCGAAAGAGGGTCAGCCCTTGAATGACCACGTCGACGTGATGCTCACGGCCACCCTGCCAAGCAGAGTTCAAATCGCGGGGGTGGACTGGTCCGGGAATCAGTTGCGCGAGGAGGGTGAGCGTTGGCTGGTTGAAATATCAGGTGTTTATGACCACGCCGCTGTTACCGCTGCGTGGCGCGACTTGCACGCCCGCTTCCCGAAACAGATGGAAAACCGCTCTCTGCTTCCGCGAAGCCAAGGTCGGGTGAATGATACAGGCGAAGAGCGCGCCTCCTGGTACCGCTTGTTCATTGTCGAACTCCCTGACCATCAAATGGCCGATGCGCTTTGCGCAACGTTACGTGCCGGACAGCATCGCTGCCAGGTCATATCGTCGCAGGAGCTGTCGGCGAACGACGATTTCAGCGCGTCATCACCCTTGCAGGAAATGGCCGCCAACAAAGGCCGTGCCAAAGAAGGTGCCAAAGGGCAGCGACGATGAACGGGACTGCCAAAACGGCGCCGCAACCCGAACTTACCCAGCGCCAGCGCCAGATACTCAAACTCTTGCAGGCGGGCAAGGTCAACAAGGAAGTCGCGCGGGAACTGGACATCGGTATCGGCACAGTCAAGCAGCATATTGTCGCGCTGTTCAAGAAGCTGAATGTTACCAATCGCGCGATGGCGGTGTCTCGCGGCATGGATAGGCGCCACAAACAGGAACGCCGTGGCTCCACCTTGGCGGCGGAGGGCTTGCTGGAGCGCCGGCCCTGCGTGGTACTTAGCATGGCCCTGCCGGAAGAAGCGAACCAAACGGCGGTAAGGCTCATGTATGGCACCCTGGCGGCTCTTGCATCCGCTAGCGACGCTGTTTTTTTGGCACGCCAGGGAAATGCGGGTGACGTTATCTTCGGCATTCAGCGGGTCACGGAATATGATGTGGCGATTGCCTTGCAAACCGCCCGTGCGGTGCATGACGACTTGCTGGCGCTGGACGCCGGCATGGCGGAAAAAATGCGCGGCTGCCTGACCGCCGGGCTGGCGGTCGCGAGCATGAAACGCTTCGGCGGCTGGACGGGAGAAGCCATCGCCAGCGCCGTTATCGCCTCGGCCCGGGAGTTACTGAACGGCACACCTCCGGGGCAGATTTTATTCGAATCGGCGTCACTGGATTTGATCGAGGCCTTCGGCATTGGTGGGCAGCAAGGTGTGTCGCCGACCATGTCTTTTCAGGAACTCAAAAACCTGCACTGGACTGGATCGCGCCGGGCCTATCCTCTGGTTGGCCGCGTCGCTGAATTATCCAAGCTCCATGCCGCCCTGATTGATGCTACGAAGGGGTGTGGCAGACTGATCCATGTCGAAGGCGAGATGGGCATGGGCAAATCCCGCCTTTGCGAAGAAATTTCGAAGCTTTGCCTCCGGCAAGGAGGGACGGCAGCGTTCTACCGCTGCTTGCCGGAAGTGCTGGGCAAGAGTCTTTACGATACCGAAAGGGAAATGGGCTGTTCCTTGAAGGGGGTCGTGGAAGCAATCAACGCCAAGCCTGTCCACTCTCCGGAACTGGTTATTGTCGATGATTTTCACCTGCTGTGCGAAGAGCAACAGGTGCTATTGTCAGCTGCCGCCGCTGATGCGGTCGAAAATGGAAAGATGGTTATTTTCTCGAGCCGTAGAGGAGTGAGGAGGAGTGGCGACCATCCCGCCGAAACGATTAGTTTGCGGCGGCTGTCCGCGAAGGCCGTTGAGGCGCTGGTGCGGCGAACGTTGGGTAAAGACGCGGCCAAGGCAAGCTCGAGCGAAGTTCAGGATATTTCCACCATGGCGGCCGGCGTGCCGTTGTTTGCCGTCGAACTGGCGCGACACCAAGATGTGGAGCGACTGGCGTTGCCGCTGCTGGTGGTGATCAACGCCCGTCTGGACAGCTTGCATCTGGATTGTAATCTGCTGCGTGCGATGGCCAAAAATTCAGTTGCCGCAACGTTGGAAGAAATAGCGGCGACCATGGGTGAAGATGTCAAATCCTTACAACAACAGGTGGAACGCACGGTGGCGGCCGGCGTCCTGTCATGGGGTGCCGAGGGGCGGCTTTCATTCACCCACCCATTGCTTCGTCGGGCTATAGACTGTTTGGTCATGGAGTAACATGGAAAGAACGCTTTCGACCTCTGCTCGGGAAACATCGGGCAGCAAGAACCAGTCCGGGCGCGCCTCTGCTGAGAGCGCCTTGCGTCAGGTATTACGTTCGCCCGATTTGCGTCGGGTGTTACCGGGGCTGGGTTTGTCCGCTTTCCTGTCCAACATTCTGGCGCTGGCGCTTCCCTTGGCGATTCTCCAGATACTGGACCGCGTGGTGGTAAACCAGTCTCTGGAGACGTTGACCTTTCTGGTCGTCGGGGTAGTGCTTGCGCTGATTCTGGAAGAAATCTTACGTGCTGTGAATGGGCTGGTCACGACTTGGCTGGGCGCGCGCTTTGAACACAAAGCCAGTGTTGCCGCGCTGGAGCGCTTGATGCAGGTTTCATTGCAGCGCTACCAGCGTGAGGAACCGGGTGCGCACGCGGAACGGATACTGGCTGCCGCCAAAGTGGCTGATTTCTATTCAGGTCAGGCTTTGCTGGTGATGTTCGATCTTCCCTTCGTGGCAATTTTTCTGGCACTGATCTATCTCATCGGGGGCTGGTTGGTGGTGGTGCCGGCTTTGCTTCTTCTGCTGTTTACATATCTCATTTATCGCTTTGGCAACTGGATGCGCAAGCAGGTCCAGCAGCGTAACACACTGGATGACCGTCGATTAGGCTTTTTATCAGAGGTGCTGTCTGGCATCCATTCGGTGAAGACGCTGACCATGGAATCGCTGATGCTGCGCCGTTACGAGCGACTGCAGGAAGCCAGTTCCGATCTCGGTGAAGCATTGGCGCGTGGTAACGCATTGGCAGGGAACATGGGAGTCCTGTTTTCCCAGGTCATGATCGTCGGGGTAGTTTTTACCAGCTCATGGCTCGTTATCAGCGGACAAATGACGCCTGGCGCTCTTGCCGCGTGCATGATGCTTTCCGTGCGGGCATTGCAACCTCTGCGCCGCGGCTTGACCGTGTGGATGCGCTACCAGTCTTTCGTTGCGGCCCATGACCGGTTGAACGAAGTGCTCAATATGCCGCATGAGGCCGATGCGGGGAAATCGGCGATTCCGCCGGTTGAAAAAGAGTTGGAGCTACGCAATGTCACCTTGACCCACGAAGGTGCCAAATTGGTCTCCAAAGTCCCTTTGTCCAGTGGGCACATCCATGGCGGGGAACAAAACCGTCGTATGAATGCCGAGTTGTTTTCCAATCTTTCCTTGACCATCGCGGCAGGGGAATTCATTGCCATTCGCGGGGAAAGCGGAAGCGGGAAAACCAGCCTGCTATCGTTGATGAATGGCATGCAACGACCGGATTCAGGCGAAATTCTTGTGGATGGTTTGCCGCTGAATAGTTTCAACGCGGATAGCGTATATAAAGAGATCGCTCTGTTGCCTCAAACCGGCACAGTAGTTACCGGCAATCTTCTCGAGAACCTGACAATGTTCGACACCAGTCTAAACGAGGAAGCGCTGAAACTCGCTCAAAAGCTGGGCTTGGACCGTATAGTGGCGGGCATGAAAATGGGTTATGAAACCCCCCTCGGCGAGGGGGTGGCAGAAACCCTACCGGCGGGGGTGCGCCAGATTATCACCATAATCAGGGCGCTGGTGCGCAAGCCTAGTGTTATCCTGTTTGACGAGGCCAACATTTCCCTGGATATGCGCGGAGACCAATTGTTGCGCGACTACTTCGCTGAACTCAAGGGCAAATGCACCATGGTGATGGTGACGCACCGCCCTTCGTTGATCTCTCTTGCAGATAAAATCTATTCCCTGGTCGATGGCCGTTTGCATGAAGGCGTGGTTGAAACTCGCTCTGACGCGGCGGTCGCCGCATCGTCAGATAAATTTTTCTTTCCTGACCGCCCCGAGAGCACGGAGGATCTTTCCGTCATCATCCATCGCCAGTTCGATGAAGAATCCGATCTTGCCATATGCTTGCTGCCGCTATTGAAAGCGTGCCAATGGCAAGGGCAGCCGCGGGGGTTGGCGGAGGCCATGCCGCACATGGTAAGCCGTATGGAGCTTTCCGGGCTGTGCTCTATCATGGCCAATCTGGGGCTTTTCCCCAAACACCTCAATGGCAATCTGGCGCGGCTGGACTCTCGCCTGATGCCCTGCCTTTTCGTGCCGCAAAATCAGTCCGCAATGGTGGTTTTGAAGCTCTTGCCTAACGGGAACCTGCTGGTTTTCGACAGTGCCCAGCGTGCTGAAATCGAGATTGACCCACCCGCGGAGGCCGGAGAGGTCTTTCTTTTCCAGAAAAAGGAAACCTCCCCCAAAGAGCGTCGCCCTGAATCAAACTGGATCGGAACGTTGATGCTACGTTTCCGTAGCCACATTTTACTGGCGTTTGCGCTTACGGTTGCGGGAGCGCTGCTCGGCCTGGCGCCACCTTTATTCGTCAGGTCGATTTACGATCAAGTGCTGCCGACTGGTGATATTGAGATGGGCGCTTACCTCATGATCGGGGTCATCATCGCCATTGTTGTCGATAGTTTTTTGCGTAATCTCAAAGGCCAGGTTATGGCCTTCATGGGTGGTCGCTTCGAGTATATCCTGGGGAATAGCCTGTTTAAGCGCATCATCACTTTGCCGGCAGCGTCAATCGAAGGTGCGTCGGTCAGCCAACAAGTGGGGCGAATCAAAAATCTGGAGAGTTTGCGCGACTTCTTCCTCGGGCCGCTTTCCGTGCTTGCATTTGAAATACCCTCCACCCTGGTGCTGGTGATAGCCATTGCGATTATTAACCCATGGGTGCTGTTGGTCGTGTTGGCGTCAGCACTTGCTTTCGCCTTGCTGGGATTCCTGAAGCATAAAAATAGCGAGCGGTCGGTGGCAAACGCATCCCGGCTGGCGTCAACTCGCTGGGAATTCCTGAACGAGACATTAAGCGATATGCGCCCAATTCGTTCAGTAGGGGTGGGGCCATCGTGGGTGAACCGGTTCAAGGAAATGAGCGGAAGGTCGGTTATGGCCAATTTCCGCGATCATCAGGTGCATGCTCGCACCGCAAGTATTGCTCAGATTATTGGCTCTACTACCGGCCTTCTGGCATTGGCGGTGTCAGCCTATCTGTCGATTCACGGTCAAATCAGCGGTGGCACCATGCTGGCGACCATGATGATTCTGTGGCGCGTCACCAGTCCAATGCAGAATATATTTCTGGCAACAACCGCCCTAATGAATATTCGCTCTAATATCCGCCAGGTCGAGAACCTGATGCGTCTTCAAGGCGAATCGGAAATTGGCGCGACGCAGACCATCCGCCCCAATGTGCTTGGAACCTTAAGCTTTGCGCGTGTGTCTTTTCGGTACGTGGCCGATGCCGACCCCGCGTTGCTGGGCGTGTCATTTTCGGTGGAACCGGGGCAGATTGTGGTGATCGCGGGCGGCAACGGTTCGGGCAAGTCGACCCTACTCAAGCTGATTGAGCGCGTCTACATCCCCCAGGCGGGAACCATTCGTCTGGACAACGTGGATATACGCCAACTCACAGCCGCTGATCTGCGTTCAAAAATCAGTTATATGCCGCAGCATTGTGAACTGTTCTACGGAACAGTCGCGCAGAATCTGCGCCTGGTGCACCCTGCCGCAACTGAAGAAGAGCTGAACTGGGCCGTTGATATGGCTGGACTTGCCGAAGATATTGCCGCACTGCCGGACGGATTCAATACCCGTATTTCCAACAGTCGGTCAGATCAACTGCCGCATGGGTTCCGCCAGCGTCTTTCGCTGGCGCGCACTATTCTCAAGCCTGCCGCCATTGTGTTGCTTGACGAACCAGGCACCGGCATGGATCAGGCAGGAGAACAAGCATTAATCCGTTGTATCGAATGGCTGCGCGGTCGCTCCACACTGATTATGGCTTCGCATCGACCGGGCCACATGCGGTTGGCGGATTTCGTAATCCTGATGGAGCGTGGCAATGTGGTTGCCATGGGGGCTTTTGACAGTATCAAGGATAAAATCATGACAGGGCTGAGCTAAAATGTTCTTCCAAAATAAAGTGAAACGTCGCGGATCCGGGGGTTCGGTTCAAGCGCCACTGGGAAGCCGGGAACGTCGCCTTCTTTCAGACTCCATCCATGTTGAAGAAGAACTGATTCCCGCTTTTGTTCGCCCTATCCTATTCATCGTCGGGGCGCTGGTGCTTGGATTTCTGGCATGGGCAGCACTGACGAACATGAAAGAAGTAGCACGAGCACAAGGCGAAGTGATCCCGTTCAGTAAAGCCAAAATGGTCCAGCATATGGACGGCGGGGTAGTGACGGAACTGAACGTGGAAGAACGAAAACTTGTCGAGGAAGGTCAGGTTTTGCTGCGTATAGAAGGCTCACAAGCGCTTGCCGAGCTTGGGCAGATGGAAGCCCGTCGGGAATCGCTGCGTCTGCGTGAAGAACGTCTGGTCGCCTATACAGAGGGCAGAAAACTCGATTTTGCGGCACTCGACGTAAGCCAATCAAATAGGGTTTCCAGTCAACGGGAAATTTTTGTCACCCAATTGGCCACGCGAAGTTCGACGCTTTCAATATTGGAGCGGCAAATCAATCAACGTAGACAGCGCGTCCATCAACTGGAAACCGCTCTGGGCGTTGCAAAGGAGCATCAAGCCCTGACCGGGGAACTTTCCGACATGCGTGAAGAGCTTGCATCACGCCGACTGATAAATCGGACTGTACTATTGGAGACACGGCGCGCAAAAGTCACGGCTTCAGGTGAAGTGGCGCGGTTAACAGAAGAAATTGGCGTTGCTCAGCAGGAGTTGGCAGAGGTCCAAAACCGTTATACCGATACCCAGAATCAATTGAGGCGCGATGCCTTGGGCGAGTTAGGGGTAGTGCGTGCCGAGCTGGCCGAGGTTGAGGAAGGCATTCAGCGTCTAAAAGCCCGAGTGGATCGACTCGAAGTGCGCGCCCCCAGCCGCGGCTATGTCCAGGATCTGCGCGTACAAAATGTCGGCCAGGTTTTCCAGCCGGGGGCGCTGCTAATGCAGATCGTCTCGGATAAAGCCGTAGTGGAAGCCGAGATACGCATCTCTCCACGCGACATTGGCTTTGTCAGAGTGGGGCAGCCTGTTAATCTACGGGTAACGAGTTTCGACTACGCCAGATTCGGTGTCGCTAAAGGCACCCTTAAACGAGTGAGCGCCTCCAGCGTAGTGGGTGATAACAACCTTCCCTATTACAAAGGATTGGTCGAGCTGAGCAACCCCTATGTAGGTGGTGTGCCAGGAAGAAATCCGCTACAACCCGGCATGAGCTTGGAAGCCGAGATCCTGACCGGTCAGAAAACTTTGCTGGCATACCTGACCAAACCTTTGATAGATGTCATCTCGCTGTCGTTCCATGAAAGGTAGGCGTTATAACCTTTGGCTGTCTATGATCTTGCAAGGCTTTCTAATAAGATAAAAGTATCTGGAAATCTTTCAAGGAATTAGGTCATGGCTAAGAAAACCAAAAAAGACACTCAAAATCAAGAGGACGCCGGAAAAGAAAACGCCGCTCAAAATCACGAGGCGGTCCTCTTAGATGATATGACTGTCCTAAGCCGTGACCAGGCGCAAGGAAATGCAGCCCCCGCCGAAACCGCCACTGTGGCACCGGAACGGGTTGACGATGCGGGCAATGAAAACATCCAGGCGGGCTTGCGTGGAAATGAAGAGCTCGATCGTCTGAAAGTGGACGAAGGCGCTGTCCGCAATGATGGCTTGGACGTTCCTCGCCAGACATCTCCTGCTGGTGTTGAAGTTCCGCTCATGGATACTAACAGCCAAGGTCAGCAAATCCCCGTTCCTCCCATTGATATCCCACTCCCCAATGCTGAAGTTGAAGTAGTCAATCCTGATGTAGTGCATGATGCGCCGCCAGAACCGCGTGCGCCAGATGTTGTGACTCCTATTGGTGGTGGTGTGCGGATGGCTACGGCTTCGCCGACAACGTCACCGACGACCTCGCCGACAACGTCACCGACAACGTCACCGACGACCTCGCCGACAACGTCACCGA
>CAZLJK010000055.1:0-17659 GCA_964559825.1 uncultured Sulfuricella sp. | reverse complement strand
CTCATCCACCAGGGCCTGTACTTCCACCAGCAGCGGCCGCGTACCTTCCTGCGTCACCATCACGCACGAACCCGCCACTTCCTGGCCGTGATGCGACAGAAACAGCGCCGAAGGGTTGCTCACTTCGCGCAGCCCCTTCTCGGTCATCGCGAATACACCCAGCTCGTTGACCGCGCCGAAGCGGTTCTTGAAAGCGCGGATCAGGCGAAAACTGGAATTGCTGTCGCCTTCGAAATACAGCACCGTATCCACAATATGCTCAAGCACGCGCGGCCCGGCCAACGCGCCCTCCTTGGTTACATGACCGACCAGGATCACGGTGATGCCAGCCTGCTTGGCCAGACGTGTCAGCTGCGCCGCGCACTCGCGCACCTGCGCCACGCTGCCGGGGGCGGACTGCAGCGCCTCGGAATAAACGGTCTGGATCGAATCGATCACTGCCACGTCGGGCCTCTGCGCCAGCAAGGTGGCGCTGATCTTCTCCAACTGAATTTCCGCCAGCAGCTGCACCGGCCCGGCGTCAAGCGCCAGTCTTTTGGCACGGAGCGCAATCTGCTGAGCCGATTCCTCGCCGCTGACATACAGCACCTTATTGCTCGCACCGAGATGGCATAAGGCCTGCAGTAACAAAGTTGACTTGCCGATGCCCGGATCGCCGCCGATCAGCACCACCCCGCCCGGCACCAGCCCGCCACCGAGAACGCGGTCGAATTCGGCGATGCCGGTGGTCTGGCGCGGTGTTTCCAGCGCCTCCACATCGGACAGGCGCTGCAGCTGGCTGGGCTCAGCCAGCGCACTGTAGCGGTTGATGGTTGGTGCAATCTCGGCAACGGTCTCCACCAGCGTGTTCCACGCCATGCAGTGCGGGCACTGGCCCTGCCATTTGGTGGCCTGCCCGCCGCATTCGGTGCAGGTGTAAACGGATTTTTGTTTGGCCATGTTCAGGCTTCCACCACCGGCACTCGCGGTGCCAGCGCGCACAGCAATTCATAGCTGATGGTGCCTGCCGCCACGGCAATTTCCTCCACTGGCAAACCCTTGCCCCACAGGGTCACCGGACTGCCGATGCCGGCATCGGGAACGTTGGTGAGATCGACGCACAGCATATCCATCGACACCCGGCCCAGGGTGCGGCAGCGCTGGCCATTGACCAGCACCGGCGTGCCGGTCGGGGCATGGCGCGGATAGCCGTCTGCATAACCGCAGGCGACGATGCCGACACGGGTAGGCTGCTCTGCACGAAATGCGGCGCCATAACCGACAGCTTCCCCAGCCTGTAGTGCCTGCAACCCGATGATGGCACTGGTCAGCGTCATCACCGGCCTGAGATCAAAACTTTCCGCGCTCGCATCGGCAAAAGGCGAGGAACCGTAAAGCATGATACCGGGTCGCACCCAGTCGCCGTGGGATTCCGGATAGCGCAGGATGGCCGCGGAATTGGCAAGGCAGCGCGGCGCGACCAGACCCATGGCAATGTCGTCAAAACAGGCGAATTGAACAGCGATTCCCTGCTCCTCGTCGGCGCAGGCGAAATGGGTCATCAGCACGATTCTGCCCACAGCGCGCGCGCTCTGGAGACGTTTCAGCGCGGCGCTGAAGACTTCTGGCCTGAAGCCGAGCCGGTTCATGCCGCTGTTGAGCTTGAGAAATACGTCGATCTTGACCGGCAATCCGGCCATTTCGAGCATTTCGATCTGTTCCGGGCAGTGGATGACGCTGGCCAGCCCGTATTCAGCCAGGGTCGGCAGCTCGTCCGCGCTAAAAAATCCTTCCAGCAGCAGGATGGTCTGGTTGAAACCGGCCTCGCGCAGTGCCACCGCCTCTTCCACATTGAGCACGGCGAAACCATCGGCGGTTGCAAGCGCATGGGCCACCCGCAACATGCCATGACCATATCCATTGGCTTTGATCACGGCCATCGTTCTGGCTTGCGGCGCATAGCCGCGAGCCACGCCAAGATTGTGCCTGAGTGCCGAAAGATCGATTCGAGCCTGGAGCGGACGCATGAGTCTAGTAGCTACCCCCATGCGCATAATTCTCGAATCGGGTGTATTCGCCAAGGAAGGTCATGCGCACCGTGCCGATCGGCCCGTTACGCTGCTTGCCGATAATGATCTCGGCAATACCCTTGTCCTGGGTATCGGAGTTGTAGACTTCGTCGCGGTAGATGAACAGGATCAGGTCGGCGTCCTGCTCGATGGCGCCGGATTCGCGCAGATCCGACATTACCGGCCGTTTGTTGGGGCGCTGTTCCAGGCTGCGGTTGAGC
This sequence comes from uncultured Sulfuricella sp., assembly GCA_964559825.1. Classification (GTDB taxonomy): domain Bacteria; phylum Pseudomonadota; class Gammaproteobacteria; order Burkholderiales; family Sulfuricellaceae; genus Sulfuricella. The sequence goes on along the minus strand of CAZLJK010000055.1, from coordinate 15,390 downwards.
TGGGAAAGCGCGACCACCGGCACATCCAGCTCCTTGGCCAACGCCTTGAGGCCGCGTGAAATCTCGGAAATCTCGGTAGCGCGGTTTTCGTTGCCCCCGCCCTTGCCGCTTCCGCTCATCAATTGCAGGTAGTCGATCACGATCAGTCCCAGCTTGCCGCACTGGCGATGCAGGCGACGAGCCCGCGCGCGCAGGTCAAGCGAAGTCAGCGCGGCGCTTTCATCGATGAAAATGGGCGCGTCGTTGAGCTTGCCCACCGCATAGGTAAGTTTCTGCCAGTCTTCGTCCAGCAGGCGGCCGGTACGAATCCGATGCTGGTCGAGGCGACCGATCGAGCCAATCATCCGGGTCACCAGTTGCGACCCGCCCATTTCCATACTGAAGACCGCGACCGGCAGACCGGTTTGCATCGCGACGTTTTCCGCGATATTCAGGGAAAATGCGGTCTTGCCCATACTCGGACGGCCTGCGACGATAATCAGGTCGCCGCCCTGCAGACCGGATGTTTTCTCGTCCAAGTCGGTAAAACCAGTCGGAATGCCGGTGACATCGCTCGAATTATCGCGCTGGAACAGCATGTCGATGCGTTCCACCACTTGGGTCAGCAGCGGCTGGATCTCGACGAACCCCTGCTTGCCGCGCGCGCCCGCCTCGGCAATCTCGAACACCTTCGCCTCAGCCTCGTCGAGCAGTTGCGCCATCGAGCGACCGGAAGGATTAAGTGCATCCTCGGCGATACCACTGCCGACTTCGACCAGTTTGCGCAATACTGCACGCTCCCGCACGATTTCGGCGTAGCGTCGGATATTAGCGGCGCTCGGCGTGTTCTGTGCCAGTGCGCCCAGATAGGCGAGTCCGCCTGCATCGACAAGCTTGGCGCTATTCTCCAGCGATTCCGCGATGGTGATCACATCCGCCGGCCTGTTGTGTTCCACCAACTTGCTGATATGGCGGTAAATCAGGCGGTGGTCGTGGCGGTAAAAATCCCCTTCGGTGACCAGGTCGGCAATCTTTTCCCAGGCGCTGTTATCGAGCAACAGGCCACCCAGTACGGACTGCTCCGCCTCAACCGAATGGGGCGGCAACTTCAGATTATCAAGCTGTTGATCATTCATGGAATTTTATATCTGAGAAAGCTGATGGCAAGGAATAAAATCAAGTTGAAAGTATACCCAAATACCTCAGAAGCTGTCTTAACAAATATCATGGGTGCGACTATGGCATTTAGCCCTCCGGCGCGAAGCGGTAAAGCGCCGTTTGGTTGTTCCAAACAAGTGAGCCGCGACAAAGCCGGAGAGCTAAATGCCGACGTCCCGAAGGGTTGCAGCCAGAAATCCCGGCAGCGTCGTTCCGCTCCTTGGCATCGTAGACCGCAGCTACGACCTGCGTCGCGCGCCTAGCTGCTGGGCTTTCTGACTGCAACGCATCCCACGATATTTGTTAAGACAGCTTCTTGGAAACCGACACAAAGAAAAAGGGGCTGCAAGCAGCCCCTTTTTGCCGGAACAACCCTAATCTCAGCTTTCGCCAACCACGGTAACCGTGATGTTGGCAACCGCATCGTGATGCAGCGCAACAGCAATGGGGTAATCACCGATCTGCTTGAGGTGACCGGTAGGCATACGGATATCTGCCTTGGCAACTTCGAAGCCCATGGCATTCAGCGCTTCGGCGATGTCGGTGTTGGTGACAGAACCGAACAGTCGGCCATCCACGCCAGCCTTCTGGGAAATCTTGACCAGTTGGCCTTCCAGCTTCTCGGCACGGGACTGGGCATCGGCAAGAATTGCAGCTTGCTGCTTTTCCAGTTCGGCGCGACGCACCTCGAATTCAGCCTTGTTTTTTTCCGTAGCACGCTTGGCTTTGCCTTGCGGGATCAGGAAATTGCGGCCATAGCCGTCCTTGACTTTGACGATGTCGCCCAATTGACCGAGATTGACAACCTTTTCCAATAAAATTAATTGCATCTGGTGTCTCCTTAGTGCTGGTCAGTGTAGGGAATCAGGGCCAGGAAGCGGGCGCGCTTGATTGCCGTGCCCAGCTGGCGCTGGTAGCGGGTTTTCGTACCGGTAATGCGGCACGGGATGATCTTGCCGTTTTCCGCGATGAAATCCTTCAGGATTTCGGTATCCTTGTAATCGACTTCCTTGATACCTTCAGCAGTAAATTTGCAAAACTTGCGACGCTTGAACATGCCGCCCCGATTGCTCGGCCGGGTCGGTTTTTTCGTGGTAGGACGTGCCATTTTTAACCTCTCTCAATCAATTCTATTCTATTCAAGTGCAACACCAGTTGCTGACTGTGCTGGCTCTTGCGTGCCAGGAACCCCCCTGCCTTGATGCTGTCGCCGGCTTTCCAACCGGCGACCACCTGGGCGGCATCACCCATCGCGACCGCGGGTATTTCACATTCAACTTTGCGCTTGAACCCCGCCTCTATCTGCTCGGAAACATGACCTATTCTGAAGGCCATCAAGGGCAAACCGGCTGGGGTAAAACGCAAGGCATCCATCTCGGCGATACGGCCAGTCAGGACAACCTGGTTGCAATCCACTTAGGCTGCAGCTTCCTGGGCGGCGGGCGCCTCGGCCGGAGTTTCCACGGCTACAGGAGCCACTGGAGTTTCCGTATAACGAGCCCGGTCTTCCCTCATCATCGGTGAAGGCGTGGTTACGGCTTCCTTCACTTTGATCGTCAGGTGGCGCAGGACCGCATCGTTGAATTTGAATGCATGATCGAGCTCGTCCAGGGTTTCCTGGTCGCACTCGATGTTCATCAGCACGTAGTGCGCCTTGTGCATTTTCTGGATCGGGTAGGCCATCTGGCGGCGTCCCCAGTCTTCAAGACGGTGAATCTGGCCGCTCTTGGAGGTGATCAGGGTGCGATAGCGTTCGATCATGGCGGGCACCTGCTCGCTCTGATCGGGGTGAACGATGAAAACAATTTCGTAATGTCGCATGAATACTCCTTACGGGTTAAAGCCTCCCGCCATGCGGGACGGTGAGGCAAGGTGAAAAGCCGATTAGTTTAATGAAAATCGGCTGAAAAATCAAATACTCGCTTTCTCACCTTCTTTATTCCTTCTTCACACCGGTAAATTTACCCGCTATCTTTCCCTCCCCGCCTCATGAAACGCCTTCTGTACCGGTGAGAGCAGGTATTCCATCACCGTTCGCCGGCCGAGCAAAATCTCGACGGAAGCCTGCATCCCGGCCCCGAGCGGGAAGCGTTCCCCATCCATCTCCAGGTGCATCGCCTTGAGCTTCACCAGCGCCTTGTAGACCAGCGGCGGCGTGTTCCCGGTCTTGTCGTTCTGCCCAGGGCTGTTGCTGGTGTTGTTGTCGGCGGAGTCGGCACTGACGTGCTCGACCATGCCTTCGACCATACCGTATTTCTGGAACGGGAAGGCGGCAAGCTTGAGCTTCACCACCTGACCCTTGCGGACGAAGCCGATATCCTCGTTCGACACCCAGACTTCGGCGCGTAACATTTCTTCCTTCGGCACCAGGGTGAGCAGCACGGTGCCGGGCTGGACCACGGTACCCGCCGTGTGAGTGGCCAGGTCCTTGACGATGGCGGCCTGCGAGGCCTTGAGTTCGAGCAGTTCCTGCTTGTGCGTCTGCTTGGCGATCTCCTGGGAAAGCTTGTCGGCGGTGCCCTGAATTTCGTTGCGTTCGGCGTAAAGCTGACGGCGATAGTCGGAGTCGATCTGGGCGAGTTTTTTCTCCGACTGCTGGATGCTGGCTCGGGTGGATTCAATCAGGAATTCCTGGGTCTTGAGTTCCTGTTCTTTTTCGATGCGCTCCCGCCTCTTGTCGCTGGCCATGAGGGTGCCGGCGTAGCCATCCCTGGCCAGCTTCTCGAAGGCCTGGTCCTGCTTGCGGTAATGCGGCAGCACCTGGGTGAGCTTGACCTTCACCTGCTCGGCGGAAGACAGGTCATATTTCGCCTTGACGAGGCGGCTGCGCTCCTCGGCCAAGGCCGCATCGAGCGCCACCCGGTTGGCGCGGTATTGCGCTTCGACCTCGCGCGCGAGTGGGGGCGGGTCGCCGGCTTCGGCGCGGAATGGGCGGCTGCTCAGTTCGGCGTCGATCCGGCGCAGGGTCAGACGCTTGCGCTGGAAGTCACCCTCGAACGACTTGGCATCGGCGTCGGTGATCAGGGTATCCATGCGCATCAGCACCTGGCCCGACTTCACCTCCTCGCCTTCTTTGACCAGGATTTCCTTGACGATGCCGGACTCCGACGGCTGCACGATCTTGAGATAGCTCTGCGGCACCAGCCTGCCCTCGGCCACCGCGACGATATCGAGCTTGCCCAGCACCGTCCACAGGATCAGCGCCGCGAGCAGGATCAGCAACGTTATCAGCACCGCCCGCCCGACAGGGTTGGGGGGAGAATCCTGGAGGCGCAGCAAGGGCGGCGAGAAATCCAGGGGGTTGGGGTCGGTCTTGGGGAGACGCCATCTCGGTTTGTCGCTTGCACAGAATATCATCGTTTAACCCAGGCGTACCGCCCCCTCCTGCAAGTTGACCAGCGGCTTGAGCATTTGCCCGCCAATGCCGAAGGTGGGGTCGGACAGAATCGACTGCGCGGCCGTCAGTCCCACGTTGGAGAGGTTACCATTCTTGCCATACTGATAGGCCAAGTCGCCCCCCAAGACATCGGTGTCCGAGCCGGAGAGATGGAAATCCGTCAGCGCCTGGGTGAGTGCCCAGGAGGTAATCCCCGGGTTGGCGGCCATTGCTTGATCGAAACAGTCGACCAGGCCCTGAAAATTGAAGGTTTCGATCTTGTTGTCCCGCAGCACGTCGCTGCCCGTAGGGTTGAAGTCGATAGCGGCTTCTTCAATCATTTGCAAGGTGAGTAGGCTGTGGTTGGCGGTGTTGGTGTACCAGTTCTGAAGCGTGATGCTCTCGCCGTTGCCGGTGCTGAGAACGAGGTTGTTGGAGGACTTGCTGAAGGCCAGGTCCGAATAGCAGATGCCACCTCCGAGGGAAAGGGAATTGTCCGCGCCGGTGCTGGCCTTGATCGTGTCCTTGCCGCTGCCGCGGTTGAAGGCGATGACATCGGCGCCTGCGCCGGTGGTGATGGTGTCGTTGCCGGCACCGCCGATGAAAAGCTCGTTGCCACTCCCGCCGGTGATGGCGTCCGCCCCGGTGCCACCGTCGAACAGGTTATTGCCCGCGCTGTCGGTCAGAACGTCATTGTCGGCCCCACCTTGCAGAAGATCGTTGCCGCCGGCCCCGTTGAGGGTGTCGGCGCCCGCGCCGCTCCAGAGGTAGTTGGCCGCACCATTGCCGGTCAGCGCGTTGGCGAATTCATTGCCGAAGCCGTTGGCCGCGGACGTGCCGGTAAGGGCGAGGTTCTCCAGGTTGGCGCCCAGGGTGTAGTCGAAACCGCACCGGACAGTATCGGTCCCTTCGTTGAGGTTCTCGGTCACCGTATCCGAGGGGCTATCCAGCACATAGGTGTCGTTGCCAAGGCCGCCGATCAAGGTGTCGTTGCCCGCCCCACCGTCCAGTACGTTGTCATAGGCATTGCCGGTGATGACGTTATCCAGTGCGTTGCCGGTGCCGTTGATCGCCGCGTAGCCGGTCAGGGTCAGGTTTTCGACATTGGCGGCCAGCGTATAGGTCACCGAACTCTGCACGGTGTCGGTGCCTTCATCGGCGTTCTCGGTCACAAGATCAGCCGCGTTGTCCACCACGTAGGTATCGTCCCCCACGCCGCCGATCAGAGTGTCTGCGCCCGCGCCACCATCCAGCGTATCATTGCCGAGCCCACCGCTCAGGGTGTTGGTCGCGGCGTTGCCGGTCAGGACGTTGTCCGCCGCGTTGCCGGTGCCATTGATGGCGGTGGAACCGGTAAGTGTCAGGTTCTCGAGGTCACCCCCCAAGACGTAGCTGATGGAACTGTTGACCTTGTCGATGCCTTCGTTCGCAAACTCCGTGACGACATCGCCGACGTTGTCCACGGTGTAAGTGTCGTTGCCCAGGCCGCCGGTCATGGCATCCACACCGGCTCCGCCGTTGAGAGAATCGTTACCGGCGCCGCCATCCAGAGTGTCGTTACCGGCGCCCCCTGAGAGAGCATCGTTGCCCGCACCGCCCCAGAGGTAATTCGCCGCGCCATTGCCGGTCAGGGTGTTGGCGAGCTCATTGCCGTAGCCGTCGATGGCCGCAGTGCCGGTGAGGGTAAGCTTCTCCAGGTTGGCGCCCAGGGTGTAGGTGAAGCCGACCCGGATGGTGTCGGCGCCTTCGCCCGCCTGCTCGACTACCGTATCCGAGAGGCTGTCGAGGGTATAGGTATCGTTGCCCAGGCCGCCTGCCAAGGTGTCGTTGCCCGCCCCACCATCCAGCACGTTGTTATAGGCATTGCCGGTGATGACGTTGTCCAGTGCGTTGCCGGTGCCGTTGATCGCCGCGTAGCCGGTCAGGGTCAGGTTCTCGACATTGGCGGCCAGCGTATAGGTCACCGAACTTTGCACAGTGTCGGTGCCCTCATCGGCGTTCTCGGTGACCACGTCAGCCACATTGTCTACGACGTAGGTGTCGCCCCCCGTGCCGCCCACCAGAATGTCTGTACCGCTGCCCCCGTCCAGCAGGTCGTTGCCCGTTCCGCCGTACAAGGTATCGTTGCCTTCATTGCCGGCCAACTGGTCGTCGCCGCCCAGGGCGCTGAAGGTATCATTGCCGGTCGAGCCCCAATAACGGTCGGCATCTTCAGTGGCCTGGTTGATCCCGGCGGTGAGCGCGGCGGTATCCCACACCGTGCCGTCGGCAAATTCCGTGCGCTCGGTGCGGTAGGCGCCGCCGAGGTACCAGTTCTGGATTGTCAGACGGTCATCGGTGCCGTGGATGCCAAGGTAAACGTTGTTTGCATCACGGTATACCGCCACATCGCCCGGCGCCACATCGGCGTTGAACCTCACGGTATCGGCGCTCCCCGAGGTCTCGGAGACGATATCCTGGCCGTAACCGCGGCCGAAGACATAGGTATCGTTGCCCGCGCCACCATCCAAGGTGTCGTTGCCGGTACCGCCGTCCAGGGTGTCGCCTCCCAGGTCGCCGCTCAGGTAATCGTTGCCGCCCAGGCCCTCTATGAGGTCGCTGACCGTGGTGCCGGCAAGATAGTCGGCACCATCGGTCCCGCGGAACCCGGCGGCCTGCATCACTGAGGTTCCCCAAACGGTTCCGTCGGCGAATGCGACGCGCTCGACCCGGCAGGCGGGATCATCGAACCAGCCTGAAACCGTAATCTTGTCGGTGGTGCCGTTGATGCCGAGGTAGAGATTGGAAACGTCGCGCCACAGCGTCACGTCGCCCGGCGCCAAGTCCGGGGCCAGGCGTATAGCGTCGGTGTTGCCGGAAGTAGTGTCGTATTCGTAGATCGTGTCCTGGCCGGAACCAGGGCCGAACAGATAGGTGTCGTTGCCCGTGCCGCCATCGAGCGTGTCGTTGCCGGCACCGCCGTCCAGTGTGTCGTTGCCGGCATCGCCGGTAAGGTAGTCATCACCGCCCAAACCCTCGATCACGTCGGCCGCGGTGCTGCCGTACAGATAATCGGCGGCGTCTGAACCGATAAACTTGGCTGCCGACAGGCTGGTCGCGTCCCACACCGTGCCGTCGGCGAATTCAACCCGCTCCACCCGGTAGGCAGGGTCGTCGAACCAGCTTTCTATCGTGATCTTGTCGGCGGTCCCGTTGATGCCGAGGTAGAGGTTGGATTGGTCGCGCCAGAAAGTTACATCACCCGGCGCGATATCGGCGGCGAACCGGATCGTGTCGCTGTTGCCGACTGCCGGGTCGTAGTCGGAAACGGTGTCCTGGCCGTCGCCGCGGGCGAACAGGTAGGTGTCGTTGCCTGCATCGCCGGTAAGGTAGTCGTCGCCGTCAAGGCCTTCGATGACGTCATCGTCTGTCGAGCCGTAAAGGTAATCAGCTCCTTGGGTTCCGCGCAGCTTGGCCTGTTGTAGAGTTGCCGTGCCCCACACCGTGCCATCGGCGAATTCCACTTTTTCTACTCGATAGGCGGGATCGTCGAACCAGCTTTGTACGGTGATCTTGTCGGTGGTGCCGGTAATGCCGAGGTAGAGGTTGGATTGGTCGCGCCACAGCGTCACGTCGCCTGGGATCAGGTCCGGGGCCAGGCGGATGATGTCGGCGTTGCCCGCGGCGGTGTCGTACTCGTAGATCGCGTCCTGGCCGGAGCCGCGACCGAACAGGTAGGTATCGTTGCCCATGCCGCCATCGAGCATGTCGTTCCCGGCGCCGCCGTCCAACGTATCGTTGCCCGCGTCGCCGACGAGGTAGTCGTCGCCGCCCAAGCCTTCCATCACATCGCCCCCGGCGGTACCGTAAAGGTAATCGGCGGCATCCGTGCCCACAAACTTGGCTGCTGCCAAGGTGGCCGCGTCCCAGGCCGTGCCATCGGCGAATTCCACCCGTTCCACCCGGTAGGCCGGATCATCGAACCAGCTCTGCACCGTGATCCTGTCGCTGGTGCCGTTAATGTCGAGGTAGAGGTTGGAGGCATCCCGGCTCAGGGTTACGTCGCTCGCACTGATGTCGGCCGCGAGGCGGATGGTGTCGCTGTTGCCTTCGGTGGAGTCGTAGTCGCTAATCGTGTCCTGGCCGTAACCGCGACCGAACACGTAGGTGTCGTTGCCTGCACCGCCGTCAAGGGTGTCATTCCCGACGCCGCCGTCCAGGGTGTCGTTGCCTGCGTCGCCGGTGAGGTAGTCGTTGCCACCCATCCCTTCAATAATGTCGCTACCGATTGACCCGGTGAGACTGTCAGCTGCGTTTGTACCGCGAAGGATTGCAGCCTGCATGATAGAGGTATCCCAAGCAGTTCCATCAGAGAACTCGATCCGCTCTACTCGATAGGCGGGATCATCGTACCAGCCCTGAACCATGATTTGATCGCTGGTGCCGTTGATGCTGACGTAAAGATTGGAGGCGTCGCGCCACAGAGTCACGTCAGAGGGCGCCACGTCGGCAGCTAGGCGGACTGTATCGCTATTGCCCGCCGTGGTGTCGTACTCGCTGATGGTGTCCTGGCCGGAGCCACGCCCGAACACGTAGGTGTCGTTGCCCGTACCGCCGTCCAAGGTGTCGTTGCCTATGCCGCCGTCAAGGGTGTCATCGCCCTCGCCCCCGGTGAGATAGTCGTCACCGCCCAAGCCCTCCATCACATCGGCCCCGGCGGTACCGTAAAGGTAATCGGCGGCATACGTGCCCACAAACCTGGTTGCCGCCAAGGTGGCTGCATTCCACACAGTGCCGTCGGCAAACTCGATCTGCTCCACCCGGTAGGCTGGGTCGTCGAACCAGCTTTGCACCGTGATTGTGTCGCTGGCGCCATTGATGCCGAGATAGAGATTTGACGCATCGCGCCACAAAGTCACATCAGAGGGCGCCACGTCGTCAGCCAGACGGATGGTGTCGCTATTGCCTGCCATGGTGTCGTAGTCGCTGATCGTGTCCCGGCCATAGCCCCCTCCGAACACGTAGGTGTCGTTGCCGGTGCCGCCATCAAGACTGTCGTTCCCTGTGCCGCCGTCCAGGGTGTCGTTGCCGCTATCGCCGTACAAAGCGTCATCGCCGGCCAGTCCTACGATGACGTCGTCTCCAGATGATCCATAAAGATAATCGCCGTTCTCAGTTCCAATAAGTTTGGCTGCCTGCATGACTGCAGTATCCCAAACCGTGCCATCGGCAAACTCGATCCGCTCAACCCGGTAGGCTGGGTGGTCGAACCAGCTCTGTACCGTAATTGTGTCGTTGGTACCGTTGATGCTGACGTAAAGATTGGAGGTGTCGCGCCACAGGGTCACGTCTCCAGGCGCCACATCGGGTTTCAGGAGAATGGTGTCACTGTTACCCGCCGTGGTGTCGTAGTCGCAGATCGTATCCCGTCCATAGCCCCGGCCAAACACGTAGGCGTCATCGCCGGCTCCACCGTCCAAGACGTCGTCGCCCGTGCCACCATCCAGGACGTCATTGCCGCCGTCGCCATAGAGCGTGTCGTCCCCGCTTCCTCCGATCATGGTCTCGTTATCGTTTGTGCCATACCAATAATTGGTTCCCGTGCCGAGATACGGCGCATTTGCCAGCATCGTGGCATCCCATACCGTTCCGTCGGCAAACTCCATCCGCTCGACTCGGTAGTTCTTGCCGCCGTACCAGTTCGTGACGGTCAGCCTGTCGCTGGTGCCGTTGATGCTGAGGTAAAGGCTGGAGGCATCCCGGCTCAGGGTCACATCGGCCGGGTTGATGTCCGCCGCCAGGCGGATCGTGTCCTGCCCGCCGCCATTGGCATAATCGAAATCGATGATCGTATCCCGTCCGTAACCCCGTCCGAACAGATAGACGTCATCGCCCGCTCCGCCTTGCAGGGTGTCGTAGCCGAGACCTCCATCCAGAACGTCGTTGCCGCCGTTGCCATAGACCGTGTCGTCCCCGCTTACTCCGATCATGGTCTCATTATCTTTTGTGCCATACCAATAATTGGTTCCCGTGCCAAGATACGGCGCATCCGCCAGCAGCGTGGCATCCCATACCGTTCCGTCGGCAAACTCCATCCGCTCGACTCGGTAGTTCTTGCCGCCGTACCAGTTCGTGACGGTCAGCCTGTCGCTGGTGCCGTTGATGCTGAGGTAAAGGCTGGAGGCATCCCGGCTCAGGGTCACATCGGCCGGGTTGATGTCCGCCGCTAGGCGGATCGTGTCCTGCCCGCCCCCATTGGCATAGTCGAAATCGCTGATCGTATCTCGTCCATAACCCCGACCGAACAGATAGACGTCATCGCCCGCTCCGCCTTGAAGGGTGTCGTACCCGAGACCTCCATCCAGAACGTCGTTGCCGCCGTTGCCATAGAGCGTGTCGTCGCTGTTACCGCCGCTGATCATTTCCCCCGGTGGCGTCTGTGGAGTTGGGCCAGGCAGGCCTGAATCAATATACGGCGCATTTGCCAGCATTGTGGCATCCCATGCTGTCCCGTCGGCGAACTCCATCCGCTCGACTCGGTAGTTCGTGCCGCCGTACCAGTTCATGACGGTCAGCCTGTCGCTGGTGCCGTTGATGCTGAGGTAAAGGCTGGAGGCATCCCGGCTCAGGGTCACATCGGCCGGGTTGATGTCCGCCGCTAGGCGGATCGTGTCCTGCCCGCCCCCATTGGCATAGTCGAAATCGCTGATGGTATCCTGGCCGTAGCCTCGTCCGAACAGGTAAACGTCATCGCCCGCCCCACCGTCCAAGGCGTCGTCGCCCATGCCACCATCCAGAATGTCGTTGCCACCATTACCTTGGAGCGTGTCGTCCCCGCTTCGTCCGATAAAGGTCTCGTTATCGCTCGTGCCAGACAAATAATCGGCCTCATCCGTCCCGAGATACGGCGCATTCGCCAGCATCGTGGCATCCCATACCGTCCCGTCGGCGAACTCCATCCGCTCGACTCGGTAGTTCGTGCCGCCGTACCAGTTCGAGATAGTCAGACTATCACTGGACCCGTTGATGCTGAGATAAAGGCTGGAGGCATCCCGGCTCAGGGTCACATCGGTCGGGTTAATGTCGGCAGCCAGCCGGATAGTATCCTGCCCACCTCCATTGGCAAGGTCATGATCGTAGACCGTATCCTGCCCATCGCCCCGCCCGAACAGGTAAACGTCATCACCCGCTCCGCCTTGCAAATAATCGTTGTCAGCTGTGCCAACGATGGGCGCCTGAGCCAGAGTGCCCTCATCCCAGACGGTGCCATCGGCGAATTCGACCCGCTCGACCCGATAGCCTGCACCACTAAACCAGCTCTGCACCGTAATCCGATCACCGGTGGAAACTATACGCAGCACAAGACTAGACGTGTCTACCACCTCCCGGAATATCTCCACATCCGAAGGCAGTACGTCGGACTTGAACCGGATCATGTCCACGTTGCCGAGCGTCGGCCCCCAGTCCGTCACCACGTCCTGTCCATCGCCCTTGCCAAACAAGTAAACATCGTTGCCATCCCCGCCTTGGAGGGTGTCATTGCCGGTGCCGCCATCCAGTATGTCGTTGCCGGCGCCACCGTCGAAGTAATCGGCACCCGCATCCCCGCTTAACAAATCGTTGCCACCTCTCCCTATCAAATAGTCGTCACCGGCCTGCCCCAGCACCAAATCGGCACCTTCGGTACCCCACAAATCATCAGGGGTTCGTTTGACGCCCAGTTCGGTTAGCACGTTCTGCAACGCCGCATCGTTCGCCGCCTCCTCGATCCAGGTGCGCAGCGTAGGCAGTTCATTCCATCCCAGCGAATAGAGTGCGGTGCCGGCCATTTTATGAAGCTCGATCATGTCGATGAGAGCATTCGCCGCATCGGTTTGCTTCAGGGAGCCAAGCGCTGCCGTCACCCCCGCAAAATCCAGGTGCAATCCGCTCGTGTCGAGTTGCAGGGCAACCGCATCCAGATACGGCTTCAGCCGGGTTTGCAGCACCAGCCCCGAATACACCGACTCCTTCAGCGACTGGTAACCAGTATCCAGGAGAGCGTCCTGTCCGCTCATCAGCGAAACATACACTCGCCGCACGCCGTCCGTTCCGGGCGTGTTCTCCGCATCCATCCGCCATCCCTGGCCCGTGGTCACGCCGTTCGCATCGACAGTCACAAAATTCATGCCGTTGAAGCGTTCAAGCGTGCCGATACGCTGAGTAATTTCCGCCTGCTGGGCCTTGATTTGCGCAAGTGTTTGCCTTTGTTCCGCCGTGAGGCCGGCCAAGCCGCTCTCGTCAGCATCCCAGTACGGCAACAGCGCTTCATACTCGGCCATGCCCCCTTGGTCCAGATAAATCAGCCGGTAACCCAGGGCCGACGCCTGTTCGACGCTGGTCGCCATGCCCGATGTGGTGCCCCAGGTGTTGAGAACATCTCCGATCAAGTCAAGCTGGCCGGCGCGAGTGGATTGTTGAGCATAAGTGGATATGTTGGCCGCCAGTTCCGGCGACAGGCTGACCGCCTCGCGCAAATCCCGCACCCTGCCCGAGCCTTGCATCTGCGGGAGGAGACTGGCCTGTTCCGTGAGCGGAATGGGATCGGTGAATTGGCGATAGAAGGGATTCAGGGCCAATTCCAGGTTGGCTGCTGTCTGGCCCAGGCCGACTCCGGCAGTTGCGCCTGTCGTGCCGTCGGCAAGCACATAGGTTGCGGTGGCGGTCTGTACGTTGCCGTTGCCGAGATCGATCGTTTCGGCCGTGGCGTTGAGGTTGATGGCGGTAATGCCAAGGGATTGCAGGGTGAAGAGTTCCCCGGCCTGGGAGGTGCCATTCTGGTCGAGATCGCGCCAGACGCGCACGTCGGCGAACCGGGCATCCTGAGCATTGAACACTCCATCCCCATTGGCATCGAGATCGCGCAGGGCTGCAAAGCCGTCGCTCGCCTTCTGTCCGTTGGCCAACACGGTGTCCACGCCGAAGAGTTCGGCACCGGTGTCGATCTGGCCGTTGCCGTTGCGATCCAGCACCAGCAAGCCGTCGTCCGCGCCAACCCACCCGGTGCCAGTCTTGACGCCGTCGCCGTCATGGTCGAAGAGTACCGTGCCATTCGCGCCTATCGTCTCGATGCCGTCACGGTCCAGGTCAAGGGCCAAGGGGTCGCGGGGTGGGACCCAGGTGCGGGCGCCGTTGAAAGAGCCGTTGGCTGCGGGGTTGATGCCGTTGTAGGGTCCGCCGCTTTCGTTAGAGGGGCTGCCACCACCGTTGGGACTCGGATTAACGGGACAATAGGCATCATATTCAAATGGATTTACGCCGGGCATTCTTAACTGATCTAGTAGCCCATCCAATTGCCGTTCGCGTTCACCCCTTTGATTAAGGGCATCGGGGAAAAAATCGAAGAACGGGATTGAGCTTGGGTCAGCAAAATCGAGCCCAGCACCCTTTACATTATCAATGGCGGCGCGCAATTTATCCAAATTCTGCTGGGATCGATTAGCAGCATAGTCCTCACACGCTACGCTCAATCCCTGTTTAGCCGTAATTGCACCTACCACATTAGTTCCCGTATCGGCGGCGTTGGCCCACTTATAAAGGCCCTGCAATAAGCTGGTAAAATAATTCATTTATTTTTCCCTTTGATAGTTAATGAGAGCAATTGAAATTCATACGGAAGAAGCTTCTGGTAAACATTCACGCATTCTTGGTTGGTTAGATCTAGGCATAACCGCTTTCTGTCTGCAGCTTCAAATAGAACCTCATTTACACAGATGTCTCCCCTTAACAAGCTGCCTCGGACACACTTACCAAGCTTCCAGCGGATTGAGTAGTAACGACAATCAGATATAGAAGATTCACAAAGCCTATTTACGGAAACTTGAAAATCCTTTTCGGCGGCCCCCTCCCATTCGTCGCTCCCCTCCACCCCCCTAAAACTAAGCAAGTGCCCTAATGCGCGCTCTTGGTTCAATTTATCCAAGAGTGTCTGATCTTTAGAGCCTGCAATTCTCAGTCTTTCTAGCCCCCTGTAGGCCGCTGCAGATGATATGTCAGGGTTGAAAGAGGAATTCGCAATCTCGCTACTCAACAGAAACAATGTTCCGCTGGTTGCTAGATCACGACTGATGGTTGCGCGTTGAAATAAATATTTTGAAGTGGATCGCCCATTCTCAAGAAAATAAGGGACAGAAGAGGTGCTAATTTTTGTAAAAAAAACGGTAAGCTGGTAAACCGTTTCTGAATTTTCCGGCAATATTTTTTGAGCTAACCATAAAGCGACATGAGCGTGTTTGGTTGCCTTCTCTAGCTCGGAATTGGCGTGACTCTCATATGCCCTCGCACTAAATATCAGCATCGCAAAATACGCGAGGAAGTATAGAGAAACAAAAGAAACCATGATGAGAGCGACAATTTTTTTCGTCCTATTTAATCGTCTTAAATCCATATAGTCCTATCCCGTAAAAAGATGTAGATAAGCCGCGTTATCGTGGCAAAACCATACCCAATTAAAGTAATGCCAAAGTGAATCATCCTTCTTGTCGCCCTATTCTGGAGCGCGTCTTCCTCAAAAATTAGACTTAAACTAATTTCACCATGAATTAATTTAATAACCAAAAAAATGGAAATGGCCAACAAAACACCTAAAATTAAGTGCAGCAATAAATTACCATGGCTATGGTTTTGCCTTTCATAATAAAGTCCTAGGCAAAATCCAAGTGCGAGAAATATAAGTGGTCTCCAATAAGATAGCAGGAAGTCCAAGGCCTATTTCCTTTGTAAACAAACATCAATTTTAAGAAAAACGAACGGTTCAGGCTAACAGGGCTAATAGGATTCAGAGTCTGGGTCGGAGCCCGTTATTCGAGCCTGTCAGTTTTTTTGTGTGTGAAGGTCATGAGATGATACCGAAAGGAAAC
>CAZLJK010000054.1:0-18057 GCA_964559825.1 uncultured Sulfuricella sp. | reverse complement strand
TATCAGACAGACCCCCTCAGCGATTGCTGCAGGGGGTTTTGTTTTTGTGGGGGCATAAAAGTGCGATTATGCCGCGGCCAGTTTCCGG
Source organism: uncultured Sulfuricella sp. (assembly GCA_964559825.1). Classification (GTDB taxonomy): domain Bacteria; phylum Pseudomonadota; class Gammaproteobacteria; order Burkholderiales; family Sulfuricellaceae; genus Sulfuricella. The sequence continues at coordinate 17,969 of CAZLJK010000054.1, read as the reverse complement.
CTCAGGCTGAAATCGTGTACCGGTTGATGTTTCATTCATACTGAATATTTGCTATAATGCGCAAATCGTATATGGGCTGTCAGCCCATTTTTTATTTGTGGCGGAGATATGGATTTATACGGTTTGCTGGAATCCACGGTAACCGGTCTGGGGTACGAGTTCGTAGACCTCGAGGTGTCGCAGCGAGGAAAATCCCTTCGTTTATTTATCGATAAGCCGACTGGAATCAGCGTCGATGATTGCGCTTTCGTGAGCAATCACCTGTCTCGATTGCTGGCGGTTGAGATGGATTGCGACTATGACCGACTGGAGGTGTCTTCTCCTGGACTGGATAGGGTTCTGAAGAAGGAAACGGATTTTATTCGTTTTAATGGTGAGCGCGCGCAGATTAAATTGCGGGCTGCGCTTGCCGGCAGGAAGAATTATGCGGGCGTTTTGCGTGGTGTTAAGGATGGTGTGCTGCAGTTGGAAGTGGATGGCACGCTGTTGGCGCTGAATATCGCCAATATAGACAGGGCACGTTTAATACCGAATATATAGCCGGAGGTAGTATGAGTCGTGAGATTTTGCTGGTCGTGGATGTGATGTCGCGTGAGAAGAACGTCTCTAAGGATGTAATTTTTGCTGCGCTGGAGTTGGCGTTGGCGTCCGCGACGAAAAAGCGTTTTCATGAGGATGTGGATGTGCGCGTCGATCTTGACCGCGATACCGGCGAGTATTCCTCTGTTCGTCTCTGGCATGTTGTTCCCGATGATGCCGTGGAATTTTCGGAGCGTCAGATTGGTTTGACTGATGCCAAGGAGCGTGATCCTGACGTTGAGCTGGAAGACTATATTGAGGAGCCGCTTGAGCCGGTAGAGTTCGGTCGCATTGGTGCGCAGGCCGCCAAGCAGGTGATCCTGCAGAAAATCCGTGAAGCTGAGCGTGAACAGATACTGAACGACTTCCTGGAGCGCAAGGAATATCTTGTTACCGGTACCATCAAGCGGATGGAGCGTGGCAACGCCATTATCGAGTCGGGGCGGATCGAAGCTTTACTGCCGCGTGACCAGATGATCCCCAAGGAAAACCTTCGGATTGGAGACCGTGTGCGAGCTTATCTGTCCCGGGTCGACCGGGCCGGCCGCGGACCGCAATTGATTTTGTCCCGCATTGCGCCAGAGTTTCTGGTCAAGCTGTTTGATCTGGAAGTCCCTGAAATCGAGGACGGATTGCTGGAAATCAAATCGGCAGCTAGAGATCCGGGTGTGCGCGCAAAGATTGCGGTTAAATCAAACGACCAGCGCATCGATCCAATTGGAACTTGCGTTGGCATGCGCGGTTCACGCGTTCAGGCGGTGACTTCTGAACTCGCCGGTGAGCGGGTGGATATCATATTGTGGTCGCCCGAACCCGCACAGTTTGTGATCAACGCGTTGGCGCCGGCTGAGATCAGCAGCATCGTGGTGGATGAAGAAACGCACAGCATGGATGTAGTGGTAGAGGAGGAGCAGCTGGCGCAGGCCATAGGCCGTCTTGGGCAGAATGTGCGGCTGGCTAGCGAGCTGACAGGCTGGACCTTGAACATCATGACCGAAGAAGAGGCAGATCAGAAGAATCAGGAAGAGAGCTCGGCGATTGTTTCGCTGTTTATGCAAAAGCTCGACGTTGATGAAGAAGTTGCAGGAATTTTGGTGCAGGAGGGATTCGGTACACTGGAGGAAGTGGCCTATGTCCCTCTTTCAGAGATGTTGGAAATTGAATCTTTTGATGAGGATACGGTCAATGAGCTGCGCAGCCGCGCACGCAATGCATTGCTGACGGAAGCGATTGCCAGCGAGGAAAAAATGGAGGCCCCCTCCGCTGAGTTGCTGGCGATGGAGGGTATGGATGATGAAACCGCGCGTGCCTTGGCATCCAAGGGCGTGGTGATGATGGATGATTTGGCTGATTTGGCGGTTGACGATCTGGTTGAAATGACCGGGATGGATAGTGAACGCGCCAAGGAATTGATTATGACGGCACGCGCCCCGTGGTTTGCATGACGATAGCGAGCAGAGTGTACTGGAGACCTAAATGGGACAAATGAACGTAGCTCAATTTGCCGGCGAGCTGGGCTTGCCCGCAACGCTGTTACTGGAACAGTTGCGGGCTGCGGGCGTGAATAAAGCGGCGTCCGAGGATTTGCTGACTGAGCAGGACAAGACTCAGTTGCTTGATTATTTGCGTCGTGCACATGGCGCAAAGGAACAGAAGAATAAAATCACTCTGACCCGCAAGGAAACAACTGAAATCAAGAAGGCGGATAGTACAGGGAAGGCACGTACTATCCAGGTGGAGGTGCGCAAGAAGCGGGTTTTCATTAAGCGTGATGCCACTGAGGCCGCGGCGGGCGAAGTAGCGCCAGCCGAAGTAGCGCCAGCCGAAGTAGCGCCAGCCGAAGTAGCGCCAGCCGAAATGGCACCGGTCGAAGTGGCGCCGGTCGAAGTGGCACCGGTCGAAGTGGCATCAGTCGAAGTGGCACCAGTCGAAGTGGCACCAGCCGAAGTGGCACCAGCCGAAGTGGCACCAGCCGAAGCCGTCCTGGCAAAGAAAAGAGCTAAACCGCAGTTGCATGATGCCGAGATTGCCAAGCGTGAAGAAGAGGCTCGCAAACAAGCAGCGCTTTTCGCGCGTCAAAGCGCGGATATTCGCGAAAAGCAGGAAAAGGGTCTGCGTCGGCAAGCCGCAATAGTGGCTCAGGCTACAGCTGCTGAGTCTCCGGTTCTTGTCAAGGCGCCAGAACCTTCGCTATCGGAAGGCACGTTGCATAAGCCAGTCGTAAAGCCGGGCGAGAAGGTCGAGAAAAAGGCAGTAAAGAAAAAAGAAACTACCTGGGCGGATACGGCCGGTAAAAAGCGCAGTATCAAAATGCGCGGCGATGTGGGCGGTGCAACCGGATGGCGCAACCGGAAGGATAAGGGCGCTCACCACAAGGCGGAAGATCAGGGGCCGCATGGTTTTGCCATGCCGACCGAGCCTATCGTGCACGAGGTGATGATTCCAGAGACCATCACGGTCGGGCAGCTTGCGCAAAAAATGGCGGTAAAAGCGGCTGCGGTCATCAAAGTAATGATGAAGATGGGCACCATGGCGACGATCAACCAGGTGCTGGATCAGGAAACCGCGATGATTCTGGTCGAGGAGATGGGCCATGTCGCCAAGCCGGCGGCCCTGGATAGCCCTGAAGCTTATCTGGTCGCTGAGGAGGCGCATGAAGTGCTCCTGGAGTCCCGTGCACCTGTCGTGACGGTAATGGGTCACGTCGATCACGGTAAAACCTCGCTGCTCGACTACATTCGCCGTACCCGCGTGGCTCATGGTGAGGCGGGCGGCATTACCCAGCATATCGGCGCCTATCATGTGGAAACGCCACGCGGTATGGTGACTTTCCTCGACACGCCGGGCCATGAGGCCTTTACGGCGATGCGCGCGCGTGGTGCCAAAGCCACTGACGTGGTGATTCTGGTGGTCGCTGCCGATGATGGCGTAATGCCTCAGACGATCGAAGCTGTCCATCATGCCAAGGCTGCAGGCGTGCCGGTTGTCGTGGCGATGAATAAAATTGATAAGCCCGAAGCTAATGCGGAACGCATCAAGCAAGAATTGGTGGCGCAAGGTGTCGTCCCTGAAGATTGGGGTGGAGATACCATGTTCGTCGGAGTTTCTGCTAAAACCGGCGAGGGCATCGATGAGCTACTGGAAGGCGTGCTGCTACAAGCCGAGGTGTTGGAACTAAAGGCGCAAAAGAATGTTCCAGCCAAGGGCTTGGTGATTGAGGCGCGGCTGGACAAAGGCCGTGGCCCTGTAGCGACTATTTTGGTGCAGTCTGGAACGCTTAAGGCGGGTGATATGCTTCTGGCTGGCGGGGCCTTCGGGCGCGTACGGGCCATGCTGGATGAAAACGGTGACATGGTGAAAGAAGCCGGGCCGTCCATTCCAGTCGAAATTCAGGGGTTGTCTGAGGTGCCGAGGGCGGGCGAGGATGTGATCGTGCTGAACGACGAGCGCAAGGCGCGTGAGATTGCGTTGTTCCGCCAGGGCAAGTTCCGCGACGTGAAACTAGCCAAGCAGCATGCGGCGAAACTTGAGAATATGTTTGAGCAGATGGGCGAGGGCGAGGTCAGAGTTCTGCCGCTGATCATCAAGACCGATGTTCAGGGTTCCTACGAAGCACTGGCTCATGCGCTGCAAAAGCTTTCCACCGACGAGGTTAAAGTTAACATCATCCATAGCGGTGTGGGAGCGATTACCGAATCCGATATCAACCTGGCTCTGGCATCGAAAGCCGTGGTAATCGGTTTCAACTCACGCGCTGATGCGACTGCGCGCAAATTGGTCCAATCCTCTGGAGTGGATGTACGTTACTACACCATTATTTACGATGCAGTGGATGAGGTCAAAGCTGCGCTGTCGGGCATGCTGGCACCAGAGCGCAAAGAGAGCGTGCTTGGCCTGGTGGAAGTGCGCGAAGTGTACCGGATTTCAAAAGTGGGTACGGTTGCGGGTTGCTATGTACTCGACGGCACCATAAAACGTGGCGCCATGGTACGTGTGTTGCGTGATAACGTGTTAATTCATACCTGCGAACTAGACTCTCTCAAACGCTTCAAGGATGACGTGAAAGAAGTGAAAGCCGGCTTCGAATGCGGGCTGTCGCTGAAGGGCTTTAACGATCTCGAAGTCGGCGATCACCTCGAAGCTTATGAGATGGTTGAAGTTGCACGTAGCCTTTAGTCATCTACTCATGCAACAGATAGCTTGGAAGTGCCATCATGGGTAAAGCCTTTTTGCGAACTGGCCGGGTAGCTGAGCAAATTCAGCGCGAATTGGCGGATCTGATCCAGATGGAAGTCAAGGATCCGCGTGTCGGCCTGGTGACCCTGACGGGTGTTGAAGTGACCCAGGATTATGCACATGCCAAGGTGTATTTCACTACGATGAAATCGGCTGAGCAGGCGCCCAAGGCGCAGGCAGGTCTCGAGCATGCCGCCGGTTTCCTGCGAACGCAGTTGGCGCATCGTATGAAACTGAGGATCATGCCCCAGCTGCATTTCATCTACGATACTTCCGTCGAGAATGGGGTGCGCTTGTCCCAGCTGATCGACGAGGCGGTTGCCTCAGATAAAGCGCATCAACGAGAAGAATAGCCATTGCAGTTTAAACGAATCAAGCGCCCCGTCAGTGGTGTTCTGTTGCTGGATAAGCCTTACGGAATTTCGTCGAATGGCGCTCTGCAGCAGGCTAAACGACTCTATCAAGCCGCCAAGGCGGGGCACACCGGAAACCTGGACCCGATTGCAACGGGTTTGCTGCCGGTCTGCTTTGGAGAGGCTACCAAGTTTTCACAGTTTCTGCTGGATGCCGGTAAAACCTATCAGGCGGTTTTCAAGCTGGGGAAAACCACCACCACGGGGGACTCCGAGGGGGAAGTGACCAGCAGCAATGTCGTCGACCTATCTCTTGGTCAGGTGGAGCAGGCGCTGCAACAGTTTATTGGCCCCATTCTTCAGGTGCCGCCTATGCATTCAGCCCTCAAATTTCAGGGCAAGGCGCTTTATACTTATGCCCGCGCCGGTATTGAGATTGAACGGTCAGCGCGCCCGGTGACGATTTACAGCTTAACTCTGGATCACTTTGCTGGCGACGAGTTGAGCATTACGGTGGCATGCAGCAAGGGTACCTATATTCGGGTACTGGCGGAAGATCTGGGACGTGTACTAGGCTGTGGCGCCTTTATGCAGGCATTGCGGCGTACGCGGATTGGCAGTTTTGATATTGGCCAGACCGTGACTCTGGAGCAGCTTGATGGGTTGGATATGGAGGCTAGGGACGGTCGGTTGTTGCCGCCGGACTGCCTGCTGGGCGGGATGCCAAAAATAACGCTGGATCGGGAAAGCGCCCATTATTTTCGGCAAGGGCAGGCGATCTGGATGCCGAAGCAGGTGCATGATGGAGTAGTGGTTTTGTACGATGAAGGTCAGCGCCTTGTCGGTATCGGCGAGGTCGCGGATGACGGCAAGATTGCACCTAAAAGACTTATTGTCGAAAGCACGGCGTAGCAGAATTTTTCGCGGGTGCTAAGCTGCGAGAATTACTTGAGAAAATCTCATAATACAAGGTAAAATAACGCGTTTTATTTTTGGAGAAAATAATGTCAATGAACAGCGCCCAAAAGGCACAAATAGTACAGGATTATCAAAAAGCAACGGGCGACACCGGTTCGACCGAAGTGCAAGTTGCTCTTATGACTGCACGCATCAACGATCTCACCGGCCATTTCAAGACCCATGCCAAGGATCACCATTCCCGTCGTGGTCTGCTGAAGCTGGTCAGCAAGCGCCGCAAGCTGCTGGATTACTTGCGCGGCAGCAGTGTTGACCGCTACCGTACCTTGATTGAGCGCCTCGGCTTGCGTAAGTAATTTCTGTTTTCTCGTGTCCCATCGGGTGCGAGGATTCCGCAAGGATGGATTCGGCAATGGCCAGAGCAGAGATTGTGTGGGAGCCTGCCGACTCGATAAAGAAGATTACGATTAAGTAGAGGATAACGTTTTGAGCCATATCAAGAAAAGTATTGCGTTCGGGCGTCACACACTGACCCTGGAAACTGGGGAGATTGCCCGCCAAGCGTCTGGCGCTATAATGGTTAGCCTGGATGACACGGTAGTGCTGGTGACAGTGGTTGGCGCTAAAGGCGTCAAGCCCGGCCAGGACTTCTTCCCGTTGACGGTTGATTACCAGGAACGGACTTACGCTGCGGGTCGTATTCCTGGTGGTTTCTTCAAGCGTGAAGGTCGTCCCTCCGAGAAGGAAATCCTGACTTCCCGTTTGATCGATCGCCCGTTGCGCCCGCTTTTCCCTGAGGGTTTTTACAATGACGTGCAAATCGTTGCTACCGTCATGTCCTCCGAGAGTGAAATCGATTCCGATATTCCTGCTTTGATCGGTGCTTCCGCCGCCCTGGCGATTTCCGGCATCCCTTTTAACGGCCCGATCGGTGCTGCGCGTGTTGCTTATATCAATGGCGAATACGTTCTGAACCCGACTTTGACCGAACTGAAAACCTCCCAGCTGGATCTGGTTGTTGCAGGCACTGAAACGGCTGTTTTGATGGTCGAATCTGAAGCCATGGAGCTGCCTGAAGATGTGATGTTGGGCGCGGTGGTGTTTGGGCATGATGAAATGCAGGCAGTGATCAACCTGATCAATGAGCTGGCGGACGAAGTGGCGGCTGCGCCATGGGATTGGAAGGCGCCAGAGCAGGACCAGGTTCTGATTGAGAAAATCACTCAACTGGCTCAGGCCGACCTGAACGAAGCTTACAAGGTCCGCCAGAAGCAGGACCGCTACCAGAAAATCGACGCTATCCGCAGTCGAGTACTGGGCGAACTGCTTACCGAAGATATGGATACCGCACGTGTTAACCAGATCAAGGGTATTTTCGAAAATCTGGAAGCCAAGATCGTGCGCAGCCAGATTCTAGAAGGCGAGCCACGCATCGATGGACGCGATACTCGTACCGTGCGTCCCATCACCATCCGCACCGGTGTTCTGCCGCGTGTGCACGGTTCGGTGCTCTTCACCCGTGGCGAAACCCAGGCGTTGGTTGTTGCCACACTGGGCACGGGGCGTGACGAGCAGACCATCGACGCGCTGCAAGGGGAGTACAAAGATCGCTTCCTGCTGCATTACAACTTCCCTCCCTACGCAACGGGTGAGTGCGGTCGTGTCGGCACCCCGAAACGCCGTGAAATCGGTCATGGCCGTTTGGCCAAGCGCGCTCTGGTGGCGGCCTTGCCGAGTGCGGATGAATTCGGTTACACCATGCGCGTGGTTTCTGAAATTACCGAGTCCAATGGCTCCAGCTCGATGGCTTCGGTCTGCGGCGGCTGCCTGGCGCTGATGGACGCGGGTGCCCCGATGAAAGCGCATGTGGCCGGTATCGCCATGGGCCTGATCAAGGATGGCAACCGTTTTGCGGTGCTGACAGACATTCTGGGCGACGAGGACCACCTCGGCGACATGGACTTCAAGGTTGCCGGCACGGATAGGGGTATCACGGCATTGCAAATGGATATCAAGATTTTGGGTATCACCAAGGAAATCATGCAGGTTGCGCTCAGTCAGGCGCGAGAAGGCCGCATTCATATCCTGGGTATCATGCATGAGGCCGTGCCGCACGCTCGCCAGGAGATGTCTGCCTATGCGCCGCGGATTATCACCATCAAGATTAACCCGGAAAAAATCCGTGACGTAATCGGCAAAGGCGGTGCGGTGATCCGCGCGTTGACCGAAGAAACCGGCACCACCATCGACATTACCGAGGATGGCACGGTGAATATCGCCTGCCTGAGCTCGGAGGCGGGTGATCTGGCCAAGCGGCGTATTGAGGAGTTGACCGCCGAAGTTGAGGTTGGCCGTACCTATGAAGGTAAGGTGATCAAAATGCTGGATTTTGGCGCGATTGTCAGCGTGCTACCGGGCAAGGATGGTCTGCTGCATATTTCTCAGATCGCTCACGAGCGGGTGAATGCTGTTTCCGATCATTTGTCAGAGGGGCAGGTCGTCAAAGTCAAAGTGCTGGAGGCTGACGAGAAGGGACGTTTGCGTCTCTCCATGAAGGCCCTGATAGAAGCGCCGGCAGTGGCAAAAAAGCCGGAAGATAGCGAAGCCTAAACCCGTTCGGGTTTTTAGGGTGAACTAGCCCCCTTGGCGAAAGCCAAGGGGGCTTTTTTTGGTGTGTTATTCCTGAGAAAAAACGCCCTGCCACCAGCGTTTGCGGTTCGCGGGCAGAGGGTGTTTCAGATGCATTTCGATGGGCGGTACCCGGCTCATGACCCAACCGGGCAAGGTTGGCGTTTTACTGGAGCCGCAGGAGGCGCCCAGATGATTGGGGTCATAGATTTTGATGAAAGAGGGTTTGTTCAGATTGTCGGCATAGACGATGCCGCAGTAACTTTCACGGTGGTCGTGCCGAAGCAGTGCATCCAATTCAAGGATGAATTTTTCTACCTGTGCTGGCGTGGCGGGGTCGATGGGCACCGCCTCGCCAATGGCATAAAGATACCAGCCGGCGTCCTTGTCCACGTTGGTCCAGAATTCGGACAACTGATCCCATTTAAGCAAGCTGTACAACAGCCCGCTCATTTGACGGTGGAATTCGCTCTGGGCAGGGTCAGGCTGAGTTTGCATAATGAACATTAGGCCGTAAATGGCTTATTGGCGCCTGTTTTTTGTTCCGAAGTAACCTCAGCCTACGGCGAATAGGGGTGTTCACTGAAATCCAGTCGTTCTTTGGCAACTTGCTTTTAGTGTTCCGACGTCACCTTGGCTTGAGGCAAAGATGAGTTTCCACTGAAAACAGGCAGCCCAACCTTATTTGGCAACCTGTTTTTCTCTGAGTTCGTCGAGCGTCTTGCAATCGATGCACAGCGTGGCAGTGGGGCGCGCTTCCAGGCGCTTCAGGCCGATTTCAACACCGCAGCTTTCGCAGTAACCGTAATCTTCAGCTTCGATTTTGCCGATGGTTTCGTCAATTTTTTTGATCAGCTTGCGTTCGCGGTCGCGGTTCCTGAGTTCCAGCGCCATGTCGGATTCCTGACTGGCGCGGTCATTGGGGTCGGCAAAAATCGTCGCTTCGTCCTGCATGGTATGCACGGTACGGTCGATATCCTGGCTCAGCTCGCCTTTCCAGTCCTCCAGAATTTTGCGAAAATGCGCAAGCTGCCGAGCGTTCATGTACTCTTCATTTTTCTTCGGAGCGTATGGGGTAAATTGTTTGTGTAATTCTGCGGACATGTAAGTTCTACCGTTTTTAGCAAAACCGCTTTAATATCAGAAATTCGGACTAATCGCAAGTTTTGGCTAGAGGAGCAAGTGTGTTAAAGGCTTTGATTTTTGATGTGGACGGCACGCTCTCGGATACCGAGCGCGACGGCCACCGGTTGGCTTTCAATGCTGCCTTCCGGGAGTTCGGGTTGGATTGGCAATGGGATGTGTCGCTGTACGGTAAGTTGCTGGCGGTTACGGGTGGCAAGGAGCGTATCCGCTATTATGTCGAGCGCTTCCGGCCGGACTTCAGCAAGCCTAAGGATTTCGACGATTTGGTGGTGGCCCTGCATAAGGCCAAAACCTGCCATTACGTCGAGTTGCTTGGTCAGGGTGGGATACCGCTGCGCAGCGGGGTCAAACGGCTGCTGAGCGAGGCCAGGGATGCCGGCATCAGGCTGGCGATTGCAACGACCACCACGCCCGAGAATGTGACTACTCTTCTGCGCCACACTCTGGCCGGCGACCCGGCTGAATGGTTCGAGGTGATTGCGGCAGGGGATATCGTTCCGGAGAAGAAACCGGCTCCGGATATCTATCTCTGGGCGCTGGACAAGCTGAAGCTCGACGCTGCCGATTGCCTGGCTCTGGAAGACTCGGAAAACGGCGTAAGGGCAAGTTTGGGCGCGGGGTTGAAAACCGTGGTGACAGTCAACGACTACACGCTGGATCACGATTTTTCAGGGGTGACGGCGGTGCTGAGCGATCTGGGCGAACCGGGTTCGCCATTCCGCATGATGAGCGGGGAAGCGCCCAGCCAGGAGTGTGTCGATCTCGACTTGTTGCGACACTGGCACGCCGTAGGCTGAGTTCGGGTTACGGTGCGTGTCTTTGCGCCGCCGCCAAGGTATTTTCGAGTAGCGTCGCCACCGTCATCGGGCCCACTCCGCCGGGTACGGGCGTGATCCAGGCCGCGCGTTGGCGCGCCACTTCGAATTCGACGTCGCCGCAGATGCTGCCGTCCGGCTGGCGGTTGATGCCGACGTCGATCACCGTTGAGCCCTCAGGTATCCATTCTCCCGGGATGAATTTCGGCTTGCCTACGGCCACCACCAGAATTTCCGCCTGGCGGATAAAGCTTTGCAGATCCTTGGTGAAGCGGTGGGTGGTGGTGACCGTGCAGCCGGCGAGCAGGAGTTCCAGTCCCATCGGCCGCCCGACGATGTTGGAGGCGCCGACGATCACGGCATGCTTGCCCTTCAGATTCTCTCCGGTGGTCTTGAGCAGGGTCATCACGCCATGCGGGGTGCAGGGGCGCAGCACCGGGATGCGTAGCGCCAGCCGGCCGATGTTGTAGGGGTGGAAACCGTCTACGTCCTTGTCTGGATGGATGCGTTCTATCACGGTCTCCGTGTCGATGTGTTGCGGCAACGGCAGCTGAACCAGGATGCCGTCGATTTCCGGATCGTCATTGAGCTGGTCGATCAGCGCCAGCAGCACTTCCTGGGGGGTGGAAGCGGGCAGGTCGTGGGAGACTGAGCGCACATGGGCGGTTTCGCAGGAGCGCCGCTTGTTGCGGACGTAGATTGTCGAGGCGGGTTCCGCCCCGACCAGGATTACGGCCAGTGCAGGTGCGCGTTTGCCGGCGGCAAGGCGTGCTTCCACCCCTTGCCGCACTTGTTGAAGAATTTGCTCGGATAGTGCCTTACCATCCAGATTTTTAGCGGTCATAGCGTCTCGACTTTAAAATAGGGCTCTAAAAATTCACTTCCACCACGCCGCTCTGTTTGGCGATGCCGCTGATGATTTGGCCGGACTGGGTGCGCACTGATACCACTTGGCCCAGGGTGGCGTTCGCGAGCGCCTTGCCTTCAGACGTGACCTGGAACCCATCGCCTTTTGCCGTCAGCTTCACCGTTTGCCCTTGCTGGATGACTTGGGGGGCACGCAACATGTCGTGCCGGAACACTTGTCCCGTTGAGGCGCCACTAGTGACGGTTTTGCCGATAGCCAGTGCGGGATCCATGATTACGCCTTGCGGCAGTTGTGAAAGATCGCTGCTTTCCATCGTCACATCGGCCTCGCGGACGGTCTGGCCGGCGCTCAAAGGGCGGGTGGCAACGGCCGTCTGTGCCATGATCCTGACGCTGACCGGCACATAAATGGTCCACGGGGTAGCCGTTGGGCAGCGCACACCCACGGTGGCGTTTCCCCACAAGCGGCTGCCGGCAGGAAGGAATGCTTCCAGCGCAGCGCACGAGGGGAGTCGCAGGCGCGGGTCAATCGCACCCACGGTTGATGTCACCTGTCCAGGCAGCTCGGCCGTGTTCTGTTTCACGAAGTGATCCACGGTGGTGCGGATCACTCCAATATCCTGTATGCCGGTACTGGCGCAGGCGGGCGAAAAGGGAGAAAGCAGGCAGCAGATCGCCACCAGGATGTGCTTGCTTTCGAAAAAAGGTCGAACAGGGAGCTTGCCCATCAGAGATACAGGATAATCGCGAGGTTTCGTTGATCGTGATTGTAACCCGAAAATGAAGTTTCGGTGGAGGCTAAAGCCAGCTTTAATCGGTGTTAAGCGCTGTAGCCATAACTAAAAGGTATGGATTGAAGCGTCATGTAGCGAGTGCTATTATCGGCCGGTCAGGTTCCCATCAGGTTGGAGCCTTAAAGTGACCTCAGCAACCCCCACGCACATGCCGACATATACTAATCCTACCGATATCGCACGCGAAACCCTGAAGCTTCTTTCCGCTCGCCGTCTTGTACCGACACCTGAAAATTATCAGAAAATTTATACTGAGATTTCCGGTAAGCCCTCCGGGGACGAGACCCAAGGGGTGGGCAGAGCGCTGCAGAAAGTGTTGCAAGATTTGGCCAGGAAAAATCCTGCTTTGAGTCAGACCGTCGCACTGGTTGACAAGGCCATGGAGGAGCGCGATTGGAACGGACTCGAATCAGGGTTGTCCGTCCTGGTTGGTCAGTCTGGCGGCGAGGAGGCCTCCTGGGCGAATCTGATCAGGGAGTTGCTGAAGCAATGGGACCTCAAACAGAGCGGACTTCCCATAGCCAGAAAAAAAGAAGGATTGGAGCGGGTGCTGATCAATTTCGCCTCCGACTCCAGAAATCTGCACAAAAAGTTGCAAGCGCTGGTCAATGCCTGGGCGAAGAATCCGGCCAGCCAGGCTGGCATGCCGATGGATGAGGCTGCATCAAGCCCTGAAGAGGGCGTTCCGGCGCCGGAAGTGCATGATGCAACGCCCGTTGCCGAGGTGAATGCGTTGGCGGTAAGCGCGGATGCGCTGTCGAAGGATAATTTCAGGTTGTTGCGGGAAATGTTGGCCCGAACCCTGGAAACCGGCATCGTTCCACATTTGACACAGTTCCCCGAGTTGTCGGGTGAGGCCAGCAAATTGGCGGTGACGGTGCGTGGCGCAGAAAACCCGGATGCATTGGAAAAGCTGTCCAGGTTACTCAAGCAGTTCTGGATCAAGCTTGAACTGCGCGGTGAATCCGACGCGGTAATCATGGATGGGTTGCTGAAACTTTTGAAGCTGCTGGTGAATAATATCAGCGAGCTTTCCCTGGATGATCAGTGGCTGCATGGCCAGATTGCCGTGGTGCAGGAAATTATTTCGCAGCCGCTGAATTCTCGCGTCATCTACGATGTCGAGCGCAGTTTCAAGGAGCTGATTTACAAGCAGGGCGCGCTCAAGCAGGGTTTGAACGATGCCAAGACGACGCTAAAGCAAATGGTGACGTCATTCATCGACCGACTGGGTGAAATGTCCTCTAACACGTCCGAATACCACAAAAAGATCGAGAATTATTCCGAACAGATCAGCAAGACTGAGGATATCAACCAGTTGAACCGGATCCTTGAGAACCTGATGAGCGATACCAAGGGAATGCAGGTCGATATGCAGCGTTCGCGCGATGAGATAGAGGAAACCCGCAAGCAGGTGGAGGCTTCCGAGAACAGGATCAAGGCGCTGGAGGCCGAGCTGGATAAAACCACCAGTCTGGCCCACGAGGATTTTCTGACCGGCACGCTCAACCGGCGCGGCATGGAAGATGCCTTCGAGCGCGAGTTTGCGCGTTCGGAAAGAACCCAAACGCCGCTTTGCGTGGGTTTGCTCGATATCGATCATTTTAAGCGCCTCAACGACACCTATGGCCATGACGTTGGTGACGATGCGCTGATTCACCTGGTGCACGTGGTCAAGGAAACGCTGCGGCCAACAGATGTGGTTGCGCGCTTCGGTGGCGAGGAATTCGTCGTCATTTTCCCGGAGACTAGCGTCGAGGAAGGGATGAAGACCATGACGCGGCTTCAGCGCGAGTTGACCAAGAAATTCTTTCTGCACAAGAATGACAAGCTGTTGATCACTTTCAGCGCCGGCATAGCGCTACGCCAGCCGGCCGAATCGGTCGATGCCGTCATTTCGCGCGCCGATCTGGCGCTCTACCAGGCAAAGACGGCGGGCCGTAACCGGGTGTTTGCCGCCGAGTAGTTTTTCCCTTTCCGGACAATCTTGCCGAGGGCGGCAATTCTTGCCGCCCCTGATTGTCCGTTGCTCCCCTGGTCTTGCCTTATCCCTGCTTGAAGTGCCGTGCCGCCTGGGTGAAATCGTTCCTGGCATGCCTTGTGCTTTATTCTCGTTGAGTCAATCCAATCGAGGTACGAACAAGTGATTAGCGGCATTGATAAAGAGTTCGGTTTTTTGCAGGGTGCGCTGAATTTGCGCTCCCACCGGCAACAGATGCTGGCATCCAACATCGCCAATGCGGATACCCCCAATTACAAAGCACGGGACATCGATTTCGCGAAGGAATTGCAGCGCGCCCAAGGCGTACAGGCGGGGAACCTGAATCTAAGCGCGACATCATCCGGGCATATGCAGGCTTCCTCCGGGTCGCTGAATGCACAAGCGCTTTTCCGTGCCGCCGTGCAACCCAGCATCGATGGGAATACCGTGGATATGGACGTGGAACGGGCGCAGTTTGCCGACAACGCGATCCATTACCAGTTTGTGCTGGAACGGCTTAGCAGTAAGTTCAAGACCCTGCAGTCTGCGATTCGAGGTGATTAATGTCCTTATCTAATGTGTTCAGCATCGCGGGATCCGCCATGGCGGCGCAATCAAAGCGCCTCAACACGGTGGCGAGCAATCTCGCCAACGCGGACAGTGCAACCAGTTCAACTGGCCAACCTTACCGGGCGAAGCAGGTCGTGTTTAGCGCGATGCCGATTGGCGGCGGTTCCGGAAGCGCCGGCGTGAAAGTGGCCGGGGTGATCGAGGATCCGTCGCCGATGAAAATGGTGTACGACCCGAAACATCCGCTGGCGGACGCGCAAGGCTTTGTCGCTATGCCCAATGTCAACGTGGTGGAGGAAATGGTCAACATGATCTCCGCCTCGCGTTCATACCAGAATAATGCGGACATGATGAATACAGCGAAAACGCTGCTAATGAAAACCCTGACCTTGGGTCAATAAGGAGTAAAAAGCCATGAGCGCAGTCGATGCAGTAACGAGTGGAACCAGTGCGGCCAAGACAACAAAAAGCGTTGCCCAGGAATCGGAAGATCGTTTCCTCAAGCTGCTGGTTACCCAGATGAAAAACCAGGATCCGCTGAATCCTTTGGATAATGCCCAAGTGACTTCACAGATGGCGCAGCTGAGCACCGTCAGCGGGATCGAGAAGCTGAATGCGGCGTTGCAGGCTATGTCGAGCTCCTTTGCGTCCAGCCAGTCGCTGCAGGCGGCCGGCATGATCGGCCGTAGCGTGCTGGCACCGGGCTCCAGCCTGACGCTGCAGGACGGCTTTGCCGCGGGTGGGTTCGAGCTTGCTTCGTCGGCAGACAAGGCGGTGGTGAGCGTCAAGGATGCGGCGGGCAACGTGTTGCACAGCATGAATCTGGGTGCGCAGAAGGCGGGCAATGTGATGTTCCAGTGGGACGGGGTAACCGATAGCGGCGGCCAGGCAGCCAGTGGTTCTTATACCTTTGAGGTGAGTGCGGTTCAGGGCGGGAATAAAGTGGATGCAACCTTGCTGGCACTGGGCCGGGTAGGTAGCGTTTCCCTCGGGGCTTCAGGGGTGACGCTCAACACTGACGTGCTGGGCAACGTGGATGTCACCACGGTTAAGCAGATATTTTAAGCGGGAGTAAATCATGGGCTTTCAACAGGGATTAAGCGGTCTGAATGCGGCAGCAAAGAATCTTGATGCCATCGGAAACAACGTCGCAAACGCCAGCACGGTAGGGTTCAAAACCTCGCAAGTGCAATTTGCGGATGTCTACGCGGCATCGCTGTCGGGCGGGGGGGCAGGGCAGATTGGCCTGGGAACCAAGACGGCCAGCGTGACGCAGCAGTTTACCCAAGGCAACATCAGTGCAACCAATAATCCGCTGGACGTGGCGATTAACGGCGGCGGATTCTTTCGCCTGGACACCAACGGCACGATCAGCTATACCCGCAACGGCCAGTTCCAGCTTAACAAGGACGGCTTTATTGTCACCGCAAATGGCTCCAAGGTGACCGGATACGGCGTGGATGCAACCAGCGGTTCCATCGTGGCGACCAACCCGGCTCCGGTGAGTCTTCCGACTGCCGACCTGCCGCCCCAGGCGACGGGCGGAAGCGCCAGCGCCGCGGGTGCCAAGATGGCTGTCAACCTGGATTCGCGGGAAGCGCTCCCTGCCACCGCTACTTTCAACCCGCTCGATCCGACCAGCTATAACAGGACGACTCCGATTACGGTCTACGATACACTGGGAAATCCCCACGTGTTGTCGATTTACTTTACGAAAACAACGACTGCGGGCACCTGGGACCTGAATGCCAGCGTGGACGGAACCGCATTGAACGTGCCCGCCTCCGCCGCAGTGGTTAATGCCAATACGCTTGCCGTCGGAACCGGCGGCAGCGCGGGCATCAGCGCCGCCGTCACGGCCATACAAGCCGCAGGCACAGGGTGGACGGCGGGCATGGCGGCCTACGATAACGCCACGGCCGCCGCCACGGCCGCCGCCGCCGCGTCGGCAACTCTCCCGGCAGCCACTGCGGCGGAGATCAATGCGGCCGTAACGGCAGCGCAGGCCTCGTCTGCGGCGGCATTGGCGATGGCCCGCTCGTCGGTCTCCAGCGCGATGACGCAGGTGACTACCGCTGGTGCGACGGTTTTAGCCGATGGCGCGGTCACTCCGGCACAGACAGCTCTGGCCAATACGGCGACCGCTTCGGCGGCGGCCGCCACTATTGCCATGGCCGCGTTAAGCAGTCCGCCTACCGCTGCACAGATGGCCGCAGCCGTGGTAGCCGTCGCCCAGGCTTCAACCGACGCCACTGCCATGGATACCACGGGTTTGGCAGCCGCTACCACAACTGCAGTGAATTTCGCGAAAGCGCAGGCCGCCGCGGCCTCTTTGGCGATGACTGCGGCTCAGGCCGCCCAGGCAGCAGCTTCGCTGGCCACGGTGCCAGGGGCGACGCTGTCGGCAACGCAACTGGTCTTCGATACGTCAGGCAAGCTGACTACGACCATGCCGCTGACTATTTCCCTCGATCTTGCCGGGGTTTCGACTGCATTGGGCACGACCAATGGCGCGGCTACCCCGCTGGCTTTCAATTTCGACTTTACCGGAACGAGCCAGTACGGTAGTGTCTTTGGCGTGAACGCATTGACCCAGGACGGCTTTTCATCGGGCCGCCTCAACGGGTTTAACGTCGGTTCGGACGGAGTCGTTCAGGGTCGGTACAGCAATGGGCAATCGAGAAGCCTGGGTCAGATCGTTCTGGCCAATTTTACCAACCCGAACGGCCTGAAGCCCCTGGGCAACAACCAGTGGGCAGAAACGCCGGACTCCAATCAGCCGCTGATCGGTACCCCGGGTTCAGGAAGTTTGGGCGTCATGCAGTCGGCAGCAGTGGAGGAGTCCAACGTCGATCTGACGGCTGAACTGGTGAACATGATTACCGCCCAACGGGTATACCAGGCCAACGCCCAGACGATCAAAACCCAGGATTCCATTATGCAGACCATCGTCAACCTCAGGTAATAAAACAGCCTGCGGACTCGGCACTTGCAACTCAGGACTAAAAAAACATGGACCGTCTGATTTACATCGCGATGAATGGCGCCAAGCACACCATGCACCAGCAGGCGCAGGTGGCGC
>CAZLJK010000053.1:0-18286 GCA_964559825.1 uncultured Sulfuricella sp. | reverse complement strand
AACCCTCGTCGTAAGTTTGGAAAACTTCTGCTCTACCATTGAGCTACACCCGCGTTCCGAAACAATGACTGCACTAGAGCCAGAAGCACCAAGCCCGTCTTCAATCTACTACCACTAAATCTGGTGGAGGGGGAAGGATTCGAACCTTCGAAGGCAGAGCCGTCAGATTTACAGTCTGATCCCTTTGACCGCTCGGGAACCCCTCCGAACGTAACCGCTAATTATGCGGGTGCAACGCTTTCTTGTCAAGCACATTTGCCCGGGGTTGAATAACTTCCGCCACGGCATCCCGAAATCGCTGGTGCCGGCACCAAGAATCGAACTCGGGACCTTCTGATTACAAATCAGCTGCTCTACCAACTGAGCTATGCCGGCCACGCACAAAGGCGGGATTATAGGGCCTTCGGACGAGTTCGGCAAATCCAGTAATGCAACTTTGAATAAAAGTCGCCGCCTCGCATCATTTTAACAAGGATCAAACAGGCGGACCTAAGGTCGCCGACACCGAAACAGCCGCATAGCGCGCCACGATCTGCATAGGCTGAACCAGCAAGGGCCCGTCAGGCCGTAATTATTTTACGATTTTAAGTTGCGGTTTGCTGCGTGGGGCGGGCGGTTCGTCATCTGGCGATGGCGATGATACGGCGCTGTCCGATGGCGTTTCATCCACTCCGCCCTCTTCTTCGACCGCAAAGGTAAGACCCTGAGCGTTTTCGCGTGCATAGATGCTGAGCACCGCATCTACAGGCACCTCGATGTCACGCGAGGCGCCGTTGAAGCGCGCCGAGAACCGAATCAAATCGTTGCCGATAAGAAGGTTGCGCGTGGCCCCCTGGCTGACATTCAGGACGATCTGCCCGTCTTTCGCGAATTCCATCGGCACCCGGGTATGCTTGCCCACCGCAACCACCAGATGGGGCGTCAACCCGCTGTCAGTGCACCATTCATGGATGGCGCGAATAAGGTAGGGCTTGGTGGACAATTCACTCACTTGCGCATGGCTTTTTCGGACGGAGTCAGCGCCTCGATGAATGCCGGCCGACTGAACAGTCGCTCGCCATACTTCAACAGGGCTGCGGCCTGCTTGGGCATGGAAATGCCATAGTGATCCAGGCGCCACAATATAGGCGCAATCGCCACGTCGAGCATGGAGAACTCTTCGCCCAGCATGAATTTCTGCTTGACGAACACCGGCGCAAGCTGCGCCAGATTGTCTCGCACAGCGGCACGCGCCTTGTCCGCCGCTTTCTGGCTGCCATGCTCGATAGCGTCGACATGGCTGAATAGCTCCTGCTCGAAGCGATGCAGGAATAGCCGCGCACGGCCGCGCATTACCGGGTCAGCAGGCATCAGCTGCGGGTGGGGGAAACGCTCATCGATGTATTCGTTGATGATATTCGCTTCGTGCAGAATCAAATCGCGCTCCACCAGCACGGGCACCTGGTTGTAGGGATTCATCACCGCGAGATCTTCGGGCTTGTTGTGGACATCCACATCGATGATCTGAAAATCCATGCCTTTTTCATACAGTACGATGCGGCAACGCTGACTAAATGGGCACGTAGTGCCGGAATAAAGTGTCATCATAGTTTTTTTGCTGCTAATAGTGGTAGACATGTTTTATTGGCGAATCCGCGTGTCCGAAACTGGAATCCAGCTATCGGAATGAACGGCTTGCCGAGGGGAACATCCCCTATGCGCTCCGGCCAATCGCCTCATACTAACATTTTATCAAGACGATTTACTAGAGCCCAAAGCGGAAACGGGCCATAGTGGCCCGTTTCCGCTTATTCAGGCGATATTTTGCCTGACCGAACCCGACTTACTTAATGGATATCCTTCCAGAACTCTTTCTTCAGGAAATACGCCACCACAAAAAAGACACTCAGAAAAAGCAGGACCACGATGCCCAGCTTCATGCGCGTCGCCTTCATTGGCTCCCCCATGAACTCCAGGTAATTCACCAAATCCGCCGTCATGCCGTCAAACTCAGCCGGCGTCAGCTTTCCCGGCTTGGCCAGCACCAGTTTCTGGGTTTCGTGATCGCCGTGCTTCTCCACGTGCAGCACCTGCTCGCCCTGAAGCTCATTCAGCACGTGCGGCATGCCCACCTTGTCGAAGGCCACATTATTCCATCCTGTCGGACGGGCCTCATCGCGATAGAAGCCGCGCAGATACGTGTAAAGCCAATCCGCCCCGCGCGAACGGGAAATCACGGAAAGATCCGGCGGCGTCGCACCGAACCATGCCTTGGCATCCTTCTTGTTCATGCTGTTGGTCATGGCATCACCCACCTTGGCATCAGTGAAGATCAAGTTGTCCTTGATCTGCTGCTCGGTGAGGCCGATGTCCTGCAGGCGATTGTAACGCATCGCCTGCGCGCTATGGCAAGACAGGCAGTAATTGACGAAAGTCTTGGCGCCGCGCTGCAACGACTGCTGGTCGTTCAGGTTGGTAGGCGCCTTGTCCAGATGGATATCGCTGGAGGCGAACGCCATCGTCGAAGCCATCAGGCTTATGAGAAACAGTATCTTTTTCATTATCCTGTCACCCTTTCCGGTACGGGTTTGCATTTGTCGATTTTGGAGTACCACGGCATCAGTAGGAAGAAGCCGAGGTAAACAGTAGTCAGTATCTGCGAAAGCAGTGTATACAGCGGCGTAACCGGCAGCATACCCAGATAGCCCAGACCGACGAAACTGATCACGAACAGCGCCAACGCCGTTTTGTAGATCGGGCCGCGATAGCGGATCGACTTGGCCGGCGAACGGTCAAGCCAGGGCAGGAAGAAAATAATCACGACTGCCACCCCCATCGCGATCACGCCCGGAAACTGCGAGCCGAACATCGGCGGCACTGCGCGCAAAACCGCATAGAACGGTGTGAAATACCAGACCGGCGCGATGTGTGCTGGCGTATTCAGCGGGTCCGCCGGGACAAAGTTATTGTATTCGATGAAGTAGCCGCCCATGTCGGGCGCGAAGAACACAATCGCCGAGAACACCATCAGGAACACCACCACCCCGACGATATCCTTCACCGTGTAGTAGGGGTGAAAAGGAATGCCGTCGAGCGGAATATGGGTCACGGGATCCTTGTGCTTCTTGATCTCGACGCCATCCGGGTTGTTCGAGCCCACTTCGTGCAGCGCGATGATATGCGCCACCACCAAGCCGATCAACACCAGCGGCACGGCAATCACGTGGAAGGCAAAGAAGCGGTTCAGCGTGGCGTCGGAGATCACGTAGTCGCCGCGAATCCAGATCGACAGGTCCGGGCCGATGAATGGCACGGCGGCAAACAGGTTGACGATCACCTGCGCGCCCCAGTAGGACATCTGGCCCCAAGGCAGCAAGTAGCCCATGAAGGCTTCCGCCATCAGGGCGAGGTAGATGAGCATGCCAAAGATCCAAATCAGTTCACGCGGCTTGCGGTAGGAACCGTAGATCAGGCCGCGGAACATGTGCAGGTACACCACCACGAAGAACATCGAGGCGCCGGTGGAGTGAACGTAGCGAATCAGCCAGCCCCAATCCACGTCGCGCATGATGTACTCGACAGAATAAAAGGCAAGAGCCGCATCGGGCTTGTAATGCATGGTCAGAAAAATACCGGAGACGATCTGAATGACCAGCACCAGCAAAGCCAGCGAACCGAAGAAATACCAGAAATTAAAGTTTTTCGGTGCGTAATACTCGGAAAGGTGCTCTTTCCAGAGCTTGGTAAGAGGGAAGCGGTCGTCCACCCACCCCAGCAAACGTGTCAGGCTATTCATTTATCAGGCTCCCTTGCTGTCGTCGCCAACCAGGATACGGCTGTCGCTTAAATACTTGTAGGGCGGAATCACCAAATTGGTCGGCGCGGGGACACCCTTGTACACGCGCGCCGCCAGGTCAAAGCGAGACCCGTGACAAGGACAGAAGAAGCCGCCTGGCCAATTGTCTCCCAGACCGCTAACGGGGCCAGCTTTCATTTTTTCGGAAGGCGAGCAGCCGAGATGGGTACAGATACCCACCGCCACCAGGATGTTTGCGTGCTCCGCGCGGGAACGCGTCGCATTCTGGCAATATTCCGGCTGCTGTTTCGCTTCCGATTTTGGATCGACCAGCTGATCGTCATGATTCGCCAGCAAATCCATCATTTCCTTGGTGCGGTTCACGATCCACACCGGCTTGCCTTGCCATTCGACATTCAGGATCATACCCGGCTCGATCTTGCCGATATCCACTTCCACCGGCGCGCCTGCCGCCTTAGCGCGCTGGCTTGGCATCATGCTCATGACAAAAGGAATGGCGGTCGCTGCCGCTGCCACTCCACCGACCGCAGTCGTAGCAGCAATCAGAAACCTCCGTTTGCTGCGGTCCACTTCATTTTGGCTCATATACTGAATCCCCGTTTTCTTTGAAAACCTCAACGGCACGCCCGATATTGACTTAAAGTAACCCAGCCTCAATACCGGCGGCGCCAGATAAAATAATCTGCCGCGAAACATTCCGGATATTTCTATCCGAAAAACTTTCTTGGGACATAAAAACCGCCAATTGTAACCAATTTTTCCGAAAAACTTAAATCCCTTTATTCGACTTTTCTGACGGCAAAAAGGCAACGCATTGTTTATTATGCATTCACGGCAAAAATATATTGAAACTACACCGGGTTATCAATGTCGATAAACTGATGACTGATGCCGAACTGCCGGGCCAGATGCGCGCCCAGGGCCTGCACTCCATAGCGTTCGGTGGCGTGATGACCCGCCGCGATAAATGCAACGCCCGTTTCGCGCGCGAGATGGACGCACTGCTCCGAAATCTCGCCGGTCAGGAAGGCGTCCACGCCCAGCCGGATCGCCTCCTCGAAGTACCCTTGTGCTGCGCCGCTGCACCAGGCGATGCGCCGTATCAGCCTGTTCCCATCGCCGATAATCAACGGCGTGCGGCCCAGGACTCGCGCCACTCTTTCACCCAGTCCGCAAAGCGGCAGCGCATCGGCAAATACGCCATGGCAAGCGATGTTCTGCTCGCCGAACCCGCCTTCCACCACGAATCCCAGCTTTTGCGCCAACTGTACGTTATTGCCCAGCGCGGGATGAGCGTCGAGCGGAAGATGGTAAGCCAGCAAGCTGACATTGTGGCGCAACAGCAGCTCGATCCGGGCGCGCTTCACCCCCGTAATGCGGGCATCCTCGTTTTTCCAGAAGTAGCCGTGATGCACCAGGATTGCATCCGCGCCCGCGCCGACCGCCGCCTTGAGCAAATCCAGGCTGGCCGTCACCCCGCTCACCAGGCGGAGAACCTCGGCCCGCCCTTCTACCTGCACCCCATTTGGGCAATAATCATGAAATCGGGCCGCCTCCATTAGCTGACCGGTGTAATCTTCCAGCTTGTAAAGTTCCATAAGCGCCCCCAAATTGGATTTTGGACAGCAATGCTATTTGCCATCCATGATAAAACGCAATTTTACTGATATCGAGAGAAAATCATGCGCAGACTTTGGCTTATTTTTGCACAAACCGCCACCATCAGTCTTGCAGCACTATTCGTTATCGCCACACTGCAGCCCGATCTTCTGCCATGGCGGGGCAGTTCAGTAGTTACGCTGCAGGAAGCGCCCTCGGGCGGTGCCGCGCAAACGACGGGTTCATTCAGTGCGGCCGCAAAAAAAGCCATGCCTTCCGTGGTCAATATTTTCACCAGCAAGCAAATCCCCACGCCGCAGAATCCGTTCATGGACGACCCCCTGTTCCGCCGTTTTTTCGGCGACCGCTTCGATGGCGAACCGCAACGGGCATCCAGCTTGGGTTCCGGCGTGATCGTCAGCCCGGACGGCTACATTTTGACCAACCACCATGTCGTCGAGGCCGCCGACGAAATCGAAGTCGCTCTCGCCGACGGCCGCAAGGGTTCGGCCAAAATTGTCGGCACCGATCCAGATACCGATCTGGCCGTGCTGAAAATAGAACTGAAGAATCTGCCCGCCATCACTTTGGGCCATGCGGAGCAGCTCCAGGTCGGCGACGTAACGCTGGCGATCGGCAACCCCTTCGGCGTCGGACAGGCCGTGACGATGGGGATCGTCAGCGCCTTGGGGCGCAGCCACCTGGGCATCAACACCTTCGAAAACTTCATCCAGACCGATGCCGCGATCAACCCCGGAAATTCCGGAGGTGCTCTGGTGAACGCTAGCGGCAACCTGATCGGCATCAACAGCGCGATCTACTCGCGCAGCGGCGGCTCGCTGGGCATCGGCTTCGCCAT
Source organism: uncultured Sulfuricella sp. (assembly GCA_964559825.1). Taxonomy (GTDB): domain Bacteria; phylum Pseudomonadota; class Gammaproteobacteria; order Burkholderiales; family Sulfuricellaceae; genus Sulfuricella. The sequence continues at coordinate 12,032 of CAZLJK010000053.1, read as the reverse complement.
CCCGGTCAGCCTGGCCAAGCAAGTCATGGAAGAGATCATCCTCCACGGCGGCGTGGTGCGCGGCTGGATTGGGGTGGAAGTGCAGGACATCACGCCAGAGATGGCGGAAACTTTCAGAATGCGCAAAACCAGCGGCGTCCTGATTGCCGGGGTCCTGCGCGGCGGCCCGGCGGATCGAGCAGGCGTCAAACCGGGGGACATCCTGCTGGAAATCGGCAGCAAACCGGTCGGCGATTCAACCGACATGCTCAATCAGGTTTCCGGCCTGGTGCCCGGCAAAGTCACCGCGCTGAAGATTTTACGCAACCAGACAGAAGCCCAGCTCCATGTCAGCATCGGAAAGCGACCGAAGACGCGGCAAAATAATTAAAGCCGATTCTATAAAAATACGGGTAACCTATTGCGGCATCTAAGGAAAAACACTAACATCCTTGGGATTATTTTGCGGCAACGGACTATCACCCATGACCCTCAACACCAAGACGCTACTGTTCTTCACCGCCCTGATGGGGCTTTTGATACTGGTTCTGGCCGCCATCAGCCTCTATTCCTTCCGCCAGTTCTCCCTTTACACCGCCGAACGCCATGCCCGTTCGGTAGCGGAAACAATCAAGGTGGGCCTGACAGAAAGCATGGTCAACGGTACCATCGCCAAGCGCCCGCAATTCCTGGATCGACTGGCTGGCGTACCCGGGGTTCAAAATGTGCGCATATTACGCGGGCCCGCGGTAGTCAGGCAGTTTGGCGCAGGCCTTGCGCAGGAGCATCTGGATGTAGTCAGTGAAAGTCAAGTGATCAACCGTGGCGAGGCGAGCTTTGACATCCTGGAAAAGGAAGGAGCCCCTCTCTTCCGCGCCATCATCCCCTATGTCGCCACCGACCTGGGCACGCCGAATTGTCTGCAATGCCATGTCGTCCCCAATGGCACAGTGTTGGGCGCAGTCTCCATCGACATCCCCATGAATGACGTCAAGCGGCAAGCCATCACCGCCACCGCCATGGTCAGCCTGTCTGTGTTCTTGGCCGCCTTGCTGGCGCTGCTGCTGCTACGCCGGCAGCTTCGGCCGCTGGTGGAAACCGCGGACGCCGTAAAAGCTGTCGTAACCCAGGCAATCGGCGGAGCTTTCCATGGACGGATTGAGCAGCACACTTCCGACGAAGTCGGAGAAATCGCCGCCCAGCTCAACCGGCTGATGGCATTCCTGGACGAAGGGATCGGCACTATCGGCCGGCGCGTAAGCGAATTGATGGGCCATCATCAACAGCCACTGATTACCGGCAACCAGCTGGTCACCACTACCGAAATGGTAGAGGGACTGGTAGAAGTATCGCGCTTCAAGCAAGCCATCGAGGAAGACCAGACCAAGCTAGAAGTCTATCAACGCTTGGCGAGCGTGCTGGACAGCAAGTACGATTTCCACCGGTTTTCCATCTACGAGGTGGCATCCAGCAAGAACCGCATGACACCTATCGCGGTTGATGGCGAAATCAATAACCCATGCCACTGGTGCGACTCGCAGATCCTGATCGACGCCAACACCTGCCGGGTGAAGCGTACCGGCCATGAAGTCAACGGCATCGACTCTCCCGGCATTTGTACCATGTTCCGGGGTGAAGACGGGGGTGAAAAACATCTCCACCTGTGCCTACCGATTACCCAGTCGGGTTCTGTGGGCTGCGTGGTTCAGATCGTGGTAAGCCCGGACGAAGCGCAGTTCGCCAAGCTGCTGATCCCATTCATCGCCGTATACCTGAGGGAAACAGCGCCGGTACTCGAAGCCAAGCGCCTGATGGAACACCTGCGGGAAAGCTCGCTGCGCGATGCAATGACCGGTCTCTACAACCGGCGCTTTCTGGAGGAATACGTCACCACCCTGATCGCCACCAGCCAGCGCCGGCAAAGTCCTTTCTCGGTACTGATGCTCGACCTGGACTACTTCAAGCAGGTCAATGACACCTTCGGCCACGAAGCCGGCGATAAAGTGCTCAAGACCCTGGCCGAAACCCTGGTCAAAAGCGTACGCACCTCTGACATGGTGATACGCTACGGTGGGGAGGAGTTTCTCATCGTATTGCTGGACACCAGCGCCGAAGCCGCGATGGATGTCGCTGAAAAGATCCGTGTCAAAGTCGAAGGGACCAAAATCTCGCTGCCGGGAACGATGCTGCAGAAAACCATTTCCATTGGCGTATCCGAGTTTCCGTCCGACACGGACACGTTCTGGCAAGTACTCAAGTTCGCCGATATCGCCCTCTACGAGGCCAAGAGCCAGGGACGCAATCGCATAATCCGCTTTATTCCTTCAATGTGGACGACAGAAACGGGCAAACACTAGCTTGCCCTTCTCCATCACCCTTTCTCCTTCCGGGAGAAGGTTGGGATGAGGACAGCGCCCAACAAACCCAAAGCAATCGCCAACATCAGACAATACCGGCGTGTTGACGGAAGATGGGGTCTTGAGCTTCGACCCTCAGCCCTGCATTCTAATCCCGCGTTTCGCCCTGCTTCTGCTCTATCGCGTCCAGCTCGCGTTCCATTTCCTCGTCGCTGAGCGGTTGATAATCCGGCTCAGCCTCGACAACCTTTTTTTTCTCCATCATCGAGGCAACCACTATGCCCAGTTCGTACAGTAGCCAGAGCGGCACCGCCAGCATGATCTGGGACACCACGTCGGGCGGAGTAAAGATGGCGCCAATCACGAAGGCGCCGACCACCACATAGGAACGGATCTCGCGCAGCTTTTCGACGCTGACCATGCCCATCCTCACCAGCACCACCACCACTACCGGCACCTCGAAGGTGATGCCGAAGGCGACGAACAGGGTCAGGACGAAATCCAGGTACTTGTTGATATCGGTCATCACCGCCACGCCCTCCGGGGCGACCGAGGCAACAAAGCCGAACACCACCGGAAACACGAAGAAATAGGCGAAAGCCATTCCGCACAGAAACAGGAAAGTGCTCGCCGCCACCAGCGGTGCGATCAGCCGTTTTTCGTGGGCGTACAGACCGGGGGTAATGAAGGCCCATATCTGGTAGAGCACATAGGGCAGGGCGATCATGAAGGCGGCCATCATCGCCACCTTCATCGGCACAAAAAATGGCGTAGTGACGTCGGTCGCGATCATCTGCCCGCCCTTGGGCAGCGCATCGAGCAGCGGCTGCGCCAGCATGGAATAAAGATCGCCGGCGAAGGGAAACAGGCAAACGAACACCAACCCCACTGCAATCAGTGCACGCAGCAATCGGCTGCGCAACTCGATCAAATGAGAAAAAAACGATTCGGAAGTTTCAGGCGTGATCACTTGGATGATGAAGTCTCAGTTGGGTCGGGCCGAGCCGAATCCAGGCCCAACTCGAGCTGCGGCGATGCGACTGCGGGATTTTCTGCGGAAGGCCGCGGCTCATCAGGCTTTTCCTCCGCCACGACCTCTTGCGGGGTAGCAACCGGCGCGACCTGTTCCGCCACATCCCTGAATTCCTGCTCGACGTGCCGGGTTTCCTCGATGATCAAATGCTCGGCATTCGAAACGCTGGCGCGCATATCGGCTTCGATCTTGCGCAACTCTTCCAGCTTGAGCTGATTGTTGATGTCCGCCTTGACCTCGGAAACATAACGCTGCGCGCGGCCAAACAGCAGGCCCGCAGCTCGAGCCACTTTCGGCATGCGCTCCGGGCCTACGACAATCAGTGCCACGACACCGATCACCACCAGCTCGACAAAACTAAAGTCAAACATGGCGGATCAGGATACCGTCTTGTTCTTGACTTCGCCTTCGATGGTTTGGCCGGTCTGCTGAGCCGGCGCATCGACCTTCTGCTGCGTTTTATCTTCTTCCTTGACCGCTTCCTTGAAGCTCTTTACCGCGCCGCCCAGATCGCCACCTACGTTACGCAATTTTTTGGTGCCGAAAATCACCAGCACGATCACCAGTACGATCAGCCAATGCCAGATACTGAATGAACCCATTTTATTCTCCTCTAATAATTAAACGTGCAGCAACTTGCTGCCGCCGATGACATGGACGTGCAGGTGAAACACCACCTGACCGCCGCCCCTGCCGGTGTTGATGACGGTCTTGAAGCCGTCGCTCAGCCCCTGTTCCTTTGCCAGCACCGGCGCCAGCAAGAGGATGCGGCCAAGCAACATCTCGTGCCGGGCCTGGCAATCCTCGAGCGAAGCGATGTGCTCTTTCGGCACGATCATGAAATGAACCGGTGCAGCAGGATGGATATCGTGGAAGGCGATAAGTTCACTATCTTCGTACACCTTGCGGCTGGGTATTTCGCCCGCCGCAATCTTGCAAAAAACACAGTCGCTCATTGCTCACCCCTTGCGGCCTTCTCGGCAAGGCCGGACAACCCCTCGCGCCGCGCCAGTTCGTCGAGCACTTCTTCCGGGCGGACTCCCTGGTTGGCCAGCATCACCATGCAATGAAACCACAAATCGGCGGTTTCGTACACGATCTGCTGACGATCTCCGTTCTTGGCCGCCACGATGGTTTCCGTCGCCTCTTCGCCGATTTTCTTCAGGATCGAGTCCAGCCCCTTGGCGTACAACTTGGCTACATAGGAGCTGGCCGGGTCAGCCTGCTTCCGGGCTTCGAGAGTATCTGCCAGCCGACCGAGTATATCGCTCATTTCTTGTAGATCTCCGCCGGGTCTTTCAATACCGGGTCCACCACCAGCCAGTTGCACTTTTCCAGCTTCTGGAAGAAACAGTGGTTGCGGCCGGTATGGCAGGCGATGCCGCCCATCTGCTCGACCTTGAGCAACACCACGTCCTCATCGCAATCGAGGCGGATCTCTTTGACCTTCTGCACGTGACCGGATTCCTCGCCCTTGTGCCACAGCTTCTTGCGCGAACGCGACCAGTACACCGCCTCTCCGCCCTCCGCCGTAAGCTTGAGGGCTTCACGGTTCATCCAGGCAAACATCAGCACCGTCCCGCTCGTCGCATCCTGGGCGATGACCGGCACCAAGCCCTCATCCGTCCACTTCACCTTGTTCAGCCAGATATCTTTTGCGCTCATAATCTCACTTCAATGCCGTGTTGCGCCATATAGCGCTTTGCCTGCTCGACGGAATATTCGCCGTAATGGAAAATGCTGGCTGCCAGCACTGCGTCGGCGTGCCCCTTGAGCACTCCGTCCACCAGATGATCGAGATTGCCGACGCCGCCGCTGGCGATCACCGGGATACCGACCGCATCGGCCACTGCGCGGGTCAGATCGAGGTTGAAGCCGATCTTGGTGCCATCGCGGTCCATGCTGGTCAGCAGAATCTCGCCAGCCCCCATTTGTTCCATATTTTTTGCCCACGCCACCGCATCCAGCCCGGTATCCTTGCGGCCGCCGTGAGTAAACACGTGCCAGCGCAGCGGCTCGCCCGCAACGGACACCTGCTTGGCGTCGATCGCCACCACGATGCACTGCGAGCCGAAGCGCGACGAGGCATCGGCCACCAATTGCGGGTTAGTCACCGCTGCGGTATTGATGCCGACCTTGTCGGCACCGGCGTTGAGCAAGCGCCGCACGTCGTCGACAGCGCGCACACCGCCGCCCACGGTGAGCGGAATGAACACCTGCGCCGCCACTTCCTCGATGATATGCAGGATCAACCCACGGTTATCGCTGCTCGCGGTGATATCGAGAAAGGTCAGTTCGTCCGCGCCCTGCTCGTCGTAGCGGCGCGCGATCTCGACCGGATCACCGGCGTCGCGCAGCGCCACGAAATTCACGCCCTTGACGACGCGACCATCGGTCACGTCGAGACAGGGGATGATGCGCTTGGCCAAACCCATCAGGCAGTTCCGCCCAATTCATCCGCCAGCTTCTGCGCCTCGGCGAAATTGAGCGTGCCCTCGTAAATGGCCCGACCGGTGATGGCGCCCATGACGCCCTCGGATTCAACCGCGCAGAGACCCTTCACATCGTCCAGATTGGTGATGCCGCCGCTGGCAATAACCGGAATGGTCAGCGCCCGCGCCAGGTTCACCGTCGCATCGATATTCACCCCGGAAAGCATGCCATCGCGGCCAATATCGGTATACACGATCGCTTCCACGCCATAACCCTCGAATTTCTTGGCCAGGTCGATCACGTCATGCCCGGTCACCTTCGACCAGCCGTCCACCGCCACCTTGCTGTCCTTGGCGTCGAGACCGACGATGATCTGGCCGGGAAAAGCATAGCAAGCCTCATGCAGAAAGCCCGGATTCTTCACCGCAGCCGTGCCGATAATGACGTAGCTGATGCCGTTGTCCAGATAGCGCTCGATGGTTTCCAGGTCGCGGATACCGCCACCCAGCTGCACCGGAATATCGGCGCCCACCGCATCGACAATGGCCCGAATCGCGCCGCCATTGACCGGCTTGCCGGCGAAAGCGCCGTTCAGGTCAACCAGGTGGAGCCGGCGCGCGCCTGCATCGAGCCAGTGCCTGGCCATCGCACCGGGATCTTCGGAAAAGACGGTTGCCTCCTCCATCAAACCCTGTTTCAAACGCACACAGTGCCCGTCTTTCAAGTCAATTGCAGGAATAATTAGCATGATGGTTGCAGCAGTAGGGTTACATTAAAAACCGGATCAGCCTTTAGGTGGGTTGCCATTCTGCAAAATTAGCCAGCAGCTTGAGTCCCGCAGCCTGGCTTTTTTCCGGATGGAACTGCACGGCGAAAATATTGTTGCGCGCCACTGCGCAGGCAAAGGCGAAGGGATAATGGGTAAACGCCGCCACCAGTTCAGGATTGCCCGCCTCGACGTAGTAACTGTGCACGAAATAAAATCTCGCGCCGTTGGCAATACCATTCCACAAGTGATGAGACACGGCCTGATGCACCTCGTTCCAGCCGATGTGCGGCACCTTGAGGCGCTGCCCCTGAGCATCGTGCATCGCCTCGCGCGGAAACAGCCGTACCCTGCCGGGCAGCACCCCCAAACCGGCGACATCGCCTTCCTCGCTGAATTCGAACAGGGCCTGCATACCCAGGCAGATGCCGAGAAAAGGCTTGGCCTGCGCCGCCTCGACCAGCACCTGGCGCAAGCCTCGCACCTCCAGTTCGCGCATGCAGTCCGGCATCGCGCCGACGCCGGGGAACACCACCCGATCGGCCTGCGCAATCTCGCCCGCGTCGCTGGTCACCACGATGCGCGCTTCCGGGGCGACATGCTCCAGCGCCTTCGCCACCGAACGCAGGTTGCCCATACCGTAATCCACTACCGCGATGCTGCTCATGATTACTATAGACTACCCTTGGTCGAAGGCATGGCGTCGCCGAGACGCGAATCGACCTCCACCGCCATGCGTAACGCACGGCCGAAGGCCTTGAAGAGGGTTTCCACCTGATGATGTGCGTTTTTGCCGCGCAAATTGTCGATATGCAGCGTCACCCCGGCGTGATTGACAAAGCCTTGGAAAAACTCCGACACCAGGTCGACGTCGAACTCGCCGATCGTACCGCGCGAGAAATCCACCGCGAACACCAGGCCGGGACGTCCGGACAGATCGATCACCACACGCGACAGCGCCTCGTCGAGCGGCACATAAGCATGGCCGTAACGGCGGATGCCCTTCTTGTCGCCGACGGCTTTGGCGAAAGCCTGTCCCAGGGTAATGCCGATGTCTTCCACCGTGTGGTGCGCGTCGATGTGCAGATCGCCCTTGGCGGAGATGTCCAGATCGATCAGGCCATGCCGCGCGATCTGGTCGAGCATGTGGTCGAGGAAAGCCACGCCGCTGGCGAGTTTGGCCACACCGCTACCGTCCAGATTGAGGGATACGCTGACCTGGGTTTCCAGGGTATTGCGGGTAACTTGAGAGGTACGCATTGGGTCGTCGGCCGAAGTTTTTCTCATTCTAACCCAGCATGCCCAGAGGGGCAAAGCGGGCTGAGACAATTATGGCGTGGGGACATGTCGCACGCAGTTCCGCTCGCTGTGCTTGGCGTTGTAAAGTGCCATGTCCGCGGCTTCCAGCAGGCCGGCCTCATCGCAGGCAGAGCCAGGTAGATACGTTGCGACACCGATGCTCATTGTCACGTGGTCAGCGATTTTTGAATCGCCGTGTGGAATATTCAACTCAGAAATGGCCGCACGCAACCTCTCGGCAACAATCAGGCTTCCTTCCAGTCCGCTATCGGGCAGAATGACCACAAACTCCTCACCACCGTATCGAGATATCGTGTCGGCAGGACGGAGCAACGCTGAGTTGAGTGCATTCGCCACTGCAATCAGCACTTTGTCCCCAGCCGGGTGTCCATAGAGATCGTTGTAGCGCTTGAAAAAATCCACGTCCATCATGACCAGAGAAAGTGCCGAATTTTGCCGTTGCGCACGGCCAAATTCGGCACTGAGATTTTCATCAAAAAAGCGCCGGTTGCCTGCGCCGGTCAAGCCATCTGTTGTCGCTTCCAGGGTGAGTCGCTCCGAATGCGCTCTCAGAACCCGCTCGCGATTGATGGATATGCTGGCATCAGTCACCTGTATCAAGCAAAGAGGCTCTCCTTCGCCAGGGACGACAGGATTGATGGTGATGGATTGCTGCATGCGATCCTGCCCATGCGGCCTTATGGGCAGGGGGTAAAGCGGCAATGGCGAACGATGGAGAGCGTTGGAAAGCACGATCGGCAATTTGCGCGACAGCGCGTTCTTGATTGCCGTCTTAAATGTACCCGCCAACCCCCCCGGAAATAACGACTCAAGTGATTTATCCAAGGCAAAAGCAGCGGCAATGCCGCTATGCCTGACCATCCAATCATTCCATAGTACGACCCTACCTTCAGCATCGATCAGGATTAAGCCCAAATTGACGGCATTCCAGATTGCATCGCAGCTAAACGCCTTGTTGGCGGAGATTGGGTTCATGCGTATTTACGTTTCAGATGCCGTTGATAAAACGGTTAATGTGGGTGATGAGTTCTTCCAGGGAGGATGAACTCAGCAGAAAAACCAGGTAGCCCTGCGAATGATGTTTCTCTATGGCTAAATCTATATGCAGAACCAGCATCACCGGCTGATTCGCATCGACAATAATTTGCCGCAGAATCACGTCGGACGAGTCAACGGAATAATCCGGCAGGGAACTGTTGAATGAAAGGCTGAGGATGTCGGCCATGGCGGAAAGGCAGGCATTCAATATGATGTTGCCGAGTTCGCACATAGCCTCCTGTTCAAATTCGGCCAACTCCTCGACACTTAATTGCGACCCCATCATGTCGCGCACAATTTCCAGCGCCCGCTCTTCGGTGAAGAGCAGCATGGCATCGGCGTCAAATGGTCCGCTGAAATGCTGCTTTACCGCCCCCAATCTTGGACTGTTGAGAGACAAAACATCGGCATTGATTTCAGACGACTGACAAAGCTGAAGGCGCGGCACGGACAGCTTGACCTCGTCCCCGACGATCTCACTCAAACTGGACGCAGCGCGACCTGCTCCGATATTAAAAACCTCGGTGAGCGCATCAAGCTGCAATTCAGACAGGGAGATCACGTTTTGCTTTCGAAGAATTCGAGCGCCTGCGCCACCGATTTTTCGGTGACCGGCTTGGCGACAAATCGCGCACCGAGAACGGCGGCACGGGTCTGGTGGCTTTCCTGGATGTTGGCCGAAAAGATGGCGATGCGGATGCCCGGATACTTGCCGAGTATTTGCTCGGCGGCATCTGTGCCGATTATCCCCGGCATGTTGATGTCCATGGTGCAGCAATTCGGCGTATCGCGATCCACAATTTCCAGCGCCTCGTTGCCGCTGGCGGCCTCGATAATGATCCATTGCGGGTGCTTGGCGAGCACGAAGGCGCGGATCATCATGCGCGATACGCGGCTGTCATCAACGATGAGCAGTGTTTTAATGCAGTTGCTTTGCGGCATGAAACCCCCGGAGGTATTCAGTTCTTCTTTCAGTGGTTAGCGTCATCTCAGCCCAGAATTTCCTTCAGGGCGCCGACCAGCGCCTCGCATTGCGCGTCCGTCCCGACCGTGATGCGCAAGAAAGGCGCAATGCGCACCGGATTCCTGAAATGGCGAACGATAATGCTGCGCTCGCGCAAACTCGCGGCCAGTTCGGCGCCGTCGCGCTGGCCGTGGCGGACAAAAACGAAATTGGCTGCGGAAGGCAGCACCGCGAAACCCAGCGCAGCAAGGTCCGTCACCAGCCGGGTGCGGGTGGCAATCACCCGGGCACAGGTTTCTTCAAAATAGGCTCGATCCTCGATCGCGGCGGCGGCACCGGCAATGGCGAGCCGGTCCAGCGGATAGGAATTAAAACTGTCCTTCACCCGACCCAGCGCCTCGATCAGATCGGGATGACCGATCGCATAACCAACGCGCAGCCCCGCCAGAGAACGGGATTTCGACAGGGTGTGGATGACCAGCAGGTTCGGGAAGCGGTCCACCAGCCCCACCGCCGATTCCGCGCCGAAATCCACGTAGGCCTCATCCACCACCACCACCGACGCGGTGTTCGCCTGAAGCAGTCGCTCGATCTCAACCAAGGGCAGCGGACAACCCGTGGGGGCGTTCGGATTGGGGAAAATGATACCGCCGTTCGGCGTCAAATAATCGTCGATCCGAATTTCGAAAGACTCGGTCAGCGGCAGTTGGCGGTACACGATGCCGTACAGGCCGCAATACACTGGGTAGAAACTGTAAGTGATATCCGGAAACAGCACCGGCGCATCATGCTTGAGCAACGCCAGGAAAGCGTGCGCCAGCACCTCGTCGGAACCGTTGCCGACGAACACCTGCGCTGTTTTTACACCATAAAAGGACGCGATGGCTTCCTTCAACCGGTCGCTGTTCGGGTCCGGATACAGCCTGAGCGTATCGCCCACCTCGCCGCGTAGCGCCTCCAGCGCCATGGGGCTCGGCCCATAGGGATTCTCGTTGGTATTGAGCTTGACCAGATTCGGCAGCTTGGGCTGCTCGCCCGGCACATAGGGCGTCAGGTCGTGGACAACCTTGCTCCAGAAGCGGCTCATGGTAACGCTCAGCCCTTCACGCGATATTCGGCCGAACGGGCATGCGCCTGCAGGCCCTCGCCCTCGGCCAGCACCATCGAAATCTTGCCCAGCATCTGCGCACCAGCCTCGGACACCATGATCAGGCTGCTGCGCTTCTGGAAGTCGTAGACGCCCAGCGGCGAGGAAAAGCGTGCCGTGCGCGAAGTCGGCAACACGTGGTTGGGGCCGGCACAGTAGTCGCCCAGCGCCTCACAGGTCCGGCGTCCCATGAAGATGGCGCCGGCATGCTTGATCTTTTTCGTCATCGCGACCGGGTCCTCGATGGAAAGCTCGAGGTGCTCAGGTGAGATGTAATTCGAGATTTCGGCCGCCTCGTCCAGATCCTTCACCTGGATCAGTGCGCCGCGCGTCTCCAGTGCGGTGCGGATGATTTCCCGGCGCGGCATCTGCGGCAACAGCTTCTCGATGCTAGCCTGCACTGCGTCGATAAAGGCGGCATCAGTGGCCAGCAGGATGGACTGCGCCAGCTCGTCGTGCTCGGCCTGGGAAAACAGGTCCATCGCGATCCAGTCCGGGTCGGTCTTGCCGTCGCAGATCACCAGAATCTCGGAAGGCCCGGCCACCATATCGATGCCGACCACGCCGAACACGCGGCGCTTGGCGGCGGCCACATAGGCATTGCCGGGACCGACGATCTTGTCCACCTGCGGCACGGTCTGCGTGCCGTAGGCCAACGCGCCCACCGCCTGCGCCCCGCCGATGGTGAACACCCGATCCACGCCGCATACCGCCGCAGCGGCCAGCACCAGCTCGTTGACCACGCCGCCCGGCGTCGGCACCACCATGATCAGTTCCTTCACCCCGGCCACCTTGGCGGGAATCGCGTTCATCAACACCGACGAAGGATAGGCTGCCTTGCCACCGGGCACATACAAGCCGACCCGGTCGAGCGCCGTCACCTGCTGGCCGAGCATCGTGCCGTCGGCTTCGGTGTAGTTCCACGACTGCATCAATTGTTTTTCGTGGTAAATCCGCACCCGTTCCGCCGCCTGCTGCAGCGCCTCGCGCTGTGC
>CAZLJK010000052.1:0-18353 GCA_964559825.1 uncultured Sulfuricella sp. | reverse complement strand
CCCGCCGCTGCCGCTGCCGCCGCGGCTGTCGCCAGCGCTGCCGCCGCTGCCGCCATCGCCGCCGCTACCGCCTTTGGCAAAGCCGCCAGCGCCGCCTGCGCCACCCATGCCACCCGTGCCGGCACCGCCTGTGCCGCCTTTGGCCATGCCGCCATTGCCGCCGTCACCGCCGTTTCCGGCATTGCCGCCGGTGGAGTCGCCGCCGATGGACATGGCTTTCACGTATCCGCCATCGCCGCCACTGGCGCCATAGGTCTTGCCGCTCATGGCGGTCTGGTTGGCGTCGCCACCGCTGCCTCCCTTGGCGCCGTCGCCTGCGTGACCGCCGCCATAGGCTCTGTTTCCGGTGTCCGAAACGGTATTGTTTTTCACCGTCCCATTAAGGTTGGTGGTCGCCGAAACCGTGGTATTGGTCGTGGTGTTGAACGAATCCCAGTTTTTCGTGCTGGTGTGGTTCATGGTGTTGTTCGAGTCCCGTGTATCGGTCCTGGTGGCGACCGAGTTATCCGTGTTGTTTGAATCCCGGGTATCGGTTCTGGTATCGGTCTTCATCTCGGTCTTAGTATCGGTCCTGGTGGCAACCGAGTTATCCGTCTTGTTCGTGGTAGAGCTATCATTATTGGAATTTTGATAGGCTTTCGAATTTTCAACCGCCGCAGCGCCGGTTTGAGCGCTCTGATCGGGGCTGACTGCCGCCGACTGAGTGGTCGTCCCATCGGTATCTGCGCTGTTGTTGTTGGTCGGGTTGGCCCACGCCGGGGAGGTGACCCCAAAGGCGAGCGCGATGGCCGTCGACAGGATGGTCTTATTCATGATTATCTCCTTAAACAAGTTAAATGGCTGTTACATAGGATTCGGCATGTGCCGAACCCAAGATGACATATGCAATCCTTGGGCCATCTTGTTGAAAGGATAAAAAAACCATAAAAAACAGTTGGATGGTTTTGTTTATTGGGAAGGGCTGGAGTGATGTTTGTAAGCGAAACGAGGCGGATTGCCGCCTTGTTTTTAGGTGATTGAATTAAAAACAGTGGGTTATGCGAAATTGGTGCTTGTTAAGTCAGCGCAACGTTTCAGTTTTGCTACAGACGGTCGGCTATGCTATGCAGGGCGCCTCAACAGAGGGTGGAGGGGCTTTGAAAGTGCTCAGATACTTTCCAGGATGATGTTGATTTGCGGCAAGGCCTGTTCCGTTGCGCGGCTTCCTGCCTCGATGGCAACGGCTGCGCGGTGGAATTCCATCAGGCCGAATTCCGCCAGCCGCGGGGCGATCAGTACGTCCGCGGGATCCCCGGCCAGCCGGCTGCGGGTGATGCGCGCCTGCATGATGTTGATGCTGGAGGCCACAACTTCCAGCATGGAGGGCCGGTTGTCGGACGTTTTGGGGCCGGCTATGCCGAGTGTCGCCATGCTCGACTGGATTCGTGCCAGCACCGTTACGCCGACACCCACGGAGTGGTTGGGCGCGGCGGCTTTCAAGGCCTGGGCTTTCCGTAGATGCTTGCCGACGATGTCGGAATTCAAGTCCACGGCGATCACCAAGTCGGCCCCCATGGCCCGGCACAATGAGACGGGTACCGGGTTCACCAGGCCGCCATCCACCAGCCAGCGGCCTTCGTGCTCAACCGGGGTGAACAGGCCCGGCAACGCGATGGATGCGCGCACGGCGTCGGATACCATGCCCGCCTGCAGCCAGATTTCGCGCCCGGTTTGAAGGTCGGTAGCCACCGCGGCGAAGGGCAGGGGCAGCTTGGAGATCGGTGTATCGACAAAGTGGCTGCGAAAGAATTCGATCAGTTTCTCGCCCTTGATCAGGCCGCCGCCCAGGGAGAAATCCAGAAAACCGACGACGGCTTGCCTGGTGAGGCTGTTTGCCCACTGCTCAAGCCGGTCCAAGTCGCCATCGACGTAGGCCGCGCCGACGAAAGCGCCAACCGAGGTGCCGCAAACCATGTCCGGCACGACCCCGGCTTCGGCGAGCGCGCGGATTACCCCGATATGTGCCCAGCCCCTTGCCGATCCGCCGCCCAGCGCAAGACCGATTTTTGGTTTGTGTGTTGTCGTCATGCGGCTACCCTTGAAATGGGGGTGCGGAGATTTGATTCTAGACGGTTTTATGTCGCCCCTAAGCTTCCATGTAACCGGTAGTCGGCTTTGGCCCTAGCTGGTCGATGGTGCGTTTGAGCTGCATAATTTCCTGCTCCAGTTCGTCGACGCGCTGCTCCAGCCGGCCCAGTCTTTCGAGTTCTGCGCCGGAAAGGTCGGAGGCGTTGCCTGCGCTGCCGGAAAACTCCAGCGCTGGTGCGTCGCCGCTGAACAGATGCATGTAGCGGGATTCCCTTTTTCCCGGCTCGCGCGCAAGTTTGGCGACAAAGGGGCCGTCGCTGCGTTCCATCAGGCGGTCGAGCGCGGTTTCGACTTCCTGCATGTCGCTGAATTTGCACAGGCGGTTGGTGTGGGTGCGTAGTTCTCCCGGCGTCTGCGGGCCGCGCAGCAGCAACGCGCAAACGATGCCGAGCTCCTGCTCCGAAAATTGCAGGATGCCGAATTCGGTGTTGCAGAAGCGATGCTTGTACTTCGTGGTGCGGCTGCCGAACCCGGTCTGGTCGCTGACCAGCGATCTCTTGACCAGCCCGTCCAGCGTTTCCTGGACCGTTGCCTCATCCAGCTCCAGGACTGGCTCGCGGTTGCTTTTCTGGTTGCACGCATTGACCAGCGCATTGAGCGAGAGCGGGTACTGATCGGGCGTGGTGATTTCCTTTTCGATCAGGGAACCGATGACGCGCGCTTCATAAAGGGTGAGTTCGATATCCATCGGTTTTTCCTTTTCGTTTCTGATACTAGAAAAAGCTATTGAACCGCAGAGGACGCGGAGGACGCAGAGGAAAACCAAAAGTAGGCGCCTCTAGGCGACAAGGCATTGCCAAGTTATGCCTAGTCACTCATCAGGTAAGTGCGTTTTTTTCGCCAAGCATTTGAATTCCTCAGCGTCTCCCGCGTCCTCTGCGGTGAATCGCCGTTAGGGTGATGGTCCTTGATTCTAGCCCAAAACCAGCGGCGGTTCGTCCATCAGCGCGGCCTGTTCGCGCAATGCGAGAATCTGGTCCTGCCAGTAGCGCTGGGTGTTGAACCAGGGAAAGCTGGCGGGAAAGGCCGGGTCGCTCCAGCGCTGGGCCAGCCAGCCGGAATAGTGGATCAGGCGCAGCGTGCGTAGCGCCTCTACCAGCAGCAGTTCGCGCGGGTTGAAGTCGTGGAATTCCTGGTAGCCTTCCATGAAATCGGAAAGTTGTCGGGTCATCGATGCGCGGTCGCCGGACAGGAGCATCCAGATGTCCTGCACGGCCGGCCCCATGCGGCAGTCGTCGAAATCGACGAAGTGCGGGCCGGCGTCGGACCACAGCACGTTGCCAGGGTGGCAGTCGCCGTGAAGCCGGATCAGGGAAACGGGTGCGGCTCGCGCGAAGGCGGCTCTCACGCGTTGCAGGGCATCTTCGACCGTGGAGATGTAGGCGGCTTCGAGGTCGAACGGGATGAAGCCGTTGGCGAGGATGTAGCGGTAGGGCTCCACGCCGAAAGTCTCGATGGTGATCGTGGGGCGGTGGGCAAAGGGTTCGATGGCGCCGACCGCATGGATGCGTCCGATGAAGCGCCCCATCCATTCCAGGGTGTCGGGGTCGTCCAGTTCCGGCGCCCGTCCCGGCTGGCGCGGAGAAATCGTGAAGCGGAAACCTTCGAATTCGTGCAGGGTGCGCCCGGTTTGGTCGATCAGGGGCGCCACGACGGGGAGTTCCCGCGCGGCGAGTTCCAGCGTGTAGCGGTGCTCTTCGAGGATGGCCTCATCCGACCAGCGTAAAGGGCGGTAGAATTTGGCGATGACCGGCGCGCCATCCTCGATGCCGACCTGGTAGACCCGGTTTTCGTAGCTGTTGAGCGCGAGCAGGCGGCCGTCGCAGCGCAGGCCCAGACTTTCCACTGCATTCAGGATGCGGTCCGGGGTGAGATTCTGGTAGGGCGGGCTGGATGTGTCCATTACGGCGGTTCAATGCTAAAAGACTCATTGTAGTCTTGACGCAAAGGAAATGGGGTAATCCTGCTGCCGGACTGGCAAGCTGTGCCGACTTGGGGTTACCATCTGGTTCAGGACAGGATGCCGCAACGTGATAATTCAAACAAAATCCAGAATGTTTTTCGCCAAGGATCAGGAAATACCCGGAGGAGGGGCGTCATGAATTTTTTGAACAATATGAAAATCCGAACCAAGCTGACCGTTCTGATCGTTTTCGTCTCGGCGCTGCTGGGCGGGATCGGGCTGACCGGGCTGCTGGGAATCCATAATTCCAACAACGCCCTGCTCAGCGTCTACAACGATCGCCTGCTGGCGATCAACCAGCTCAACGAGATCCGCAGCAATCAGATGCAGATTCGCATCGAGCTGCTTTCCGCCCGACAGGAGACAGACGGATTCGAAGTCATGGGCCATGCCGACAAGGTGAGCGGGAATATTTTCGTGATAGAAAATATCCTGAAATCCTACAAAGCGCGCCGGATGACCGAGGAAGAGAAAAAGCTGCTGGAGGCCTTCATCAGGGAACGGGTGAATTTCGGTATGACCGGCGTCATGCCCACCATCGATCTGCTGCAGGCGGAGAAATTCGCCGAAGCCGACGCGCTGCGCAAGGAGGTCATGGATCCGGCCTATGCGAAGGCGTCGGATGGCATCGATGCGCTGATCAAGCATCAGGTGGATGCCGCCAAAAATGAATACGAGCGCGCGCTGGCCATCGGCAAAATCATCCGGATAGCGTCCATCGCAAGCATCGTCGTGGGCCTCGCGCTGACCATGCTGATCGGCCTGATTATCACCCGCTCGGTGAATCGCGGCGTTTCCACCCTGGCGGATGCGGCGAAAAAGCTGTCCGACGGCGACCTGACCGCGCGCGCCACCCTGCTGAGCCAGGACGAATTGGGCGAGGTGGCCCAGGCATTCAACAAGATGGCCGATGATTTTTCATCGATCATCGGCACGATCCACAACTCCGCCGACCAGGTCACTTGCGCTGCCGAAACGCAATCCAGCGCCGCCGAGCAAATCGCTGCTCTCGCCAATAGCCAAACCGAGCAGGCGGCAAACGCGGCTACCGCCATCGAGGGCCTGGATACGATGGTCAAGGAAGTTGCGGAGAAAGCGCAATCGATTTCGGAAGCGGCGCATGAGGCCAGCGCCATGGCGGACAAGGGGCACGCTGTCGTGAATGCCGCCGTGAACGGCATCCAGGCGATATCCCGGACGGTCAAGGAATCGGAGGCAATGATCGAATCCCTCGGCCTCCGTTCCGACCAGATCGGGAAGATCGTCGGGGTGATCAAGGATATCGCCGACCAGACCAACCTGCTCGCGCTGAACGCCGCCATCGAAGCGGCGCGTGCGGGTGAGCAGGGACGCGGATTCGCGGTGGTGGCGGATGAGGTGCGCAAGCTGGCCGAGCGCACCACCAACGCCACGTCCGAGATCTCGACCATGATCGGCGCCATTCAGTCGGAAATCTCGAATGCGGTGACCACCATGGGAAAAGGCGGGGAGCAGGCGGAGGAGGGCGTTGCGATGGCGCATCAGGCCGACGAGGCCATCAACCAGATCACTGCCAGCGTAAAGCGCGTGGTGGAAATGATTCAGCTGATCGCGCACGCCACCCGCGAAGAAAGCGAAATCACCGGCACGGTCGCCGCCCGGATCGATCAGATCGCCCGGATGGCTTCCGAAAGCAGCGCGACCATCGGGCAGACCGCCGAGGCATGCCGCGGCATCCAGGCCATGACCCACGCCCTGCAGGATGAGGTGGCCCGCTTCAGGCTTTGAGCCGGGCGGATCATGGCAAGGGACATCGCCCCTTTACTTACACACAGGGATTTATGAGCAAGACCTATTCAGATTCTTCCATCCGCGTCCTGCGCGGCTTGGAGCCGGTGAAGCAGCGGCCGGGAATGTATACGCGCACCGACAATCCGCTGCACATCATTACCGAGGTGGTGGACAACTCGGCCGACGAGGCCTTGGCCGGCTTCGCCAAGACCATCACGGTGCGGCTGCACGGCGATGGTTCAGTCTCGGTCACGGACGATGGCCGCGGCATCCCGGTCGGCATTCACCCCGAAGAAGGGGTGTCGACGGTCGAGGTGGTGTATACGCGGCTGCACGCGGGCGGCAAGTTCGACAAGAAAGCCGGCGGGGCTTACCAGTTTTCCGGCGGGCTGCACGGCGTCGGTGTTTCCGTCACCAACGCGCTTTCGCTCCGGCTCGAAGTGACGGTCACCCGCGAGGGTGGCGTCCACCGCATGGCGTTTTCCGGCGGCGACGTGGTTGAACCGCTGGCTCTGATCTGCAGCGCGCCCAAGCGCGCCTCCGGCACCTCGGTCCGGGTGTGGCCGGACGCGCAGTATTTCGACACTGCCGAGATTCCGCCGCAACAACTGGAGCGGGTGCTGAAGGCCAAGGCGGTGCTGCTGCCCGGTGTGCGCGTGGTGTTGGTCATCGAGGACAAAAACGGGCTGATCAAGGACGAAAAGGAGTGGGTTTACCAGGACGGGTTGTCCGATTACCTCCGGTCGCAGCTGTCGGAATACCTGATCGACGGTCTGTTCTGGAAATTCTCCAAATATGCGCCGGCATCCCACGACACCTTCGCCGAAGGCGAGGGGGCGGAGTGGGTGGTGGCCTGGACGGAGGACGGGCCGATCGTGCGCGAGTCCTACGTCAACCTGATCCATACGCCCTCCGGCGGCACCCATGAAGCGGGACTGCGCGACGGCATCTTCAACGCGGTGAAGAGCTACATCGATCATCACAGCCTGCTGCCGAAGGGCGTCAAGCTCACCGCCGACGACGTGTTCAGCCGCATTTCCTTCGTCCTCTCGACCAAGATGCTGGACCCGCAATTCCAGGGGCAGACCAAGGAAAGGCTGTCGTCGCGCGACGCGCTGCGCCTGGTCACCGCCATGGTGCGCGACCCGCTCGAACTGTGGCTCAACGAACATCAGGAGCAGGCGAAAAAGATCGCCGAACTCTCGATCCGGGCGGCACAGACGCGCCAGCGCGCCGGGCAGAAGATCGAGAAGCGCAAGTCCTCCGGCGTCGCCGTGCTGCCGGGCAAGCTGGCCGACTGCCAGTCCGACAACCTGGAAGAGCGCGAGCTGTTCCTGGTCGAGGGCGATTCCGCCGGCGGCTCCGCCAAGCAGGGCCGCAACAAGGACACCCAGGCCATCCTGCCCCTGCGCGGCAAGGTGCTCAACACCTGGGAGCACGAGGCCGACCGCATCTACGCCAACAACGAAATCCACAACATCGCCGTGGCGCTCGGCGTCGACCCGCACGCGCCGGAAGACACCCCGGACATGTCCAACCTGCGCTACGCCCGCGTCATCATCCTGGCCGACGCGGACGTGGACGGCAGCCATATTCAGGTACTGCTGCTGACCCTGTTCTACCGCCACTTCCCCGCCCTGATCCGCGCCGGCCGGGTGTGCGTCGCGCAACCGCCGCTGTACCGGGTGGACGTGCCGGCGCAGGGCAAGAACAAGCCGGCACGCAAATTCTATTGCCTCGACGATGGCGAGCTGGAAGGCACCCTCGACCGGCTGCGCGCCGACAAGGTGCGCGAGGGGGCGTGGCAAGTGTCGCGCTTCAAGGGTCTGGGAGAAATGAACCCGGTGCAGCTGTGGGAAACCACCCTCAACCCCGATGCGCGCCGCCTGCTGACTTTGCGCACGGACGATTTCACCGGCTACGTCCGGGAAGTCTTCAACAAGCTGATGGCGAAGTCCGAGGCCGCTTCAAGGCGGGCATGGATGGAAGAGGCGGGGCATCTGGTGGAGGCGGACGAGTGACGCCTCTCGCATAAGATCCTGTTCGCATTGTTCGCACCTCTACGGGCTATAGCGATTGTTGCCCTGTCCACTACAGTCAGTATTTCGTGGGCTGCACCGCTCATCCATTCAATCGAAACAGCGATTTTCCGTGGAAAACCTTTACGTTGGCTGATTAAATCCGCACGTTTGAAATCCCGTTTTTTTTATCCTATGGTTAGTTATCCGGATGCAGCGGAGAAAAAACAGGCTCGCCTTTTTGCGTCGCCAGTGCGACCGGGTGTGCTGCGATCGTGATTAATCGTTCATCAGGAGATAACCATGACACTATTCAATCGGTCCACCACCTTGTTCTTCGCCATTTTGCTGGCTTCTCTGATCGGATGCGCAGCGACGCCCAAGCAGGAGGGAACCGGCGAGTATATTGATGACGCCTTCATTACTACCAAAGTGAAGGCGGCGATTTTCAACGAGCCCACCCTGAAATCGACCGAGATCAATGTCGAGACCTTCAAAGGCGTGGTTCAGTTGGGCGGTTTCGTCAACTCCCAGGCCGACATCAACAAGGCGGTCGAAGTTGCACGCAGCGTCAAGGGCGTGAAATCCGTCAAAAACGACATGCGGCTTAAGTGACGTTCAAGCTGCAGCCGGATGTTCAGATGACTTCGTCGCCGTTTGGATCGGCATGTTGTTGGACAGTCGAGTCTGGGGCGGACCAAAACCCGTGCGTGACGACCGATTCCATTTGCCCTGGCTATCCTGCGGCCAGAAGGCCTCAAAAACAAATCCACGCCGAATCAGGCGTTGGGCTTGTGATTTTCAGGCGATTTACTAAACATAATTTGGAGAATCGAAAATGAATACTTTGGAGAGATTTAAATTGGTCGTGGTTTCAATGGCTATTGCCGCTGGGCTTGTTGCATGCGACAAGCCTAATCCCGCAGAAACGACGGGACAGAAAATTGACCAGGCGACTGAAGAAGCTGGCCAGAAAATGGAACAAGCGGCAGATAAGCTTGGTGCGCAAAGCGAGAAAGCCGGTGAGTTGTTCGATGATGCTGCGATTACCGCTAAAGTCAAAACAGCCATTCTTGCCGAGGAGGGCCTCAAAGTTTTGCAAATCAATGTCGACACGATGAAAGGGGTGGTGACGCTGAGTGGATCGGTCGATACGCAGCAAAACAGCGATAAAGCCAAAGAAATAGCGGGTGCCGTGGCTGGCGTAAAAGACGTTGAAAACAAGCTGGTGGTTAAGTCGACGGGCTGAGATATCACTCCGCGGGATAGGTGATGCGGCTACCGTCCACCCTCGCCCAGGGTGTGAGGGTGTGGGGTTGGCGGAGTGTGGGGCTCATGATGTCTTCCACTGGGATTCCTCGCACCGTGAGGGCGTCGGCGATGAGGGAGCGGTGGCAGCGCCAGGGCACAGCTTCGGCGCACATCAGGGCGATATGCCCCTGCTTGGCAAGCCCGATCAACTGTTCCAGGTTTTCGGCGAACGCGTCGGTCTGCATGTAGTCCGCGTAGCCGCGGAACGAGGCGTTGCGCCAAGCCAGGTTGGGCGAATCGGCATGGGCGTGGCGCAGACCGCCGAGTCCCGGCAGGTGGACATAGCCGATGCCGGCGGTTTGCAGCGCGTCGGGCAGAGTGTCTTGGTTGAACTGGGGGTTGTGGCGCGAGCGGGGCACGCTGCGCACATCCGCTATTTGGGTCACGCCGTGGGCTTGCAGCAGGTGGATGAAGTCTGCCAGTTCCCGGGTCGAATGCCCGATGGTAAGCACGGTGGGCGGATGTTCCGAAGCCTGGTTTGTCACGCCACCTCTCCCGTTCCCGCCAGCCCATGCAGCAGCCGATGGAAGTAGGCTGCCAGCGCTTTACCGCCCGGCATGCCCCTTCACAGTCCAGCGGCCCGCGCCTTCCAGGCTACCTTATCCCTTTCCCTCGCGTTCGCAGGTATTGATCCCTAAAATTGCATTTGCCGGGCAGAACCGCACGATTCCGGTCAAGAGCGCGATGGCTGCAATGACCAGGGCCACTATCCGCCATGTCATATCGAGAGGGGCTGCCAACCCGACAAGCAGCAACACTATTCCGATCACGATACGACCGGTGCGATCGATTCCGCCGACATTGCATTTCATGATTTTCTCCTGTTGCCAAGTTAAGTATTGTATTTATAGTTCATGGTTTTGCAGATGCAATAAGGAGTTTCGCTTATCATTGGGCCTGGTTCTGCGCTGTCGAACTTCCGGATTCCGCCTATGGCGCCATCCAGGCTGGCTTGCTATCCTACAGAGCAATTTTGAGAGTAAAACCTGAAACAAGAGACAAGATGAAGGACGAAATAGACAGCCTCACCCCCGACCTCTTCGAGCAACTGGAAACGTTGCCGGACGAGGATATGACACTTTCCGGGCCGCCCCCGGCACCTCCTGAGTTGCTCGCCGAGCCGCCTGCCGCCGAGCCGCAGGACGACCTGGCCGACTATGCCAAGGCGGCCTATCTCGCCTATGCGATGGCGGTGTCGAAGTCGCGCGCCATCCCCGATGTGCGCGACGGCCAGAAGCCGGTGCAGCGACGCATTCTCTTCGCCATGCGTGAGATGGGCAACGAGTGGGACAAACCGCACAAGAAATCGGCGCGCATCGTCGGCGACGTGATCGGTAAATACCATCCGCACGGCGACAGCGCGGTATACGAGGCGGCGGTGCGCATGGCGCAGGATTTCTCGCTGCGCTACCCGCTGATCGACGGTCAGGGCAACTTCGGCAGCCTGGACGGCGATTCCGCCGCGGCGATGCGTTATACGGAAGTGCGGCTGACGCCGATCGCGCAACTGCTGTTGGGCGAACTGGACCAGGGCACGGTCGCCTTCCGCCAGAATTACGACGGCTCCTTCGAGGAGCCCGTGGTGCTTCCGGCACGCCTGCCCTTCCTGCTGCTCAACGGCGCATCCGGCATCGGCGTGGGAATCGCCACCGAGGTGCCGCCGCACAACTTGCGCGAGGTGTGCGAGGTGGCGGCGACGATGATCGAGTCGCCCTCGTTCAGCGAGGTGCAGATGCTCGACATGATCCCCGGCCCGGATTTCCCCGGCGGCGGCCAGATCCTTTCCAGCCCGCAGGAAATCCGCAACGCCTACACCAGCGGCCGCGGCTCGATTGCGGTGCGCGCGCGCTTCGTGTTCGAGGAGATGGCGCGGGGACAGTGGCAGCTGGTGATCACGGAACTGCCTCCCGGTGCGTCGGCGGCGAAAGTGCTATCGGAGATCGAGGCGCTGACCAACCCGCAGCCCAAGCTCGGCAAGAAGGCCGTCGATCAGGGGCAGACGCAGACCAAGACCCTGCTGTTGTCCCTGCTGGATACGGCACGCGACGAATCGGACAAGGAGCAGTCGGTGCGCATCGTGTTCGGGCCGAAAAGCTCGCGCATCGATCGCGACGAGTTCGCCCGTACCCTGCTCGCCTACACCAGCCTGGAAACCACGGTGTCGTTCAACCTCGTCCAGGTGGGGCTGGACGGCAATCCGATGCAGAAGTCGCTCTACACGATTTTCTCGGAATGGTGCCAGTTCAGGATTGCGACGGTGGAGAAGCGCCTAGGGCACCGCCTCGGCAAGGTCAACGACCGCGTCCATATCCTGGAAGGGCGGCACATCGTTTTCCTGAACATCGACGAGGTGATCCGGCTGATCCGCGAATCCGACGAGCCGAAGCCCGCCTTGATCGCCCGATACGCCCTGTCCGAGCGGCAGGCGGACGATATCCTGGAAATCCGGTTGCGCCAGCTGTCGCGGCTGGAAGGCATCAAGATCGAGCAGGAAATCGCCGAACTGCTGAAGGAACGCGCCAAGCTGGAATCCCTGCTGGCCAGCCCGGCGCGGATGAAATCCCTGGTGGCGCGGGAAATCCGCGAGGATATCAAGAAGTTCGGCGATGACCGGCGCACGCTGATCCAGCCGGAAAGGCGGGCCTCGCTATCCGAAGCCGCCGTGCTGGACGAGCCGGTGACGGTCATCTTGTCCGAGAAGGGCTGGCTGCGCCAGCGCCAGGGGCACGGCATCGATCTCGCCACGCTTTCTTTCAAGGAGGGCGACAAGTTGTTTGTCGCGATCGAGTGCCGTTCCCCCGATGCGGTGATCCTGCTCGGCTCGGACGGCCGCGCCTACACCATCACCGCCTCGCAGGTTCCCGGCGGCAAAGGCGACGGCGTGCCTGCCGCTTCCGTGGTGGGCCTGCAGCCCGGCACCAAGATCGTCAGCGCCCTGACCGGGCAGCCGGAAGAGCGCGTGCTGTTGTCGAACTCCGGCGGCTACGGTTTTGTCGCCACCATCGCGGATATGGCCTCGCGCCAGAAGGGCGGCAAGTTGCTGATGACACTGGAGGAGGGCGAGCAGGTATTGCCTCCGGCCAGGATCCAGGAAGGCGGCCCGCGTTACGTGGCTTGCGTGTCGAGCGGCGACAAGCTGCTGGTGTTCCCTTTGGGCGAGGTCAAGCAACTGGCTAAGGGCCGCGGGGTAATCCTGATGGGCCTGGAGAAGGGCGAAAGCCTGAAGCTGATCGGCGTTTTCGCCGATGCGCTGATCCTGAAGGGAATCCGGAGAGGGCGGACTGTCGAGGAGGCGCCGCAGTTCGAGGTGGCCAAGCGTGCGCGCAAGGGCAAGCCGGTCAACCTGAAGGTCGAGGCGCTGCAAACAAGCAAAGTTTCGAGCTGATCTTCATCATTCCGGCTTGAAGCCTAAGCGCCTTTCCACAGCCTCCATCAGCGACGGAGGCAGGTCGTGGGCGCCATCGAAGACGGCATTGAACAGATCCGCGTTGGAAAAGTCGGCGCCCTTCAGCTGGGTATTCTTGAACTTGGCGCCCCGCAGAGATGCCCCCAGGAGGCGGGTTCCCGTGAGATCGGCATGGGTAAAGTCGCATTCTTCCGCCGCTGTCCCGGTCATGTCGGCACGCGAGAGATTGGTGTTCATGAAGCGTCCCCCGGTTATCACTCCGCGAAGCATGTAGGTATCCGCCAGGGAGCCGCCCGACAGGTCGATCCCTTCCATCAGCACGTCCTTGAGATAGGCGCCGGAGAAGTCTGCGCCGGTTGCCCGGGTGCCGATGAGATTGGCGCCGAAAAGATTGGCCTTGCCGACGCGCGCGCCAGTCATGTCCGCCTCGTCGAAAGTGGCATGGAATAAATCCGCTTCCCGGAGGTCGGCATTGCGCAGGCTGGCTCGGCTAAGATTTGCCCATTTCAGGTTGGCGCCGCGCAGGTGGGCGCCGTCGAGGCGGGCTCCGCGCAGGTTGGCGTTTTCAAGCTTCGCACCCTCCAGTCGTGCGCCCGTAAGATCGAGCCCCGCGAGGGGGCGGCCGGAGAGATCGCATGCCGAGAGGTCGGCAGCGGGCGCCGGGTTGGCGCAGCGATCGGCAGGTGGCGCTGCCGTCGCGGGAATCACCGCGAGCCCCAGGACGAACAGCATCATCGGTAAGAATTTACAGGCCATGACGACCTCCTGCAGCGATGTTTGTTTCCACGAGTGAACGGTTCCGCTTCGCAAAGACGAATTTTAGTATAGGCCACGATTCCAGGCCGGAATGCACGTTTACCTTGTAAGCGAGGTGGTCGCTGCCTATATTGAAAAAACGGCAAATCAAATAGCTCGCCATCGGCAGGGTAATGGCGCGTGCCTTTCAAAGCCGCTTGTTTCACCGGCGCCCTGCGGAAAGAACTTGCTTCAGCAATGAGGAGGCCATCATGGGCAACGCCGCAGCAACATTTTTTCTGGTATCGCTCCTTGCGGCTACCCGTGCGGTTGCGGTTCCCGGCGAGGCGGTTGCGGTTCCTGTGGGTGCGGACGGTGTGCAGCGCATGGAAATCGCCGGCGGAAGCCATTTTTTCCGGCCCGCTCACCTCGTGGTCAAGGCCGGCGTGCCGGTTGAACTTCTGGCCAGAAAAGAGCCTGGCGTCGTGCCTCACACCTTGGTGCTTAATGTGCCCGACGAAGGAATTCACATCGACACGGACCTGGGCACGGAGCCGAAAAAGGTGCAGTTCACCATCCGCAAGGCGGGACGCTACGATTTCTACTGCCGCAACAAACTCCTCTTTTTCGAGAGTCACCGTGAAAAAGGCATGGCGGGCATCATCGAGGTGGTGGAATAGCGCCGTCGCTATCGTGATGCTGGCCCCGGCGTTCGGCGCAGCTGCCGCCGCCGATCTCGTCGGCGAGGCGGTGGCGCGCTATTCCGCGGTGGAGTCCTACACGGTCACTTTGCGATCTTACGCGGAGCGGGGCGGTCCGTTCCGCGAAATCATCCGCTACGCTTACCGCAAGCCGGGCTGGGTCAGAATGGATTTTCGCCTTCCCCATGCCGGCATGGTGCTGATCTACAACCCGGAAAGAAATGCGGTGCGGTTGTGGCCTTTCGGCCCGCGCGGGCCGGGATTTTCCCTGGACCCCGGCAACTGGCTGCTCGCCAGCGCCGGCGGGCACCGCGTCGACCGCTCGGACATCGGCGCCCTGCTGGCCCAGGTTGCTGCGCTGAGGGAACGAGGCAGCACTGAAAGCCTGGGCGAAGAAGCGCTAAGCGGTCGCGCCACTGTGCATCTCAGGATTACGGGGCACGGCGAGACGGAAGTCGAGGGCGTGCACCGTTTCGATCTGTGGCTCGACCCCAACAGTCTAATGCCGCTGAAAGTGGAAGCCTACGACCGCCGCGGTATTCCGGTCGATCTTGTGCTGATGGACGACCTCGAACTCAACGTTGCGCTGCCGCGGCAGATGTTTGAAAAACCTTAACAAACCAATCTTTTCGGGGTGCGCTATAAATATAGGAACATCCCTATCTTTTTGCGCGCAGCAGTTTGTCTGGAGGAGTGATTTTTGCTGGGCGCGCAGGGTTCTCCGGAAGGGTCCGCTGGTGTTGACAAGATGGTAATAAGATTATTCTCCGCATTGAGAAACCGCTTGGCGCTCCTCGTTCTGCTGGCGCCCATTCCCTCTCTCGGATTGACGGTATACAGCTCGTGGCAGATATTCGATGCACAGGTTGCCGAGGTGCAGGCTAATGCCATGCGCGTAGTGAAGATGGTGTCCGCCAATCAGAAACGCTTGACTGCCGAGGCGCACAACCTGCTCGAAGCTCTCATCCGGTTTCCCGCAATCGACGCTGCCGCGCCGGAAAGCTGCGATGCCTTCTTGACCGGATTGATTCCGGGCTTTCCCGGGTACTTCAACATCGGGTTGATCCGCCCGGACGGAGAGCTGATTTGCAGTGCGGCTCCGCTGAAATCTCCCGTCAACTTTTCGGATTGGGATTTTTTTCAGAGGTCGATGAAAACACGCGCTTTCGCGGTGGGGGATTATTTCGGCGGGCTTGTTCCAGGTGCACCCTCGGTCAATTTCGGCATGCCGATCCTGGGTCCGGACGGCAAAACGCGCGGGGCCGCATTTGCCGTGGTTGACCTGTTGCATGCGAATAGGCGGCTTATCGAGGCGCTTCCTTATCAGGGCGCAACCATGACCTTCCTGAACGACAGGGGGCAGATTCTTGCCCGCTACCCCGATCTGCAGGGGCTAACCGGCAAATCCATGCCCGATGCGCTGCTGCTGCGAACCATCCAGGCCAAGGGCGGCGAGGGCACCGCTCACGTCGTCGAACTGGATGGCGTGCCATCCCTGCTTGCGTTTGCCACGCTATCCAAGTCGCCGGAACGGATCGTCTACCTGACTGTCGGCGTTCCGGAAGCAGACGTTTTTCTTGCCGTCAGGTCTCTCCTCTATCGCCAGGCCGTGATCCTGTCAGTCGCCATTCTGCTGGTTATCGGCATTGTCTGGCTGGGCAACGACAGGCTCATTCTGCGGCGCGTATCCAGGCTGGGAAAGGCGGCAGAGCAGATGCGCGCCGGCAACCTGGGCGCGCGTAGCGGGATTGACCATAGCCAGGACGAGCTGGGGCAGCTGGCTGAAGCGTTCGACGGCATGTCCGAAGCGCTCGACAAGCGCGAGGTGGAGCGCACGCACGCAATGAAGGAAGTCCGGCGCCTCAACGAGGAACTGGAGCAGCGCGTTGTGGAGAGGACGACGCAGCTCGAAACCACCAAGAAGCGGTTGGAAGGTTCGCTCGAGGTGCTGCAACGGCACTCCTCGCAAATGACCAAGCTCAGCGAAATGAGCAACCTGCTGCAAAGCTGCCTGACGGCGGACGAGGCCAATACGGTGGTTTCACGCTTTGCGCGGGATTTGTTCGATGCTTCGGCAGGCGGTCTGTTCATGACCGGTCCGGCGCGGGACATCGTCGACGCCAGCATCGTCTGGGGCGAGATTCCTGCCGGCGAACTGACCTTCGCACCGGAAGACTGCTGGGCCCTGCGCGGTGGCAGGCCTTATGTGGTCGGGCCTTCCCATCCCGGGCCCTATTGCCGCCACGTGGGCGGGGCAGCGCAACAGGACTATATCTGCGTTCCTTTGACGGCGCACGCCGAGACCATGGGCATCCTGCACTTGCGAGGCTTCGAGG
The DNA here is from genome assembly GCA_964559825.1 of uncultured Sulfuricella sp. GTDB lineage: Bacteria > Pseudomonadota > Gammaproteobacteria > Burkholderiales > Sulfuricellaceae > Sulfuricella. The sequence continues at coordinate 1,986 of CAZLJK010000052.1, read as the reverse complement.
CGATGTCGAGCCCTGACCGGGAGATGCAGGAGCGGGAACGCGTCAATCGCCTGCAACTCGCCGAGAACCTGGCGGAACGCACGGCGCTTGCCATCGCGAACATCCGGCTGCATGAAAGCCTGTTGGCGCTGTCGATACACGACCCCCTCACGGGCCTTTACAATCGCCGGCACATGGAAGAGATGATCACCAGAGAAGAGCTGCAAGCCCAGCGTAACCAGTCCTCTTTCGGTATCGTCATGATCGATGTCGACCACTTCAAGAACTTCAACGACACTTTTGGCCACCAGGCGGGGGACATGATGCTGCGCGAGGTTGGTCGTTTCCTGCAAAGCCACACGCGCGGCGTCGATATCGCTTGCCGCTACGGCGGTGAGGAATTCGTTGTGATCATGCCGGGGGCGTCGACGGAGATGACGCTACAGCGCGCCGAACAATTACGCATTGCGTTCACGGGAGTCCATCTGGAATACAGGGGTAAGCCGCTGCCGAAGGTGACCCTTTCCCTGGGGGTTGCAACCTTTCCGACGCATGGCGCCTCATGGCAGGCCGCATTGCGGGCCGCCGATGAAGCGCTGTATGCCGCCAAGCAGCAAGGCCGCGACCGGGCGGTGGCGGCGCCGAATCCGGCCAAGCTGCTATCGGAGTTGTGACATTGGGTGGGATTTCGTCTCGTTTAATCCGGCCGCCTTGCCCGTTTCTGCCGGCTATCGAAAATGCGTTGGAATGGCTCCCAAGAAATAGTCAGATTTAAATATATATTATATAAATGAGTCATATAATTGTAGGTATTAATTCTTCGCCTTTTTTCACATTATTTATTGAAAAATAAAAGAAAATAGTGAATTCATCGGGTATCCGGTTGGGTTTTCTGTGCTCGCGCGTGAGATGAATATTCGTCAAAGTGCTATTGTGGCGCGCATTTTTTCTTGTCCCCGTGATATCATTTAATTTGTCTATATTCCCATAAAAAGATTTAAGGGGCGTCATTCATGAGCGGCACTAAATTCGTTTATGCATTCGAAGAGGGCGACGGCAAAAACAAGATGCTGTTGGGCGGCAAAGGAGCCAATCTGTGCGAGATGACGCAGATCGGGCTGAATGTGCCGCCGGGCTTCACCGTAACCACCGATGCCTGTCTGGCCTATCTGGACAAGAACCATCTGCCGGAAGGTCTGATGGACGAGATCAAGAGCCACATGGCGGCGCTGGAAAAGAAGACCGGCAAGGGCTTCGGCAGCGGCGACAATCCCCTGTTGGTATCGGTGCGTTCCGGTTCGGCGATGTCGATGCCGGGGATGATGGACACCATCCTCAACCTCGGCCTCAACGAAATTTCGCTGCAGGGGCTGATCAAGCAGACCGCCAACGAGCGCTTCGCTTATGACGCCTATCGCCGCTTTATCCAGTTGTTCGGCAAGATCGCGCTGGGGATCGGCGACGAACATTTTGATGAGCGGATGGCGGCGATCAAGCGGAAATATGGCGCACCGCTGGACGTGGACCTGACTGCCGAACACCTCAAGGAACTGGCCGGAAACTTTATCGCCATCGTCGAGCGCCACAGCGGCAAACCCTTTCCCCAGGACCCTTACGAACAACTGGAAATCTCGGTGGGGGCGGTTTTTCGCTCCTGGTCGGGTAAGCGCGCGGTGGATTACCGCAAACAGTTCAGGATCACCAAAGAGCAGGCTAATGGTACTGCGGTCAACGTTTGCACCATGGTGTTCGGCAACATGGGCAACGATTCCGGCACGGGTGTGGGCTTCACCCGCAACCCCGGCACCGGCGAGAACCTGATCTACGGCGAATACCTCACCAACGCCCAGGGCGAGGACGTGGTGGCGGGCATACGCACGCCCAAGCCGATGGCCGAGATGGCCGACGAAATGCCGGAAATCTACGACCAGCTGATGGAGCTGCATAACCGGCTGGAATCGCATTACCACGAAGTGCAGGATTTCGAGTTCACCATCGAGAAAGGCA
>CAZLJK010000051.1:2770-18763 GCA_964559825.1 uncultured Sulfuricella sp. | reverse complement strand
ACGGCGGCTGGGGCGACTGGGGCAACAACCTGACGCTGCCGGTGTCGGAAGGCGGACAGCCCTACGACGAAGCGTTTGCCCTGTAGGGTCTGGCATGACAGCGCAATGTGAAGTCACAGCCAAGAAAGCCGCCGGTGCGGAAATGGGCTTCTTCGAGCGCTGGCTGACGGTATGGGTGTTTCTCTGTATCGCCATAGGCATCGGCCTCGGGCAAACGTTCCCCGCCCCGTTTCATTTCCTCGGCGGTCTGGAAGTGGCCAGCGTGAACCTCCCGGTGGGTCTGCTGATCTGGGTGATGATCATTCCCATGCTGCTCAAGATCGATTTCAGCGCCCTGCACCAGGTGCGTGCCCACGCAAAGGGCATCGGTGTGACGCTGTTCATCAATTGGGCAGTCAAGCCTTTTTCCATGGCCTTGCTGGGGTGGATTTTCATCCGCCATCTGTTCGCGCCCTATCTGCCCGCCGAACAGCTCGACAGCTACGTGGCCGGTTTGATTCTGCTCGCCGCCGCGCCCTGCACCGCGATGGTGTTCGTGTGGAGCAACCTGACCAAGGGCGATCCACTGTTTACCTTGTCCCAAGTGGCGCTGAACGATGTCATCATGATCTTCGCCTTCGCGCCGCTGGTGGCCCTGCTGCTCGGTTTGTCGGCGATCACCGTGCCGTGGGATACGCTATTCCTGTCGGTGCTGATGTACATCGTCATCCCGGTCGTCATCGCCCAGTGGTGGCGGCGCAGGCTGCTGAAAAAAGGCCGGGCAGCCTTTGATCGTACCCTGCAAAGCCTGCATCCCTTCGGCCTGTCTGCACTGCTCGCCACACTGGTGCTGCTGTTCGCCTTTCAGGGCGAGGCGATCATCAAACAGCCGCTGATTATCCTGCTGCTGGCGGTGCCGATCCTGATTCAGGTGTTCTTCAACTCGGGCCTGGCCTATCTGCTCAACCGCAGGCTGGGCGTGGCTCACAGCGTTGCAGGGCCGTCGGCGCTGATTGGCGCCAGCAATTTCTTCGAGCTGGCGGTGGCCGCCGCCATCAGCCTGTTCGGCTTCGAGTCTGGCGCAGCGCTGGCGACGGTGGTGGGTGTGCTGATCGAGGTGCCGGTGATGCTGGTGGTGGTGCGCATCGTGAACGGTTCGAAAGCATGGTACGAGAAAGGGATGGCGGCATGATTCTCCACTCGGTTTTGACTTGTCCCCAATGCGGTTTCAGCAAGGAAGAAACCATGCCCACGGATGCCTGCCAGTGGTTCTACGAATGCAAGGGCTGTGGCGTGCTGTTGAAACCCAAGCCCGGCGACTGCTGCGTGTTCTGCTCCTATGGCAGTGTGCCGTGTCCGCCCGTGCAGCAAGAGGGCGGCGGCTGTTGCGGAGCAAGCAAGCATGTTTGACGCACTCGCCACCTGGCTGATCTACGACCTCGCCGGGCTGAAAGGTACGCCCTTCGGCGCTGCGGCTCATTTCTTTGTGATGGACGTGACCAAGATACTGGTGCTGCTGACCCTGGTGATCTACGTCATGGGCCTGCTGCGCGCGTTGCTCAAGCCGGAGAAAGTGCGCGAATTCATCCGCAACCGCGGCAACCTGCAAAGTCGCTTCATGGCAGTGGGGCTGGGGGCGGTCACGCCATTCTGCTCCTGTTCCTCGATTCCGCTCTTCATTGGCTTTGTCGAGGCCGGCATTCCGCTCGGCGTCACGCTGTCCTTCCTGATCGCCAGCCCGATGATCAACGAAGTGGCAGTGGTGGTGCTGGCTTCGGTGATCGGCTGGAAATTCACCGTGCTGTATGTGCTGACCGGGCTGACCGTCGCCCTCGTCGGCGGCTTCGTGCTGGAGCGCTTCAAGCCGGAACGCTGGGTCGAGGACTACGTCTGGAAAATCCACATGGGGGAGGCGGCGCAGGTGGAAGAAGACAAGTCCCTGCGTGCCCGCCACGAATACGCGCTGGCTCAGGTCAGGGAAATCGTCGGGCGGATCTGGAAGTACATATTGATCGGCGTGGGCGTGGGCTCCTTCATCCACGGCTACGTGCCTGCCGAGTTGGTGGCCAAGGTGGCGGGAGACGGCGGCCTGCTCTCGGTCATCGGCGCGGTGCTGATGGGCGTGCCGCTGTATTCCGACGCGGTCGGCATCATCCCCATCGCCGAAGTCCTCCTCGGCAAGGGCGTGCCGCTGGGCACGGTGCTGGCCTTCATGATGGCGGTCACTGCGCTGTCGCTGCCGGAAATGATCATCCTGCGAAAAGTGGTGAAAGTGCCGCTGCTGGCGCTCTATTCTGCCTATCTGGCGACGGCTTTCGTGATCGTCGGCCTGTTGTTCAACCAATTGAGAGGTTTCATATGAGCACCGATTTGCACCCCTCCATCGTGGCGCTGGTTTCGCTCGCCGCCAATATCGCCGCCAACCACCCCAAACAAGGTTTGTGCCAGGTGGACAAACTGAAGCAGTACGGCGTGGCGCAGGAGCAGATCAACGCGGTGATCGAAATCGCGCGCCACATCCGCGACGAGGCAGCGCAGTCGCTGGACGCCAGCTTTGACGAGGCGTGCCGCAAGGAAAGCGCCAATGCCAGTCTGTCCGCCATTGGCGTTGTGCAAAGCGCCTGCTGTACGCCGACGAAATCCGGTCAATCCTGTTGTTGAGAGGTGGATGAAATGAGCGAGATCAAGCATGACGAAATCCGTCAGGCGGTGCGCGAAAACTATGGTGCGGTGGCCCGAGCCGATTCAGCTTGCGGTTGCGGCCCGGCTTGCTGCACCCCGGCAGAATTGCCGGCCGCCGACATCCTGTCGCGCGGCATCGGCTACAGCGAAAGCGAAGTGGGGGCGGTGCCGGAAGGCGCCAACCTCGGTCTGGGCTGCGGTAATCCCCAGGCCATCGCCGCGCTGAAACTCGGTGAGACCGTGCTGGACCTGGGCAGTGGGGCCGGCTTCGACTGCTTTCTCGCAGCGCGCCAGGTGGGCGAGAGCGGCCGAGTTATTGGCGTGGACATGACGCCGGACATGATTTCCAAGGCGCGTGCCAATGCAGCCAAGGGCGGTTATGCCAACACCGAATTCCGCCTTGGCGAGATCGAACACCTGCCAGTGGCCGACGCCACGGTGGACGTAATCATTTCCAATTGCGTCATCAACCTTTCGCCAGACAAGGCCCAAGTGTTCCGCGATGCGTTTCGCGTCCTGAAATCGGGTGGCCGCCTGGCGATTTCCGACATCGTCGCGACGGCGGAACTGCCCGAGGAGGCGCGGAACGACTTGGCGCTGTATACCGGCTGCATGGCAGGAGCGTCGCCGATCGCGGAACTGGAGACCCTGCTGAAGGTGGCGGGGTTCGAACGGGTCAGCATCGCGCCCAAGGACGAGAGCCGGGCTTTCATCCGCGACTGGGCGCCGGGAAGCAAGATCGAGGAATTCGTGGTTTCCGCTAATATCGAGGCGGTCAAACCATAAAACAATTTTTAACAAGGAGCTGGAAAATGAAGAGCATCAAGATATTGGGTACAGGCTGTGCCAACTGCAACGCAACCATGAAGCTGATCGAGGAAACCGCTCAAGCCAAGGGCGTGGAAATTCAACTGGAAAAGGTCGAGGACATGGCCGCAATTCTCGGCTTCGGCGTGATGTCCACCCCCGGCGTGGTGATCGACGGCAAGGTGGTTCGTGCCGGCGGCGTGCCGAGCAAGGCCAAGATCGAGGAATGGCTGGGCGCCAAGGAATCCTGCTGCGGCTGCTGCGGCAAGGAGTAATCTGTAATGACCAAAACCGTATTGATCCTGTGCACCGGCAACTCCTGCCGCAGCCAGATGGCAGAAGTCCTGGTCAACCACGATCTTGGCCCGGAGGTGCGTGCGCTTTCCGCAGGCACCCGGCCCCAGCCCAAAGTGGCGGACGGCGCCATCGAGGCGCTGAAGCAGGGCGGCTTGTCCACCGAAGGACTTTACCCCAAGGACGTGGATGCGGTGATGAACGAATCCATCGACTTGGTGGTGACAGTGTGCGACAACGCAAAAGAGTCCTGTCCCATCTTCCCCAAGCCGATTCCCTCGATTCACATGCCTTTCCACGACCCCCATGGCGAACCGCTGGAAAGCTTCGTCAGGGTGCGGGACGAGATTCGCGCCAAGCTGGTGCCAGAGGTAAAACTGCGCTTGGGCTGATGTGTGCGTGACTAAAAAATGGGTTTAATTGGAATTCTGTATCAGTAGTAAGCTGGAATTTATTCCCAATCGGATGGATTGAGATTCGCTTAACAATGGGAACCACATCATGAGCCTGGTACGCGCGGAACAATTGACCAAGGTCTACCGAATGGGCGATCAGGAGGTAGCTGCCCTGAAAGGAGTGGACTTCTCTATCGAACCCGCTTCCTTCGTGGCCTTTGTCGGACCTTCGGGCAGCGGCAAAAGTACGCTGCTCAACATGATCGGCTGCCTGGATCATCCCTCCTCGGGCAGACTGACCGTGCTGGACACCGATGTTGCCACGCTCAACCAGCGTAGCGGCGCGGCGTTTCGCGGCAAGCACATCGGCTTCGTGTTCCAGGATTTCAACCTGATACCGGTGCTCACGGTTTATGAGAACATCGAGTACCCGCTCATCATGGTGCAGGAGTGGCCGGCGGCCAAGCGGCGGGAACAGGTGATGCGGCTGCTTGAGGCTGTAGGCATGGCAGACCAGGCCGGCAAGCGGCCGGACCAGATTTCCGGCGGGCAGAAGCAACGGGTGGCGGTGGCGCGCGCCCTGGTCGCCAATTCGCAACTGGTGCTGGCCGACGAGCCGACCGCCAACCTCGACCACGACACGGCCTACCGCATCCTCGAACTGATGAAGAAAATGCGCGATGAGTTCGGCACCACCTTCGTCTTTTCCACCCACGACCCGAAAATCATGTCCGAGGCCGAGGTGATCTTCACCCTGGAAGACGGACGGATTCAGCAACACAAAGAACAGACGGGAGGCAATCATGCTTAACGTGCTCAAGATCGCGGCCAGGAACTTGGCGCGCTACCGTCGCCGCACCCTGCTCACCTCGCTGCTGATCATCATCGGCATGGTGGCGGTGCTGCTGTTTATCTCCATCACCGGCTCCTTCAAGGCGATGATGATCGGCCAGTTCACCGATTCCGTGCTGGGGCACGTGGAAGTGCACCGCAAGGGCTACGTCGCCTCAATCGACAACCTGCCGCTCAACCTCAACATCAAGGCCGGGATGGTGGGCAAGATCGAGGAGACGCTGCAACACATGGACGCGGTCGAGGCGTATTCCCCGCGCGTCAAACTCGGCGCCATGTTCAGCAACTTCGTCGAAACCACCAGCATCCGCATCAATGGCATCGACCCGCAACGCGAGGCCGCTACCACGCCCTTGCTGCCCGGCAGGATGATCGAAGGTCCGAAAGACGGAGCGCTGGTGAGCAAAGGGGAAGTTCTGATCCCGGCGTTGCTGGCCAAGGGGATGAAAGTAAAAGTGGGCGACACGGTGGTGCTGGTTGCCACCAACCGCGACGGCTCGGTCAACGGCAAGACCTTCAAGGTCAGGGGAGTTCTGGAAGGCATTACCGGACCCGGCGGGCGGGATGGCTACATCCACATCGACGATGCCCGCGAACTGCTGCGCCTGAAGGAACCCGAGGTCAGCGAATTCGCCATCCGCCTGAAGAATCCCGCGCAGTTGGAGAAAGTTTCCGCCCAACTGGCGGGCGAACTCGCCTCCTTCGTCAACAAGGAAGGCAAGCCGGCGCTCGAGGTCCACACTTGGGCGGACCTCTCGCCTTTCTCCAACATTGCCCGGATGATCGACCTCATGACCGTTTTCATCAAGATCATGCTGGTTTCCATCGTGCTCGTCAGCGTCATGAACGTCATGATCATGGCGGTCTACGAGCGCATCCGCGAAATCGGCACAATCTCCGCGATCGGCACCCCGCCGGGCAGAATCCTGGCGTTGTTTCTGAGCGAGGGCCTGCTGTTGGGTCTGGCGGGAACCGTGGCGGGAACCCTGGTCAGCCTGGCCGTGATTTACGCCCTGAACGTCTGGAAAATTACGTTTTCCTTTGGCATTCAGAAAGGCCTGCTGTTGACACCGACCATTCATGGCGGCGACGTGGGAACCATTGCCGGCATGGTGGTCGCCGTCGCGATCCTGGCGAGCCTCCAGCCTGCCTGGAAAGCCTCGCGCATGGACCCCATCTCGGCCTTGCGCCATGTTTAAAAGGAAAACGCCATGAAGAAACTGCTATGTGCGATTTTGTGCCTGTTAACGCTGCCGGCGCTGGCGCTCGACGGCGCCCAGATTCTGCAAAAGGTGGACCGTAATCTGGAGCCGGAATCCTATGAAATGCTGCGCAAGCTGATCAACGTCGAGCCGGACGGCACGCGCAAGGAATATGTGCTGTATTCCGTGAAAAAAGGCCGCGACAAGATCGTGGCGCTGTTCCTTTCTCCCGCCAGCGACAAGGGCCGCGCCACGCTGCGCCTGGGCGAAAACATGTGGCTCTTCATCCCCGAAGTGGGCAAGCCGATGCGCATCACCAGCCTGCAATCGGTGGTCGGCGGGGTGTTCAACAACGCCGACATCCTGCGCCTCGATTACACCGAGGAATATAACGTGGAAAGTGCCGAGGAGCAGAAAGACGCCTATCTGCTTGCGCTCAAGGCCAAGACCGGCGATGTCGCCTACGACCGTCTCAAGATGTCGGTGGACAAGAAAGCCCTGCTGCCGGTGACCATCGAGTGCTACGCCGCCAGCGGGCTGCTGATCAAGACGCTGCATTTCAAGGATACCAAGGATTTCGGCGGCGGTATCCGGCGTCCCTCCACCCTTGAGACGGACAGCCCGCTCCACAAGGGCTACAAGTCGGTGATGCTGTATTCCCAGATCAAGAAGCGCGATTTCAAGGATGAGGTGTTCACCCTGAATTACCTCCCGCGGGTCGAAGACCTGCGCAAATGATCAAGCGCTGGGCATTGTTGGGGCTGCTTTCAGTCCAGGCCGGGATTCTATCGGCGGAAGAGTTTACTTTCGATGCGGCGGAGTTCGAGAAAAAGCCTTTCGAGCTGGGCGGCTATTTCGGACTGAAACAGGACCGGTTCCAGCTCAACCGCGACGCTGCGTTCTATAAACTCGGCTTCTACAATCTCGACCAGCGAGACACCCTCGACCGCACCACCGGCACGCTCGAACTGACGGGGAAATACACCCGTGGCATCGCCACTTTCAATTTCCGTGGCCACGCGGATGCGACGCGCGACAACGTGGAATCCGGGCATGAGAGTCGCGTCTACGAGGCCTACGCTTCCTTCAAGCCCGACCCCGGCTTCACCCTGGACATCGGCAAGAAAACCCTGCGTTGGGGCAAGGGTTACGCCTGGAGTCCAGTCGGCTTCGTGGAACGCCCAAAAGACCCGAATGACCCCGAGTTGTCCCGGGAGGGATATACGGTGGCGGCCGCCGATTTTATCCGCAACTTCGACGGGCCGCTGCAAACGCTCGCATTCACGCCGCTGCTGCTGCCGGTTAACGCGGACACGAACGGCGCTTTCGGCAAGCCGGGGCACATCAACGCCGCCGCCAAGCTGTATTTCCTTTACCGCGATACCGACATAGACCTGATGTGGCTGGGGCGGGGCAGCCGCACGCCGCGCTTCGGTATCGATTTCTCGCGCAACGTGACGAGCAACCTGGAAATTCACGGCGAATGGGCGCGCATCGAGGGTTTCGAACAGAAAGTGACGAACGCCGCCGGCAACGTGACCACCCGGCAGGGCGGCGTCACCAGTTCCCTGCTAGGGCTGCGCTACCTGAGCGAAAACGACACCACCACGATTATCGAGTATTACCGCAACGGCACGGGCTACACCCAGGCCCAGTCGGACGACTTTTACCGTCTGGTCGACTACGGCGTGACCCAATTCCAGGACACTGCCAGCGACGCGCTTCTGCAGCGGGCGCTTAGCCTATCCCAGGAGGGTTACGGGCGTCCCAACGCCATGCGCCGTTACCTCTATGCGAGAATCAGCCAGAAGGAACCATTCGACATTCTGTATTTCACGCCGTCCATCACCACGATCGTGAATCTGGACGACAGGAGCTTTTCCCTGACCCCGGAACTGCTTTACACCGGGATAACCAACCTGGAGCTAAGATTCAGGCTGTATGCGCTGAGCGGTGAGAGCCAGACGGAGTTCGGAGAGAAACAGAATCTGCGCAGGGTGGAGTTGATGGCGCGCTATTATTTTTAGGTTAGGTCATGTAAAGAACTGGACTAGCCAAATTCTGGGCGGCTTTTTTATATCGGCCTGACTTCGTTCGCGTGGACATACTGCAAAAATTCAAGGCCATGACGCGGCGCAGGGTTTTCTGTCCGAGCAGGAATTCCACGAAAGACTGGCCCTGGTGCAACTTTATCCTGGACCAATGATAGTTGCGCTGGTGGCCCTTAACGAGAAAATACCGCCACATAGCATCGAAATGGCAGCTTTGCTGCTGGCTGGTTTGAAAAGAAGGAGAATAATTCCATGTACAAGATAGGCAAATCGATGATGGTCCTCATACTGGCAACGGCCATGGCCGCTGCCAGTACCTGCATGGCTGGAACGACGGATGCGGGTGCGCCAACAAAGGTGGCCTCACCACGTCTTGTGGACCTCGGGGCCGGTCGATGCATCCCCTGCAAGCAGATGGCGCCTATTCTGGAACAACTGCGAAACGAATACGCTGGCAAGTTCGACGTTGTGTTCATCGACGTGTGGAAAGCGCCTGAAGCCGCGAATCCCTACCACATCCGGGTGATCCCGACGCAGATATTCTATGACGCCAATGGAAAGGAGCTGTTTCGCCACGAGGGTTTCTACTCGCGCGAGCAGATCCTCGGCAAATGGCGCGAGCTTGGTTTCGCGTTTGCCGAAGCGGGCAGGGCGCGATGATCGGGGCGCTGTTCGAGGCGCTGAATAACGGATTGTCCGGCGCGCCGGTGTGGGCGCTGGCGGCAGCGGCGTTGTGGGGCGTGGCGAGCATGCTGCTTAGCCCCTGCCATCTGGCCGGCATTCCGCTCATCGTGGGTTTTATCAACGGCCAGGGGATGGCCAGTGGCAGGCGCGCCTTTGCGCTCTCCGGGCTGTTTTCCGTCGGCATCCTGATCACCATCGCCGTGATCGGGGTGATCACCGCTTCGCTGGGGCGCATTGCCGGGGACATGGGGCCGTGGGCCAATTATTTTGTCGCGGGGGTTTTCCTGCTGGTCGGCCTTTACCTGCTTGGCCTGCTTCCCTCACCGTGGAAGAGTCCCGCCAGCGTGCCCATCGCGCGCAAGGGCTTGTTGCCCGCGCTGGCGCTGGGGCTGGTCTTCGGTATCGCGCTCGGTCCCTGCACCTTCGGCTTCATGGCGCCAGTGCTGGGCGTGGCCTTCAGCAGCGCCGCCACCTCGCCGCTGTTTGCTGCATCGCTGTTACTTGCCTACGGTGTGGGACACTGCTCGGTTATCGTCGCGGCCGGTTCCGCCTCCGGCATGGTGCAGCGCTACCTGGACTGGAACGAGCACAGTCGCGGCGCCCTGCGTTTTCGCCAAGGCTGCGGTGTGCTGGTGCTAGGTGCTGGCTTGTACCTGATCTGGAGCGCAAACTGATTGTTGCCGATTCATGAAATGAACCCGGTGCCCAGTTGTCTTGCTCCGGCGGAAGCCGAGATGCCGCGCGGCAATAGGTTGACTGCTGGCTTGGGCAGGCGGTGTGGCGATATTTGCCGCAAACATCCGTCGAGACGGACTAACACGAGGAGGTATCTGGTGGAACATTCTTTTCATCCGTTTCACGAACTGTTCGAGCAGCTCGGCTTGGGCGGTAGCCCTGAGGAGATACGCGTTTTCCTGAATGCTCACGCCCCACTACCGCATGAAGTGGCGCTGCCCGACGCGCCATTCTGGAATTCATCCCAGGCCACCTTTTTACGCGATGCATTATTGGCCGACAGCGACTGGGCCGAGGTGGTCGATGCATTGAACGCCGCGCTGAGGCGGCAATGAACGCGGCTGGATGGCCGTGCAGATGACCGAAAAACATGAATAGACTATTCCGTAAGGTTTTCGTGTCGCTGCTGCTCGGCATGGTTTTGATTCCCGGGGCGTGGGCAGTTGGTCCCTGGCATGCTGCCGGCCCGAATACGGCGGGCTGGCAGTTCATGACACCGGATGAACGAGTCGAGCACCAGCGCCGTATGCGTAGCTTCGAGACCTATGAAGAATGCAGCACTTACCAGGCCGAACATCACGTCCGCATGGCCGAACGCGCCCTACAGTCAGGGGTTGTCCTGGAACGCAAGGCGGAATCCGGCTGTGAGCAGTTGAGACAGAGGGGGAATCTCAAGTGACCGCACACCCCCCTTCGGCATTAGTGAGTCGCTTTGCTGCGCCGTTCGCGGCGCTGGCGCCGTCTCTTGCTGTGGTCTGGTGGGCTTTTCCCGAGAATTTGCCGCTCTGGCGCAGTATTTCCATTTCCACCGCTTGGGCCGGCAGTGGACTGCTGGTGGCGAGCATCGTGCTGATGGTGCGCGAGCCCCATTTCGCCCGCTTGCTGGGCGGCCTTGAGTCCATGTATCGCTGGCATCACCGCAGTGGCATGTTGGCCTATCTGCTGCTCTTGTGTCATCCGCTGGCGCTGGCGCTGGACGGTTGGATCGAAGCGCCACGGCTTGCCTGGCAGACGCTTGCGCCCTGGGCGCAGTCCTGGCCGCTCTGGCTGGGCTGGGCCGCGCTGCTCCTGCTGATGTTTGGCCTGGCAACCACCTTTGCCTTGCGTTTGTCCTACCGGCGCTGGCGGGTTTTTCACTTTGCCCTTGGCTTGGGAGTGCTATTCGGCCTTGCTCATGTGTATGTGCTGCTGGGCGGGGCGAATATACTCCTGCTCCTGATCGTTGTGACGGCCTTGGCCCTGGGGTGGCGTTTGATTGTCAGCGATCTTGGCGTAGCCGCGCATCCTTATCGGGTAATACGGGTTGAACATCAGTCTAGTGGAATGATCGAGGTGCTGCTTGTGCCCTGTGCCTCCGCTCTTGCTGTTTCCCCGGGACAGTTCATTCTGGCCGCATTCGGCGATGGTCCCCATTATCACGGCTGCGGCGAATATCATCCATTCACCGTGAGCGGCATCGAAGCAGACGGTGGGCTGAGAGTCGGCATCAAGGCGCTGGGTTCCTGTTCGCAGCACATCCAGAGCCTCGAATCGGGTGTTATGGCCCGCTTGCAGGGGCCGTTCGGGATTTTTCTGGATGAATTTCCTTCGCTCCCTCAGCTCTGGGTGGCCGGCGGTATCGGCATCACGCCTTTCATGGCAGCGCTGCGTGCACATCCCTGTACCCAGCCCACCACCTTGGTCTATCTGTTTCGCAGCGAGGCCGATGCTGCGTTCCTCGATGAACTCACGAGGCTGGCCAGGACAGATCCGCAGTTCGAATTGATTACATACGCATCAGACAAGGGGCAGCCCGATTTTTCTGGGCTGTTGACGAAGATCGGCCAAGTTGCGGCGCGGGAGGTGAGGATTTGCGGTCCAATACCGATGGTTGACGCGCTGTTGCCGCATTTGCGGCAGCTCGGTGTTGCCTCGGACGCTATTCACTTTGAGAGATTCGATTTCCGTTGATGCGTAAATTATTTATTTTCTCTACAGCGATTTTCTGGATGGTCGTGGCCAGCTTCTGGCTGATAAATTTCCTCCTGTTGCCGGAGCCGGTTCTTGCTGTTTCAGCTGTTGTGGAACCTGTTGATAGAAGCTATATGCCGGAGAAAATTGCCGGGCACGGTAGGGTAGATGACTGCTGGATGGCTATCGAGGGCCAGGTCTATGACATTACCGCCTATCTGCCCGATCACCCATCCGAGCCGGAATTGGTCTTGCCGTGGTGCGGCAAGGAAGCTACGCAAGCCTGGCAGACCAAGAGCAAGGGGCGCCCCCACTCGGCCCGCGCCAATCAGTTATTGGCGAAATACCGAATCGGAAAATTGAATGGGGCTCGCTGAGAAATGGATGCGCCAGGAGGAAAAGGAAGAAGCCTGATGGACAGCCAGAACCGTTTCGCATTAATCTTGCTGGCCATTACCCTAGTAGCCTGCCGGGTATAGCGGTTTGGCCAAGGCTGATCACTGTCAAAGATAGCATCATTATTCGTGATTCAGTCATCTCTTGATTCGCGGAAATAACGACTATTTGAGGTTCCCATAACCCTATGGAAGATTTGTTCCCCGTGTTTTTCCCGTCTGAGCTGAGGCAGACTTGCAGAGTCGAGCCTATCAGGAAAGACGAGCAGCTGTTTCATATCGGCGATGATGTGCAGGCGATATATCGAGTTGCCGCAGGGGAAATCAGGTTGGTTCGTTATGGTAAGGACGGTGACGAGATATTGCTTCATCGTGCCAGTGCGGGGGAATATTTTGCCGAAGCCAGCTTGGGCGCCAAACATTACCACTGTACTGCGATTTGCTCGGCGGAGGGAGCACTGTTAACCATTCCGGCAAAGGTGTTCCGCGTTTTCCTGCAGGAGGACAGTAGTTTTGCCTACGCATGGGCTATGGAACTGGCTGGAAATTTACGCACTCTGCGGAGACGATTCGAGCGGCTGAGCCTGAAAAGTGCTCCCGAACGCGTGCTGCATTATCTTTTGACTGAAGGCGCCGAAGGAACGGGGGTGGTTCATTTGCTCGTGTCGCTCAAGATGTGGGCGGCGGAAATGAACTTGGCCCACGAAACGCTGTACCGGACGCTGAGCGAAATGGAAGCGCGCGGATTGATTGAAAGGCAAGGCCAGACATTGAGATTGCTGTGAAAAGTTTGAAGATATTATCCTGATTTGTCGGACATGATTCAGATCATACTCTGTATGCGGAAGTCAGATTTAACATGAGACTCCCGATTAATGCGCCAAGGAAGCAGAAAATGAAAACCCCTTTTAAAATCGTATGTGTGCTGGCCTTGATGGCCGCCATCCTGCCATCCGCCGGAGCGGCGGAAGATATCCGCGAGAAAGTCAATTTTCCCGAGATGATGAAGCAGCACCAGCTTTCCAACATGCGCGACCATCTGGCCGCGTTGAATGAAATTCTGGCACTGCTGGCCAAATCGGAGCTGGACAAGGCGGCGGACATCGCCGAACACCGGCTTGGAATGACTTCGATGGTCTCGCACAACGCCTCGCACATGGCGCCGTACATGCCCAAGGGGATGCAGGCGATCGGTTCGGAGATGCATCATGCCGCAAGCCGTTTTGCCTTGGCTGCGCAGGAAGGCGATCTCCCCCGCGCCCTGGATAGCCTGTCGAAGGTGACGCAGCAGTGCGTGGCCTGCCATTCAACTTACCGCGTTCAGTAAATATCATGATCCGACTGACCCGAATCGTTCTGCTCCTCTCCTGCCTGGCGATGGGCAATGTCTTTGCGTTTACCCTTACGCCTGTTCAGGTGGCGCCCGATGTTTATGCCTTCATCGGCGACACCGGCGGGCGCACCTATGAAAATTACGGCATGAACGCCAACACCGGCTTCATCGTCACCGATGCGGGCGTCGTGGTGGTGGACAGCGGTGCCGGATATCTGGCCGCCCAGGCCATGCACCGCGCCATCCAGCAAGTAACCCGGCAGCCGGTGAAATATGTCGTGAATACCGGCGGCCAGGACCACCGCTGGCTCGGTAATGGTTATTTCAGGGAGCAGGGCGCGGAAATCATCGCCGCGCGGCCGGCGCGTGCCGACATGCAGCAGCGATCCGGGATGCAGATCGAGGCGCTGCGGGCCGATCTGAAAGAAAGAATGGACGGTACCCGGCCGGCTTATCCCGAGCGGCTATTCGAGCAGCGTGAAATCCTGCGTCTCGGCGGCACTGAAATCCAGCTGCTGTTTTTCTCCGGTGGCCACACGCCGGGCGACAGCGTGGTGTGGCTGCCTAAACAGAAGGTGCTGTTCGCCGGCGACCTGGTTTACGTCGATCGATTGCTGGGGGTGCTACCCGTTAGCAATAGCCGCAACTGGCTTACCTCCTTCGCGGAAATGGAAAAGCTCAGGCCCGGCAAGATCGTGCCCGGCCACGGCAAGGTGTGCGATCTCGACCTGGCGCGGCGCGATACCCGCGATTACCTGCGCCTGCTGCGCGGCCACATGCAAAAGGCGTTCGATGGCGGAGCGGACTTGCAGGCCGCAATCGATAGCCTCGACCAGAAGGATTTCGCCCGCCTGCGGAATTACGAAGCCCTGAATGGCGGCAATGCCAGCCGGGTGTACCTGGAGATCGAGGCGGAATAAGGTTTTTCGGTAGCAATCCACAGCGGGTCTGGGATACATCCGTGCCACAAATAGCCTTCGGCGTCCCGTTAAATCCCAGCGCCGCTCGACTCATCGCGGGCACAAAAATAAATTTACATCTAATACAATGTGCGTCATGACGAGCATTAAACATTCGTCGGTCATCCACGCTTTGAGAAAGAAAAATCCATGAACAGCCCCGTGCCTTGCTTACGTGTCCTCATTGTGGACGATGCCAAGTCGTTGCGGGGTTTGTTGCGCGCACTTCTGAATCAGAACGGGTATGAAGTGGTGGGCGATCTCGATGACGGCTCGCATGTGCTGGAAACGGTAGAGCGCGATCGACCGGACCTGATCTGCCTCGATCTGAATATGCCGAAGGTGGATGGCATGACTGTCCTGAGGGAACTTAAGAAACATTATCCCGACGTGGCGGTGGTCATGATGACCGGAGATACTTCGCCTGCGGTATACCGAGAGGCCACGGAAATCGGCGCGGCGGGTTTTCTGCAAAAACCCTTCAGCCCAGAGCAGATCCTTGATGAACTGGGTCATGCCGCTACCGCATTGCGACTGCTGCGACAAGAGATCGGGGCAACGGTGCCCGATTTTGTGGCGGAATCCTCCGGACGGGTGGTGATCGCCGACGACAGCGCCACCCAGCGCCGTCTATTGCGGGCCATTCTGGAGAGCATGAGCCTGGAGGTGGTGGGCGAGGCAGGGGATGGCCAGCAGGCTATCGACATCGCCCTGCATGAGAAGCCGGACCTGGTCTGCCTGGACGTGGAGATGCCGATACTCAATGGCCTCTCGGCGCTGGCAAAACTGCGCACCCTTGCCCCTGCGCTGCCTGTTTTGATGATAACCAGCCATTCCGACCGGGAAACCGTGCAGCAGGCGGCCAGATCCGGCGCCATGGGCTATATCGTCAAGCCTTACCAGCCCGAGAAGGTCGAACTGGCCATGCGCAAGCTGTTGAACTTGTGAAGCGCTAACGGCTCAACTTTCTGCAAAAATCTAAAATCGACCGCATATTACGGATGTTCGTAATCTAATAAATAGCCCGCGGCATATAATTCACCGAAGATAGTGCTGAAAGCGCGAAAAGCGTAGCGGCGAAATGTTCGAAACAAGCGTTCTGAAAACAAGGCTAATAATGGAATCCTTGCCGCATGAGGGAGGCGCACTAAGATGCTGAAAGCTGTATTCGCTTTGCCCGCCACAGTTTGGCTGCTGGGGCTGGTGAGCTTCTTCAACGATTCGGCCAGCGAGCTGGTCTATCCGCTCGTGCCCCTTTATCTTGCCTCAGTGCTGATGGCGGGACCCAAGGCGCTGGGCATCATCGAAGGCATCGCCGAGGCGACGGGCAGTCTGCTCAAGCTGTTTGCCGGCGTGCTGGCGGACCGGACCCGCTCCACCAAATATTGGGTGGTGGGCGGATACAGCCTGGCCGCGCTGGGCAGGCCGCTACTTGCCCTGGCCGGCTCCTGGCCGGTGGTGCTGACGCTGCGCTTTTCCGACCGGGTGGGCAAGGGGCTGCGTTCTTCCCCACGTGACGCCATGCTGGCGCTGAGCGTGGCGCCGCATCAGCGCGGCCTGGCTTTCGGCTTTCACCGTGCCATGGACAATGCCGGGGCGGTGGTCGGGCCGTTGCTCGCTGCCTGGCTGCTCTACCGCGGCATGCCGATCCGCGACATCCTGTTGTGGACTCTGG
>CAZLJK010000051.1:0-2670 GCA_964559825.1 uncultured Sulfuricella sp. | reverse complement strand
GCCTGGCTGCTCTACCGCGGCATGCCGATCCGCGACATCCTGTTGTGGACTCTGGTGCCAGGGGTGATGACGGTCGCCCTGGCGCTGTGCATCCGCGAGCCGCACCGCGAGATGCCGCTGCACAAGCCGACCTTCAGCTGGACGATGCAGGGCTTTCCACCGGTTTTCAAGCGCTACCTGCTGGTGCTGGCGCTGTTCACTTTGGGCAATTCGTCCAACATGTTCCTGCTACTGCGCGCTCGGGAAATGGGGCTGGCCGAATCCCAGGTGCCGCTGTTGTGGGCGCTGGCGTCGGGGATGGCGATGCTGTTTTCCACGCCGCTGTCGGCGTTGTCGGATCGCCTCGGCAGAACCCGGTTGATCGTCGGCGGCTGGGCGGTTTACGGCGTGTTCTACCTGCTGCTTGGTCTGAATGGACAAAATCTGTGGCTGCTGTGGCCGCTGTTCGCCTTCTACGGGCTGTTCATGGCCGCCACCGAAGGCGCGGAAAAAGCGCTGGTCGCCGATCTCGCACCCAAGGAACTGCTCGGCACCGCCTACGGCTGGTTCAACCTCACCGCCGGGGTGATGCTGCTTCCCGCCTCCATGCTGTTCGGCTGGCTGTGGCAGACCATCAACCCGGAAACGGCCTTCGGCTTTTCAGCCAGTTGTGCCATCCTGGCCGCAGTGTTGCTGAAATTCTGGGTGCCGGCGCAAAGCCCTCGCACAACTGGCCAACTACTGAACAAATAACCTCTGTTGCCAGAGAAGGGGCCGTTGGAAGATGATCTCCAACAGCAGCGTATTGCAAAAATCGATCTATGGGTTCCATAATGCTCCCCGATATTGTGCCTGTGTTTCCGATCACCTGTTACCCATGGCACCAGCCTATACACATAGTCGGTGATTACCTTTCGCGCTCCAAGGGATATCTTAGGTAAAAACTGGATCAGTTCATGACAAGAAAAACGCGCGCAAAAGACCTCGAAGCAGAATCGCAGCCAACGGATGCGGCCGATCTGCTGGTCGCCTATCTGGAACAAATCGGCGTCGAGGTTGTGTTTGGCGTGCCCGGAGGGGCTATCGAGCCACTTTACAATGCGCTCGCGCGCAGCGCCCGTCGCGGCGGCCTGCGTCCGGTAGTGGCGCGACACGAAACGGGCGCCGCCTTCATGGCGGACGGCTATGCCCGTGAAACGGGCAAGATCGGCGTGTGCTGCGCCACCTCCGGACCGGGTTCCACCAACCTTATCACCGGAGTGGCCTGTGCGCATGAAAACGATATCCCGTTGCTGGTGATCAGCGGACAACCTCCGTTGCACTTGCTGGGCAGGGGGGCGTTGCAGGAATCATCCGGCGCCGGTATCGACACGGTTTCCATGTTCCGCAGCTGCACGCGTTATAGCGCCCTGGTATCCCACCCGGATCAACTGGAACGCCAACTGGCCAGCGCGCTGCTATGTGCACGTCAGCCGACGCCCGGCCCGGTCCACCTGAGCATACCGGTGGACGTGCAGCGCACGCCGATGGGGCGCCGACCGGCCTACGATCTGGCACACTTGCTGCGGACGCCTTCTCCTGTCGATGATGCGGCGGTGCAGGCGCTAAGTGCGCAACTGGAGCAGGCGCACCGGATCGTGGTGCTGATCGGAAGCGGTTGCGGGGAAGCCATCGACGTGATTATCGAGTGGGTGGAAAAAATGGGCGCGATATTCGTCGTCACACCCGACGGCAAGGGTTTTGTCAGCCCACTCCACCCCTTGTATCGTGGCGTATTTGGATTTGCCGGCCACCCGTCCGCCATCGCGGCGATGAAGGATAAGCGTGCCGACTTGATCCTGGCGGTCGGTTCCGATCTGGGCGAATGGACCAGCAACGGCTGGTGCGAATCGCTGCTGAACAACAGGATGGTGCATATCGATTCCTGCGAGGCGCACCTGCTGCGTTCCCCGATGGCGCGGCTGCACGTGCGCGGACGGATCCGCCCGGTATTCGAGCGGCTGCTGGAGACGATGCGCGCGGACGGTACGAGGGCAATTTCCGCCGTGCAGGGGCGAAAATCCAATGAAATTCCGGTTGACGCCCCCTCCAGTCCGGCGTCCGATTCCGCGCCCATCAAGCCCCAGCACCTGATGCGCGAACTAGGTCGGCGCTGTCCGCCCGATACCCGTTTCCTGGCCGATTCCGGCAACAGCACGGCGTGGGCGATCCATCACCTGGATCTGCATGATCACCGGGCCAGCACGGGGGGCTGGCTGCGCGTGATCATGAATTTCGCTCCTATGGGCTGGGCTATTGGCGGTGCGGTCGGAACCGCGCTCGCCAACCCCGCTGCGCCGGTGGTCTGTATCACCGGGGACGGCAGCCTGCTGATGAATGGCCAGGAAATGACCGTGGCGTTGGCCGAGAAGCTCAGCGTGGTATTCGTGATTCTCAACGATGCCGCGCTGGGCATGGTGAAGCACGGCCAGCGTCTGGCCGGCGCGGAGCCGGTCGGGTTCGAACTGCCGGCGGTGGATTTCAGGCGGCTGGCGGAATCCATGGGTATTCCGGGTCATGTGATCCGGTCTGCCCAGGAACTGGATAATCTCGATCTGGATGCGATTCTGCGCAATCCGGGGCCGACCGTCCTGGACATCCGCATCGACGGTGAGGAAGTCCCGCCCATGGGGCTGCGCATGAAGATACTGG
>CAZLJK010000050.1:0-19079 GCA_964559825.1 uncultured Sulfuricella sp. | reverse complement strand
CCAAGCCGGGCTGCTGCGGAACTCGCGCTTTGCGCTCAAACAGTCCTCGCAGAAAACTCCCGGCTTGGCTGCGCTACTCGGCGGTGGACCAAGGGGACCGAAAAACGCACCCCATCCCCATCCTAACCTTCCCCTTGAAGGGGAAGGGACCTCAACACCAACCCCCTCTCCCCAGCGGGGAGAGGGCTGGGGAGAGGGGGAGCACTGGCGAGAATCGCCCACAAAACCCAAATCCCCCTCTGTACCGCCTCGGCTTTCCGAAAAGATCGGGGGCCGTCGGCGAGGACTGTCTGAGCGCAAAGCGCGAGTTCCGCAGCCGCCCGATCTTTTTGGAAAATCGAGGGCAGCCCGCAGGGCCGGTGCGGCGGGGGGCCCTTTTGTTTGGTTACTTGTATTTTGCGATATTATGTAGCAACCGCACAAATCAATAACAAACAACGAGTTGTATTTGGTACGGCAAAAAATAAAGTTTTTATATGGCGTTTCGAAAGATTAATTTTTTGCTCTCCATTGCCATCGAACCTTTGGCTCCGTAAACCCAATTAGGAATTGCAGCCATGTCTGGTATAGCTAAATTTTTTAGTGTTTTATTGGCTTGGCGACCATAGCTATATCGGAATTTATTTGCCCGTATACACATAGCGTAAAACAGCATTTCCTCTTCAGTCATCTTTACCCGTGGCTTCAAATAGAATAAATCTCGTCCTGAGTAGAATGGATCAATTTGAAGGAAAGTTTCAAGAACTGAGCCGCCCCCTGCAACGGTTAGAACGGGGCCTTCAATCCAGTCCACGCCTTTTGCCGTCTCGACTTTCGCGGACACCCCGTTATTTTTTGATGTACGCGACACAAAATTTACTCCACCGCCATCTCTACGCTTTACTAGATTTACGAGTTCAAGATTTGTCCCGTAAATAACCTCAAATAAACCATCGATAGTTGTAGTCGATTCCCCTATAGATTTAGGCTTGTTTTTAGGCGCGCTATATTTTTTTACATTCAGTGTTTCAAGAAGATCAGATTCCAGCAGGGTAACATTAACTTTAGCTAGCCACTTAGGTATTGCCGGAAGATTTATATCTTTCAGCCTGTCCCCTTTTGGTTTACGCCCATACGAAAATCTCCAGCGATTTGCAGTAATGCATTGCGCATAAAACAACTTGCGTTCTAAGGACATTTCTTTTTTTGGAATCAAAATCGAAACATCACTATTGGCGGCAAATTTAAACCGGGAAACATAAGCGTAAGTGTGACTGCCTTCACCATTTGTTGAAACGAAAAGCGTTTGAGCAGGGTAAACATTCGCCTTGCCAATATCATCTTCATTTACAAATCCGACTATCGTTCGTTGTTGTGTAGAAGCGGGACGAAGAAATGGAATATGCTTATCCGTTGGGTCGCTAGAGATATCGAGGTCGCCAGCAGCAATTCCATTTTGAATATTGAAAATATCTCCTAGCTTCATTTTTCTTCCTCTTCCTCTGGTGTATGCACATCAACCATTAGCTTATACAACAAATATTTTTTAACCTCTCGCTCAAAATCATCTTTGTGTAGTGTTGAGTAGTCGGTTTCTAAATATGCTTCTGCAACCCACTCGTCAGTGTGCGTCACAGCGTGATTTACGCAATTACCTTGAGCTTCATTAGCACCCCAGTAGTCATCAAGCCACTTGGCTTTAATTTTCTCCCACAGCCCTGGACTGCGTTCGACCCGGCTATTTTTTTTCATCATAAAGCCATCATCACGCCAATAGCCAAACCACGTTTTTTCTCTGGGTACTTGAATTTCGATGTACTGCTGCTTCCCTTTTTCATTTTTTATTAAATTGCCTTTCCCATCTTTTTGCGCGACAGCCGTTACCCTCCAGTGTGGTTGATGTGCCTTAAACACGGCGATTGCCGTGACCGTTCCGACTTTAGGGAAAAGTTGTGGCGGCATAGACATAACATGAGTGAGAGTATGCCTATCCAATATTTCTTTTTTGATTTGAGATGTTTTGGCACTGTCATCAATTAGTTTTCCAACAGGAATAATCGCAATACCTATACCACCACTGGATAATAAATCTAGGGAACGCAACACAAACTGAAGCTCATTTTTGCCCTTAGATTTTTTACTATATGGAGGATTCAAAAAGCCTACGTTTGGCTTTAACTCGGCCAGCCTTTCCATGATCGTAGACGATTTAGGATTAAGCGAATCTTCCATAAACATATTTGCTTTGCCGTCACCTCGCAAAATCATATTTGCACAAGCCAATGTAAACATGTGAGGCGCTTGCTCAATTCCAACCAATCCATTTTCTTTGATACGTTTTATCTTTTTAGAATTGTTAGCGGCATCACCAATCATATGAGCCATTGCCGCAATTAAAAAGCCCGCGCTTCCCGCGCAAATATCCAGAACTACGCTTTTATCGGCGTCTAAATTTGCTAGCTCAGCAAACAGTTCGGTAACATGTCGAGGTGTCAGTACAATCCCAAGCCCTTTTTGGTCGCCCCCAGAGTAACGCAAAAACTCGCCATAAAAACTACCCAGAAAATCCAAACTGCTATGTGGCTGCATTGCAAAAAACAAGTTCCGATAAATGCGGGCAATTGTCTCCTTTAAATGTTCCTTTACCGGCTTATGCGTTTTAATGAAGCTATAGTTAGTCATCATTGCATCACGTTTTTCTTCGTCAATCTTGGCATCTTTTAAAGTTTCCAAAATTGACGTGTAAAGGCCATTCGCTAGCTTGTCTTGGTTATCATAATTTCTATAGCCTTGCTCAAATGCAGTTTGCTTCAACCCAAGCAGGATGCCACTCACGATTAGCGGCTTTAATTGATCCGACAGCTCCATTTCATCGCGCAGATAATTATGCAAAGAGCGAGCGAAACCTATTATTTCTTCTTCGCTTTTTTGGCCATACCCTGCAGAATTCCTAAGAATTGTTAAGTAATCATGGCGCGCCAATATCGTTTTGTTTTTTAAACGATTGACTTCGCCACCGCGTAGAACCATAAAAGTTGTGATTTGTAGTGGTTCTGCCCCTCCAGAAATCGCCAATCCAATTACATTAAACTCTTTGCTTAATCCCTTCATGTAGTGGATCACGCCATCTTCGGCGAAATCAACGGGAAGCAAATCACTGCCGCCATTTAAATTCTTACTTGAAGCGTGTTTTGTTTTGTCTAATTTGCATTCGATAACCAATAAATCTGCGGCATCACCGTTCAACCGAATGATAAATTCGGGCCTGCCAGCACCCATCGCCCCCCTCTTTTTGGAAGGTAAATAACTCTGAATTTCGGTTTCTTCTGCGCCTTGAAATTGGAAGTCCTCGCCCTTGAAGCCCGCGCTTTGAAGCGCAACTTCCGTTAGATGCTCGGTTTTTCTTTCAGTTACGCCTGCCGTTCTTGGCTTGGCTTGGCTTGGCTTGGCTTGGCTTGGCAATCATTTTTGTTCCACTTTCGAAAATTGAGTTGAATTTATTTACCTAATCCAGGCGGATTTCTTTCGCCTCCATTGCCTTGAAACACTGCAAGGCAAAGACAAAGCTGAATGACCCACGGTTGAGCTTGGTATTGACGGTGTTGTAGTTCTCATCCACCCCCATTGCCTGGAGCTTTGTAACCAACACCTCGTAGCTAATTCCCCGGCGCTTCAACTCGGCCTTGAGCATGTTTTTGGCATGCTTTTTCCATTCCTCTTCATCCATATTCGGCACCATTATTAGTGTTTTCACTATAAATATAATTTATAAATATGCGATATGTCAAATTCAACATAAATATCTTGTAAACGTATTGTGTATTCGATATAATAATGTCAAATATGACACAGATGAGGTTCGCCATGTCCCAGCACTTCCTTCTCTCCGCCAAAGCCCGCACTCTCTCCGTGCGCAAGGTCATGGAACTGACCAACGACCAGGCGTTTCAGGTCTTCAAGGAACTGCGCTGGGGCGAAGGCGAAGAAGTGATCTGCCCGATGTGCGGCACCGTCGGCAAGCACTACTTCCAGCACACCAGAAAGCAATGGCGCTGCAAGGACTGCAACCACACCTTCTCGGTGACATCTGGGACAATCTTCGCCTTCCACAAGCTGCCGCTACGCGTCTATCTAGCGGCGATTGCGATCTACACCAACGCTGTGAAAGGGATTTCAGCCCTACAGTTAAGCCGTGATCTGGGCGTCCAGTACAAGACAGCATTCGTGCTGGCGCACAAGATCAGGGAATCGCTGATGAATCAGCGGGACGATGAAGCGCTGTCCGGTGAAATCCACATGGATGGCGCTTACGTGAACGGCTACGTCCGCCCCAAGAATCGCAAGGAAGATCGGATTGACCGCCGCTTGGCGGTGAACCAACGTCCCGACAAGCGGTGCGTGTTTGTGATGCGCCAGCGGGTGGAGGTGACAAGCGATCTGATCAAGGGTTCCAACAAGACGCTGACCTTCATCATCAAGGCCGAGAATCAAACAGATGTAACCCACTTGGCCGATACCTTTGTGAAAAAAGGCTCGGTGATCTGTGCCGACGAATCCAACGCTTATGACGTACTCCACGCCAAGTTCGATACCCGGCGCGTGAACCACGCTCAGGAGTATCGCAGCGAGGCCGGAATCACCAACAATCTGGCCGAGTCCTACTTCTCCCGCTTTCGCCGGATGCAGTACGGCCAGACGCACAAGTTCGGCAATCTCTATCTGGCGAACTATGCCAATGAAGCGGCCTACCGGGAAGATACCCGGCGCTTGCCCAACGGTGAAATCTTTATGGATATTGCGAAGAAATGCGCCCGGACTCGGACGCATCATGACTGGTGCGGATACTGGCAGGGGAACAAGCGCCAGACGGAACGGCTGGCCGCTTAGAGCAGTCGCCAAAGGATCGGGCCACCACCCGGCCCTTTGATCCGCCCGGTGATTTCCACCACACCCCGCTTCTTCATCATCTGAAGCGCCCCAAGCAAGGATTTGGTCAGCCGATCACGTTCTTTCGTCCCCGCTATCTCAATACCCTTGAGAGCAATCAGTGCATCCGTGATATCGCAGGTAGAAAGCGGTGCGCTGGCCGTTCTCAACGCTTCAAGGGTGAGTCGGGTTATTTCGCCCGGGAGAAACCAAGGATTCATACTTCTAATACCCTTGGGTTTGATGCTCAACAGATCATAATCTGGGTTGAACAACAGCAGCGTTGCATCCAGGTGATCAACATCCATTGAAAGCTGTCGAATCTGAGCCTGAAAATGCTCAATTTGACCGGTCAATTCAGCACGCTTGGCGACCAAACCTGTAACAACATGGGATTCTGTCATTTTGAGCTTACTCCGCAATCTTCCAGCGGATGCTGACACCATCCATGCCGACGCGCTGAACGATGCCCCGGCGCTCGGCAAAGCGTAGTGAGTTGTTCACGCTATCCGTGATCGTCGCCTGCTGTTCGTGCGTCAATCCCTTCTTGTGCATGATGATCTCAGTAATGAGCGTGGTACTCAACACGGCGTCTGCACGACGCAGCGCATCCAGGCAGAGCCGGTAGCATTCTCCCTTCTTGAAGATACGGCTATAGCGACGGTATTCCGTCGCCTTGATAGATCGGATACGATAGGTAGGGTCGAAGATGCGGATCGCGGCGTCGATCTGGTACAAGCCTTGCCGAAGGCGTTCTATTTCCTTCTGGTGATGCTCGATCATTCCGGCCATTTCAGAGCGCTTGCCGACTAGGCCGGATATCGCGTAAGTGTGTCCCATAACTCCCCCGTGCAACGGTTTTTAGTACAGGGAGATTCTACGGGGATGAGGCGAATTTACTTTGTGCGGTTGCTACATAATATCGGTATTTTGGGCAAGCAAAATAAAGTTATCTGCTGCCGGGCAGCCCCCGGCATCTAAACAACGCGCGTAGCGCACACAAAACATGACACTGCTTGCATCTTTTATAGACCTGACCCTGCGCTTCTTATTATCAGGTCATCCAGAATGACTGGATATTATTAACCATGTCGCCGATGGTGAATTATGCCTATAATCTACTTCGCATATCCGTAACCACCCGTGTTACTTGAACGGGGAAAATGTTCAAGATAACGATCAGAAATAACCAACCAATTTGGAATATTGAGCCATGCACTTTAAGCAGATTGAAATTAATGAATGGCAACAGTTCGAAAAGATTTCAATTCAATTTCATGATCGCCTAACAATTATTACTGGTGCAAATGGATGTGGCAAAACCACAATTTTAAATATTCTCGCTAAGCATTTTGGTTGGGAACAAACGCTGTTGGCCACGCCGCGTACTGAAAGTTCGACAGGCTTTGTGAAGTATTTCCAACGATTTTTCAAAGGGAACGACAAAAGCAATGAAAATTCCATTGGAAGCCTCACCTATACAGGCGGGACAGTCGCAACACTTACAATACCCCAAAACAATTCTGCAACATATGCTATGCAAATAAATGGGCAGCAAGACATCAAATGTTTTTTAATTCCATCTCACCGTTCAATATTTAGATATCAACAGGTTACGAGTATTCCAACAATAAAAAAAGATCGCTTGAGTGCATCCAATGAAGCGTCGAAAGGCACGCGAACGAGATATGCGGGAGGCAATGACCAATCCAGTTTTTTTATGAAAAGCACGCTGATCGGATGGGTGATTCACGGCTATGGTGTTCAAAAAAATAGCAACGAAAGCATCATGCCTCCAGATGCGGAACAAGTGCGCCACTTTGAGGGATTTGTAGACGTTCTGAAGAAAATATTACCTAGAACACTGGGGTTTCAAAAGCTGGAAGTGCGAAATATGGAAATTGTCTTTGTTTGTAACGATAGCAGAGATGAGTTCATTCTTGAAACCTGTTCGGGTGGTGTAAGTACACTAATCGATATTGCGTGGCAAATATACATGTTTGCGACCAAGGAAAATGGCGAATTCACTGTTCTGATAGACGAAGTTGAAAACCATCTTCATCCAACACTCCAGCGTAGTCTTCTACAAGATCTCATTGAGGCATTTCCCAGTGCTAGGTTTATTGTATCAACCCACAGTCCATTGGTTGTTAGTTCGGTTAAAGATTCGGTTGTCTACGCCTTAAAATATAACGGTGACAAGAAAATCGAATCAATGCGACTGGATTTCCAAGGAAAACCTAAAACTGCTGCTGAAATACTTGATGAAGTTTTAGGCGTGTCATTTACCATGCCTGTTTGGGTTGAAGAAAACCTTCATCGAATTATTAATGAATACGCGACTAAGATTGTGTCGCCAGAATATTTCAGTAACCTTAGAGTTGATCTTGAATCTATTGGGATGGAAAAACTACTACCAATTGCAATGACGACACTACTGGAACAACGCAATGATTAAGCTGACAAGACCACCCTGTCCGAATCAACAAGCGCTTGATGCCAAGAATTACAAGCATCCGGATAACAAAAAAGCACTCGCAACAGCGACTAGCAACAAGTGCATGTACTGTGAAACCACCATTACCCATATTGATTTTGGTGATGTTGAGCACATAAAACCCAAAGCCGTTGATAAGTTTCCGAACTTGGCCTATGAATGGTCAAATCTTGGACTTGCATGTGGAAAATGTAACAACACAAAATTATCAAAGTACTTTGAGGCAGCGCCGTTCATAGACCCCTTTGCAGAGAATCCAGAAGAACATCTCATCGCACTTGGCGCAATGATTGCACAACGAAATGGTAGTGAACGAGGTGAAATCACAATAAAAGAAATTGGCTTAAATCGCCCTGAATTACTGGAGAAGAGATTTGAACGTATGCAAACGATAATTGTGGCATTGAATGCGGCTCATAGAACTCAAATTGAGATACTTAAAAAGGCCGCTTTAGCGGAACTTGAAAAAGAAGCTCAGCCGGACAAGGAGTACTCACTAATTGTAAAGGCAGTCCTCAAAGCCAACGCTGGTTAAGCGTTGCAACATAGCTGCTTGCCAGCACCTAGATTCATCGCTTTGGGCGCTCCAATGTCAAACTGGAACCACGACAATCCAGTGCCCAGATTTGTCTGAACTGGCGAACCAACCATATCTTCCGCCCCATGACGTCGGCTACTCGATCGCAGATCAAAAACTCACCATCCCCCCCGCCTGTTCACTAGCATACCTCCCTAAAGCCGCAAACAACCCCCCCCCATCCCGCGTATCACACCAAGCCCCGTCCTTCCACAAAAAATGATACCCCCCCGATTTCGCCGCCACCCAGATTTCCCTTGCCGCCGTCTGCCGGTTGACGATGATTTTGCTGCCATTCTCGAAGCTCAGCTCCAGCACGCCGCCGTTCATCTCGTAGTCGATATCCGCGTCGCTGTCGTCCAGTGACTGCTCGATTCTGGCCAGGGTTTCGTCGGCCAGTTTGTTGAATTCGCTCTCGGTCATTTCGAGTTTTCCTTGTGATAAGATGATGCGCAAACCTACAGACTTCCGAGAATAATATGCGCCTCGTTTTTTTGCCAGCTCTGCTTGTCCTTTTGCTCCAGGGTTGCGGCCACAAAGGCCCGCTCTATCTGCCCGCACCCGAGCAGAAACCTGCCGCCAATGCACCCGTCGCACCGCAACCCGCCGCCGCCGAGGAGAAAAAACCATGAAATTCTTCTCCCGCCATGATGCCGAATTGTGCGTCGAATCCGTTCCGCTTTCCCGCATTGCCGAAGAATTCGGCACGCCCTGCTATGTCTATTCCCATGCCGCGCTGACCGCCGCCTACCAGAGTTTCGACTCGGCCTTCGCCGAGCGCGAGCACCTGATCTGCTACGCGGTGAAGGCCAATTCCAGCCTCGCTATTCTCAACATTTTCGCGCGCCTCGGCGCGGGCTTCGACATCGTTTCCGGCGGCGAACTGGCGCGTGTTCTGGCGGCGGGCGGCGAGGCGAAAAAAGTGGTGTTTTCCGGCGTCGGCAAGACCGCGGATGAAATGCGTCAGGCGCTCGAAGCGGGCATCCTGTGCTTCAACGTCGAGTCGGAAAGCGAGCTGGAACGCCTGAATAAAGTGGCCGGCGAAATGGGCAAGCGTGCGCCGGTCAGTTTGCGCGTCAACCCCGACGTCGATCCGAAAACCCATCCCTATATTTCCACCGGCCTGAAGGGCAACAAGTTCGGCATCGCCTATACCGATGCCGTCCGCCTTTACGGCAAGGCGCGCGATCTGCCGCACCTGGATGTGGTCGGCATCGACTGCCATATCGGCTCGCAGATCACCGAGGTGACGCCCTTTTCCGACGCGCTCGACAAGATTCTGCTGCTGATCGATGCCCTGGAAAAACAAGGCATCGCGATTCATCACCTCGACCTCGGCGGCGGCCTGGGCATTTGCTACAGCGACGAAACGCCGCCGCCGGTGGCCGATTACGCCGACACGCTGCTGGAGAAACTCGCCGACCGCAACTTCAAGATTCTGCTCGAGCCTGGCCGCGCCCTGGTGGGCAACGCCGGTCTGCTGCTCACCAAGGTGGAATATCTCAAGCACGGCGAAACGAAAAATTTCGCCCTCGTCGATGCCGCGATGAACGACCTGATGCGCCCCGCGCTCTACGATGCCTATCACGCGATTCTTCCCGTCAAGGAAAATGCCGGCATAGCGCAGCGCTATGAAATCGTCGGACCGGTGTGCGAGAGCGGCGACTTCCTCGGCCATGACCGCCACCTGCATCTTGCCGAAGGCGACCTGTTGGCGGTGATGTCGGCGGGGGCATATGGCATGAGCATGAGCTCGAATTACAACACGCGGCCGCGCGCAGCCGAAATTATGGTGCAGAAAAACAACACGCATTTGATTCGCGAGCGCGAAAAAATTTCGCAATTATTCGCGCAGGAAAAGCTGCTTCCCTGATTTTTTCGACCTGCTTCGCACCTCTGTTCCGCGAAAAAATATCGTCTGTCATCGTTAGCCATGGCCGGTGTAACCCATTGTCATTTCAATGGCCGGCACATTTGCACCGAAAAAAATTCCGCTCAACCTCTCGTAAGCCCGTCTATTTCCAATGATTTTCTTTTCGCAAACTCATTTTATCTGTTGTGCATTTTCAAATAATTGGAATAGAATTTGAGCGCAAGGCGGAAACATGCTCTCGGTGCTAACGGGAGGAACAACGAGGTGATGCAATCAGTTGTTCAGTGCTGCCGCTTTATTTTGGCTGTTGCTAGCAGCGCCAAAATAAAAATGTACTCGAGATAACTTTCTACAATAAGGAGTCAGCAAATGGCAATAAAGAAAGCGACCAAGTCTTCCGCCAAGGCACCCGCCAAAGCGACCGCAACCAAACCTGTCGCCAAGGCCGCACCCGTAGCCGCAGCCAAAACCGCAGCCAAGCCCGTAGCAGCCACCAAGGCCGCCGCAGTCAAAAAAGCACCGGTTAAAAAAGCCGCTGCTGCCAAACCCGCCGCCAAGAAAACCGCAACCAAGGCCGCCACCAAAACCGTAGCCAAAGCGGCGGCCAAGAAGCCGGCAGCGCCAGTCAAAAAAGCCGCCGCAACCAAAGCGCCCGCAGCCAAAAAAGCACCGGCGAAAAAAGCCGCCGCTGCAAAGCCAGCCGCCAAGAAACCCGCAGCCAAGGCCGCCACCAAAACCGTAGCCAAAACAGCAGCGAAAAAACCCGTTGCGAAAAAAGCCGCGGCAGCCGCCAAGAAACCCGCAGCGGCGGTCAAGAAAGCTGCCCCTGCCAAAGCTGCCCCCGCTAAAAAAGCGCCGGCTAAAAAAGTGGCCGCCAAACCCGCTGCGAAACCTGCAGCAAAAAAAGCCGTCGCAAAAAAAGCCCCAGCTAAAAAAGCGGCTGCCAAGCCTGCAGCATCTCCCGCAGCAGCAGCGGGAAAGTAGTCAAAGCCAGTCCGGCATAACGGCTGGTTTTAACCCGCCGTTATGCTTTCTTCTCCCCCGAATAAGATTCACCCGCCGTTCCAGAAAATACCCCTGCAATATTGACCGACCGGTCAGTCAGTGCTAATTTGTCTTCTGTTTTCCTGACTGAGCGAGACCGTCCGTGCCTCTGGTAAAACCCACCCCCAACTTGCCTGCGTCCGGACTGGATGCGGCCAAGCGCATTCTGGCCTCGGCCAAGGATCTGTTTGCCGAAGCCGGCTTCAACGCGGTGTCGATGAACGCCATCGCAGAGCGCGCCGATGTCAGCAAAGCCAATATTTTCCATCACTTCAAATCGAAAAACGCGCTTTATCTCGAGGTGCTGAAAACCGCCTGCACCGAATCCGGCAGCCAGATCGATCAGTTGGGTCACGGCACCGGCACTCTGGTCGAACGCTTGCGCAAATTCTCGCAATCGCACCTGGCCAACATCCTGCAGGATGAAAAAATCTCCCGGCTGATCCAGCGCGACTTGCTGGAAAACGGCCCGCAACGCGGCAAGGAATTCGCCGAGCAGTTATTCGGCCAGAACTTCGCCAGCCTGGTGGATATCCTGCGCACCGGCCAGAAAAAAGGCGAGCTGAACAAGGACATCGATCCCGCCATGCTGGCCACGCTGCTGATCGGCGCCGACGTATTCTTTTTCCAGTCGCGCGAGGTGTTGCGCTATTTGCCCGACGTCGGCTTTACCGATGTCCCGACGAGTTACAGCGCAATGCTGATCGATATCCTGCTGCACGGCATTCTGCCCAAACCCTGACACCCCCTGGACTAACGACATGCGAACAACCCTATCGGCCCCGATCCTCTGCCTGCTCGGCGCAGCCCTGCTGCTGCCGGGCTGCGCCAAGAAACCCGAAGAGCAGAAAAAAGCCCCCCCGGCAGCGATCATCACCGTCACCCAGGCGCAATCCCGCGCCATGCAGGTGCTGGAGCAGTCGGTCGGCGAGGTGGACAGCACCACCTCGCCCAAGGTGGGCGCCGAGGTGGCGGGACGCATCACCAAGGTGTACGTGGAAATCGGCGCGCCGGTCAAGAAGGGGCAATTGCTGGCCGAGATCGACGCCACCGATTTTTCCGCCGACGCGAAGCGGCTGGCAGCCCAGGCGACCAGCCAGCGCAAGCTGACCGAGCGGTATCGCGAATTGGCCAGCAAGGGTTTCATTTCGCCCTCCCAGCTGGAAGGCCACGAGGCCCAGAACGTCGCCACGCGGGAGCAGCACATCCGTGCCGCCAAAAACCTTTCCCGCACCCGCATCGTGTCGCCGGTGGATGGCCGGGTCGACGACCGCCTGGTGTCGGTGGGCGACTGGATCGATCTGGGCAAGCCGGTGTTCCAGCTTTCCACCAGCGAGAGCCTGCGCATCCGCCTGCCGTTCCCCGAAACCGCCGCGCAGCGCATCCAGGTGGGCCAGGTGGTCAGGCTTTCCACGCCGACCGCACCGGACGCCGCCGTGACCGGCAAGATCGAACAGGTGCGCCCGATGGTGGGCAGCGCCAACCGCGCTTTTGACGCCGTGGTTGAGGTGAAGAATCCGGGCGGCTGGAAGCCCGGCGCTTCGGTCAACGGCGCGGTCGTCGTCGAGGAGCATGCGGAGGCGGTCAGCGTGCCGGAGGTCAGCGTGGTGCTGCGGCCTGCCGGCAAGGTGGTCTACGTGATCGAGAACGGCAAGGCGGTTCAGCACGTCGTCACCACCGGCGTCACCCAGAACGGCCAGGTGGAAATTTTACAAGGCATAAGATCGGGCGCTACGGTGGCCGTGGACGGCGCGGGTTTCCTCACTGACCGGGCCGCGGTCAGCGTGAAGGAAGCGAACGGCAATAAAGGCGCGCAGCAATGACCCTGCCCGAACTTTCCATCAAGCGCCACGTGCTGGCGTTCATGCTGTCCGCCGTGCTGGTGCTGTTCGGCTACATCAGCTACCAGCGCATCGGCATGGATCGCTTTCCCCAGATCGAGTTTCCCGTCGTCTCGATCGCCACCACACTGAAAGGCGCCAACCCCGACATCGTCGACGCCAGCGTCACCAACGTGATCGAGACGTCGATCAACAGCGTACCCGGCATCGAGCACATCCAGTCCTCCTCCTCGCCCGGCGTATCGGTGATCAACATCACCTTCAACCTGGACAAGAAAGTCGATGTCGCCTTCAACGAGGTGCAGGCCAAGGTCAACCAGGTCCTGCGCCGCCTGCCCGAGGACGCCGACCCGCCCGTCGTCGCCAAGGTCGAAACCAACGCCATGCCGATCATGTGGCTGGCGCTGCGCGGCGACCGCACCCAGCAGCAGCTCAACCAGTACGGCCTGAACGTGATCAAGAAGCGCCTGGAAACCATCGACGGCGTGGGCGAGGTGCGCCTGGGCGGGCGCCGCGACCGCACCATCCGGGTCAACCTGCTGCCGGCGAAAATGACCGCATTCAAGGTCACCGCCCAGGATATCAACACCGCTTTTGCCAACGAGCATGTCCAGCTCCCCGGCGGGTTCGTGGTGGGGGAGAAGACCGAAAACCTGATCAAGCTCGACCTGGAATTCCACCGCCTCGACGATCTGTCGGAAATGATCGTCGCCTACCGCGACGGCGCGCCGGTGCGCCTCAAGGACATCGCCGAAATCGAGGACGCCCTGGCCGATTACCGGCAGCTCGCGCGCTTCATGGGCCAGACCACTATCGGCCTGGGCATCGTCAAGGTCGCCAACACCAACACCGTGGCGATTGTCGATGCGATCAAGCGGCGCCTGGAGACCGAGATCATCCCGCAACTGCCGCCGGGCATGACGCTGGACGTCGTTTCCAACGATGCGATCTTCATCCAGGAAATCGTCGACTCCCTCAAGGAGCACCTGATCGAGGGCACGCTGCTGGCCTCGCTGATCGTCTGGCTGTTCCTGCGCAGCATGCGCTCCACCCTGATCATCGCCACCGCCATTCCGGTGTCGCTGATGGGCGCGGTGGCGGTAATCTACTTTTTCGGCTACACCCTCAATTCGCTCACCATGCTCGCCCTGCTGCTGCTGATCGGCGTGGTGGTGGACGACGCCATCGTGGTGCTGGAGAACATTTTCCGCCACCGCGAGGAAATCGACGCCGACCCGGTCACCGCCGCGGTCAACGGCAGCCGCGAAGTGATGTTCGCGGTGATTGCCGCCACGCTGGCCCTGGTGTCGATTTTTGCGCCGGTGATTTTTCTCGGCGGCATCATCGGGCAATTCTTCAAAGCCTTCGCAGTGGTGGTGACCTTCGGCGTGCTGGTGTCCCTGTTCGTGTCGCTGACGCTGACGCCGATGCTGTGCTCGCGCTACCTCAAGGTGGAAAAGCACCACGGGCGCCTGTATTACCTCCTGGATCGCTTCTTTCAGGGCATGGACAAGCTGTACCGGTATTCGCTCGACAAGGCGCTGCGTCACCGCTGGAAGGTGGTGGCGTTGACCCTGGCGACCGTGGTGGCGAGCAGCTATTTCTTCATCAACGTGGGCAAAACCTTCGTCCCGGAAGAGGACGAGGGCCGCTTCATGATCAACATGCGCACCCCGCTCGGTTCCAGCATCGAATACACCGACAGCCGTTTGCGCCTGGTCGAGGAACTGCTGTTCCGCCACAAGGAAATCGTCACCGAATTCGCCCTGATCGGTCTCGGCAATGCGGGGCAGGTCAACCAGGCGATGGTGGTGGTGCGCATGGCGCCGCGCAGCGAACGGAAAATCAGGCAGCAGGACGTGATCCCCGTGATCCGCAAGGAGCTGGCGCAAATCCCCGGCGCGCGCGCTTTTGCCGGTCCCTACCCGATGATCGGCGGCCAGCGGGGCGAGCCCCTGCAGTTCGTGATCAACGGCCCCAATCTCGACGAGGTGGGCCGCGTGGCCAAGACGCTGCAGCAAACCCTTTCGGCCGATCCCGGCCTGGGGCGCATGGACCTCGATTTGCAGCTCGACCTGCCGCAGCTGGTCCTCGACCCCGACCGCACCCGGATTGCCTCCGCGGGACTGACGACCCAGGACGTGGCGCTGGCGCTCAACATGCTCTCCGGCGGCGTGGACATCGCCAAATTCAACGACGTGCCGGGCGACGGTCAGCGCTACGATATCCGGGTCAAGGCCAAGGACGGCGAATTCCGGCAGCCTTCCGACCTGAACAAGATCTACCTGCGCTCCCGCGACGGCTCGCTGGTGCGCCTGGACACCGTAGCAAGCGTGAAGCAGGCGCTGGGGCCGGCGGTGATCGGGCGCTTCGATCTGCAATATGCCGCCACCTTCTACGGCTCGCCCACCATCCCGCTCGGCGACGCCGTAAACAAGATCAAGGCTGCCTCGGCGGAGATCCTGCCGATAGGCTATACAGTAAAAATGACCGGCCAGGCGGAAGAGTTCGGCAAGACCGTGCAGTACATGATCTTCGCCTTCTCCCTGGCGATGGTCCTGCTCTACATGGTGCTGGCGAGCCAGTTCAACTCCTTCATCCAGCCCTTCATCATCATGGTCGCGCAGCCGCTCGCCATCATCGGCGGGGTGATGGCCTTGTGGCTGTTCAACCACACCCTCAACATCTACTCGATGATCGGCCTGGTGCTGCTGATCGGCCTGGTGGCGAAGAACTCGATCCTGCTGGTGGATCTCACCAACCAGCGGCGCAACGAGGGCAAAGGCATCGACGCGGCGCTCTCCGAGGCTTGCCCGATCCGGATGCGGCCGGTGCTGATGACCTCGCTGACGGTAATTCTGGCCCTGTTTCCGGCCGCGCTGGGCCTGGGCGCCGGCGCGGAAACCAACGGTCCGCTGGCGGTGGCGGTGATCGGCGGCATGATCACCTCGACCCTGCTCACCTTGGTGGTGGTGCCGGCGGTGTATTCGCTGGTC
Source organism: uncultured Sulfuricella sp. (assembly GCA_964559825.1). GTDB lineage: Bacteria > Pseudomonadota > Gammaproteobacteria > Burkholderiales > Sulfuricellaceae > Sulfuricella. Next base: position 3,346 of record CAZLJK010000050.1, on the reverse strand, counting down.
GAGAACGGCCTGCTGCGCTGGCGCACCCGGCACCCCCGGGCAGTGGAGGAGTAATCCCCGAACCCTCGCCTTTGCGACAAACGATTTTTGGGCGATAGTGTGGAATACGAAGCCCATAGAGGATAAGAAAAATGCGCTGGACACTGCCCGGATTGCTGATCGCCACGGCTGCGCTGGCAAGTTGTTCGCGTGAAGCGCCACCGCTTTACCAGGGCTACGCCGAAGGCGAGTACGTGCGCGTGGCCGCTCCCCATGCCGGCTCCCTGACTTCGCTGGCAGTGCAGCGCGGCGCGCAGGTCGGCGCCGGTGCGCCCCTGTTTGCGCTGGAGCAGGAAAACGAAAAAGCGGCGCGCGACGAGGCGGCGCAAGGACTGAAGCGCGCCGAGGCGCAACTGGAAAACCTGAAGAAGGGCAAGCGCCCCGCCGAACTGGACGCCATCGTCGCCCAGCGCGAGCAGGCGCGGGCCACCCTGAAACTGTCCGAAGCCGATTACGCGCGCGACGAAAAACTCGCGAAAGCGGGCTTCATCTCCGGCCAGAAACTGGAAGCCGGCGGCGCTGCGCTGAAGCGCGACCACGAACGCCTGAAAGAGCTGGAAGCCCAACTCGCCGCCGCCAAGCTGGCGGCGCGGGTGGACGAGATTCGCGCCGCCGAGGCGGCAGTGGCCGCCGCGCGCGCCGCCCTCGCCCGTGCCGACTGGTCGCTCGCCCAGAAAAGCGTGAAAGCGCCGGTTGCCGGCCTGGTGCAGGATACGCTCTACGTCCAGGGCGAATGGGTGCCTGCCGGCAGCCCGGTGGTGTCGCTGCTGCCGCCGCAGAATATCAAGGTGCGCTTTTTCGTGCCGGAAACCCGTGTCGGCGCCCTGAAAACCGGGCAGGCCGTCACGCTGTCCTGCGACGGCTGCGCCGCACCGGTTGCCGCCGCGATCAGCTACATCTCGCCGCAGGCCGAATACACCCCGCCGGTGATCTATAGCCGGGAAAACCGCGGCAAGCTGGTGTTCCTGGTCGAAGCGCGCCCGGCCCCGGCCGATGCCGCCAAGCTGCGCCCCGGCCAGCCGATGGACGTGAGAGTGAATTGAGGGTGAAAACCCCCTCATGCCCCATGAAAACAGAGGAGCCCCCTCTCCCGTCTCGCCGAGGTCGTCGCGAAGCGGCGGGTACCCGGCGGGGACACTCCTTGCGGGTGAAGGGAGAGGGCCGCGATTACCTTCCCCTCCCCGCTCAAAAACTGCCTGCAGACCTGCTCGTTTTTGCTCGTGAACTCCGAGCGCGTCAAACAGATGCTGAAAATTTGCTATGGGGATTACTGAGAAATAGGCGCCTGTTTGGTTTGAAATTTCGCCGGCAATACCCGCTTAGACCCTACATTCTCGACTTTTATTGCCATGAGGCGAAGCTGGCTATAGAACTGGATGGCGGGCAACATGCCGAACAACTGCATTACGACCAGCAACGAACCGACCGGCTTGAAGGTCAGGGCATCCTGGTGCTGCGCTTCTGGAACCACGAGATGTTGCAACAAACTGAAAGTGTGTTGGAAAAGATTTACCTGACTCTCGAACCTCTGGCTCCCTCATCCCCAGCCCTTCTCCCGCCTGCGGGAGAAGGGAGCGAATTTCGTGTGAAGTGAGGTTGAGGTGATACTGCGACATTCTCAAAAACGAAGAGAGGAGCAAAAGCCCCCTCTCCCGCAGGCGGGAGAGGGCTGGGGTGAGGGCGTCTCTCTCCCCAGCCCAACTTCAAATCATCCATCCACCCTGGCCATCGACGTCGCCGGGCTGGTCAAGCGCTTCGGCGACCTGGTGGCGGTGAACGACCTCGACCTGCAGGTGCGGCGCGGCGAAATCTACGGCTTCCTCGGCCCCAACGGTAGCGGCAAGACCACCACCATCCGCATGCTGTGCGGCCTGCTTACGCCCGACGGCGGGCGCGGCACCTGCCTGGGCTACGACGTGATCCGCGAAACCCGCCAGATCAAGCGCCAGGTCGGCTACATGACGCAGCGTTTCAGCATGTACGAAGATCTCTCCCTGCGCGAGAACCTGGATTTCACCGCCCGCATCTACGGCATGGCCAACCGGAACGAAGCGGTGGAGCAGGCACTGGAGCGGCTCGGCCTGGCCGACCGCCAGAAGCAGCTGGCGGGCAACCTGTCCGGCGGCTGGAAGCAGCGCCTGGCGCTGGCGGCCTGCATGCTGCACGAGCCGCAGCTCCTGCTTCTCGACGAGCCCACCGCCGGAGTGGACCCCAAGGCGCGGCGCGATTTCTGGGACGAAATTCACCAGCTCGCCGGCACTGGCATCACGGTGCTGGTCAGCACCCACTACATGGACGAGGCGGAGCGCTGCCACCGCCTCGCCTATATCGCCTACGGTCATTTGCTGGCCGAGGGCACGGTGGCGGACGTGGTGAAGAATTCCGGCATCGTCACCTGGCTGGTGGAGTGCGCCGACGTTTACGTGCTGGGCGCGCAACTGCGCGGGCTGCCGGGAATCAGCCAGGTGGTGCCGTTCGGCAACGTTCTCCACGTCAGCGGCACCGATGCGGCATTGCTGGAGCAGTCCATCGCCCCCTTCCGGGAGCAACCCGGGTGCCACTGGACGCAAGCTTCGCCGGGGCTGGAAGACATCTTCATCCAGATGATGGAAAAGGCCAAAGACAATGTCTGAGCGTTTCGCCTGGCACCGCTTCCTGGCCGTGCTCACCAAGGAATTCATCCAGATGCGGCGCGACCGCCTGACCTTCGCCATGATGGTCGGCATCCCGATGATCCAGCTGATCCTGTTCGGCTTCGCCATCAACGCCGACCCCAAGGAGCTGCCCACGGCGGTGCGGGTGGCGGACCACAGCGAGTTCTCGCGCAGCTTCGTGCGCGCCCTAGAAAACAGCGGCTATTTCAAAGTGACCGCGCAGCCGCGCAATGAGGCCGAGGCCGAACGTCTGATCGCCGAGGGCGACGTCCAGTTTGTGGTGAGCATCCCGGAGAACTTCGCGCGCAAGCTGGCGCGCGGCGAGCGCCCGGCGATCCTGGTCGAAGCCGACGCCACCGACCCCACCGCCGTCGGCAATGCCGTGGGCGCGCTGAGCCAGCTCGCCCAGTCCGCCCTCAATCGCGACCTGCAGGGCGCGCTGCAGCCGCTGCAGGGCAAGCCCGCGCCGTTCGAGGTGCGGATCCACCGCCGCTACAACCCGGAAGGCATCACCCAGTACAACATCGTGCCGGGCCTGATGGGCGTGATCCTGACCATGACCATGATCATGCAGACCGGCCTTGCCATGACCCGCGAGCGCGAGCGCGGCACCATGGAAAACCTGCTCGCCACGCCGGTGCGGCCGTTCGAGG
>CAZLJK010000049.1:0-19118 GCA_964559825.1 uncultured Sulfuricella sp. | reverse complement strand
GATCAGCCCCATGCCGCCGGCGCGCTTGTTGATCACTGCGGTGCGCACCGCCTGGCCCAGGTCATTCTCGCCCGAGGCACCGCCGGAGTTGATCATGCCCGCCCGGCCCATGTAGCAGTTCACCACCTGGTAGCGCACCAGGTCGATGGGGTGGTCGCTGGTGAGCTCAGAGTACACCTTGGGGTGGGTCTTGCCGAACTTGATCGCGGTGTAACCGCCGTTGTTCTCGGCCTGCTTCTGCTTGACGATGTCGGCCTCGATAGTAGCGGCGAGATGATTGGCCTGGCCGGTCAGGTCGGCGCTGGTGTGGTAATCGACGCCGTCCTTCTTGAAACCGGGATTGCGCAGGTAGGCCCACAGCACCGTTGCCATGCCGAGCTCGTGGGCATGGGCAAAAGCCTCGCTGATCTCGAGAATCTGGCGGCGCGATTCGGGCGAGCCGTAATATACCGTCGCGCCCACCGCCACCGCCCCCATGTCGAATGCCTGATCGACGCTGGCGAACAGGGTCTGGTCGTAGATTTCCGGGTAGGTCAGGATTTCGTTGTGGTTGATTTTGACGATGAACGGGATCTTGTGCGCGTAGCGGCGCGCCACCGAACCCAGCACGCCCAGAGTCGAGGCCACCGCGTTACAGCCGCCCTCTATGGCCAGCCTGACGATGTTTTCCGGGTCGAAGTAGATCGGGTTGGGGGCGAAAGAGGCACCGCCCGAATGCTCCACCCCCTGATCCACCGGGAGGATGGACAGATAGCCCGTCCCAGCCAGCCGCCCATGGTCGAACAGACCCTGCAGCGTGCGCAAAACGCCCGGCTTCCGATCCTTCTGCGCCACCACCCGGTCCACGTAGTCCGGCCCCGGCAGGTGCAGCATGTCCTTGGGGATCCCCTTGCACTGGTAAGCCAGCAGACTCTCCGCTTCGTTGCCCAGCAACTTGATGATATCGGTCATTTTCTTTTCCCTTGCTGATCAAAGTGAATAAGGCGCGTCACTTTTAAATATAGCAGTCATGCTCGAACTTCCCTAAAAAACCTGAAGCAACTGGCGAAGCGGTGCCAATTTCGGCAAAATGCATGAACACCCATTCAAAACAATAAAGGAACTGCCATGGGATTTCTCGTCCTGCTTGCCATTCTGCTTGTTGCCGCGATTTATTTCATCATGCTCTACAACGGCCTGGTCAGCCTCAAGCACAATGTTTCCAAGGCCTGGGCCAACATCGATGTACTCCTCAAGCAACGTCACGACGAGTTGCCCAAGCTGGTGGAAACCTGCAAGCAGTACATGAAATTCGAGCAGGAAACACTGGAGAAGGTGATGCAGGCACGCTCCCGGGTTGCCGCCGCCAGCGCCAGCCAGAACATGGGCGCGCTGGGTGCAGCCGAAGGCGCGTTGCGCGGGCTGCTCGGCAACCTGTTCGCGGTGGCCGAAGCCTATCCGGAATTGAAAGCCAACGAGAACTTCCAGCACTTGCAGGGACGCATCACCGGCCTGGAGAATGCCATCGCCGACCGGCGCGAGTTCTACAACGACAGCGTCAACCTCAACAACGTGCGCATCGAGCAGTTCCCCGACGTGATCGTGGCACGCATGTTCAACTTCCAACCGGCCGACCTGCTTGAATTCGACGCCACGGAGATCGCCGACGTCAACGTGAAACAGTTATTCAACAGCTGATGCTCGAAGGTCTCCGGCAGCACTACGTCAACCTGCTCACCTCGGGTGGGCATCTGGTGCTGCTTTTCATCGGTTTTCAAATCGACTCGGCAGAGGCGTGGCCGATCATCCTGGGGCTGATCGGCGCCATCAGCTTTTTCGCCTGGATCGGCAACCAGCGCCGCAGCCGCCTGATTCGCAACACCCCCACTTCCCGGATTGCCTCGGCCGCCCAGGGCTATATCGAGCTGACAGGCCGCGCCAAGCAAGCGCATGACATCCCCCTGTTAAGCAAGCTCACCTTGCTGCCCTGCGTGTGGTACCGCTACATCATCGAGCAGCTGCGCAGCGACGACAAGGGCTACGACATCGTGGAACAGGGCGCGAGCGATGACACTATCCTGCTCGACGACGGCAGCGGGCAGTGCTTCGTCGATCCGGATTTCGCCGAAATCATCACCCGCCACAAACAGGTATGGAGTAAAAGCGACTACCGCTACACCGAGTACCTGCTTTCCCCGCTCGACACCCTCTACGCCATCGGCGAATTCACCACATTGGGCGGGGCCAACAGCGATCTCGACTTCAAAGGCGATCTCAACGCCCTGCTCACCGAGTGGAAGCGTGACACGTCGCATCTGCTGGAGCGTTTCGACCTCGACAAGGATGGCCAGATCGACCCGCGCGAGTGGGAACTCGCCGTACTCGCAGCCAAGCGAGAAGTGACGAAGCAGCATGGCGAACTCCGCCTCAAGGACGGCGTGCACCTGTTGCGCAAGCCGAAGGACGGCAGGCTGTTCCTGCTTTCCAATCTACCGGAAGAGAATCTGACACGGAAATACGTGGTGTGGGGGTGGTTCCACCTGCTGACATTCGTTGGCGCCACGGGCAGCGTGGCCTACTTGCTGGGCGCCTGAGCCAGCCCCTTGCCGAAACAGGATGTGTCTCGAATAGTGCCAGTTCTGACATTCACGGATGCCATCTTCTTGCCCCCTATGTGAGCTACCGCACAATGTTGGCGCAATTTCCCGTATAGGCTACCAACTGGAATTCATCATAATGGCTTCTCCGAATTGCCTTTTCACCTTCGGATACAATCTGAATTCCTGTTTCAATCCATCCTGCAACGGGAGAATTATTCATGAATGCACTGCATAAGTTTTCTATGATGCAAGAACGAACTGTTGAACTTGCAAAAGCCAACGACGAACTCAAAAAAAAATTCAAGGGCATAAGCAGTCAGAGGCGATGGTCAAGAAGATGCTGCAACAGAATCACCACCTGACTCGGTGGCTGTTCAACACTCAGGAAGTTGAACTACAGCTTATTGGAAAGGCGCTTCATGATGAGTTTGAGCAGACTCTGATAGGGATTGAGTTAAACGCACATGCGATCCTTACTCAGCCGAACGGCGTGACGCCGCCAATCAAGTCGGCTATCGAAGTCATTATCAAAAACAGCCGACAGATTCAAGAACGAATTCATCTCAGGGTGCGCTGCTTAAGACCTGTCCTGCTTGATGAACTGGGCCTTTTAGATAGTTTGCTTGAACTGGTGAGGGATTGGCAGAAACGGCAACCGGATATCGAATGGAGTTTAGACTCTCAAGGAAAACTGGATGATCTGGGCGAATTTGTTGACATCATGGTCTATCGCATAGTTCAGGAATGTTTGACGAATGTGGCTCGGCATGCAAATGCTGGCCATGTAATGGTCAAGTTGTATCGACTACGGCAGGAGCGCCCTTCACGTGAAATGGTGTTGCTGAGTGTTGAGGACAACGGCAAGGGCATGGACCCCATGGTCGCCGGCAATGGTGTGGGTATACTGGTGATGCGCGAGCGCGTGTTGGCGGTAGGCGGCTCATTTGCCATGATCAAAACCGCGGGCGGTGGACTTCATGTTGAAGTGCGAATTCCCGTTGATTTAGAAACAAACCATAGCCCCGCTAGCGCCGCCCAGGCTTGTTAAACAGCGGCGCAGTATCGCGCAGGATCATGTCCGGCGCGGAAAAAGGCGCCAGCCGTTCGAGAAAATCCAGCAGTTCCAGCACCGGCGAATTGCGGAAAAACCGCGCCAGGGGAATTTCCATCCAGATCCGGTCGGTGAAGATATACACTTCGTGGGGGGTATCGCCGATTCCGTCATGATTGCGGTCGAAACCCTCGTAATCGTCCCAATAGTTGCCTCGCCAGTCGTTTTTTCCCGCATCGCCGCTGCCGAACATCATCGCAACGTGGATGAGATTGCTCTCGAAGCTGTTGCCGTGCAGGACATGGCCCCCCCGCTCGCCGGAAAACTGGATACCGGTGGCGTTATGGGCGATCCGGTTGCCGCTCAGCACGGTTCTGTCCAACTGTTCGATGGGCGAATCGGCGAGGACACCGACGGCGCAGTGAACAATTTCGTTGCCTTCCGCCAGACCTTCCGCACTCTTCTTGAAGGCCAGCCCTGCCCCGCTTACCCCGAGCGAATGGAAAATCCGGTTGCGCCTGACCTTCACCCGGTCCGAATTCAGCACGATGACGCCGGTGGCGTTGTGCGCGAGGGCGTTGCGCTCGATCGCGCTGTCCGGCGAAAAAATCAGGTGGATACCGTAGCGGCTGTTGCGGATGATGTTGCCGACAACGCGGTTGCGCGGTGAATTCATCAGGGTGACGTCGCGCGACTGGTCGATGTCGTTGCCTTCGATCAGGTTGTCCATGCTGAACCAGAGGCGGATCGCCTCGCCTCGCATCGCCAGCTCAGCCGGTTTGGAGCGGATTCGATTGCGCCGCAAAGTGTTCTGGTTGGCCTGCTTCAGGCTGATGCCGAAGAGCGTGCCGTCAATCACGTTGTCTTCGATGTTGTTGCCGTTGCCGGTCAGCGCGATGCCGGTATCTACCCGGTCATGAGAGCTGCCCGAGTTAGTCAGCCTCAACCCCCTCACCATCGCCCCGCTGGTGTTCACGATCAGCACCGAGCCGGTACCGCCGCCATCCACAGTGACCTTGCCGCCGCCATCGACGATGATCTGGCGCGAAATCAACGCCGGCCCGGCATAAGTGCCTGGCCGGGGATGCAGCGTTCCGCCGGTGGGCGTGGCGTCGATCAGGGCCTGGAAGGAAGGGTAGGCTGCCGACGCGGCCAAGGGACACATCAACAGAAACAGGAAGAAAAAAAGTTGGGTCACAAGTGAACACGCATAAAACGATCTTGGCTATGTAACCGCATTTTCACACTGCTGACAATGAGCCATATCAATCCAGCACATTCCTGCTTTGCCGGTTATGCGCGGGTTAGCCCGGACGAACGAAATCCGGGCTACAATTTATCACGCCCTTTGCTTCGCTTCCAGCTCTTCCCAGCGCGCCAGGGCGGCCAGCAGCGCTTCCTCGATCTCGGCGGTGCGCGCCTGCAGACGCTTGGCCTCCTCGGGATTGGCGCGATAGAGCTCGCCGTCCGCCAGCTTCGCGCCGAGCGCGGACTGCTCCTGCTCCAGCGCCTCGATCTGTCCCGGCAAAGTTTCCAGTTCGCGGCTTTCCTTGAACGAAAGCTTGATCTTTGCCGCCGGTTTTTCCTGTGCCGGCTTCGGCTTGGCCGCAGCCGCTTTCTTCTCGGCTTCCGTTTCAGGGCGGGGGCGGTAGCGCAGCCAGTCCTCGTAGCCGCCGGCATACTCGGCCAGCTTGCCATCCCCTTCGAAGGCGATGGTCGAGGTCACCACGTTGTCGAGGAAGGTCCGGTCATGACTGACCAGGAACAGGGTGCCGGAATATTCCAGCAGCAGCTCTTCAAGCAGCTCCAGGGTTTCGATGTCGAGATCGTTGGTCGGTTCGTCCAGTACCAGCACGTTGGCGGGGCGGGTGAACAGGCGCGCCAGCAGCAGGCGGTTGCGCTCGCCGCCGCTGAGTGAGGAAACCTTGGCGCGCGCCCGCTGCGGCGGAAACAGGAAATCGCCGAGATAGCTGATGACGTGCTTCTTCACCTCGCCGATTTCGACGAAGTCGTTGCCCTGGCTGATGGTGTCGATCAGGGTCGCCTCCTCGTTGAGCTGCTCGCGCATCTGGTCGAAATAGGCCACGGCGAGCTTGGTGCCGCTTTTCACCGTACCGGAATCGGGCTGCAGCTCGCCCAGAATGAGCTTGAGCAGGGTGGTTTTCCCGGCGCCGTTCGGCCCGATCAGGCCGATGCGGTCGCCGCGCATGATGCGCGTGGAGAAATCGCGGATGATGGGCTTGTCGCCGAAAGACTTCGAAACGTGCTCCAATTCCGCCACCAGCTTGCCGGAGCGGTCGCCGGCGTCGAGCGCCAGCCGGGCCTTGCCGGTCTGGTTGATGCGCGCGGTATGTTCGCGGCGCAGCTGCTCCAGTTGCCGCACCCGGCCCTCGTTGCGGGTACGCCGGGCTTTGATGCCCTGACGTATCCACACCTCTTCCTGGGCCAGCACCTTGTCGAACTTTGCGTTCAGGACCTCTTCCGCTTCGAGCATCTCCTGCTTTCTGCGCTGGAAAGTGGAGAAATTGCCGGGAAAGCTGGCCAGCTGCCCGCGGTCCAGTTCGATGATGCGGGTGGCGACATTGTCGAGAAAGCGCCGGTCGTGGGTGACGAACAGCACGCCGCCTGCGAAAGATTTGAGCAGCTCTTCCAACCATTCGATGGCGGCCAGGTCGAGGTGGTTGGTGGGCTCGTCCAGCACCAGCACGTCCGGCTCGGCAACCAGCGCCCGGGCCAGCGCAACGCGCTTCTTCCAGCCACCGGAAAGCGATGAAACCAGCGCATCCTCGGGCAACGCCAGACGGGTCATCACCGCGTCGATGCGGCTTTGCTGACGCCAGCCGTCGCGCGCCTCGAGTTCGGTCTGCAATACCTGCATGCGCTCCAGCAGCGCATCGGTGTCCGCGCCTTCCTCCCCCAGCGCATGGGAAACCGCATGGTAGTCGATCAGCAACTGGCTCAAGCCCACCAGCCCCTCCGCCACCGCCTCGAATACGGTATGGTCGGGATCGAGCTGCGGCTCCTGGGGCACATAGGCCAGATTCAGCCCGGGCGCGCGCCATACCTTGCCATCGTCGGGAGTAGCCACGCCGGCAATGATTTTGAGTAGACTGGATTTACCGCCGCCGTTGCGTCCGATCAGGCCCACCCGCTCGCCGGTGTCGAGCTGCAAATCCGCCTGATCCAGCAAGGGATGGTGGCCGTAGGCGAGAGAAAGTTTTTCCAGGGTGATGACGGGCATAATTGAATAAGAGCTGGGAGATTTTAACGAAAGGCGGATTTTACACTGTGCAGGGCGAACAGGGAGATTTAACCGAAAAACTTCCTTGCCGCAGAGGACTCCGGATAATTCAATGGCTTAGAGTTACGCCAATTTCCGCTGCCTGTGCGGCTAAAAAGGGTTTTTCAAGCTTGAACAGGCCAACAATTTCTTCGGGCGGAACTGGATAACTGAAATAAAATCCCTGGTATTCGTCGCATTTCTGCACCCCGAGGAATTCCAGCTGTTCCTCGCTTTCCACGCCTTCGGCGATCACGCTCAGGCCCAAACTGCGCCCCAGGCTGATGACCGCCACGGCGATAGCCGCATCGTTCGAATCGGTAATGATATCCCGCACAAAAGACCGGTCGATCTTGAGGCGGTCGATCGGAAAGCGCTTAAGGTAGCTGAGCGAGGAATAGCCGGTGCCGAAATCGTCAATGGCCACCAGGACGCCACGACTCTTGAGTTGTCCCAGAATCGCACTGGTCTTGCTGGTATTTTCCATCAGCAATCCCTCAGTCAGTTCGAGCTCCAATTGCTGGGGACTGATCCCCGTTTCCCGCAATATGCTGTCGATCAACTCCACCAGGTTATCCTGGCGAAACTGACGAGCGGACAAATTCACCGCCATGCGCAGGGGGGGCAGTCCGGCATCCAGCCAGGCCCGGCTCTGGGCACAGGCGGTGCGCAGTACCCACTCGCCGACGGGAAGGATCAGATTATTCCCCTCCAGCAACGGGATAAACTCATTCGGCGCAACCAGGCCCCGCTCGGGATGGTTCCAGCGCAGCAGCGCTTCCACGCCGATCACCCGCCCGCTTTTTATGTCCACCTGAGGCTGATAGTGAAGGATAAACTCTTCCCTCTCTATGGCCCGACGCAACGCGCCTTCCATGGCAAATCGCTCAATCGCGAGCGCATTCATGTCCGTGGTGTAAAAACGGAAATGATTGCGGCCATATTCCTTGGCGCTGTACATCGCGGCGTCGGCATTCTTGAGCAGGCTATCGCTGTCGTGGCCATCCATGGGGTAGATGGTGATTCCCATGCTGGGCGTGACATAAATTTCCTGGCCGGAGGGCGCAAAGGGCAGGGAATAAATAGCCATGATTTTCTGTGCGATCGCCGCGATTTCTTCAATCTCCGACACCCCTTCCAGAACGATGGCGAATTCGTCACCGCCTATCCGCGCCAGGGTGTCGTCCTCCAGCACGCAGCAGCGAAGGCGATCCGCAACATCCTGCAGCAGCAGGTCGCCATGGGTGTGCCCCAGGGTATCGTTAATGGTCTTGAAATTGTCGATGTCGAGCAACAGCACCGCGACCATGCGGTGATTGCGGGCAGACCGGCTGATTGCATGACCAAGGCGGTCGAGGAACAGGAAACGGTTCGGCAGTCCCGTCAGCACATCGTAATTGGTCACCTGGACCAGGCTCTGTTCCGCTTCCTTGTGAGTGCGAAGCGTTTTTTCCAGGTGCAGGGATTTTTCCGCCAGCAGCTTCTCGGTTTCCCGCAGTTCGCTGATTAGACGGTAGATGAAGGCGGTCACCGTGATGGAAACGATACTAGAGGTTACCAGCCCGGTAAGCAGATAATCGCCCGCAATTTCTCCCTTGAGGATCAGGCTCATCACCGCCACGATCACCGCTGTCAGCAAGACGGAAGCCGTCACCGGCAGCACCATGAACGCCATGAGGCGGGTTACTTTTAACCACGCCAAAAGACGGTCAACCCGCTTGATTTGTTCCACCCGTTAACCGACTCTCAAAGGGAGGGGTTCCCTTCGTGGGCAAAGGTTTTTTCGCGCACGGATTGGCATGATACGCAGCGCGCAGCCGTCGGGTAAGCTTGCAGCCGCTCAAACGGAATATCCGTTCCGCAGTCCACACAGGTGCCATAATTCCCTGCAGCGAGACGCTTCAGCGCCGCCTCGATATCACGCATCTCGACGATTTGCCTGTCAACTATTGCCGCATTCAGATCGACCAGCATATCCGCCACCGACTCATCGCCCAGATCGGGAACGCGCCCGGCCAGATCAACATAATGCTGCTCACCCGAACGAACCAGCTCGTCGCGGATTTCTTCAAGCAATAGCTGGCGACGCTTCTCCAGGCTCTGCTTGAGCTGTAAAGCTTCGTCAGCAGTAAAAGCGGCCATGATTCAGACTCCTCGTGAAAAACCGGTGAAACGAAACAACAACTCTATCACAGGAGGCGAATCCCCTGTTTAAACGATTATTCATCAAGCGGCGCTTCGCCGCCACCCAGATTTCTCTGTGCCCGCTTCGCAATATAGCAGCAAGCGCTGTTTTTCGGGTAGCTCCGGAACCAGTCCCAGCATACATCCCTGACCCAGCCCGGCTGACTCCTGGCGGCATCGTTCAGCCAGTTCGCAACAGAATCCTGTACATAGCGGCTGTCATCGCGGCAACACGCCTCAAGCAAGGGGAGTCCATGCCAGGGCTCGGCCCGTAGCTGAGCAATATGTTTTGCCCACACCCCGCGCGGCCTCGTAATCTCAACAGCAAATCGGCGCAAATTGGCATCCGGCTCGGATACCCATCCACGCAACAGGGCAATCGCCTCAAACGGCGCGTTCACGACAACCGGACGCAACGCCAGCCAGGCCCATTCGCGCACACCAAAATGACGATCCGCGGCAAGCGTTCTCATCACCCGGAATTTATCGGCGAAATCCAGCTCCGGATGCAAGGCAATCGCAAAGCAGGCAAAACCCCGCACCGTATCGGCGGGGTGAGCGATGAGCTGCCGCAAAGCTTCCCTATCGTCAAATGCACCATGCCCGCCGACCATCCGCCCGGCCACTTCCATGCGCTTTACCAAACCATGCCCGGAAAAATCCTGACGCGCAGCTTCCTGCGCCAGTCCTGCCGCGTTTCCAGACCAACCTTCCAACGTGCCTAGCAACGCGGCAAAATCCATCGCCGTCTGCTCGGTCAGAGTCGCGGTTTCCAATTCACCGCGATTGAGAAGAACGATCAGGTCGGACGGGATATCGCGCAGCCGGACATAGCCCTTGCGTTTCGGCATAACCCGGCAGCCGCAATCGATTTTATCCATCCATGAATTTTAGCGTAAAATGGCGACCTCGCCCCAGTAGCTCAGTGGATAGAGCGACCCCCTCCTAAGGGGTAGGTCGGACGTTCGATTCGTCTCTGGGGCACCACTTCTACCCGGTTATCCAACATTACTTCGGGTTGGCTGCCTTGCCCTCTTGCACGGTGGATGCGGGAGGAATTCCGCTCGGTCTGATCGCCGCCCGCGGCCTGGCGGAAGGAAATACTTTGGGCGCCTCCTGGGCGACGGGCGTTTCTTGCTTCATTTTTTCTGACTTTACCGCTTTGTCCAACTCTTTCGGCTCTCCGCCCTGCTTCCTGATTACGGTAGCGAGGTTTTTTTCCTCCGGCTTTTTATACAGACAGGCATACGCGAATTTTTGTTCGTCTTCCGTATCGGGGATCACGTAATTCGGCTTGCCGTAATAACTGGCGGTAAGGGTTGTGATTTCGCTTCCATCCTCAGCGTAATACACTTTCATCAACAGATCCGCGGTGCGGGCGTTGCAGTTGTAGCGCATCAGGGACTTTGCCGACTTGAAATAAAAATCGCCCGGACGCGCCTGCTCCAACTCGGAGTAAACCTCCCGGTCCCAGGCTGTCACGATGCCCCCCTGACGCAGCAAACTGGCCAGATCGATCTCGGCACGCATCTTTTCGTTGGAGATTACCGATGACCACTTCGCCGCCTCGATTCCAGGCGGAAAAATCAAAAATGCTGCCGTCAGTACAAATCGCAATGGTTTTTTCATGCATCTCTTCAATATGAACATATCCTGCGAATTCATAACCAGTGCCTTATACGTTAGCCGCCTCAAATCGAAACCAGCGCTTTCTCGTTTGCCTCCGCTTGCGGAAGATAGTGAAAAGGGCTTCATGACGAAGAACGATCCCGATTTAGCACACCAAACAACTGACATATAGCAATCCAGCTATACGTTTTATTTATATCGGCCATAACTGGAATAAGTTTAATTTTGCCGAAAAAACACTTATCAATTAAGGCATTGGCAATGACGTAAACATACCGGTTACTCGCAATTAATTCACATATTTCAGAGGATGGATACGCATTGGCGACTAAGCTCATGATGTCAGTACATATTTATGCATCACATTGATTTTATATGGTTTATTTTTAGAAGATTTTTTAAGCTTCGCAACAAAACTCCTTTTCCGCAAGGCACTTAAGGATGATCCACGCAAGTTTTCCACAATGTTATCCACAACAAATGTGCAAAAGCCCCTCTATCCATCTGCGGCTTTTTTTGGTAACTTTAAATGATGAATTTTTGCAGCCAATGCGGCGCCAGAGTAACGCTGAAAATCCCGCCCGGAGACCACCTGCCTCGCCACATTTGCAGCATCTGCGACGCCATCCATTACGAAAACCCGAAAATGGTCGTCGGTGCGATCCCCGAATGGGAGGACAAGATCTTGCTGTGTCGCCGCGCCATCGAACCACGCTACGGACTGTGGACCTTACCAGCGGGGTTCATGGAAAACAACGAAACCACGGCCCAGGCGGCGGCGCGCGAAACCGCGGAGGAGGCGCATGCCCGCGTCGAAATCATCGCCCTTTACACGCTCTACAATCTGCCGCACATCAGCCAGGTGCACCTGTTCTTCCGCAGCCGCCTGCTCGACCTCGACTTCAAACCAGGCAGCGAGAGCCTGGAAGTGGCGCTGTTCAGCGAAGCCACCATCCCCTGGGATGACCTGGCCTTTTCCAGCGTCCGCAACACCCTGCGGCATTTCTTCGAGGATCGGCGCAAGGGTGAATTTTCCCTGCACTTCGGCGACATCACCCAGCCGCTGGACGAGAAAAAAGGCGCCTAGGGCGCCCTTCTCCATTTCTCTCAAGCGAAGTCCCTGTAGGTGCGACCTCCCGGTCGCGACATTCAGTTGATCGTGACCGGGAAGTCGCACCTACAAAGCCGACACCCGAGGCTAACTGCCCGCCATCGCCAGCAGCAGGCCGTTCAGGCGCTGCACGAAGCCGGCGGGGTCGTCCAGCTGGCCGCCCTCTGCCAGCAAGGCCTGGTCGAACAGGATATGGCTCCAGTCGCCAAAGCGCTCACCCCCTGCCTCGCCT
This sequence comes from uncultured Sulfuricella sp., assembly GCA_964559825.1. Classification (GTDB taxonomy): domain Bacteria; phylum Pseudomonadota; class Gammaproteobacteria; order Burkholderiales; family Sulfuricellaceae; genus Sulfuricella. The sequence continues at coordinate 7,052 of CAZLJK010000049.1, read as the reverse complement.
TTGAGCTTCTGCACCAGAGGATGGTGCGGATTGATCTCCAGGATCGGCTGGGTCTGCGGCGCTTCCTGCCCCATGGATTTCAGCATCCGGGCCAGGTTGCCGCCCAAGTCGTGGGCGTCAGCCACCAGGCAGGCCGGCGAACTGGTCAGGCGATGGGTGATGCGCACTTCCTTGACTTGGTCGCCGAGCACCTCCTTGACTTGGTCGAGCAGTTCCTTGAACTCACCCGCTTCCTTTTCCTGCTCCTCTTTCTCTGCCTCGTCTTCCAGCTTGCCCAGGTCGAGTTCGCCCTTCGCCACCGACTGCAGCGGCTTGCCGTCGAATTCGGTAAGATGCGACAGCATCCACTCGTCCACCCGCTCGGATAGCAGCAGCACCTCGATGCCTTTTTTCCGGAAAATCTCCAGATGCGGGCTGTTCTTCGCGGCGGCAAAGCTGTCGGCGGTGACGAAATAAATCTTGTCCTGGCCTTCCTTCATGCGGCCGATGTAATCGGCAAAAGAAACGTTCTGCTCTGGGGTGTCGGTATGGGTTGAGGCAAAGCGCAACAGCTTGGCGATGCGCTCCTTGTTGGCGTGATCCTCGCCGACGCCCTCCTTGATCGCCTTGCCGAACTCGCCCCAGAACTTGGCGTATTTCTCCTGGTCGTTCTCCGCCAAGTCGTCGAGCAGGCCGAGCACCTTCTTCACCGATCCGGCCCGAATGCTGTCGATATCCTTGCTGTGCTGGAGGATCTCGCGCGAGACGTTGAGCGGCAGGTCATTGGAGTCGATCACCCCGCGCACGAAGCGCAGGTAGCGCGGCATCAGCTGTTCGGCGTCGTCCATGATGAACACCCGGCGCACATACAGTTTGATGCCGTGACGCACCTCGCGGTCCCACAGGTCGAACGGCGCGCGCGCCGGGATGTAGAGCAGCTGGGTGTATTCCTGCTTGCCCTCGACCTTGCTGTGGGTGTAGGCCAGCGGCGACTCGAAATCGTGCGCCACATGCTTGTAGAATTCCTCATATTCCTCGGCGGTCACCTCGTTCTTTGGCCTCGCCCATAACGCGCTGGCGCGGTTCACCGTTTCATCTTCGCCAGTGAGCTTGTTTTCCTGTTTGTCCGCGTCCCATTCCTCCTTCTGCATCAGGATGGGCAGGGTGATGTGGTCGGAATACTTCTTGATGATGCTCTTGATGCGCCAGCTGTCGAGCAGGTCGTCCTCGCCCTCGCGCAGGTGCAGGATGACTTCGGTGCCGCGACCGACCTTCTCTACCGTTTCCAGAGTGTAGTCGCCCTCGCCGGCGGATTCCCAGCGCACGCCGTGCTCGGCGGTCAGCCCGGCACGGCGGGTGATCAGGGTGACCTTGTCGGCGACGATAAAAGCGGAATAGAAGCCCACGCCGAACTGGCCAATCAGGTTGGCATCCTTGGCCTGGTCGCCGCTCAGCGCCTCGAAGAACTGGCGCGTGCCGGATTTGGCGATGGTGCCGATATGCTCGATCACCTCCTGACGCGACATGCCGATGCCGTTGTCGGAAATGGTGATGGTGCGCGCGGCCTTATCCAGGCTGATGCGTATCCTCAAACTGGAATCGCCTTCGAACATCGCGTCGTCGGCGAGCGCCTCGAAGCGCAGCTTGTCGGCGGCATCCGAGGCATTGGAAATCAGCTCGCGCAGACAGATTTCCTTGTTGCTGTAGAGTGAATGGATCATCAGCTTCAGCAGCTGGCGGACTTCAGTCTGGAAACCCAGCGTTTCCTTGTGTGCTTCTACGGTCATTTTGTTCTTTCTCCAGTTTCAAAACCCTATTATGAATAGGGACGAGAACCGGAATTTCAAGTGGGATGTCTGGATGAGGGCAAGATGATTGTCTACACTGGGTAGATGATGCCCCGCCTTGCTCTACTCCTGCTGGCTTTCAGCCTGCCTGCCGTGGGTCGCGACCTGCCGCTGGACACTATCCGGCTGCCGCCGGGCTTCAGGATCGGCGTCTATGCCGACAACGTGCCCGGCGCCCGCTCCATGGCGCTCGGCTCGAACGGAACGCTGTTTGTCGGCACCCGTGGCGAGGGCAAGGTCTATGCGGTGATGGACCGCGACGGCAACCACCAGGCGGACCAGGTCGTCACCCTCGCCGCCGGGCTCAACATGCCGAACGGCGTGGCATTCCGGGGCGATGCGCTGTATGTGGCCGAGGTGAACCGCATCCTGCGCTACGACGGCATCGAGGCCCGCCTGGGCAACCCGCCGAAACCGGCGGCCATCAACAGCGACTTCCCCAGCGACACCCTCCACGGCTGGAAATTCATCCGCTTCGGGCCGGACGGCCTGCTCTACGTCCCGGTCGGCGCGCCCTGCAACATCTGCGAACCCGACCCGACGCGCTACGCGGCAATCTTCCGCATCAGGCCAGACGGCACCGGGCTGGAACAATTCGCCCGCGGCGTGCGCAACACCGTAGGCTTCGACTGGGACCCGGCAAGCGGCGAACTGTGGTTCACCGACAATGGGCGCGACTGGCTGGGCAACGACCGCCCGCCGGACGAACTGAACCGTGCATCCCGAGCTGGCCTGCATTTCGGCTACCCCTACTGCCACGGCAGGGAGATTGCCGATCCCGAGTTCGGCGCCAGGCAATCATGCGGCAAATCCACGCCGCCCATCGTCGAACTTGGGCCGCATGTCGCCGCTCTGGGCATGCGCTTCTACACCGGAAACCAGTTCCCCGCGGAATACCGCGGTCAGATTTTCATTGCCGAACACGGCTCCTGGAATCGTTTTCCACCCAGCGGCTACCGTATCACCCTGGTGCGCCTGAAAGGCGACCGGACGGCAAGCCGTGAAACCTTCGCCGAAGGTTGGCTCCAGGGTCTCACCGCCTGGGGACGGCCGGTCGATATCCAAGTGATGCCGGACGGCGCCCTGCTGGTTTCGGACGACAAGGCGGGCGCCATCTACCGCATCAGCTACCAGGGGAAATAAGCGACTCTTATTCTGAATTGCCGGTCGGCCATGTTCCCTGCCGTATTTTCTCGGCCCAGAACAGGCCGATGATAGTTTTCACATCGCTGATGCGCCCGGCGCGCACCCATTCCAGCGCCGTATCCAGCGGCAGCCGGACATTCTCCAGGAACTCGTCCTCGTCGCGCCGGTGGCCGTGCTCGCTCAGCTCCTGCGCCAGATAGATCAGTATCCGCTCGTCCGAATAGCCGATGCAGGGATGGATCGTGGCCAGGAACTTCCAGTCTTGTGCGGCATAACCGGTTTCCTCCAGCAGTTCGCGCTGGCCGCAGGTGAGCACGTCTTCGCCGAGATCTATTTTTCCGGCAGGCAATTCGTGGAACTCGCGGCCCACCGGGTAGCGGAACTGCCGCACCATCAGCACGTCGCCGTTGGAAAGCAAAGGAACCACCACCACCGCGCCGGGATGGACGATGTACTCGCGCGTAGCGGTGTTGCCGTTGGGCAGCGCCACCCGGTCCTCCCGCACGTGCAACAGACGGCCATCGTAGACGCTGCGGGTGGACAGCTGTTTTTCGGTCAAATCCTGATCATCCATAAAAACCCCTGTGTAAAACGCTTGACAATACCAGACTGATTTAGTAAGTTATGAGCCATAGAGGGCCGCGAACCCTCTATAAAAATAATTTATACATTAGTACATATCGATATTCTAAAAGGAGAACATCATGGCCAGCCTGATTAACGGATTCTCTGCCGATGGCGTCGTCACCGTCAACCGTGTCATTCTAAAACCGGAGTACAGCGTGGACGACCTGGAAGACCGTGTCGCCACCCTATGCGAGAACGTCAAGACCTATCACTCAGGCACCGGCTTTGTCGGCGGTTTCGTGGTACTCAACAGCGGCATGATCTCCAACGAGGGCAGCACCATTGGCCAAGCCGTACAAAGCCCGCTGAAGGACAAGGAAGCGCTGATCGTCACCTTCTGGCAATCCTTCGAACAGCATGAGGCATCGCACCGCAGCAGCACGTTCCAGCCCTTGTTCCAGAAAGCGCTGGAAATCTGCCAGAACGGCAACGAGGAAATCGCCTACAAGATGCTGTGGTCAGGGATGGCGTATTCAAGAGAGGATGCGGCAGCAGCCCGCGCCGCGAAAGAAAAATTTGCCCAGGCCGCCTAGTGGTCGGAGCGCATCTGCCTGGGAAACCGGTCAGATGCCGCGCCGGCGCCAGAGAAAGCGGTAAACGAAGCCGGGATAGGCAAACACCAGGAACAGGCACGCCGTGGTGGCGTAGAATTCCCAGCGTTGCGGATGAACCGGGCCGAGGTTTTTTTCCACCAGCCAGGCAAGAGCACCGATGGCGAAATACATCAGCACCAGTTCGAGCAGGCGCCAGGCCAGGCTTTTGCCATCCCCGCGTGGCGGCAATACGAACAGGCGGCGCTCCAGCACAAACGGCAGGTTCGCCGCGACAAACCCCAATACCAGAACGATCAGTACCTGTGTCACAGTAGCGAATGCTGGATGCTATAAGCGCACAAGGCCATCAAGGGCTGCGGCAGGATGCCCAGCGCCAGCACGGCCAGACCGTTCATGCTCATGAGCACGTTGGCGTCTGGTTGCGAGGCAATAGGAGACTGATCTTCCGGCGCATCGAAATACATCAGTTTGACGATGCGCAGGTAATAGAAAGCGCCGATCACCGACATCAGGACGGCGAACACGACCACCCAGACGAAGCCGGCCTGCAATGCCGCCTGCAGCACGGACAGTTTGGCGTAAAAGCCCACCGTCGGCGGCACGCCGGCCATGGAGAACATCAGCAGCAACATCATGAAGGCATACCATGGGCTGCGCTGGTTCAAGCCCTTGAAGTCGTCGAGATTTTCCGCCTCGAAGCCCTTGCGCGACAGGAGCAGGACCATGCCGAAAGTCCCCAGGCTCATCAGCACGTAGGACAGCACGTAGAACATGGAACCGCTGTAGCCGTTCAGGCTGCCGGAAAGGATGCCCAGCAGCAGGAAGCCCATGTGGGAGATAGTGGAATAGGCCAGCATGCGCTTGATGTTGGTCTGGGCGATGGCGGTGATGTTGCCGATCGCCATCGACAGCACCGCCATGATGACCAGCATGCCCTGCCAGTCATGCGCCATGCCCTGTAGACCCTCGACCAGGAGACGCATGACGAAGGCAAAAGCGGCGATCTTCGGCGCCGAGCCGATGAACAGCGTCACCGCGGTAGGGGCGCCCTGGTAGACGTCGGGCACCCACATGTGGAACGGCACCGCACCGAGCTTAAACGCCAGGCCGGCGACAATGAACACCAGGCCGAATACCAGCATCGTCCGGCTGCCGGCAGTTTGCTGGATGGCTTCGGCAACCTTGCTCAGTTCCAGGCTGCCGGTCGCGCCATAGACCATCGACATGCCGTAGAGCAGCAAACCCGAAGCCAGCGCGCCCAGCACGAAATACTTCATCGCCGCCTCGGTTGCCTGCGCCGAGTCGCGCTGTAGCGCCACCAGCGAATACAGGCTCAGGGACAGCAGTTCCAGGCCGAGATACAGGGTCAGGAAGTGACTGGCCGAAATCATCACCATCATGCCCAGCATGGCGAACAGCACCAGTACGAAAAATTCGCCGCTGAACAGGTTGCGCAGCTGGATATAGCTGCGCGAATAGACCAGCATCGCCGCCACGGCGAGATAGGTCATCATCTTCAGCACGTCGGCCATGACGTCGTCGACGAACATGCCATTGAAGGTGTAAACCACGTCCTGACTGCTGGTGCTGACGGTGATCCAGGCGGCGCCGAGCAGCGTGAACTGGGTCAGGGCGTAGCTGACGAAGCGGTTCTTGCCTGACAGGAACAGATCCACGATCAGGATCAGCGATGCCATGATCAGCACGAAGATTTCGGGCAGCGCGGGCGTCAGGTTGGGCATGGCGAATATCATTTAAAATCCTCTTGATTAGAGGCTAGGGGCTAGAGGCTATAGGCTAGGGTGGGTGTCCGGCTTCGCCGGAATGCTTATACGCCGCGCTTGCGCGGCACAACCCCTCTAGCCTCTAGCCCCTAGCCTCTAGCCTCCGACTTCTAAAGCTTGCTCTGAGCCACATGGCTCAACAGGTTGTTCACCGAATGATGCATCACTTCGGTGAACGGCTGCGGGTACAACCCCATGCCGAGCACCGCGACGGCCAGCAGACCCAGCACCAGGAACTCGCGCGGCGAGACATCCTTGAGCTGCTCGACATGGTCGTTAGCGACGGCGCCGAACACCACCCGCTTCACCATCCACAGCGTGTAGGCGGCGCCGAAAATCAGCGTGGCGGCGGCGAGGAAGGCGTACCAGAAGTTGGCCTTGACCGCGCCCATGATCACCATGAATTCGCCGACGAAGCCGCTGGTTCCCGGCAGGCCGGAATTGGCCATGGCGAACAGCACGAAGAAGGCGGCGAAGATCGGCATCCGGTTCGCCACGCCGCCGTAGTCGGCGATCATGCGGCTGTGCATGCGGTCGTAGAGCACACCAACGGAAAGGAACATCGCGGCGGAGATGAAGCCGTGGGAAATCATCTGCACCAACGCACCCTCGATGCCGTAGGCGTTGAAGATGAAGAAACCCAAAGTGACAAACCCCATGTGCGAGATCGAGGAATAGGCGATCAGTTTCTTCATGTCGGTTTGCGCCAGCGCCACCAGGCCGATGTAGACCACGGCGATCAGCGACAGGGTGATCATGAAGCCGGACAGGGCGTGGCTCGCATCCGGCACGATCGGCAGGGACAGGCGCAGGAAGCCGTAGGCGCCCATTTTCAGCATGATCGCCGCCAGCACCACCGAGCCGCCGGTCGGCGCCTCGACGTGGGCATCCGGCAGCCAGGTGTGCACCGGCCACATCGGCACCTTGACCGCGAACGCCATGAAGAAGGCGAAGAAGATCAGGATCTGCTCGGTCAGGGTCAGCGGCAGGCGGTGGAAATCCAGGATCTCGAAGGTGCCGCCCTTGGTGTACAGGTAGATGAAGGCCACCAGCATCAGCAAGGAACCCAACAGGGTGTAGAGGAAGAACTTGACCGCCGCGTAAACCCGGTTCGG
>CAZLJK010000048.1:1437-19462 GCA_964559825.1 uncultured Sulfuricella sp. | reverse complement strand
CCCTGGGGAAAATGCGCTGGGACGCGGAAGAAGATCTGAGCCGGGTGCTCGGCGATATCGCCGCACACAAGCTGGTTTCCACCGCAACCGGTGTCCTCGAGTGGCACAAGAAAGCCGCCGAAACCATCGCCCGATCCTGGGTCGAGCACTGGCAGGAAGAAAGCCCCGCTCTGGCCCAGCCCGAGCAGGTGCGTGCCCTTTTCAAGGAAGTGGGCGAAGTGCACGACCGGGTGGAACGGTTGGAACAAAAAATAAAACAACTCTCAGATCAGCAATGAAACTCCTGCGCCTCGCCAAAATTGTTTATGTCACCCTGCGCTTCGGCCTGGAAGAATTCATCCTCGGCCACGAGCGCTTCCGCTGGCTGCGGCCGCTGGTCATGGTTGCGCTGTTCTGGCGTCCGCTCAATGAGCCGCGCGCGGTCCGGTTGCGCCAGGCGCTCGAAGCGCTCGGGCCGATCTTCGTCAAGTTCGGCCAGGTTCTCTCCACCCGGCGCGACCTGATTCCCGCCGACATCGCCGACGAACTCGCCAGACTGCAGGACCGGGTGCCGCCGTTCGCGCCGGAAATCGCTCTGGCAGCGATAGAAAAAGCCTACGGCAAGCCCGCCAGCGCGGTGTTTGCGGAGTTCGACCCGGTGCCGGTGGCCTCCGCGTCCGTCGCCCAGGTCCACTTCGCCCGGCTGCAGGATGGCCGCGAGGCGGCAGTGAAAATCCTGCGCCCCGACATTGCCCACGTCATCGCCCATGACATCGCGCTGCTCTATGCCGGCGCAGGCCTGGTCGAATCCCTGTGGGAGGACGGCAAGCGCCTGCGCCCGTGCGAGGTGGTGGCGGAATTCGAGAAGCACCTCGAGGACGAACTCGACCTGATGCGCGAGGCCGCCAACGGCAGTCAGCTGCGGCGCAATTTCCAGGATTCCGACCTGCTGCTGGTGCCGGAAATCTATTGGGACTGGTGCCACAAAAGCGTGATGGTGATGGAACGCATGGCCGGCACGCCGATCAGCCAGGTCGATGCTTTGCGCGCACAGGGCTTGGACATCCCCAAGCTGGCTCGGGAGGGGGTGACGATCTTTTTCACCCAGGTGTTTCGCGATGGCTTCTTCCACGCCGACATGCACCCCGGCAACATCCTGGTCAGCCCGGACGGGCGCTACATCGCGCTCGACTTCGGCATAATGAGCACCCTCACCGACAGCGACAAGAACTATCTGGCGCAGAATTTCCTCGCCTTCTTCAAGCGCGACTACAAGCGCGTCGCCCAGGCCCACATCGAGGCCGGCTGGGCGCCGCCGCAGACCCGCGTGGACGAGTTCGAGGCGGCGATCCGCGCAGTCTGCGAACCGATCTTCGACCGCCCGCTCAAGGAAATTTCCTTCGGCCGCTTCCTGCTGCGACTGTTCCAGACCTCGCGCCGTTTCGGCGTGGTGATCCAGCCGCAGCTGGTGATGCTGCAGAAAACCTTCCTCAACATCGAAGGCCTGGGGCGTCAGCTCGATCCCGATCTCGACCTGTGGCAAACCGCCATGCCTTTCCTGGAACGCTGGATGAACGAGCAGCTGGGCTGGCGCGGGCTGATCCGGACCATCAAGACCGAAGCGCCGCAGTGGGGAACCCTGCTGCCGCAGCTGCCGCGCCTGGTGCATCGTGCCCTGAGCCGCGATGGCGACGGGGAGGTTCAGCAACTGCGTGAAGAATTGCGCGCGCGGGACGCGCGTGAACGGCGTTGGATGATGGTGATCGCCGCACTGCTGGCACTGGTGCTGCTGGGGCAACTGCTGCCGTGGCTCAGCCTGTTGCTACCCGAATCCTACTGAAATTCGCTTTACTGAACATGTAGGGTGGGCACAAAAACGTGCCCACCCTACCAAGTCTGCTTCGTTTATTCCGCTTTGAACCAGTCCAACACCCCCCGGGCCGCGGCACGACCGCTGGCGAAACAGGCGGTAAGCAGATAGCCCCCAGTGGGCGCCTCCCAGTCCAGCATTTCACCCGCGCAGAACACACCCGGCAAGGAGCGGATCATCAAGCGCTCGTCAAGCGCCTCGAACGTAACGCCGCCCGCACTGCTGATCGCTTCATCGAGAGGGCGCGGCGCGGCGAGCCGTACCGGCAGCGCCTTGATCGCCGCCCCCAAGCGGGCCGGGTCGGTGAAATCCTGCGCCGATGCGCACTCGCGCAGCAGGCCCGCCTTCACGCCCTTGATTCCCAGCCGGCTTTGCAGGTGGCTGGCCATCGACCGCGAACCTCTCGGCCGGGCCAGCTCTGCGATCACGAACGGCAGCTCCCTGCCGGGCAGCAGGTCGAGGTAAACAACCGCAGCGCCGGCGCTCTCGATCCCGTCGCGCAGAGGTGCAGACAACGCGTAGATCAGGCTGCCCTCGACACCGGTCGCCGTGACCATGAATTCGCCCTGCTTGCGAACCGAGACGCCGGCTTGATCCGTGAAAGTCGCGACCACCGACTTCACGGGCTGGCCGGCAAAACGGGTGCGGAAGTGCTCGCTCCAGTCGGCGTCGAACCCGCAGTTGGCGGGCCGCAGCGCTGCGACGGGAATCCCGCGCTGCGCGAGCAGCGGCACCCACGCGCCGTCCGAGCCGAGGCGCGCCCAGCTGCCGCCGCCCAGCGCCAGCACCACCGCGTCGCGGTGTATCAGCCGTTCGCCGTCATTTGTCGCAAAGCGCAGCGCGCCATTCTCGCTCCAGCCCTGCCAGCGATGCCGCATGTGGAAGCGCACCCCGGCTGCGCGCAGGCGGTGCAGCCATGCGCGCAGCAGCGGCGCCGCCTTCATCTCGGTGGGAAACACGCGCCCGGAGGTGCCGACGAAGGTCTCGACGCCGAGCTCGTGCGCCCACAGCCGCAGGGCTTTCGGCCCGAAGGCTTCAAGCCAGGGCTCGATCTGCGCCCGGCGCGCGCCGTAGCGCGACAGGAACGGTTCGGATGCTTCGGAGTGGGTGAGGTTCAAGCCGCCCTTGCCAGCCAGCAGAAACTTGCGCCCCACGGAGGGCATGGCATCGTAGAGATCGACCCGCACACCGTGCCGACTCAACATTTCGGCCGCCATCAGCCCGGCCGGGCCGCCGCCGATGACCGCCGCCGATCGGGGTTGTGCGCTGTCCGGTGACATCATTTAACGTATATCCTTAAAAAACTTCCATCGCGAATTCCGAAGCAGGCTCTTTAGGAGGCGCGAATGGATAATGATTCTTTCCCCGATATCCAAAGGATACGGTTGCCCGACACATTCCGCCACCTTGGCCTAAACTGAAAGTAATTTACCCGTTTCTGACAATTAGCCGCATTTAGGTTGAATCCACTTGATAAATATCAGTAAAATAGCAAGCTACCCTTTCGCCGAAATCACGCGATTTATTGGCGCAAAGAAACCGACTGGAACCATCCGCTTTTTACCCGCATTCGTTGCGACAACCCATTATCCGCCAGGGAGAACCCGCCATTCATACTGAACAGCTAATTATCAGCAAGCCCGTACCCGGGATTGCCGAGCTGCCCGCCCTGGGCATGGACGCCGACAGCATCGTCAATGATTTCCGCCATTATTTCAGCCACACCCTGGGGCGGGACAAAATGTGCCTGGCCGCCTACCACGTTTACACTTCGCTCTCGCTGTCGCTGCGCGACCGCCTGGTGGAGCGCTGGAAGAACACCCAGTACGCCTATGAGGAGCAAAACTGCAAGCGCACCTACTACCTGTCGCTGGAATTCCTGATGGGGCGCGCCTTGGGCAATGCGATGCTGAATCTGGAGGTGGACAAGCCCACCGAGGAGGCGCTGCGGAAACTGGGCCTGGTGCTGGAGGAAATTGCCGACCAGGAGCACGATGCGGGCTTGGGCAACGGCGGTCTGGGCCGCCTGGCGGCCTGCTTTCTGGACAGCTGCGCGACATTGCAATTGCCGGTGATGGGTTACGGCATCCGCTACGAATACGGCATGTTCCGCCAGAAAATCGACAATGGCCACCAGCTGGAAGAACCCGACCACTGGCTGCGCGACGGCAATCCGTGGGAGATCGAGCGGCCCGAACACATGCTCCGGGTCAGGTTCGGCGGCAATTCCGAGTTCCACCATCGCGCCGATGGCAGCCTGCGCGCCCGTTGGGTCAATTCGCAGGACGTGATGGCGGTGCCTTACGACGTCCCCATCCCCGGTTACCGCAATGGCACCGTCAACACCCTGCGCCTGTGGAAATCCGCCGCCACCGATGAATTCGACCTGCGCGAATTCAATGCCGGCAGCTACACCGAGGCGGTGGCGGCGAAGAACGGCGCCGAGAACATCACCATGGTGCTGTACCCCAACGACGCCAGCGAGAACGGCAAGGAGCTGCGCCTGCGCCAGCAGTATTTCCTGGCTTCCGCCAGCCTGCAGGACGTGCTGCGCAACTGGATTAACACCCACGGCAAAAATTTTGCAAACTTCGCCGACAAGAACTGCTTCCAGCTCAACGACACCCACCCCACCTGTGCGGTGCCGGAACTGATGCGGCTGCTGATGGACGAATACGCTCTGGATTGGGACCAAGCCTGGAATATCACCCGCCGCACCGTCGCCTACACCAACCACACCCTTTTACCGGAAGCGCTGGAGAGATGGCCGGTGAGCATGTTCGGCCGGTTGCTGCCGCGCCTGCTCGACATCATCCACGAGATCAACGCCCGCTTCCTCGCCGAAGTGGCGTTGCGCTGGCCCGGCGACACCGCCCGCCTGCGGCGCATGTCGATCATCGAGGAAGGGGGGGAAGCGCAAATCCGCATGGCTTATCTGGCGGTGGTGGCCAGCGCCTCGGTCAACGGCGTGGCCGAGCTGCACTCGCACCTGCTGCAGCGGCATTTGTTCCACGATTTCCACGAACTCTGGCCGAACAAGTTCAACAACAAGACCAACGGCGTCACGCCGCGCCGCTGGCTGGCCTGGAGCAACCCCGGCCTGGGCGACCTGATTACCCGCACCATCGGCGACGGCTGGGTCACCGACCTGACCCGGCTGAAAAAGCTCGCGCCCCATGCCGACAAGGCGGATTTTCGCGCCGAGTGGCGCGCCGTCAAGCAGGCCAACAAGGCGCGCCTGGCAGCGATGGTTGAGCGCGACTGCGGTGTCGTCTTCGACACCGGCGCCCTGTTCGACGTGCAGGTTAAACGCATCCACGAATACAAGCGCCAGCTGCTCAACGTGCTGCACGTGATTCATCTTTACGACCGCATCAAGCGTGGCGACACGGCGGACTGGACGCCGCGCTGCGTGCTGATCGGCGGCAAGGCCGCCCCCGGCTACATGATCGCCAAGCGCATCATCAAGCTGGTGGCCTCGGTGGCCAAGGTGATCAACGACGACCCGGCCACCCAGGGCTTGCTGAAACTGGCCTTCTTTCCCGACTACCGGGTGTCGGCGATGGAGGTGATCTGCCCCGGCACCGACCTGTCGGAGCAGATTTCCACCGCCGGCAAGGAAGCCTCCGGCACCGGCAACATGAAATTCATGATGAACGGGGCGCTCACCATCGGCACGCTGGACGGCGCCAACATCGAAATCCGCGAGGAGGCCGGTGAGGAAAACTTCTTCCTGTTCGGCCTCACCGCCGAAGAGGTGGATGCCACCCGGGCAAGTTACGACCCCGCCGCGATCATCGCCCAGGACGAAGACCTGCGCCGCGTCATGCACCTGCTGGAAAGCGGCCATTTCAACCTGTTCGAGCCGGGCATCTTCGACCCCATCGTCCACGCCGTGACCAGCCCTCACGACCCGTGGCTGACCGCAGCGGACTTTCGCGGCTACGTCGATGCGCAGCAGCAGGTGGCGCAGGCCTACCGCGACCAGGAAGACTGGACGCGGATGAGCATCCTCAACACCGCCGCCAGCGGCAAGTTTTCCAGCGACCGTACCATCCTCGACTACAACCGCGACATCTGGCACCTGCCGCAAGTGCCGGCATGGCCGGTGGAGTGAAGAACTAACTTCAATTCACCGCAGAGGGCGCGGAGGACGCAGAGGAAAAACAAGGGGGTTAATGTTTTATGCCGACCACCACTCTTGGTAAATTCACAATGGCGGGAAAACCCATGAAAGCCTTTGAATTCCTCCGCGTTCTCTGCGTCCTCCGCGGTTCAATGGCTTTTAGGAGCGAATATGAATACGGAAGAAAAACGCGCGCTGGCCGAGCAGGCCTATGAAAAAGCGCAGCAATACGAGCTGGATTACGGCTGTTGTCCGCAATGCGTGCTGGCCACCGTGCAGGAAACCGTCGGGATCATCGACGACAGCACCATCAAGGCTAGCCACGGGCTTTCCGGCGGCGGCGGATTGATGGCGCAGGGAACCTGCGGCGCTTTGACCGGCGGACTGATGGCGCTGAGCGCAAAATTCGGCCGCGACCGGGACAAGCTCGACAAGGGCCGCTGCATCAACAACTTCAAGAAAAGCAAGGAGCTGGTCGAACGCTTCCAGGCGGAATTTGGCGGCATCACCTGCGCGGAACTCCAGCAGCAATTCACCGGCCGCACCTACGACATGTGGAATGCCGAGGAATATAAGGCGTTCGACGATGCCCGCGGCAAGCAGTGCGCGCATGCGACCGGGACGGTCACGAAGTGGGTGATTGAAATGCTGTAGAGGCGAAATGATCCAGCTGGAGAAACCCGGCCCCCGCCTTCAGCGCACCAGGAGCACCGGCACGCCGGCACGGCGCGCGACGCCGTCGGACACGCTGCCCAGAAGCGCATCATGCAGGCCGCGCCGTCCGTGAGTGCCGACCACGATCAGATCCGCAGGCCAGTCCTTGGCTTCTTCCACGATCAGGTCGGAAATCCGGTGGCCGAAGGTCTGTATCTCCAGCAGTTTAGCCTCAGGCGCCATGCCGGCCTCGCGCGCAAGGTTTTGCGCTTTCTCCAGAATCCGCCGGCCCGACTCCCGGAAGCTTTCCAGGACCGCGGACATGTCCGCATATTCCCCCTCCCAGTTCAGCGTCACCTCGTCCGCCACATGGACGATGCGCAGGGCGGCACCCAGGCCCTGCGCAAGGGAAATGGCCTCGCGCAGGGCATGATCGGACAGGTCGCTGCCATCGATGGCAATCAGAATACGCTGGTACATGGGCTACTCCTCGGTGCACCTCTTCTGGGCGAATGCCCCACGAATTCAAAGCCTAGTCTAAAATCAAGACATATCCAAAAATCCCCGAACCGCATAAAGCATGAGCTACCTTCAAGACCCTCGCGTATTCTTTGCCGCCGAACGTACCTTGCTCGCCTGGAACCGCACGGTGCTGGGCCTGATGGGCTTCGGTTTCATCGTGGAGCGCTTCGGCTTGTTCCTGCACGTGGCGCTGGGGCGCCAGACGGAGCCCATCCATCGCAGTTTCTCCCTGTGGATCGGCGTGGCATTGATCCTGCTCGGAGCGGTGCTGGCGGTGATGTCTACGCTGCAGTACCGGCGCGTGATAAAAAACCTGAGCCCGCAGGAAATTCCGCCGGACTATTGGGTGAATATGGGGGTGGTCACCAACTGGGTGCTGGCCGTGCTGGGGACGATATTGGCGGTCTATACGGCGCTGGCTTGAGCCCTCCCGCGACCTCAGTCCGGTTCGCTGGTGCAGGCCTGATTTCTTCCCAGCGCCTTGGCCCGGTAGAGCGCCCGGTCAGCCGCGGCAATCAGCACGGCAGGAGTGGATTCCGGCGCATCGGGCACCATTGCCGCCACGCCCAGGCTCACGGTCACAAATTCGGCAGTGGCGGATTTTGTATGGGGGATAAGCAGGCCCTCCACCGCGCTCCGCAGGTTCTCGGCAATACGCAGGGCGCCGGCCAGCGGGGTGTCCGGCAGCACCACCGCAAATTCCTCTCCGCCATAGCGTGCGAGCAGGTCGTGCGGGCGGTTTAGCGCGGAATTCAGGGCGCCGGCCACAACTTTCAGGCAATCATCGCCGTCTTGATGGCCGTAGTGATCGTTGTAGGCCTTGAAAAAGTCGATATCGATCATGATGAAGGAAAGAGGCCGTCCAGCGCGGGCGGCGCTGCGCCATTCCCGGTCGAGGTATGCATCGAGGTAGCGGCGGTTGGCCACTCCGGTCAGCCCGTCCGACTTGGAGATGTGCTCCAGTTCGGCGTTGGCGGCCCTGAGCTGGGTGTTGATGCGCGCGGTTTCCTGGTTGGCCTGCTCGAGCATTTGTTGAGCCTGCTTGCGCCCGGTAATGTCGTGGAAGGCCACAACCGACCCGGCAACCCGGCCCTTCCGTATGATCGGCGAAGAACTGACCGCCACCGGCAGCGGGGTTCCATCCTTGTGCCAGAAGGTTTCCTCCGCGGCGCGATAAGTCTGGCCGGAAAGAACCACCCGGCCAATCTCGCACGCCTCCTCCGGGTAGGGGGTTCCATCCGGCTTCTGGAAATGAAAAAGTTCATGCGCATTCCGGCCAAGTAGTTCGGCCTCGGAATACCCGAGTTCCCTCTGGGCCTCCGGGTTGGTAAAGACAATCCGCCCGCTTTCGTCGATCACGTAGACCCCTTCGGCCAGGGTCACGCTGATCTCGCGCAGGCGATTTTCGCTTTCCACCAGCGTTGCCTGCCAGCGCTTGCGGCCCGTCCGGGAAAGCGCAACATATCCGCTTAGCAAGGCCCACAGCAGCAAGCTGCCGGTCAGGACAGCCTGGGCCACAGGGTGGCTGCCCAGCCCCCCAAGCGGGAAAGAGGCGGGTGAACGATGCGACACGATCTTCCAGTAGTATTCCTGCAGGTTCAGGGTGCGCGCGCTCGGCTCTGCCGGCAGGGGAGAGCCGGTGGCGGAGGACTGGCCCGACCGCAGCGGATAGACGGTCGCAAAGGTGAACAGGCCGTTTGCGGTGCGGATGCTGCCATGGTCGGCGGACGAAATCACTTTCCATTCTGCCGGCAGGTTTTTGCTAAAGGTATGCGGCTGGCCCTGCATGAAGCCCCATTCGTCACCGGGATACGGGCTGCTCAACCAGTACCCATCCCGGTTCAGCAGCATCGCCGCCGGCTGACTGTTGCCGCTAAAAACCGCCTTGAAATTATTCAGCAGCACACTGCCGAAATAATTGAGCAGGACAACCCCTTTCTTCCGCCCGCTCTGGTCGAAGACGGGGGCGCCAAAGCGGATCGTCGGCTTGTAGGGTAATTCAAGCCGGTTGTGCTCGATGTTCAGGTCCAGGGGCGAAACATAGACCTGCCCGGCCTCGAGCTTGATGGCGTCGCGAAAGAAATACCGCCCGGATTTGTCCTGGAGCTGGTCTTCCGGCACGATCGCCGCCGAATTGTTGGCAAAGTTGACCCGCACCGCTTCCATGCCCTTGGCGTCGATGAAGCGCACTTGGTCGTAAAGCCGGGTTTCGGTCGCAAAAACCCGGAAGTGCTCGGCCAGCCTTCTGCGCTCGGGCTCTTTCCCGCTTTTGACAAACTCGATGGTGTCCGGGATTTTTGCCAGCATCCGAAGATCGGAGGTGACCGTCTCGAAGTCGTGCCCGATCAGCTTGCTGGCCAATTCGGCCTGCATCGCGTCGTGCGCTTCAGCCTTGGCGGATTGAGCCTGATTGTCGAGCCGGATGGCGCCCAGCGCCACCGCGATGATCAGCAAGGCGCCGACCGAAAAAATCAAAAGGAATTCCCGTGCGACCGCACGATTCAGCGCCGCTTTGCCAAATAAGGAACGCAACATTCTGGACATGTGTCCATACTACACCCAAAAATATCAGCCTAAACCAGGCTGTCGGCGGCGTTGCCGGGGCACGCTTGCCCGAACTGAAACCAGGCCGTTTTTTTCATCCGTTTAGGTATAATTTCCCAACTCCACCTACCGACAGGCTGCTGGCATTCGATCATGTTGATCTGGTTCGTCGTTCTCTATCTGCTGGTCTCGATCGGCATCGGCCTGTACGCCGCCACCCGCGTCCACAATACCCGCGATTACGCGGTTGCCGGGCGCAGCCTGCCGCTTTACGTCGTCATCGCAACGGTTTTTGCCACCTGGTTCGGGGCGGAAACGGTGCTCGGCATTTCCGCCACCTTCACTCAGGAAGGCCTGAAGGGCGTCATCTCCGACCCATTCGGGTCGAGCATGTGTTTGATCCTGGTCGGGTTGTTTTTCGCCCGCAAGCTGTACCGCATGAATCTGCTCACCATCGGCGACTACTACCGGGCGCGCTATAACCGCACGGTGGAGGTGCTGACCAGCCTGTGCATCGTGGCCTCCTACCTGGGCTGGGTATCCGCCCAGATCACCGCACTGGGACTGGTATTCTCGGTGCTGAGCCAGGGCGCGATAACTCCCGCCGAAGGCATGCTCATCGGCGCCGCGATCGTGCTGGCCTACACCCTGTTCGGCGGCATGTGGTCGGTGGCCATGACCGACTTTTTTCAGATGATCGTCATCGTGCTCGGCATGCTCTACATCGGCTATGTCATCAGCGGCCTTGCGGGTGGCGCCGGCGCGGTGCTCAAGCACGCGGCCGATGCCGGCAAATTCGAATTCTGGCCAGCGCTCAGCACGCGCGACGTCCTGGCCTTCGTGGCCGCCTGGGTCACCATGATGTTCGGCTCCATCCCCCAGCAGGACGTGTTCCAGCGCGTGATGTCGGCGCGCAACGAAGACACGGCGGTGCGCGGCGCCGTTGCCGGGGGCAGCCTGTATTTCCTGTTCGCCTTCATCCCCATGTTCCTCGCCTACTCGGCCACCCTCATCGACCCGGGCATGGTGCAAAAACTGATCGCCGACGACCCGCAACATATCCTGCCCAACCTGATCCTCAATCACACCCCGATTCTTGCCCAGGTGATGTTCTTCGGCGCACTGCTTTCCGCCATCATGAGCACGGCCAGCGGCACGCTGCTGGCGCCCTCCGTCACCTTCACGGAAAACATTCTCAAGGGGATGTTCGGGGAAATGTCCGACCGCCGGTTTTTGCTGACGATACGCATCGTGGTGGTGTGCTTCGCCGTCATCGTGACCCTGTTCGCCCTGAATTCCAGCTCCAGCATCTTCACGATGGTGGAAAACGCCTACAAAATCACGCTGGTGGCGGCGTTCATCCCGCTCATCGCCGGCCTTTACTGGAAGCGCGCGAACACCCAGGGCGCCCTGTTTGCCATCGCGTTCGGCCTGGTTTCATGGCTGCTGCTGGAAGTCTTCCAGCCGGACGGCCTTTGGCCGCCGCAACTGGCGGGGCTGTTGATGAGCGCTACGGGCATGGCGATCGGGTCGCTGCTACCGCACTTCGTCGGCCAGCCGACGCCGCTGGCACCCTCCCATGCCGAACTGCACCACCACGCAGCCGCGCAGACCGAGCACGTGCCGGAACTGCCGCATCGCCACCCTTCGGGGCCAGGCCGATAAAAGGCGCACATCGGGGATCGCGCAACTAATCCGGACTTGACCCCGATCCCCAGGCCGCACGAAACGCCGCCACAAACTCCTCCACCTTCCCATCGGGCAGGCAGTTGATGCCGGCCGCCGCCTTGCGCCCGCCGCCGCTATCGAAACGCCGGCACAGCTCGTCCGCTCCCGTCGGCGTGGCGAGCGGGGCACGCACGCTGACGGTGTAACCTCCCGAACGGCGCGTCAGGATCGCATGGGCGCGGTTCGGCCGGGACTGCGCCAGGAGATTGCCGAACGAACCGCTGGCGCGGCGGCTCCAAGGCGCATCGGGCAGGATGTATAGCGCGCAGGCGGGTGTCCCCATCTCCGGCTGGAGCCCCTCGGCTTTAGCCATATCTTCGGCATAGCCTTGCTGCAATTGGTGGAATGCGGGCTCCCCGGCGATGAAGGCGAAAGGGTCGGCATGGCGATGCAGCAACCGGTACAACTCATCGGGCGGGAAATGGAGGTCGGCCAGGGTTTCCCCGTAGCCGTTGTAATTGAGGCAGGTCCCCAGGCTCTGCAATGCGTCGAGCTCGCCGGCGCTTAACTGCAGAGGCTCTGCAGCGCGCCGCGCGGCTTCGTGGAGGTTGTCGCCGAACGCGCCGACCACCGCCCAGATGCGATACCGGCCTTGCAGGAAGCGGTCGACCAGCAGGCTGGTGCAGATGTCCGGCGCGCGGTCGATATGGGCTTCAAAGCCACGATGAGCGGGAACATCGCCGGGAAAATGATGGTCGAACCAGGCAACCTGAACACCTCGCTCCAGCAAGGCCAGAAGCGCCTCCCGGTTCTTGTCCAGAGAGATGTCCAGCACGGTGATCTTGTCACCCGGCTTCGCCACGACCCGCTCAAGTAAGGTAATATCCCTCTTCACCCCGGTGACGAGCTGGCTGGCGGCAGGATAGGCCAGCCGCAACTGGTGCAGGGCGCAAATGCCGTCGGCATCGCCATTGAATACATCGTAATGAGTCATAAATATTTGGATCGCAATCAGGTCGGCTAATGCTAGCACAGAAAAACAAAGCCTCTAGCGCCAGCCCCATTCTGGCGGCAGCCTACGCGTTGCTGCTCGTTTACGGCAGCCTGTACCCGTTTGGCGACTGGCTGCCGGCAGAGGGCATGCTGGACTTCCTGACTGCCCCATGGCCGCGCTACATCATCCGTTCCGACATTATCGCCAACATCCTGATCTACCTGCCGATGGGCCTGCTCGCCGCGCGTGCGTTGCGCTACCGGCTGCGACCGGGCGCGGCGGCGGTCGTCGCCACCGCGCTGTGCCTGATGTTAAGCCTTGCCATGGAAAGCCTGCAAACCCTGCTGCCGGGCCGGGTTTCCTCGCTCCTTGACCTGCTGCTCAACGGGCTGGGCGGACTGGGTGGCGCGCTGCTGGCGGGGTTGGCCGTCAATCCGCCGGGGCCGCTGCGCAGGCTGGCCGCGCTGCGCCGCGAGTGGTTCCTGCCCGGGCGCGCCATGGATCTGGGTTTGGTCGCCCTCGGCCTGTGGGCGCTGGCGCAGCTCACCCCGCTGCTGCTTTCGCTGGATACCGACCACCTGCGCAAGGGGCTGCTGCCGCTGTGGACGCCCGGCTTCCCCTTGCCTTTCAGCTGGACGCAGCTGGCCGCCTACGCCTGCGCCATCGCCGGCTTGGGGTTGTTCGGCACGATCCTCGCCCGCGCCGAAAAGAATATAGCCGTGCCCTTTATCGGCTTTGTCAGCGTTGTGCTGCTGGTGAAAATCCTGGTGATGGGCCGCTATCTCGCGCTGGAAACGGCGCTTGGCGCCGCCATGGGAATGGTCCTGACGGTGGTTTTGCGCCCCGCCCCCAAGCCATTCCGGATTGCCGCGGGCGGCTGGGCTCTGCTGGCCGGATTCGCGCTCGCCGAACTGGAACCGGCGTCCGGCGTGATTTTCAAGCCCCTCCAGCCATTCAACTGGATACCCTTCCAGGGCCAGATGCACAACCTCGCCGGTTTCAGCGAAATCCTTGAGTTGTTCTGGCCGTTCCTTGCCCTGGGATGCCTGGGCGCTTTCGCCATCCGGCCCAACCGGCGCAGGCGAATGGCTTTTATCGGCGGCTTGCTGGTGCTGGCCTTCATGTTTCTGCTGGAATGGCAACAGCAAACCCTACCCGGACGCAATGCCGACATCACCGATGTCCTGCTGGCACTGGCCGGCTGGTCGTTGCCATGGTGGTGGCGCATCCACACCTCACGAGGAGAACCGCATGGACAGCCTGGCCGAACTCACCCATAAACTGAGCGACTTTGCCCGGGAACGCGACTGGGAGCAGTTTCACTCGCCGAAGAACCTGGCGATGGCGATGATCGTGGAAGCGGCGGAACTGGTCGAGCACTTCCAGTGGCTCACCGCCGAGCAGAGCCAAACGCTCGATGCCGCCAAGCGCGAGGAAGTCCGCCAGGAAATCGGCGACGTGCTGATCTACCTGACGCGCCTTGCCGATCGGCTGGGCATCGACCCGGTTGCCGCCGCGCATGACAAGATGGTGATCAATGCGGCAAAATACCCGGCGGAACTTGCCCGCGGCAGCGCTGCCAAATCAGGCAACAACGACAACCAAACCTTAAAATAGCCACAGAGCACACGGAGATCACAGAGAATATTCCCGATTTTTCGAACTCTGTGTACTCTGTGCTCTCTGTGGCAAAAGACTTTATAAGCTTTACAAGGAAATCACCATGAGCTACTACGAAAAACACGTCTTCTTCTGCACCAACGTGCGCGAGGACGGCGGACCGTGCTGCAGCCGGCACGGCGCGCAGGAAATGCGCGATTACGCCAAGAGCCGGATCAAGAAGCTCGACCTCAACGGCGAGGGCAAGATCCGCATCAACAGCGCCGGCTGCCTCGACCGTTGCGGCGAAGGCCCAGTGCTGGTGGTCTACCCCGAAGCGGTGTGGTACACCTATGTGGACAAGGAAGACATCGACGAAATCGTCGACCAGCACCTGGTCAACGGCAAGATCGTCGAGCGCCTGAAGATCTGAGCCTTGTATAACCCGTCAGGAGTGCCGTCATGCTGAAACATCTCTTCCTCGCTGCCGTGCTGGCTCTGTCGCTGAATGGGGCCCGGGCGGTTCAAGCCAAAGAGGCGCCCACCGTCGAGATATATGGACCGGTGGGGTGTCTGGCCTGCATGGAATACCTCTACCATCTCAGCCAGAACGGGATTGCGGCAACCTTCAAGGGAACCGCCGACATGGCGGCCATCAAGCGCCGGCTCAGGGTTCCGGCTGCCGTGGAGTCGGTGCTTACCGCAAGTGTCGGCGGCTACTTTATCGAGGGGCATGTCCCGGCCGACGACATCAAGCTGCTGCTCCGCGAAAAACCGAAGGCCCGCGGCCTGGCGGTGCCCGGTCTCCCGCTAGGCGCGCCGGGATTCGAGGAGACAGACCCGTCGTGCGAGGCCGGCTGCACGATTCTGGCCGGAGACTCCGAGCGCGAACCGCTGCGCGAACTGTTTTTCACCCTGCTGGTGGCGCCGGATGGCAAAACCAGTGTCTACGCGCGCCACTGACGGCCCCAATCCGGCAGTAAACGCGGCAAAAAGTTGGCTTACCGATGCAACGCAGCTATAACAAAAGCTTACCCATGGCGCGCTGCGACGATGCAATATACGATTACCTGCCGTTCGAGTTTTAATGCCGAATTGGCCCGGCAATCGCTGATTGCCGGGCTGCTCGCGCCGAACGCCGCGATTTCTCCCAAGTATTTCTACGATGAGCTGGGCTGCCTGCTCTACCTGGCCATTTGCAAGCTCCCCGAGTACTACCTGACGCGAACCGAGGCGTCGATTTTCACGCACAACAGGGAAGCCATTGCCGGTGCCGTCGGCAGCGGCAAGCAGCTGGTCGATCTCGGTGCCGGCGACTGCCGCAAGGCGGCGGAGTGGTTCCCGTTCATCAAGCCCGGCCGCTATGTCGCCGTGGATATCGCCGAAGCCCATCTTGAGCAAGCACTCGGGCGTCTGGCGGAAGAATTCCCCGATACGGAAATTGCCGGCATCGTCATGGACATCGCCGAAGGACTGCAACTGGATGGCGACTTGGGCACGCAGCCCGCTACATTCTTTTATCCGGGATCGAGCATCGGAAATTTCGCGCCGGACTCGGCATTGCAGCTGTTGGGCCAGATCCGCGCCCATTGCCATGCGCCGGGCAGCGGCCTGCTGATCGGGGTAGATGCCAAGAAAGAGACGGCGCGCCTCGATGCGGCCTATGCCGACGCCTTGGGCGTCACCGCGGCGTTCAACCTGAATGTGCTCAATCACGTCAACCGGCTGATCGGCTCGGATTTCGACCTGAACCATTTCCGCCATGTTGGTTATTACCATGAAGCGATGGGCCGCGTGGAAATGCATCTTGAAGCCAGGACGGGTTGCGCGGTGCGCATCGGCGACAGCACCCGGGAATTTTCTGCCGGGGAGCGGATACACACCGAGAATTCATACAAGTATGCCCGCCACGAATTTGAAATCCTCCTGCGTCAGGCCGGCTTTGCAACGATCCAGTGCTGGCAGGACAAGGCGCAGGATTTCTGCGTGTTCTACGCCGCATGAAACCCCGCGCAGCGGCACCCGACCTTGACGACATCGGCCAGCTCCGCGCCGCGCTGCTCGACGCGCGCGCATGGACTTTGGCCATCTATGCCCACCTCACGCCGATGCAGTGGCAAGTGCCGTACCTCGCGATCGTCAACCCGCCGCTGTGGGAAATCGGCCATGTCGGCTGGTTCCAGGAGTACTGGTGCTTGCGGCAGCGGCCGGATGCCGCTCCGCTGCCGTCCCGCCTCTTAACGAATACCGACCCGCTGTTCGATTCCCGCCACGTTCCCCACGCCGAGCGCTGGCATTTGCCCCTACCGGGACGGGGCGACCTGCTGCGCTACCTGGACGCCGTGCTGCAAGACACCCTGGCCGCGCTGGACCGGAGCACGCCGGAGGAGCGCTATTTTTTCAAGCTGGCGCTATTTCATGAGGACATGCACACCGAGGCCATGCTGATGACCCTGCAAACGCTGGGTTACCCGGCCCCGGCCATGCCGTCATCGAGCTTGCCGACCGTCGCGGCGGAACCCGCCGTGGGTGAGGCGTTTCTGCCCGGAGGCACATTCCGCCTCGGCGCGCGACCGGAACAGGATTTTGTTTTCGACAACGAGAAATGGGCGCATCCGGTCACGCTCCCGGCTTTTTCGGTTTCGTCCACCACGGTGACGAACCGGTTGTTTGCCGATTTTGTCGACGCGGGCGGCTACCACTCGCGCGAATTCTGGACGGAACCGGGATGGCAGTGGCGGGATGCGCAGCAGGCCGAGTTCCCCCGTTACTGGCGCAAGGACGGCGGAAGCTGGCTGGTGCGGCGATTCGACCAGTGGCGGGCGCTTTCCGGGGAAGAACCCGCCATGCACGTGAATTGCCACGAAGCCGAAGCGTGGTGCCGCTGGGCGGGCCGCCGGCTGCCCAGCGAGGCGGAATGGGAATATGCCGCTCGCGCCGGCCGCCCGGAAGGTGGCGACCGTTATCCTTGGGGTAACGCGCAGCCAGCCTCCGGCCAGGCTTGCCTGGATGACGTATTTTCGGGGCCGGTTCCGGCAAGGGCACTGGCTCAAGCCGACTCGCCGACCGGATTGCGGCAAATGATCGGCAACGTGTGGGAATGGACCTCCTCGCCCTTCGCGCCTTATCCCGGTTTTTCCCCCGACCCCTACAAGGAATACTCGGAGCCGTGGTTCCATAGCCATCAAGCCATGCGCGGCGGATCGTTCTTCACGCGCTCCCGGCTGGTACACAACCGCTTCAGGAATTTCTACGCGCCCGAAAGAAGCGACATGTTTGTCGGCTTCAGAAGCTGCGCAACGCGCTAAGCGGGCGCGGCCCTGTTCCGGGATGGCGCCATTCCGCTACGCCCAAGTCCGGCAGTTCCTATCGGTCTGCCATCGCCTGGCGCAAGGCCTCGATCACCCGGCCACGGAATGCGCGCCACTGGCGCCTTCCATTAAAGGCGTGCTTCTGGTTGATTTCCAGCTCGATACCGACGTAAACCTTCGCCGGAAAACGGCGCCGCAGGTAGGTGGTGAAGCCGTCGGATTTGCCGGCATAAGGGTAATTGCGGCGCACCTTCAGCTCGGGCGCAGAGGTCCTGAGCCGGGCCTGCCAGCGGCGGCACAGTTCAGCTTCGGCGCGCCGCGCCGGGTCGTAGAGCAGGCCGATGTCGGCGTTGCGCACCATGCCGTCGACCGCCGGCGTGAAGCTGTGGGAGGCGATATGGATTACCCGGCCACCTCGCGCGACCGCTGCGGCGATGTCCGCCTCGACCTTGTTGCGGTGAGGCCGGTAGTGTTTTTCCAGGATCTCTCTGCGCACCATGGCGGGGGCTTCCCGCGTGGCCTCGGAGTACAGGCGCGGATGGCCGATGGAGCGGTTGAGGTCGATGAGCAGACGACTGGTGGTGGCGGCGAACAGGGGCGCGGTTAGCGCCTTGGCAAGATCTTCGGCCAAGGCAAGCGCACCGGCGTCGTAGCCGCGGTGAGTTTGCAGCAACGCCTCGAAGCCCGCAAACAGCTGCCGATAGCGGAGCGGAATGCGGTTCCCGCCATGCTCGCAGGTGATCAGAAAGTAGTTTTTT
>CAZLJK010000048.1:0-1337 GCA_964559825.1 uncultured Sulfuricella sp. | reverse complement strand
ACATCCGCCCCGCTTCCAGGCAGTCGCACAGCTCCCGGTAGACCACATCCAGCCGCGCTTTCGGGCAGTCCGGGCCAACCGCCCGCAGGATGCGGCGGGCCAGCGGCCCCTGTTCCAGCATCACTCGCAACGGCTCGCGCCAGTGCTCGAAACTATCCAGCGACGTCGCTTCGATGAGGTGGCGCCAGAGTTCGCCGGCCTGGCATTGCCGACCGGGGAATCCCAGCAGCCGCAGGTAACCGGCATCGTCGATCAGCGCCTGCTCGGCATCGAGGATGCAGGCGTGCAGGATGCTTACCAGCGCGTCGGTGCCGATGGCCTGCGGCATTGATTCGGCGTCGTAGAGCGCCCGCACAACGGCAGTGACGGCGGCGGCGATGGCGAGGTCGGCCTGTGGGCACTCCTGCACGTCAATCACGCGGATCTCGATGGCGTTGCGGTCGAAGCGCGGGATCGCGCCGCGGACGTTGAGCCATTCGTGCTGCAGGACGCCATCGGGGTCGAAGGGGGCGATCTCCCGGCACATGGGCGCCAGGATAGCGGCCTGGTACGCTGCCCGGCTGGCGACCGCATCCGGGATCACTCGCGCGATGCTGGATGGAATTTTCGCCTGATGGGTGCGGTAGACCTCCATGCGGAAATCCATGAAGCCGGTCAGCCTCCCCTCGGCGATGGGCGAGCTTGCCGCCAGCGCAGGGATGATTGGCAGCGCCAGCCGGATGGCGGCATGCAGGCGGGTGAACTCGGCGTCGTCGGCAAACGGCAGATTGAGCTGCATGCTTTGCAGGTTGGCCCAGCCATGTGCCTGGCAGCCGAAAATGCGGTCATAAGTCCGGTAGATGACGGCATCGTCGTGGGGCCACAGCCGCGTTTCGGCGAGCGGGTCCATCCACGGGTGCATGGCGGTGGGCATGAGCCGCGCGCCCAAGGGTTCGAGCAGCCGGTCGATGGATCGAATTTCGGCCTGGAAGGCGGCGGGAAGGGGCTCGAGGGCGGGATCGGGGGTCGTGTTCTTGAGTTCGACCAGGTGCAGCACCAGCTCATTCGACCAGCAGAACTTCCCCCGCTTCACTTCCGCCATGCAGGCTCCGGCAGCCCGGCGCAGCAGTTCGTCGGCGACCGGCAGGACCGACAGCGTCTGCCGGTCCACGATCATGTACTCGAGCTCGATGCCGTAGCCGGTAAAGGCGTGAAGCACGGACGGGGCGCTCATCGGGAAGCCCCCCGCTTGCACGCTTCGATGCGCTTCAGGAACACGCCCATCACTTCGCGGTAGAGCGCGTCCTTGAGCACGCTGTCTTCGTTGCCGGCGTCGACGTTGGGGTTGTCGTTGATCT
>CAZLJK010000047.1:0-19570 GCA_964559825.1 uncultured Sulfuricella sp. | reverse complement strand
TTGCCCGCGAGCATGGTCGCATCACCATCGGCGAGGCCATCAAACTGACCGGCGCCAGCCGCAACACACTCAAACAGCATTTCCGTGCGCTGGTCGAACGCAGACACCTGAACCAGCACGGCAGCGGTCGAGGCGTCTGGTACGAACTGCGTTGATATTTTGCTTTCTTGCGGACACAGGCTCGATTTGAAATGATCGAACTGACGTCCGCATTTCCACGACAGCCTCCATTTAAAGCCGCAGCCCAGAGGCTACTCAACCCGCCAAAATTTTTTATTCGCAAAATTTGCACTTCTTAAAATCTGTGCTAATTTTTAATTGCAAGGCGCCGATTTGAATTACGTAACAGCTTGCAGGGCGCTTAATAAATCCTGCTAAAGCGGAGTAAACACAGAAACCCGTTCCGGCGAGATAAAGCTGAAATGGGTTTCTGCTTTTTGGCCTTCCGGCCCCGGCCACGGTCGTGAACCGGGGCCGTTGCCCCTTTAAGAAATAGATCGAAACTGACCCGCTTAGTTGATGCGTATTCAGTCGGGTTCGTTTTTAGCGGAGCGGTCACGACGCCTGCTCAGCAGATGCATCGAGACAGCGATGAGCATGATCGCGAGGAACAACACGTAAGGCACGAAACGGTTGACGGTTATCGCCCAGGCGTTGAGCTCGTTCAACAGCAACCCCCAGACGCCAATGGCCATATAGGTCGATACCAGCACGACGGCCAGATTCACCCAGGGGCGCAAGCCGATCAGAAAGCCAATGATCGCCCCCACTACCGGGCCGGTCATCCAGAACGGAACAAACACGAAAACAAACAGGCCGGCTATACCGAACTTTTGCACCGTACCACCACGGAACTCGGCGGCGCGGTACATGCGAGTGACGTAGGGCTGCAGGGCGCGCAGCTGTATCAGTTGCCGCCAGCTCAGCGCGAATAGCGGGTATACCACAAGCACCTGGATGGTCTCAACCAGCATATTGAGGGGGATTACCTGGGCATGACCGAAACCACTCGCATAGCCGAAGGACATCCCAGCTGCCCGGCCGATAATCAGGTTCAGCCCGGTCATTGCCGCATAGCTAAGCACGCTGTCAGGAAACAGCTGCCAACCGATCCCGAACGCCAGCAGCATCAGACCCGCCAACGTGAGGCCGATACCCAGCAGGCGGCCTTCCGTGCTGGAAAAAAGTGTTTCACCCATTCTGGCTCCTTGGTCCAACTTGATATGAGCTGAAACCGTTCTGTCCGCGATTATCCCACTCGGGAATACGAAGTTGACCCTTGTTGCTGGCAGGGCGCTTAATAAATCCTGCTAAAGCGGAGTAAACACAGAAACACCGGCGAGAAAAAGCTGAAACGGGTTTCTGCTTTTGGCCTTCCGGAACGCCCGGTCACGGTCGGGAACTGGGGAGGTTGTCCATTTATGAAAAACATCGAAGCTAACCCATTTAGTTTCGGCCAAATTATTCTCAATGATGAACATCGACACGTGACTCATAGTCCGTAGACCAATAAGTCACGCCAAAGCATGATTAGCCACAAAATAACATGGGCTAGCATATGGCGAATCAATTACTGATTGGCTTTGGACTTCATTTAAAAAAATTGCGTTTGGAAAGAGGTCTGAGCCAAGAGCGATTAGGAATGATTGCTGAACTGGATCGCACCTACATCAGCGGTATCGAGCGTGGCGTCCGTAATGTAAGCCTAACCAACATCTTCCGCATTGCTCAAGCGTTAAACGTTCCTGCTGCCGAACTATTCCATTCGGACGCTGAATAATCATGTCGCATCGCGCCTATTATTCAGCAGAGGTTGTGCACTTTCTCATAGAGCCTGTTGATTCGATCATTGGCAAAATCACACAAAATCATCCGCAGAGTTTGGAACATTTACAAACTGGTGCATGGGCACGACAAATTGAAATTTTGCAGGATGCCATACAGCCGTTAAGAGAAGGTCATATCCTTTTCGAAGTGCAGATTCCCAGAATGGGAAAGCGCGCGGATGCGGTCCTAATCTACAAAAATCTAATCTTTGTCATTGAATTCAAGGTGGGGGCCAATCGATATCTACCGCAAGATATTCGACAGACTCATGGCTACGCCATTGATTTACACCATTTTCACGAAGGTAGTCACGACAAAACGATCATCCCTATTTTAGTTGCCACCGAGGCCAAGAATACGGAATTAAAAGTGCCAACCGTAGTGGATCAGGTCTATGAGCCGATCACTTCCAACAAGAATGATTTGTGTACGGTACTTGAGTATTGCATCAGGCACATTCAATCTCGTCAGCCTATCAAGTACGAAGAGTGGTTGAATTCTGCGTATAAGCCAACGCCTACCATCATTGAAGCAGCCCAAGCCCTGTATTCAAATCATGCCGTTGATGACATTGCTCGCAATGATGCCGGCGCTCAAAATTTACATATCACTTCAAAAGCCATTCAGGGCATCGTACACGCTGCACGTATAAACAAACGCAAGACCATCTGCTTTGTCACAGGCGTGCCCGGTGCCGGAAAAACTTTGGTTGGGCTTAATATCACCACCTCAAATACAAATGTATCTGATGACGAACATGCAGTTTTTCTTTCGGGGAATGGTCCTTTAGTTGACGTATTACGTGAAGCTCTTGCAAGAGATCGGGTCAAACGCAATGCTGGCACAACGAAAGCAAAAGCCTTGAGAGACGTTGTACCAATGATCCAAAATATTCATCATTTTAGGGATGAATCGCTAAAGAACTTAGATAAGGCACCTGATGAGAGAGTAGTAATTTTTGACGAGGCGCAACGAGCATGGGATTTGCCAAATACGTCAAAATTTATGATGCAAAAAAGAGGTCAAAAAAGCTTCAATCAGTCAGAACCAGACTTCCTGATCAGCGTAATGGATAGACATGAAGACTGGTGCGTTATCGTAGCCCTAATTGGCGGCGGGCAAGAAATTAACACGGGCGAAGCAGGACTGCAGGGTTGGGTTGACGCTTTATCAGCTAAATTTTCAGATTGGGATGTGCATTACTCAGACAAACTATCCCAGATCGAATATGCGGGCAGTGATGTCCATTTTTCCGCTATTAAGCATGTCCATATGCAGCCAAGTTTGCACTTGGCCACCTCTATGCGGTCTTTTCGTGCCGAGAAGTTGTCGCATATGATTCACCATCTGATCCACAACCAAGCAAAAGTTGCCGCTGAATACTACAGACAATTCAAGCATAAATTTCCCATTAAAATCACCCGAGATCTCAATCAAGCGAAGACTTGGATAAAAACACAAGCCCGTGCCAATGAAACCAAAGGGCTGATTGCATCGTCTGGCGCAATGAGACTCAAATCTCAAGGTATTTTTGTTAAGAATAAGTTGTCGGCGGCAGATTGGTTCTTAAATGATCAAGACGATGTCCGCTCCTGCCATTTCTTAGAAGACGTTGCCACTGAGTTCGATATCCAAGGCTTGGAGTTAGATTGGTGTTTAGTGGGCTGGGATGCGGATTATCGCTATCAAAATGGGCAATTTGAACACTGGAAATTTACTGGTACAACTTGGAAACAACGCCATCAAGAAGAGCAAAAGTGCTACCTGGAAAATGCCTATCGAGTTTTATTAACGCGTGCACGCCAAGGAGTGGTGATATTTTTACCGACCGGCGAAGACGAAGACGCGACGCGGCAATCAGCATTTTTTGATGACACATTTACCTATTTGGTGAGTTGTGGCGTCGAAGTCTTAACTACTTGAATAGATATCTTATAGCAGGGGAAAACCAGGTTTCTTAATACGCATAATGGAGTAAGCCTCATGGCCAGAAAGAGAAAACAAAGCCCGTTCGAAGACTTGATCAACATTGCCGCCATGCTCCCATGGTGGGCAGGTGTATTCGTGGCGCTCATCGCCTATTTCGTCCTCCACCACTTTGCAACCGCCGTAGTAGCACCGCCTGCATCACTAGGGCAAATGAGCGATATGGTCGCAAACCAACTCGTCAAGACTCTTGCCATGATTGGGCAATACCTGCTTCCTCTGGCTTTCTTGATCGGCGCCGGTGTTTCCGCCTATGGGCGGCATAAGCGGGCCGCATTATTCGCAGACGTCCAGGAAAGCTCATCCGCTTCCACACTAAATGGTATGACTTGGCAAGAATTCGAGTTGCTGGTGGGCGAGGCATTTCGACGAGGGGGATACACGGTTACCGAAACTGGCGGTGGTGGCGCCGATGGTGGCGTTGATCTTGTCCTGAGAAAAGACGGCGAGAAATTTCTGGTCCAATGCAAGCAGTGGAAAGCATTCAAGGTCGGCGTTACAACAATTCGTGAACTATATGGTGTAATGGCCGCAGGGGGCGCTACTGGCGGGTTTGTGGTGACGTCGGGCGTTTATACGCAGGAGGCAAAATCCTTCGCCGAGGGAAGAAATATTGACCTGATCGATGGCCCTGAATTGACGGCCATTATCAAGAAAATACAACCACAAACCCAAACCGCCACTCCCACGGCACGATTCGCATCTCATAGCTCCCTGGCGGCAACTGCCGATCCGAGCTGCCCAAAGTGTGGCAGTGCCATGATAAAGCGAACTGCCAAGCAGGGCACCAATACCGGCAAGGCATTCTGGGGCTGCGCCGCTTATCCGCAATGCCGCGGGACAGTTCAGATTAACTAAGGAAGCGCTAATTATGACAAATCGTCATTCCGGCGAAGGCCGGAATCCAGAATAATTAACAAACCAGACCCCGGCTTCCGCCGGGGTGACGAATAAATCAGAGGTTCCCTAAAGAACCTGTTGCCGGCTACGCTGAAACCTCTCCAAGGACAGCTCCTTTACCCAAGCGAACGTCTATACACTGCTTTTATATTTCCGATCGGGAATATTCCATGTCTCGGCACCTCGCAGCCGCATAATTACCGATCGGTTAATTTAACTGCGAAGTCACTTATTCTGCTCAATAATTTCCCGAACGGGAAAATTTATGGCCAGTGCTCGCTCTACTCAGCAACTCGGCCAGGCGCTGTCTTTTTCGTCCACACCATTAAATTTGATACGGGACACGAATACCGGGTTCGTCCTTCGAAAAATCCTTCGTGTTCCGCGTGACCAGTATTCTTTTGTGCACCAGAGCCGTTGCCCACACGATGGCATCCGGTAATTTGATTTTGTGTTTCTTACGGAGCGCTACGGCCAAATGGCTGACCTGCTCATCTATAGGCAGGTTGACGAAGGTACCCAAAAAATTTTGCATGATCGCTTCGGTCTCTGGCGTTGCGCCCACCATGACTTCCATCCAGGTTATCAGGCTGATGGCTTTGTCGGCGTACCTGTCCAGCTCAATTTTTGCCTGTTCGATCCCATTGAGGTAGTCGACCAGTATATTGGTATCAAATAGCGCGCTTACCATTCGGAGCGCACCTGCTCTTGATAAGCCAACCCATCTACCTTGTGATCCTTCCAGAGACCGAACGCCTCAGCGGCACCCGGCTTCTTCTTTTCCAGATAATCAGAAATCGCCCGACGTACGACTTCGGCACGAGAAACCTTCTCGGCTTCGCATATCGCCGTCAAATCCTTGATCTGCCTGTCTGGTATATCGATCAATGTGCGCATAATATTTTCCTTACTGATTTTGATATATACATATATATATCACAACTGGCAATAAATCTACTGAGCCATTTTCAACTTAAACCAATCAAATGGATCAATCTTAAGATTGATTTACTTTGATCCTTATATTCAGCGAACGTCTATATTTTGATATCCAAATGGCGTGCGGAGGCGGCGATGACACCACAGGGAAACGAGGCATCCACGGAAAACAGCATCTGGTTGCGCGGGGTATTCATGATCCTGTTCGGCATACTCTACAGCTTGGCGGGGACGGTGTTGGTGGTGGTGGCGGTGCTGCAGTTCATCTTTGTTCTGCTTGGCAGCGCGCCCAACACCAGGCTGCTCACCTTCGGTCGCAGCTTGGGAAGCTACGTTCAACAGCTTGTCAACTTTCAATCCTTCAATACCGAGGAAAAGCCTTTTCCTTTCAACGATTGGCCGACGTAACGCCGACCTGTATTACAACATTCGACCGAATCAATCACCCCCTCTCCCTGGCTCTCTCCCGCAGGCGGGCGAGGGGACTTTTGTGCATGGGGAAGGAACTATTTTTGATAATGGGCTGCCTTGGTTTAATGCCATTTGAAGTATGATTAATAGTATGATTTAATGCACTGTACACCGCATTACTTCAGGAGCTAATCATGTCTAGTATCAGCGCCAACGATCTCAAGACCAAAGGAATTTCCGCCATCGAGGCTGAGCTTGCGCATCAACCCGAAGCGATGATTTCGGTGCGCGGCAAGGATCGTTTCGTGGTGATGGACATCACCCATTACCATTATCTGCGTGAATGCGAGCTGGATGCCGCGCTGGCCGAAACGCGGGCGGATCTGGCTGCCGGGCGTTTCGTCAAGGAATCGGCGGAGGCCCATCTGGCGCGGCTGAATGCCGCCGAATGAGCTATATGCTGGTCTTTACCGAGCAATACACGCGGCGAGCAGGCCGTTTTCTCAAACGGCATCCAGAATTGAAACAGCAATACCTCAAAACCCTGCAACTGCTTGAGGCCAACCCCTTCCATCCCGGTTTGCGGCTGCACCCGCTGAGCGGACGGTTTGAGGGGCTGCATTCGGTTTCGATCAATCTTTCCTACCGCATCACGATGGAATTGCTGGTATCGGATGAGGAAATCATTCCGGTCAACGTTGGCGACCACGACGCAGTTTATTGAAACCCCACTCCATGACGCTCCTGCCCAATCAGCTTGAACTGCTCGCCCCGGCCAAGACCGCCGACATCGGCCGTGAGGCGGTGCTGCACGGCGCGGATGCGGTGTACATCGGCGGGCCTTCGTTCGGGGCGCGGCTGAATGCTTCGAACAGCGTGAGCGACATCGCCGGGCTGGTAGATTACGCACACCGCTACCATGCTCGGATTTTCGTCACGCTCAACACTATCCTGCACGATGCGGAGCTGGAGCCGGCGCGCAAGCTGATCTGGCAGCTGTACGATGCCGGCGTGGATGCGCTGATCGTTCAGGACCTGGGCCTGCTGGAAATGGACCTGCCGCCCATCGAGCTGCACGCCAGCACCCAGACCGACATCCGCACGGCGGAGAAGGCCAGATTCCTCGCCGATGTGGGGTTTTCCCAGATCGTGCTGGCGCGCGAGCTCGGCCTGAAGGAAATCCGCGCCATCCGCGCCGCTACCGATGCCACCCTCGAATTTTTCATCCACGGCGCGCTGTGCGTGGCGTTCTCGGGCCAGTGCAACATCAGCCACGCCCAGACCGGCCGCAGCGCCAACCGCGGCGACTGCTCGCAGGCCTGCCGTCTGCCCTACACGCTGAGCGACGACCAGGGCCGCGTGGTGGCGTTCGAGAAGCACCTGCTTTCGATGAAGGACAACAACCAGAGCGCCAACCTGCGCGCCCTGATCGATGCGGGCATCCGTTCCTTCAAGATCGAGGGTCGCTACAAGGATGCCGGCTACGTCAAGAACATCACCGCGCACTACCGGCTACTGCTGGATGAAATTCTCGACCAGCGGCCGGAACTGGCGCGGGGCTCCAGCGGCAGCTGCACTTTCCATTTCAAACCCGACCCGGACAAGACCTTCCATCGCGGCGCGACGGATTACTTTGTGAGTGGCCGGCAGGCCGACATCGGCGCCTTCGATTCGCCCAAGTTCGTCGGCGTGGCCGTAGGCACGGTGACCCGCATCGGCCCCGACTGGTTCGAGCTGGAAGCCAGCGAGCCGCTGCACAACGGCGACGGCCTGAGCTACCTGCACAAGCGCGAAATGTTCGGCACCAAGGTCAACATTGCCGAAGCGGCGGGCAATGGCTGGCGCGTGTTCCCGAATGAAGCGATGGCGCAGTTGCACGGGCTGAAGGTGGGCACCCCGATTTACCGCAACCGCGACCACACCTGGGAACAGGCGCTACTGAAGAAATCGGCCGAGCGCCGCATCGGGCTGTGGATCAGGCTGGAAGAAACGGAAGACGGACTGGCGCTGACACTGACCGATGCCGACGGCTGCGACGCCACCGCAACCGTCGCCCTCGGCTATCAGCTGGCGCAGCAGGCGGAACGAGCGGAAGCCAGCCTGCGCGAGAACCTGAGCAAGCTCGGCAACACCCTGTTCAAGGCGCGCGAAATCACGCTGGACCTGCCGCGGCCATGGTTCGTGCCGGCTTCCACCCTCAACGCCCTGCGGCGCGAAGCGGTGGAAAAGCTGGAAAGCGCACGCCTTGCCGCATGGCAGCGCACTCCGCGCAAGGTGGCGATCGTGCCGCCGGCGGTCTATCCCGAGGAATCGCTCAGCTACCTGGCCAACGTGTACAACCACAAGGCGCGGGAGTTTTACGAGAAGCACGGGGTCAAGCTGATCGCGGCGGCGTATGAAGCCCACGAGGAGCCCGGCGAGGTGTCGCTGATGATCACCAAGCACTGCCTGCGCTTTTCCTTCAACCTCTGCCCGAAGCAGGCAAAGGGGGTGCAGGGCGTGCAGGGCCAGGTCCGCGCCGAGCCGATGACCCTGGTCAGCGGCAACGAGAAGCTGACGCTGCGCTTCGACTGCGCGCCCTGCGAAATGCATGTGATCGGCAAGATCAAGAAATCCATCCTCAAATCCCCGCCACCCTCCTGCGTGCCGGTGGCGGCGCCGGAGCCTTACCGCCAGCGCTAAGCGCGCCTTACTTCACCCGGATATTCCTTTCAGTTGACGGAAAACAACGGACTTTCCCTGTTTTGCGGCAACATCAACACCGCTACCTACCAATAAAATGGAACGGCAAGGTTCAGGTTACCGCCGGTCGCGGTAGTCACGATCTGGACCTCTGCCCCGACCATCGGGGCCGCCTTTGCGCCTGATCTCTTTAGGGTAGTGACTCCTGGGGAGATCGCTCCAGGGACCCGATCTTGAATGAGAGTAGCTCCAGCGATCACCGTGGTAATAATAATGAAATCCGTCGTGAAAATAATACGGCTCTGGGCCGATTTCCACGACCAGCGGCAGTGCTGGCGCCACAACAACGCCTCCATACCCGCGGTCCGCAGGTGCCACGATGCACGCGGTGAGCAGGAGCGCCATGAGCGGCGCAACAACTAGCATCCTATACATAATATATTCTCCTGGTTAGGCACCCTGAATACGGTGCTCATTCTCGCTCGTGCTTATGACTTGATCGCCACCTGCCAAGAACATATCGAAAATACTGGGTTGCAAAACACGCGGCCGGATAGCCATAGACGCTGAGGCGCAAGGTAACTTATTGTCAGTAAATGGCCTTTTAAGGTTAGCTCAACAAGCTTGAATTTCAAGCATGGCGTTCCAATCAAAGCGTCAACTTCGGATTGTTTTTTGAACCTTCATTTCGTTGTGGCGGGAAACGTGGATAGTCGAGACTCGCGTGGAGGTGGCGGCCTGATCGTTTTGAGCCTGTGTGGGCTTATTTCTGCGCTGACATGAGCCCGCCAGGGACTGGCTTGAGGGCCTTTACTGGTCTGCTTTGGAGTGTGGGGGTGGTGCCGATGACCGGAATCGAACTGGTGACCTTCGCATTACGAATGCGCTGCTCTACCAACTGAGCTACATCGGCACACAAGCTCGGCATTATATCCCCCTTCACCATCCGCCATCAACCGTTACAGCGCGCTATAACAAGCGGTATGGGCGATACGGGGATTTATTCAGGCGGAGACCGCTTGCGGGCGGATGCGGACGATGATGTCGATGCCTTCGGTAACCACGCCCGGTGGCAACACGGGCAAGCCGCTGACCTTGAAATCCGCTGCGTCGATGTCGGTCAGATGACCGCTGACCACATCGTAGAAGTGGTGATGCTCGTGGGTATTGGGGTCGTAGAATACTTTGCTGGGGTCCACGATTACTTCGCGGATCAGTTTCTTTTCCACGAATAAATTGAGGGTGTTGTAGACCGTTGCCTTGGAGGTTTCGCTGTGCTTGGTATTGACGATCGCAAGGATCTGATCGGCGGAAAGGTGCTCCTGCCTGGAAAACAATGCATAGGCAATCTCGAGGCGCTGATGCGTCGGATTGATCGCGTGCTGCCGGAGCAGATCCGCCATGGTATCGCGTGTGTAAATTTTCATATCCATAAATTCATGCTAAACCAAACGTTGGACTTTGTCTAATATTTTTAATTCAATCTTGGCCAATTATAGCTTGAAACATCGAAGGGTTGCTCTCGGTCAAATAACCGATTTGCGAGAATTTGGGCACTTGCCGGCGCCATGGTGACGCCGTAACGGAAATGGCCGCTATTAAGGTAAAGGTTCTCCAACTGCGGATGCCGGGCGATGATCGGGGTATTGTCGGGTGCAGCCGGGCGCAGCCCGGCCCAGTGCTTAACAAACTCTGCCTGGGCCAGTTGAGGCAACATGACCAGTGCCCGCGCATGAAGTGCAACCCTGGCCTCCTCAGTCGTCGACTTGTCGAAACCGACATCCTCCAGGGTACTGCCAACCAGGATATGTCCGTCATCACGAGGAATCAGATAGGTCCCATTCTGCAGGATAATATGCGGCAGCATTCCGGGCTGCGCCCTGTACAGCAGCATCTGGCCACGCACCGGCTTGATATCGAGTTGCACGCCCTGCTTTCCCAGCAATTTCTTGCTCCAGGCCCCGGCGGCAACAACATAATGCTCCGCTGAAAAAGAGCCCGCAGAGGTATCCAGCCGCTCCACCCGATCTTCCGTGGCAACGATCCCGGTCACCTCTGCGTGTTCCACAATCCGTACCCCCATCCGCTCCAGTGCGCGGCGCAACGCCTTGATCAGGCGCGGATTGCGCACCTGAGCGACATCCGGCAACCACAGAGCCTCTCCATCCAGCTCCAGCCGCACACCATTGCCGGCGCACCATTGCACGGCTCTCTCGGCATCAAACGGGGGCAAGACCCGCATTCCGCTGACACGGTATTCCGGATCGATACCACTCGTATCGGCAATACGGGCCACCCATTCAGGAAATAACCGGCAACTCAACTGCGTCAGATCGGTCACAGCGGGCGAATAATCCCAAGGCAACAGCGGAGACAGTATCCCCCCGCCCGCCCAGGAGGATTCGCCGCCACATACCCCGCGCTCCAGTACAGTCACTGTGGCGCCATCCCGCGCAAGCTCAAACGCGCTGCTTAGGCCAATCACACCGCCGCCGATTATCAAGTAATCCATATTCAAATCTGTTGAGTTTCCAATTTTTGCCGCTCATTCTAGTAAACCAACCGTTAGTCGGTTTATGCTAGCGGTATTTTCAATCTTGCGATAACGTTTGAAACCTAAAAGAGGGAGATATTCATGAAAGCACAAAACGGCTTCACGCTGGTCGAATTAATGATAGTCGTTGCGATCGTCGGCATCTTGGCAGCGATAGTCGTCCCCTCTTATCGCGATTATTTGACGAGAGGAAGAATCCCCGATGCAACCTCAAACCTTTCCACCAAGCGGGTGCAAATGGAACAGTTTTACCAAGACAACCGCACTTATGTGAGCGCCACGGCTTGTACCGCCGACTCGACCACCAGCAAATATTTCGATATTTCCTGTTCAGGCGCGGCGACCTCGACCACCTTTACACTCCAGGCAGTTGGCAAAGGTGCGATGGCCGGCTTTACTTACACCATCGACCAGAACAACGCCAAAGCCTCCACAATCACCGCGTCTGGATGGACTGGAAACACTACCTGCTGGGTCACCAAGAAGGGGGGCGCGTGCTAAGTTTTCGGCTCATCCAAAAAGGGGTAACGCTGATCGAGCTCATGATCGCCATTGTCATCATGGCCATTTTACTATCTATCGCATTACCAAACTTTCAAACTTGGATGCTAAACGCACAAATACGCACCGCGACCGAATCGATACAAAATGGCTTGCAACTCGCTCGGGCAGAAGCTGTGCGTCGCAATGAGAGGGTAAAATTCGTCATGGGAACGGCAAGCAGTTGGGCAGTCAGCACCGATGCTGGCGCCGCAATACAGAGCAGGACTAGCAATGAAGGATCTTCTAACGTCACGATTACAGTGACGCCTGGCACGGCGACAACCGCCACCTTTAACGCGTTAGGCCGGATTGTAGCAAATGCCGACGCCACCGCCACGTTGACCCAGATTGACCTGGATGTGCCCACCACAATTCTTCCCGCCAATCTAAGCCAGAATCTAAGCATAATGATAACGTCTGGCGGTCAAACCCGGAGCTGTGACCCACGCTTCAACGCAACAAGTGACCCCAGAGCATGTTCGTGACCATGAAAACATTTCCTCTCAGACCACAATGTGGATCAGCGCTTCTTGAAGCGTTGATCGCGATCCTGATTTTCTCCATGGGCATCATCGCGCTCATGGGGTTGCAGGCAGCATCCATCAAAAACAGTATTGATGCAAAATATCGGGCTGATGCAGCCTATCTGACCAATCAAATTATTGGTCAGATGTGGGTTGACCGGGCCAATCTCGACAGTTATGCGCACAACCCCACTGCGGGAACGGTTTGCACACCTACTGGAGCCGCCTCTACTAACGCCTATGTAGTGAACTGGTTAAATCAATTTACCACTTCAACTTCTTCATCTTTTTTACCTGGAGCCATCAGCTCGAAACAGCAAATTTCCGTTACCACCCCTTTTACCAACACGAAACAAGTAACAGTGACTGTATGCTGGAAAGGGCCACAAGAAACCAATTACCACAATTTTGTGGCCACAGCCCAAATCAACACGCCTTAGCCTGGAGCTCACATGTTCTGTATAAATTTACAAAATAGAGATCACGCAAAGGGCTTCAGCCTGGTTGAAGTCATGGTCGGCATGACTTTGGGATTGCTCGCGGTACTGGTCATCATGCAAGCATTTTCCGTGTTTGAAAATCAAAAGCGCACCACCACCGCCGGTTCTGACGCCCAGGAAAACGGGCTAATGGCGGTAGTTCAATTGGAACAGGACATCCGCAACGCCGGTGCAGGATTGACGGATAGCGCCGCATTCGATTGCAGTTCAATATACAGTTATTACGATCCGGGCAGCGGCACGCCAACGTCACCTGCTCCAGGCGTGCCAACATCAGTCATGGCCCCGGTCACCATCATCGACGGCGGCGCCACTGGATCGGATACAATCACCACGACGCGCGGCACGGAATTTCTTGGATCAATACCCGCCACGATCACGGACAGCATGCCACAACCCTCCGCAGAATTGAATGTCAATCGCACCACGGGGTTTACAGATGGAAATTTAATCCTGGTTTCCCAAGGCAGCAACTGCACCGTCATGAAGGTGACGCAAGTACAAGGCGCCGCTCTCAAGATTCAACACAGTCCTGCTGGCAGCGGGCCCTCTTATAACCCGGCGGCCAACTTCTACAATACGGCTCCTGGCAATACCTGGCCCACTTTCACCTCAGGAGCAAAAATCCTGAATTTCGGAGACCTCATTGTTAACACGTTTTCGGTTGACGCCAACTACAGCCTGCAAATGGTGGACAAATCGGCAGCGGTGACCACGCTGGTCAAGGACATCGTTAGCTTACAAGCGCAATATGGCATATCCACCGCAGCGGGCGTACAGGACGTGACCTCATGGGTGGACGCTACCGCTGCTTCGGGTTTCAATACACTGGACTCAAATAAGGTCAAACGTATCAAGGCAATCAGAATTACCGCCGTCGCACGTAGCGGCAAAAAAGAAGTGGGCAATGTCACCACCAGCGCCCCTGGCGGGGTGAATATATCCAATCTACCCGACTGGCAAAAATACCGCTATCGCGTTTACACCACAATCATTCCGCTTCGCAACATCATTTGGGCAAACGTATGAATACCTTGCCACCCTTTACCTATAGGCCAACCTATCCCATGGCTTTGGCACTGAAGCAGCGCGGCGCAGCCCTGTTCATCGCCCTGATCGCGCTGGTGAGCATGACGCTGGCAGGGATCGCACTTGTGCGGTCTGTCGATACTTCAAACCTGATCGCCGGCAATCTCGCCTTTCGCCAGGCCGCGCTTCACGCCTCGGACACGGGTGTCGAAACTGCATTCGACGCGCTCGGAACCATCGTTACGACATCGCTCGACGCCAACTGGCCGACCGGGTGCGCTGACGGCGCTTGCAATTATTACCCCACCATTCAAGCCACGGATGCCAAAGGCGTACCCACTGTCATCAGCTGGGAGGATGTCCCGGCTTCCGCAGTCGACGCCAGTTACAACGTGAAATATGTGATCGACCGCCTCTGCAATGGTCCGGTTCCGGTGACGGATATTGCCGGAAACTGCTACGCCGATGCCTTGGTGAGTGGCGGCACAAAGAAATCAGGGGGGATTGTTTTTTCTGGCTCACAAGCCGTTTATTACCGAGTGACAGTGCGCGTCGAAGGCCCTCGCAACACGGTCAGCATGGTTCAGGTCATTCTCTCCAGATGAATCGTCGCCCCATGATGGCGACAGCTATCCGGTTAAATAGAGGAGCAATCCAAATGAAAACAACTTGCAAAACAATTCGGCATGTTGCCGCGCAAACGTTGCTGGTTTGCCTGGTTTCCGCTCAGTCAATCCAAGCCGTCCAGGCCGCCTCCACCGACATCGCCGACATACCGATGGCGGTAAAGAATACCGCCGGGCCCAACATCATGTTCGCCCTGGACGATTCCGGTTCGATGCAGTTCGAGGTCGTCCCTGAAAACAGCAACGTGTATTTTACGTTTCCGCGCGCGAATCCCTTATATGGCGCCAATTGGGGGTATGGTGACTCTTACAGCTATGTCGCCCGGTTTAACTCGGATAACAAGTACGCCCGCTATTACCGCACCGCCCAGTTCAATCCCTTGTATTACGACCCGGCCAAGCGCTATGTGCCATGGACCAATGCTGACAAGACATTGATGAGCAACGCCACGCCCACTGCCGCTTACCACAACCCGTACAACACGGGCGAAGGCACACTCGATCTGACTGTCGATCACACCTGGACGGCCAACTGGCGCAACGATAACGGAAGCTGGTCGAGCGCATCCCGCACTTTCTATCCGGCCACCTACTTCAACTGGACTGGCGCGGGCACCTTGACCGGGCCGACCGACGCAAATAATCTCGATACAAGCTTCTCATTGGAAGAGATCAAGCCCGCGAATGCCCCATTTCCCAAAGGGTCAGATCGCACAGACTGCGCCGCAGCCACTTGCACCTATGCCGAAGAAATCCAGAACTTCGCCAACTGGTACACCTACTACCGTTCGCGCATTCTACTGTCGCGCGCCGGTGTCGGTCAGGCCTTTGCCGAGGTAGGCAGCGACCCGAGGGTCGGCTTTGCCGCCATCAACAAAGGATCCGCAACGATAGACGGTGTCGCCAGCCCGGGCACCATCGTCAGCGGTGTCAGGAAATTCGACGCCACGGGCCGCGCCAGTTTTTATGCATCCCTTTACGGGCATGTCATGCCCTCCGCAGGCACGCCGTTACGGCAAGCGCTGGATGATATAGGGCAATATTTCCAGCGAACCGATGACTCGGGTCCTTGGGGTGCCAATCCCGGCACAGGAGGAGGGACGCAGGCCTACTGTCGGCAAAACTACAATATTTTCATGACCGATGGCTACTGGAGCGGAGGCACCAGTTATGACGCACGAACTGCCGCCGCCAGAGCTAATGTCGATGGTACTGACGGAGCCAGCATCACGAACCATCATACCAACCCGAGTCCGGCAACGTACCAATATGACGCGGCGAGCCCTTACAGCGATGCCCACAGCGACACGCTGGCGGACGTGGCGATGTATTACTGGAACCGGGATTTGCGCACCGACCTGAACAACAAAGTCCCGACCAACAGCCTGGATCCGGCATTCTGGCAGCACCTGGTGAATTTGACTGTCGGCCTTGGCGTGACGGGGACCATATCGGAGGCGGCGATCCAGTCCGCCTTCACCTCACCCTCCACTACTACCATCGCCTGGCCAGACCCGAGCGGTTCCGATCCGGCCAAGGTCGACGATCTCGCTCATGCCGCCATCAACAGCCGCGGCAATTTCCTTAACGCTGCCGATCCGAATGACTTTGCTACCGCCCTGGCCGGCACCATCAACAATATTATCGGCAGGGATGCCGGCGCTGCGGCAGTCGCGGTGGCCAACGCAAACGTCACCGGCAGCGACAACCAGTCTTATGCTTCCAAATACAATTCCGGCAACTGGTCCGGCGACCTGTTTGCCTACCCGATCAACCTGACCACCGGTGTTCCGGATACTTCCAGCCCGACATGGGCCACCTCTGCCCAGCCGCAGCTCGACCTGAGAACCTCGGCCAACCGGAAGATCGTCACTTATACCGGAACAAGCGGCACCGGTCAGGGTGTCCAGTTTCAACCCACCACTGCTGCCACCACCACAAAATTAAGCGTAGCCCAGCAGGCGCTGCTTAACTCGACTACCACGCCGCCGGGTACATCGGATGGCGCAAATGTGGTGGCGTTCCTGCGCGGAGACAGGAGCCTGGAGGGCACGAGCTACCGTACCCGCGCCCACCTGCTGGGGGACATCATCAATGCAGAGCCGCTCGTGGTGCGCGAACCGTTCGCCCATTATGACGACACTTGCTATTCCACCGTAGTAACGGGTAAATGCACGACCTCGTTCAAGACGGACCAGGCAAGCCGCACACGCATCGTCTATCAAGGCGCGAACGATGGCATGTTGCACGCGTTCAATGCCGCCAGCGGCACGGAAGAATGGGCATACATCCCCAACCTGCTGATGTCCAGCCTCAACAATCTTTCCAGAAAATCGGGCTTTGTGCACAAATACTACGTGGATGGCACGCCAACCAGCGGCGACATTGACTTCAGCAACACGGATGGCGTAACAGGAAATCCCGATCCAAGCTGGAAAACCATTCTGGTGGGTGGGCTGAACAAGGGCGGCCGCGGCTATTATGCGCTGGACGTCACCACGCCCACCGCTGCCGACGAGGCAGTAGCAGCGCAAAAAGTGCTTTGGGAATTCCCCAACAGCGCAACCACCGCTACCGTAAAAAACAATACCGGCTATAGCTTCGGCAAACCCATTATCGTCAAGACCGCCGGGAAGGGCTGGGTCGTGCTGGTGACGTCGGGCTACAACAACGGTGCCGACACCGGCGGCGACGGCCACGGCTACCTGTTTGTGCTGAATGCCAAGACGGGCGCTTTGATCAAGACCATCGATACGGGAGAGGGAAGTTCAACCGATCCGAGCGGCCTTGCGCAAATTGCAGCCTACGTTGAAAACAGCGACATCGACAACACGACCACTTATGTTTACGGCGGCGATCTCAATGGCAACGTTTGGCGTTTTGATCTCACCGCCACCAATTCCAACTCATGGAACGTGAAGAGGCTCGCCATCCTCAAGGATGGTAGCGGCAATACGCAACCCGTGACCACGATACCCGAACTGGCCAAGATTTCGATCAGCGGCGCAGACAAGCGATTTGTCTATGTTGGCACCGGTCGGTATCTGGGTGACACTGACGTGGCAACGACCGGCACTCAAACCATGTATGCCCTGTTGGACGATCTCAGCAACCCGAGCGGAAGCACACCTGTGATCAGCGACCCGACCCGCAGCAACCTGCAAGTACAAACACTGACTTTGGACGGCACAACGCGCACCCTAACGACTACCGCCGTTGATTTCGCCACCAAGAAAGGGTGGTACGTCGACATGCCCGCCAGCGGCGAGCGCATCAACACCGACCCCGCCCTCATCTTGGGGGCGCTAGTATTTACCAGCAACAT
This sequence comes from uncultured Sulfuricella sp., assembly GCA_964559825.1. Lineage (GTDB taxonomy): Bacteria > Pseudomonadota > Gammaproteobacteria > Burkholderiales > Sulfuricellaceae > Sulfuricella. The sequence goes on along the minus strand of CAZLJK010000047.1, from coordinate 1,724 downwards.
TCCCAGCAGTGACGTCTGCACACCCGGCGGCAGCAGTTGGCTCAATGTTTTCGATTACAAGACCGGCGGCAAATTAACAGGCTCAACCGTGGCATGGTCATCCACATTTCTGGGAGATGCGCTTGCCAGCCGGGTCGTCCCGATCAAATTACCCAGCGGCGAGGTCAAGGTTCTGGTTCGCAAATCGGATGCCACAACTATCACCACGGGCGTTCCCGTGCCACCGAGTTCAACGACAGACAAACGCGTTTCATGGAGAGAGCTGCTCGAATAATTAAAGGTAGCGCAGAGCCTCCCCGGATACAACTCGACAGGAATGGGCTTGTACAGCCCCTTCCCTGTGATCGCAATCAGGCCAACGCCTTGGGCAGCGGAAAAGTGATCTTTTCTTGAATACCGAGCAATGATTCGACTTGCTCCGCTCCTAATGATTGAAGCCGCTTAATCACTTCCCGCACTAGCACCTCGGGTGCGGAAGCGCCGGCGGTGACGCCCACCTTCTTCTTGCCGCTCAACCATGCCGGATCGATCTGGCCGGCGTTATCCACCATCCAGGCATCCACCCCCATGTTCCGCGCCACCTCGCGCAGGCGATTGGAATTGGAACTGTTGGGCGAGCCGACTACAATCACCGCGTCGCACAGCTGCGCCAGGATTTTGACTGCATCCTGGCGGTTCTGCGTGGCGTAGCAGATGTCGTCCTTCTTCGGGCCGCTGATGTTGGGGAAATGCTGTTTCAGCGCGGCGACGATGCGGCTCGCATCGTCCATCGACAGGGTGGTCTGGGAAACATAGGCGAGGTTGTTTTCGTCGCCAACGTGCAGGCCGGCCACGTCCTCCGGTTTCTCGACCAGGTACATGCCGTCCTCAGCCTGGCCCATGGTGCCTTCCACCTCGGGGTGTCCCTTGTGGCCGATCATGATGATTTCCTTGCCCTGCTTGCGCATCCGCGCCACCTCCAGGTGCACCTTGGTGACCAGCGGACAGGTGGCGTCGAACACCTTCAAGCCGCGCGCCTCGGCCTCCTGCCGCACGGCAGGGGAAACCCCGTGGGCGCTGAAGATCAGCGTGCTGCCGGACGGAACTTCGGCGAGATCCTCGATAAACACCGCACCTTTGGCGCGCAAGCTCTCTACCACGAACTTGTTGTGGACGACTTCGTGGCGCACGTAAATCGGCGCACCGAACAGTTCCAGCGCGCGCTCCACGATCTCGATGGCGCGGTCTACGCCGGCGCAGAAGCCGCGCGGATTGGCGAGCAAAACTTCCATGTTTATTCCAGAATTTCCAGAATCTCTACTTCGAATTTCAGCGGGTAGTCGCACAGGGGGTGGTTGAAATCCACCAGCGCATCGGTCTCGGTTTTGTCGAGGATCACTCCCATTACGGCCTCGCCGCTGGGCAGGTTGAATTCGACCAGGCTGTCGATTTCGACCTCGACGTCGTCCGGGAACATGTCCAGCTCGATCCGCTGCACCAGTTCCGGGTCGCTCAGGCCGAACGCCTGCTCGGGCTCGAGGAGAAATGCGCGCTGCTCGCCCGGCTCCAGCCCGATCAGGCACTTCTCCAGGTTTTCCGCAATTTCACCTGCTCCGATTTCCAGAATGACAGGCTCGCCTTCCTCGTAGGTATCGAAAATCACCTCGCCCTCTTGAACAGAGATGGTGTAATGCACGCTGACTTTATCGCCGGTAGCGGCAGTTTGTTTGCTCATGGTTGCCTCC